>CALCXK010000128.1 GCA_937905835.1 uncultured Ilumatobacter sp. | reverse complement strand
ATCGCCGAGCATCATCGCGGCGAGTGGACCGGCGATCATCACCGACATATCGACCACCTTGATGCCGGCAAGCGGACCGGCAAGTGAGACTGCGGATTGATCGTTCATAGTCAGATGGTTGCAGGTGGTTGATGCCAACATGGCGTCGTGGCGCGCCCTGACATTCCCATCACGGTCATTGGCGGATACCTCGGTGTGGGAAAGACCACATTACTCAACCGGTTACTACGCGAACCCGACGGTCGGCGGCTTGGGGTGATCGTCAACGACTTTGGGTCGATAGGTATCGACGCCGAGTTGCTCGCCGCAGCTAGCGACACCAGCGTGGTCAATTTGCCGAACGGATGTGTCTGCTGTTCGCTGGGCAACGACCTGATGGCGTCGCTCGGTTTGCTCCGCGATGTCGAGTTCCCACCGGAGCAGATCGTGATCGAAGCGAGTGGGATCGCTGATCCATCGGCGGCGGCAGCGTGGGGCACCTCGGTGGGGTTTACTCCGGGGGGAGTAATCGTGCTCGCTGCGGCCGACTCGATCGGACGTCAAGTGGACGACCGCTACGTCAGCTCAGAAGTGCGCCGTCAGCTCGCCGGTGCCGAACTCATCATCTCCACGAAACTTGACCTCTGTACACCGGAGCAGCTGCAGCGGGCGTTGGAGGTGCTTGATGAATATGCTCCCGGTATCCCGATCGTCGACGGTTCGGCTTCGACCGACCTGATTCTCGGGCCGCGGTTGCGGTTGCAGCTGCCATTGATGTTGGAGTCTGACGCTGAGACTGCAGTGGCAGTTCCGTCAGTCGGGCACGTGCAGGCGAACTACTCGCGGTGGTCGTGGTCGGGGGCGACGGTGGTAGCAGGCCGGGTTGCTGGCATCGCCGATGCGATGCGTGACGTGCTGCGGCTCAAAGCCGTGCTCGATGTAGACGGTCGCCACCTTGAAGTGCACGTGGTCGGTGGCCGCATGACTGTGCACAACGTGACTGGGCTGCGACCGGGAAGTCGCGCTGAAGCAATCCTCCGCTTTGACGTCGGGCTGCCGGTTCGACTGACCGCTGCGTTCGACGAACTCGCGTCGTGACGCTTCCGAATGTTATGCGCCGGAACGGGCTGCCTCGTTGGATTGTCCGCCGACGATGGTTCCCCAGATGCCGATGTCTTTGATTCCCATCGGGTCGATGGCGAGTGGGCTCTCTTCGAGCACGGTGAAGTCGGCTGCTTTGCCGCACTCGACACTGCCGAACTCGTCGTCGGCGTGGAGTTGATACGCGGCCCCGGTGGTGACTGAATGCAGCGCCGACTCAGCCGAGATGCGTTCGTTTTCGCCGAGCACCCGGCCTGATGGCGTCACGCGGTTGACCGCGCACCACATCGTGTGGAGGTGGCCCAGCGGGGTGACGGCAGCGTCTGAGTGGATCGAGAATGGGACGCCGAGGCGCTCGGCGGTGGCGCACGCTTCCATGCGGCGGGCGCGCTCGGGGCCGACCGTGATGTCGTGGTGCTGGTCACCCCAGTACCAAATGTGGTTCGTGAAGATGTTGGCGCACATGCCGAGCTTGGCCATGCGCCGGTACTGGGCCGGCGACGTCAGTTGGCTGTGTTGCACGGTGTAGCGGTGGTCGAGCCATGCCGACTCCAACAGCAACTTTTCGACGACATCGAGCCACAGGTCGATCGTCATGTCGCCGTTGCAGTGCACGTGAGTGTTGATGCGTCGCTCGTGGAACGGCCGGACCATGTCAATCAACTGCTCGGGCGGAACCATCCACACGCCGTGGTCGGCGGGAACTTGGCCTCCGGGGCTGAAATAACCGGGCCACTTCATCTTCGCGGTGAAGCCCTGGATCGATCCGTCGAGCACGATCTTCAAGCCGGCCGTACGGAGGCGGTCGGTGTCGTTGAGTTCGAACTGCTGCACCAGATCGGCAGCGGCCGCCCAGTCGTTCGACCCGGGCATCATGCCAATCAGGTGTCGCTGATGAATGCGTGCAGGGAAGTCGTCGGTCACGACTTGGCGCCACAGCTCTTGACCTTGTGGTCGAGTGACGCCGCTGGCGCCGAGGTCGACGAGTGATGTGATGCCGACGTTCGCACACATCTGGCCGAGCGTGCGGATTGCTTCGGGGTCGCCCATCAGCCGCATGATCAGGTGGATTGCCGAGGTGGCGAGCGCGATGGCCGGCATCTCCTGCAGCTCACCGTTGGGTTCGCCGTTGGCGTCTCGCGCCACACCGACGGTTGTCGAATCGCGGGTGATCTCGTTCTGGTCGAGCATCGCGCTGTTGACCGTGGCGAGGTGGGCGCTGGCGTGGAACACAAAGATGGGCCGCGCCAGCGATGCCCGGTCGAGGTGATGGCGGGTCAGTCGTTCTTCGCCGGTGAAGTAGATCGGGTCGAAACCCCAGACGACGATTGGTTCGTTTGAGCCTCGCGTTTGCTCGTCGAGTTGGCGGAGTAGATCGAGAAGTTTGTCGTAGGTCTGGATACCTTCAGCCATGCTGCCGTCCGGGCGATGCCGAGGGAACCAGCCCGCGTACGGGAGCAACCCGAAGGAACCTTCGAATACGTGGCCGTGGGCCTCGATCATGCCGGGCGTGAGGACGTGGTCGGCGAAGCGGGAGTCGATGGTGTGCGGCCCCCAGCTCGTGCATTCGTCGAGCGAACCAGCGGCGAGGATCTTGCCTTCGCGGACCGCGACTGCTTCGACGACCGGCTGGCTGGGGTCCATCGTGATGATCGACCGGGCTGGGATGACGGTGATTTCGCTCACGAAAGTTCCGCCATGACATCGTTGGCGATCACGTCGAGGTGATCAAGGTCCGCCAGATCCATCACCTGCAGATACAAGCGTTCGGCGCCAGCGTCGCGCCACGATCGCATTCGCTCGGCGACTTCGGCCGGGGTGCCGCACAGCCCGTTCTCGCGCAGTTCGCCAGGCTCTCGGCCGAGTGCTGCTGCGCGTCGTTCGACTTCGTTCTCGTCGGCTCCGACGCACACGATCAGGGCGGCGGAGTACACAAGCTCGTCAGGGTTCCGATCGATCGCCTCGCACGCGGCCCGAACGCGGTCGGTCTGCTCGACGAAAAACTCGCGGCTGACGAACGGCGTGTTGAACTCGGCCGCGTACTTAGCGGCCAGTGCCGGCGTGCGTTTTGGGCCGCCGCCGCCGATCACGATGGGAGGTGCTGATTGGACCGGCTTGGGAAGCGCCGGCGAGTCGGTGATCGAGTAATAGCCGCCCGGCTTCGAGTAGGTCTCACCAAGTGGCGTCGCCCACATGCCGGTAATCAGTTCGAGTTGCTCTTCGAGCCGGTCGAACCGTTCGCCGAGTTCGGGGAACGGGATGCCGTAGGCCTCGTGTTCAGCAGTGAACCAGCCGGCGCCCAGCCCGAGGTCGACACGACCGCCCGACATCTGGTCGACCTGCGCCACGCTGATAGCCAGTGGCCCGGGCTGGCGGAAGGTCGCCGACGAAACGAGCGTGCCGAGGCGAATGGTAGAGGTGTCACGAGCGAGCCCAGCGAGCGTGATCCATGCATCAGTCGGGCCTGGGAGGCCGTCGCCGTCGCCCATCACCAAGTAGTGATCGCTGCGGAAGAAAGCCCCGTAGCCGAGCTCTTCGGCGCGCTGCGCAACCCTGAGTAGGTCGTCGTACGAGGCGCCTTGCTGGGGCTCGGTGAAGATGCGGAGATCGGTGATGTGGAGCGATTCGGTCACGGACGCAGACTACGCAGCTATCCGGCCGACTCAGGCGTTGGCGTGATCGACCGAGAACGCTGCCGATGTGGAGTCGCGTTGGTGGCTCTGGAACGACGGATAGACCGTGTCGCCGCGCTGATACAGCTCGGTCGAGTGGGTGCGTGCGGCGAGCACCGTGCCGTCGGGGAACTGAACTTCGTAGCGCACGTCGTGACCGTAGTACTCGACGGTGCGGACAGTTGCTGCCTCGGTCCCATCAGCCGGGTCATAACTCAGGCTGACCTGCTCGGGCCGAACGAGAACCTGCACCTCGGCACGGTTCTGGTCGGTACGACGGTCGTCGATTGCGACGGTGCCGATTGGTGTGGTCGCGATGGTGGCGTCGTTACCCACGACGACGCCGAGGACGAAGTTGGCTTCGCCGACGAAGCCAGCAACCCATGGCGTTGCGGGGGATCGATACAGCTCGTCGGACGTCCCGAACTGTTCGATGTTGCCGGCCTGCATCACGGCGACCTTGTCACCGAGGACAAACGCCTCATCTTGGTCGTGAGTGACGAACACGGTGGTGACGCCGATGTCGCGCACGATGCGTGCGACTTCAGCACGCACCTGCACGCGTAGTGAGGAGTCGAGGGCCGAGAACGGCTCGTCGAGGAGGAGCACCTTCGGTTGTGGAGCGAGCGACCGGGCGAGGGCGACACGCTGCTGCTGCCCACCCGAGAGGGTGTTGGGTAGGCGGTCACCGAAGCCCTGCAGGTCGACCAGGTCGAGCAGGTCGGTAACGCGTGCCAGGACCTCGGTGCGTGACAGTTCTTTACGCATGGAGCGGAGGCCGAACACGATGTTTTGTGTGACGGTCAGGTGGGGGAAGAGCGCGCCGTCTTGGAACACCATCCCGACGTTGCGCTTCTCGGGGTTGACCCACTGTCGTTTACCCGAGCCTTGGCAGCTGACCGTCGTGCCGCCGATAGATACCGAACCGGCGGTAGGGCCTTCGAGCCCGGCGATCGCCCGCAGGAGTGAGGTCTTACCGCATCCTGACGGGCCGAGGAGTGCAACGATCGATCCGGCTTCGATGTCGAGGTCGGCGGCAATGACCGCTGCGACCAAGCCACCGCCGTCAGTCGCATATGCGACCGAGATTCCACTGAGTGAGACCGCCGCGCCTGCGAGCGTGTTTGTTGCGCTCAACATCGTTCCCAAGGCTAACGGGTCAACCGCGAACGACTTCGCTGCGGCGCAAGATGAGGAACCAGGTCAGCGTCGCTGAGACTGCGATCAGGACGAGCGAAGCCAGGCCGGTCGAGGCATAGAACCCTTCTTCGTACGACGCCCAGATTTCGGTGGTCAGCGTCGAGAAGCCGATGGGGGAGAGCAGCAGTGTGGCGGGCAGTTCCTTGAGTGTCGACAGCATCACGAGGCCGCCAGCGGCGACCAGGCCGGGACGCATCAACGGGAAGTCGACGTGAAAGAAGCGCCGAATCAGGCTCGGTTCGAGCAACCGGCCTGACTCGCGAAGGGCATGTGGGACGGAGCGAACGGCTGACTCGGTGCTCGCCAGTGCCTGGCTACCGAAGTGGATGACGTAGGCGATAATTAAGAGTGCACTGGTTTGATAGAGCCCCTTGACTACTGGGGTGTTCAAGGTCAAAACTGTCAGGGCGAGAGCGATGACGAGGCCCGGAATCGCGAAGCCCACGATGACGGAAACAGCGGCGATATCGGAGCTGCGATGCGGGCGGCGTGTCGTGGCGAGTGCAACGGGCATGACGACGGCGACGGCGAGCACGGCAGCGATGACCGCGACGCTTGCCGTGCTGATTGCCGGCTGCACGAGGTCGCGGATCGACACGCGGCCCTCGGCGATGCCGCGTTGCGCCCAGGTCGCGAGGCTGGTGACCGGGATGACGAGGCCGACGAGTAAGACGAGCGAACACCCGGCAAGCGCAGGGGCCTGGCCCCAGCCGAGGCGACTGCGCCGAACGACGGCTGTCGACCGGTCGTCAGGCCGGCTAGTGCCCCGCTGGGACCGTTCGAGTGCGACGACGGCGAGGGCTAAGACCAGGACGACGGTGGCTGAGGCGAACGACAACGCCCGATTCGATTGGCGTGTCGCGAAAATCACTCGCGTGAGGGTGTCGAAGCCGAGTAACTGGACAGCGCCGAACTCGCTCAATGTGTAGAGAAAGACCAGCAGGCCGCCACCGAAGACTGCCGGACGGAGTTGCGGCAGTATCACCTTGAAGAAGGTGGCAGTGGACGACAAGCCGAGTAGTCGGGCGCTCTCTTCGAGACTGGTGTGCAGGGCGATCAGTCGGGCTGCGACTGGGAGGTAGACGTACGGATAGGTGAACGTCGTCAGCATAAGCCACGCTGCGGAGAGGCCGCGGAAGCGCCGCGGTGGAGTGATGCCGACGGTAGACAGCGCGTGGTGGATGATGCCATTGGGTGCGAGGCCGGCAATGAACGCTGCAGCACCGACGAATGACGGAAGCACAAGAGGGAGTACCAGGGCGATCCGCCAGAAGCGTCGTCCCCGGAGATCGGTGCGGGTAACGAGCCAGGCAAGCGCCGTGCCGATGATTGCAGCCGACACGGAGACAAGGACGGACAGTTGCACCGTGCGCCAGAGCGGCCCGGGTACTTCCTTGGCGACATTGGCAAGGTCGCCCCCGAGCCGGATGGTACGCCAGACGACGAAGCCAGCGGGGCCTGCAAAAACGGCACCGATCAGCAGACCGAGCAGGCGACTCGGGGTGACCCAACTTGTGCGTTTACCCCCAGAGGTGACGCGACGCTGTAATCGTCCACCGGTCGGCGTCGGCTCAGCGACGTCGAGTGGGAAGTCGACCACAGGGTCCAATTGTCAGCTTTCGAGTCCCGACTCAGCGATGAGCGCGCGGGTAGCTTCGAGCCCGCCTGCGAGATCTTCGAACGCGATGCCGCCTGCGTTGCTGACGTCACTGCTGAAATTGATTGGGGGCACGTTGTTAGCGGGTGACTCGCCGATGGCCAGTGGGTACTCAAAGGTCTCGGTGGCGAAGTACTGCTGGCCGCTTGACCCAAGCAGGAAGTCGATGAGCTGGGCTGCGAGCTTGGCATTGTCGGAGCCGGCGAGGATTGCGGCGCCCGTGATGATCAGCACCGCCCCTGGATCGTCAGGGCCGAACACATGGTTGGTGGATGGCTGATTGGGGTTCTCGGCCAGTGCGCGGTAGTTGTAGTAGTGGTTCGTGAGGCCGGTGTCGACCTCGCCACGGCCAACAGCAGCAACGATGGCACTGTTGTTCGCGTAGAGCACCGGGTCGTTGGCATTGAGTGCCTTGAGGAACTCGAGGGTGACGTCGTCGCCTTGAGTGGCGCGCATCGCCGTGACAAAATCCTGGAACGAACCGTTACCTGGGGCAATGCCGATACGGCCCTTCCACTGTGGATCGGTCATGTCGAAGACGCTGCTTGGCAGATCGGCCGGGTCGACGGCGTCGGTGTTGTAGACAAGCACACGCTGGCGGCCGGAGAATCCGACCCAGCTCCCACCGTCGTCGCGCACATGGTCCGGCACGAGCGCCAACGTCGGCTCAGGCACCGCACCGAGGCGGCCACGCTCTTCGAGGAAGCCCATCGAGCCGGGGCTCTGCGAGAGGAAGACATCAGCTGCTGTCTTGCCAGCCTCGCCCTCTTCGTCGATCAACAGTGCAAGGTCGGCGGAGTCGCCGTACTTGACCTCGACGGAGAGCCCGCTGGCGGCCTCGAACTCGTCGATAATCGGCTGGATCAAATTGTCGCTGCGACCGGAATACAGGGTGATGTCGGCGTCGTCACCTCCGCAGGATGCAGCGATCAGACTGATTGCTGCCAGGGTGACAGCGACTCGTACATAAGAGTGAGAACGTAACATACCGGGAGTGTAGACGGCTCTTCCCGAAATGTGTCAAGCATGCCTAACATTCGAGTGTGACACATTTCAACGTGTCGTCGACAGCGTGAGTACCCTGGGGAAATGAGTGATTTCGTGGTGGAGCGATGGGCGCCAGCGCTCGGTGCGGAGGTGCATGGTCTCCACCTCGATGCGGCGTTGAGCGGGAGCGACGCACAGATCGATGAAGTCGTCGATGCATTGTACGACGCGCTGATCGAACACCAGGTGCTGTTTCTCCGCGACCAGCCGCTCCCGCCGGAAATGCATGTCGAACTCGGCCGACGGCTCGGCGAACTTGCCCCGCGCCACCACAGCTACACCACCCTCGATGGCTACGACGACGTGGCGGTGCTCACCTGGGAACCAGGCGACCGCCCCGATGCGTCGGAGTGGCACACCGACATGACGTTCCGGCCAAAGCCACCATTCGCCTCGATTCTCAAGGCAATCGAGCTGCCGCCGGTCGGTGGTGACACGCTGTGGGCGAGCATGTATTCGGTGTACGACTCACTGGACGTCGGCTTCCGGTCCGACCTGGACGGCATGGAAATCTGCCACGACCCCGGGCAGTTCCGAAACGGGGCATACGAGCGCGGCGGCAACCAGGGGATCACCGACATGCTGGCCGAAGCCGGTTCGGCGGTGTGGCCAATTGTGTCGCACCACCCGGTCACCGGGCGCCCGTACATCAACGTGAGCGAGTCGAACGCCCGCTGGATCATTGGCGCAGGTGCCGCCGAGTCGCAACGGATCGTCAACTACCTGCTCGATTCGATCAACCGGCCTGACCACCAGGTTCGCCTGCGCTGGCAGCCGAACACGATTGCTCTCTGGGACAACCGGGCATCGCAGCACTACGCGGTCGCCGACTACCCGAAGTATCGCCGCATGATGCACCGCGTCGCCGTCGACACCGACCGTCGCCACGACGCCTCGATCGCTACTGCCACTGGCTGATCGGGTGACTCGGTGCGAGGCGCCAGCTCGACCTGCGCGACAATTGGTGATGGCAGCTTTGGGTCAGCAGGGACGTCCGGTCGATGAGGTCATCGCTGAGCTCACCGAGAAACGGGCCGGTGACGTCAAATGGTCCGACGGCAAAACCTTCGGCATGGTCTACGACGGTGGCCCCACAGTTCAAGCGGTCGCCGAGCAGGCAGCGCGGCTCTATCTCCACGAGAACGCACTGAACACCCAGGCATTCCCGTCGCTCCGACACATCCAATCCGAAGTCGTCGGGTGGACTGCCGACCTGCTCAACGGCGACGAGAACACGTCGGGCTTCCTTACAAGCGGTGGCACTGAATCGATCCTGTGTGGCGTGCTTGCCGCCCGAAAACGGGCGCACATTGAGCGTGGCATCACCGAGCCCGAGATGGTGCTGCCCGAAACTGCCCATGCCGCGTTCCATAAGGCCGCCGACAATTTCGGTCTGAAGGTCCGCAAGATTCCGGTTCACGCCGACTACACCGCCGATGTTGAAGCCATGGCCAACGCCGTCGGGCCGAACACAGCACTCGTCGTCGGATCTGCGCCGCAGTATCCGCAGGGAGTGCAAGACGACATCCCAGCGATCGCCGCGCTCGCAAAATCGGTCGGCGCGAACTGCCATGTCGACGCTTGCATGGGAGGCTTCGTGCTCCCATTCGCCGAGCGGCTCGGGCGCGGAGTGCAGCCCTGGGACTTCCGAGTCGATGGTGTCACCACGATCTCTGCCGATATCCACAAGTTGGGCTATGCGCCGAAGGGTGTGTCGGTGATTCTGCACGATACGAAGGAATCCCGGAAATATCAGACCTTCGTTTTTGACGGCTGGCTCGGTGGCTTCTATGCCTCGCCGAACATGCAGGGGACCCGATCGGGGCTACCGATGGCATGTGCGTGGGCCGTGATGCAGCACCTGGGGACCGATGGCTACGTTGAGCTCACGCAGCAGACGCTGATCAACGCGGACCTGATGCGAGCCGGGATCGTGGGCATCGACGGCATCCGAGTCCTCGGTGACAGCCAGTTTCACCTGATTGCCATGGCGGCCGAATCTGGGAGCGGCATCGATATGTTCGCCCTCGGCGACGCCCTGCTCGCCAAGGGTTGGTACCACGATCGGCAGACGCCGCCGGACAACCTGCACTCGACAGTGAGTAACACGAACACCGGCGTGATCGAGAACTACCTCGCCGATCTCACCGAGTGTGTTTCAGCCGTACGCGGCACCAGCACTGCAGACCGCAGCACCACCTACGCCACCCTCGAATAAGAGATGGGTAGCGAGGGGCAAGCGCTAGTTGATTTGTTTGGTGTGGCCTTCCCAGAAGGGGGCGCGGAGCTTGAACTTCTGGAGCTTTCCGGTAGCGGTACGAGCCAGTTCGTCACGGAACTCAACCCTTTTTGGGCACTTGTAGCCAGCGAGTTTGGTTTTAGTCCAGGCGATCACGTCGGCTTCGGTGACCGAACTACCGGGTGAGGTGACCACGAGTGCGGTGACAAGCTCGCCCCACTTCTCGTCAGGGATACCGATCACGGCGACCTCGGTGACGTCGGCGTGCTGGAAGATCGCGTCCTCGACTTCGATCGACGACACGTTCTCACCACCCGAGATGATCACGTCTTTCTTGCGGTCGGCGATCGTGAGGTACGACTCGTCGTCGATAAAGCCGCCATCACCGGTATGGAAGCAGTTGTCGTAGACCGCTGCAGCGGTCTGGTCGGGCTGTTCCCAGTAGCCGTCCATCACTACGTTGCTCCGGGCGGTGATCTCGCCGGTTGCCGTGATACCCATCGTGCAGCCGATTGCCGGGACTCCGGCACGGTTCAACTTGACCGCTCGTTCGGCTGGCGTGAGCCCGTCGAATTCTGCCCGCGGGCTGTTGATTGTGAGGAGCGGAGCAGTCTCGGTGAGGCCGTAGATCTGGTGGAACGTCCAGCCGAGTTCGGTCTCGGTGCGCTCGATCGTTTGCGTTGGCGGCGGTGCGCCGGCCACGATGATGCGGACGCGACCGCTGCCAGGGATCGGTTTGCCGGCGGCAGCGAGTTCGGCCGCAGCATCGATAATCATGTTGAGCACAGCAGGTGCGCCGCACATGAGCGTGACGCCGTGTTCCTCGACGCGGCGGAGGATTTCGTGGCCGTCAATCTTGCGCTGGATAATGTGCTTGCCTCCCATGCCGGTGACGGCGTAGAGCATGCCCCACCCGTTGCAGTGGAACTGCGGCAGCGTGTGGAGGTACACGTCACGATCGTTGACGCCCATGTGCCAGCCGAACGTCGAGGCGTTGACCCACAGGTTGCGATGTGTGAGCTGCACGCCCTTCGGCCGGGCGGTCGTGCCGGAGGTGTAGTTGATCGTGGCAGTCGCGTCTTCGTCGCCATCCCACGGAACGGGTTCGGTGTCGAACTTCATGAGCACCGCGTCGCTCTTGGCCCCGATGATCAACTTCGTCTCGCACTCGACGCTTGCGAGACCGTCGGCGATTTCGGGGTCGACGAGCAGCACGCGGGCACCACTGTGCTGAATGATGTACTTGATTTCTTCGGCGACGAGACGGAAGTTGATCGGTACGAGGATTCGTCCAGAACCCGAGACCCCGAAAAGTGCAGTGAGTAGCCGTGCGGAGTTGTGGCTGACCATGGCAACTCGCTCGCCCACGCCGATGCCCATGGCATCGAGCCCGGCTGCCATTGCTCGGGCGCGTTTGGTTATCTCGCCGTAGGTCATCTCACCCCACGAATCGGCCGGTTGATCGGGCTCGTCCACGACCGCAACCCGGTCGGGGTAGACGAGTGCGGCTCGGTTCAAGAAGTCATTGACGGTGAGTGCGACTTTCATACTCATCGCACACTATTGCAGCGGTCACAAGCGGTCCGAACTGCCGTGCCCTGGTCCTTGTCAGGCGACCACTTCGCGGTAGCACTCGACGATGGCATCGGCCGTGGTCTCCCACGAACATGCCGCGGAGCGCTGGGTGCCCAGCCGGACGAATTCGGGCGCGTTGTTGAGTGCCGTGCGAAGCCCGGCAGCGATCGACTCGACCTCGGCTGGGTTGATGAGCACTGCGGCCCCGCCAGCGACCTCCTCGGTTGCCGTGCCCCGGCTCGTGACGACCGGAGTGCCGTGTGCCATTGCTTCGAGGACCGGCAGGCCGAACCCTTCGTGCAGGCTCGGGTACGCGAACACCGAGGCCGTCATGTAGAGCGCACTGAGGACATCTGCTGGCACATGGCCAAGGAATCTGACGTCGGCACTGGGAGGAACAGCGGCGGCGCCCCAGCCTTGCGCGCCAGCGACAACCAGTGGCATGCCGATCATTGCTGTCGCTGCAGCAAGTGCAACGAGGTTCTTACGCGGCTCGATGGTCCCGACGAACAACACGAACTCGTCGGGCAGCAAGAGCGGCCGGAGGGTTTGCTCGGAGGTCGTGGCATCGGTGATGACTGTGTTGACACCCCACGGCACCACGCGAATCGTGTTTGCAGCGAAGCCCGCGTCGATCAACTCTCCCTTGGTCACCTTGGTTGGACACATGATCAGGTCGGCCGTCCGGCATCGCTCCAACCCGCGGGTCATGACCTTGACGCCGTGGCGGGTGAAACGTTCGGGGGAGTGCATGAAAGCAATGTCGTGAATCGTCACGATGTGCGGTGAACGAGTCGCAGCGGGGACCGCTGTTGTCGAATGGCAGAGATCGACTGGGCCTGTGGCCCGCTCGACCGATGGCCACTCGAACCGGTTCCATGTCTCGTAGAGCCATGGTCGGGCGAGCGGCAAGTACTTGAGGGGAGTCGGTGGTTCGAACCCTGGCCCGGGAGCAGCACGGTGCCTGCCGGCGACGCCGACCAGGTCGATATCAGAACGGGAGGTCAGCCGCTTGGCGACTTCGAGCGCCGCGACAGCGGTGCCGCCGGGGACGTCATGCCAGCACTGTTCCAATGTGAAAGCGACGCGCAGTGGATCCGACACCGACCCATCATGCCAACCAGGGTGGGCGCGACCAGCGACCAGCGCCGATTCTGTTCGATCGTGAGGGCCAGGCTGTCGAAGGCCTGACCGGCACGCGCATTCGAGGTTGCGATACCGGCTGGCATTGGGCTGACTCGCTACGGTCGGCGGCATGGCTCTTCCACATCGCCCCGGCATGACCGTTCCGCTTCCCGGCCCGCTGCACTCACACGCTGCGAAGCTCACCGAACTCGCCGACATGGGCTACACCGATATTTGGTCAGCCGAAGCTGATGGGGCCGATGCGTTTACGCCCCTCGCGCTTGCAGCGGCCTGGGAGCCGAGGCTGCGGCTCGGCACAGCGATCGTGCCGGCCTACACCCGCTCGCCTGCCTGTTTCGCGCAGAGTGTGGCCTCGATGGCTGATGCTGCGCCGGGCCGGTTTGCGATCGGCATTGGATCGTCGAGCAACGTGATCGTCGAGCGCTGGAACGGTATTCCGTTCGAAGAGCCGTACAAGAAGGTGCGCGACGTGGTGCGCTTCCTCAACGACGCATTGAGCGGCGAGAAGGTGCAGCAGGCGTATGACACGTTCGAGATCAACGGCTTCCGCCTCGCCATTCGCCCGGAACAGAAGCCACAGATCCTCGTGGCTGCACTCCGCGAAGGAATGCTGCGACTCGCAGGCCGCGAAGCTGACGGCGCAATCATCAACTGGCTGTCGGCAAACGACGTCGCCAAAGTTGCACCGATCGTCACCGATGCTGCTGGTGGCGATGATCGTGAGATCGTGGCGCGCATCTTCTGCTGCCCGAGCGACAACACGGACGTGGTGAGAGCCGCCGCTCGTTACGCCATAGCGGCATACCTCAACGTGCCGGTGTACGCAGCGTTCCATGAGTGGATGGGCCGTGGTGAACAACTGCAGGGCATGTGGGATGCCTGGAAGGCCGGAGATCGCAAGGCAGCGCTCGCTGAGATCCCCGATGAAGTCGTCGACGACCTCATCGTGCATGGATCGCCCGAGTCGTGTCGTCGACAGATCCAGGCCTACTTCGACAACGGCGTGACCACGAGCACGCTCGCGATCTTGCCGTTGGACCCGGAGCTCGATCACTGGCAGGCCGTGACGGACCTCGCACCGAACGCAGGCTGAACTCCCAGCTGAAACCGGGCCGATCAGGCGGCCCGGTTGGTGCGTGCCGGCGTGGTGATGAGGTTGCTGTCGTTCCGAGCGGCCTGACGTTCGGCAAGCATCTGGCGGATTTCGGCGACGTGGCGACGACCGATTTTGCGCGTGTCTTGGCTGAGCTGGAAGCGGACGCTGACCGTGGGGATGGAGCTGACGTCGGAGAGGAGGGCGAGCTGCTGGGCACCGGATGCGTTCTTCATGGTTCCCATTCTGAACATGACCTGTCACAGAGTGAGAGAGCGCCTCTGAACAGGGGTGTTGCTGTGTTCTAACCGAGAGCGAGCACGCCGATACCGCCGATCACCCCGGTAATTCCAACAATCTGCCACCAGTGCAGCGTGTCGTCGTCGAATGCTGCTGATAAGGCCGACGACACCACTGGGAACATCGACGTCGTTACGGCGACCGAGCCGAGCGATCCGCGTTGGGTGCCGAGAACAAAAGCAATTATCCCGGCACCGCCGAGGACTCCTGAGAGCAAGGTAATTCCGAGCAGTGGACGCGCTGGCATCTTGGGAAGTGACCGTCCCGACGCGATGGCAAACATCACGACGAGTGCCGTGATGCGCTGAACGAACGGCGCCCACACCCCCGAATCGTCGCCCGACTCGCCAACAAGTGTCGTCGAGATACCCCAGAGCACCGCCGACACGAGAGCGATCCGGATTCCTCGACCGTGCTGGGCGGTCAAGCCGGGGGAGTACATGACGGCGAGCAGCGAGAGCAGGGCGATGATGATCCCGACCACGATTGAGGGCGACAGCGTCGCGCCAAACGCCAGATCCCATCCGAACGGGACGAGTGCGGTGCCGAGCACCACCAGCGGGCCGGCGATCGCTGCTGATGACGTGGCCATGGCCTCGTAGAGCGTCGCGAGTGCGAACCCGACGAAGAGCCCCGATGCACTACCGAGCACCAGATCACGCGTGGCGAACTCGCTCGGGATGATGGCGAGGCCGACCGACGTGACGGCGGCGCCTCCGATGAGCGCACCACTGACGATCGTGATGGCGTGCGCGCGGCGCGTGCCGTAACGCCCCAAAAAATCCGAGCAACCAATCAATACTGCTGCGAGCGCGCCGAGAAGAATTGCCATGGGTCAATCGATCACCGAGTGCACATCCCGCCGAGGCGGCAGGCCTCAGTAGTAGGCCTCGAAGGTGCCGAGGTTGGAGTAGATCGTTTTCCACTGCGTGAAGTGATCCAGCGTGACAAGCCCGTTCTCACGGCCGTACCCCGACTGCTTGTACCCGCCGAACGGGATCGACGGTGGAAGGTCGTTGTAGCTGTTGATCCAGACGTTGCCGGCTTCGATGGCGTTGGCGACGCGGTGAGCGCGAGCGAAGTCACGCGTAAACACCGCTCCACAGAGGCCGTAGTTGGTGTTGTTCGCCCGGCTGAGTGCTTCTGCCTCGTCGTCGAAGCGGAGGACCGACATCAACGGCCCAAACACTTCTTCCTTGACGAAGGCCATGTCGTCGTCGCAGTCGGCGAAGATCGCCGGTGTGACGTAGTTGCCGTCGGCGAGTGCTGCGTCGTCTGGGACTACGCCGCCGCACACGTGGCGTGCCTCGCTGGCCAGCGCCGCGTTCATGTAGCCCATCACTTTGCTGTGGTGCTGACGGCTGATGAGCGGGCCGACCATAACTTCGGGGTCGAACGGGTCGCCGATCTGTAATGCCTCGGCACGCGGCCCGAGTTTCGAGACGAACGCTTCGTACAGGCCACGTTGCACGAATACCCGGGTGCCGTTCGAGCAGACCTCGCCGGCGGAGTAAAAGTTGGCAACGAGAGTGGCGTTCACCGCGCTGTCGAGGTCGGCGTCGTCGAACACGATGATCGGGCTTTTGCCGCCGAGTTCGAGCGTGACACCTTTGAGTGTCGAGGCAGCGTCGGCCATGACCTTTTTCCCGGTGCCGACTTCGCCCGTGAGTGAAATCTTCGCGATGCCTTCGTGACGCGACAGCATCTGGCCGACTCGGTAGTCGCCCTGGACGACGTTGAACACGCCGTCGGGCAAGCCAGCCTCGGTGTACACCTCGGCAAGTTTCAAGGCCGTGAGCGGGGTGAGCTCGGCCGGCTTGAAGATGAATGAGTTGCCACAGGCGAGCGCTGGTGCCGACTTCCACATGGCGATCTGAATGGGGTAGTTCCATGCACCGATGCCGGCACAAACCCCGAGCGGCTCGCGCTTGACCGAAGCGAATCCGTTCGGGGGGAAGTCGAAGTGCTGGCCATGCAGCATCGAAACCAATCCGGCGTAGTACTCGATCTGGTCGGCCCCACTGACGATATCGACGGTGGTCGTTTCCGAGAGTGGCTTGCCCGAGTCGAGGGTCTCGAGGTGGGCGATCTCGTCGTTGCGCTCACGCAGAATCTGGACAGCCCTGAGCATGATGCGGGAACGCTCCATCGCAGGCATCATCGACCACACCTTGAAGCCGGCCTGTGCGGCGACCACTGCAGCGTCGACGTCGGCCTGGCTGGCCTGCTGGACCTCGCAAATGACACGGTTGGTGGCCGGGTTGATCGTTTCGAAGGTCTCGCCCGACGTGGCGTTGACGTAACCGCCGTTGACGTACAGCTGTTGGGTCGGCAGTGTGGTGGAAGCGTTTACGAAGTCGATCATCGTCGTCGGACGCTACTTGCTCTCGTCCGGTCACGTTTCTCTCGTGTTGATTTGTCGGTCCAGACAATCTCAACCGGCGGTCGACGCGGTGGTCGAAGAAATCTCGGGACATTCTGATGCGGAAAGCGCTGCATAGCGTCCCGAGTTTCGCCTGAGCGCGGGTCGCGGTGAGCGAGCGGAGTTCATCCGGCCAGAGCACGGTGGCGTGTGGCTGGATCCTGGCGGTAATACTCTCGCAGTTCGCGGTACAGGGCTGGTTCATGTTCGCAGAGATCGATTGGACGGTTGAAGAACACCTCGGTGGCGACAGCGAAGAACTCAGCAGGACTGGTACCGGCGTAGTCGCGAAGCACCGGTGAGCCCTCAGCTCGAACTGTGTCGTAGGCAGCGGTGCACACGTCGACCCAGCGCCGTTGAGCGTCGGCGTCATCGAGTGGAGGGGTGCCATCAACGGTGCCATCAAGCATGTCGAGTCGGTGTGCGAACTCGTGGTACACGACGTTCTGGCCGCGATCTGGAAACTTGGCGCCGCGGCGCGTTGCTGCCCACGAAAGGAGCACCGGACCTTGGTAGTGGGCCTGCCCAGAGATGTAGCGGGGCGAGGTGGTGAAGGTGCCTGCGCCGGTGGAATGCGTGCCGCGGAGCCGGACGTTCGACGGATGCACGATCACCGAGCTGACGTCGTGCCACTCGTCGATGTCGAGGCCCAGCAGCAGCATGGATGCCTGGGCGGCGATCAGTACCTTGATCTCCTCGGTGAGTTCGAACCGGTGTGCAGCTTCCCACCGCATCGTGTGGACAAACCGGGCGACCAGCATTTCCATTCGAGCGAGCTCGTCACGTTGTAGCGTCGACCAGTGTTGGAAGCTGCTGCTGAGGATGCCGTGCCAGCTCGGGTCGAAGATGGGTTCCGATCGCGACAGCCGTGCTCTGAGCCAATCGAACACGTCAGGTCAGTACGTCGGCTGGCATCGGGCCGTTGCGCACTGCGTCCGGGACACGGTCTTCGCCACCGAAGTACTCGGCAAGCCGTCGGTTTGCATCGTCACCGAAGAGAATGATCGCCACTTCGCGAAGGCCCGCAGAGTTGCGGATGTCCTCGTCGCGAACGACCAGTTCGATCTTCGAGCGGCGACGCATAAAGTCTTCGAGTTTGGTGATCATCTCGGAGTCGGCTGCTGAGTACAGCTCGACGCGGAGGTAGTCGGCCGAGCCCATGATGTCGTCCGCCATCTTCGGGTCTTGGCGGATCTCTTCGAGCATGGCGAAGGCGCGACGCCCATACCTGCGCCAGAGGCGGTCGCTGAGCGCCTCGGTGTCGGGCTTCTCTCGAAGGTCGTCCAAGCGCATGAGGCGGGCCTGGCGGAAAAACTCCTTGCGAGTCGCCTTGTCCGGTTCGCCGTACCAGTTGTGGAGGTCTTTCTCGAGCGGGATGCCCAGCGCCTCGATCTCGGCCGCAACCTCTTCGCCGACGTTCAAACAGTCGGTGAGCTTGCCACCGAAGATCGTGACGACGTGCTGATCGGTGTCGACCTCGACAGCATGTTTGCGGCTCAGCTTGGTCCAGTCGACATCGTTCTGGTCGCCCTTACCAGCGGCGACAACCAGTGGCCGCACGCCACTGCGTTCGGCGATGATGTCTTCTTTTGTGAGCGGCGTGGCAAGGTCGAGCCGGGCGTTGATCTGGCCGAGGAGGAAGTCGATGTCGTCCTGGTCGACTTCGGTGAATGGAGTGTCGACGCGGGTGTCGGTGGTGCCGATGACAGAACGTCGGCCCATTGGGATCACGTAGAACAGTCGCTCGGTGTCGTCGTAGAACGCAAGCACCTTGTGATGGCGGTGTGTCGTGATCCGTGGCACCACCAGGTGGATGCCCTTCGAATAGACGATGCGGTGTTCAGTTTTGAGGCCCCACTGCTGATTGGTGTCATCGACGAACGGACCGGCCGCGTTGACAATGGTGGTGGCGAACGTGGTGAACTCTTCGCCCGTGTCGGTACAGCGCAGCGCGGCGACCCACTTGTCGCCGACTCGTTCGGCCGACACCATCTCGACGTAGTTCACGGCGCTTGCGCCAGCCTCGATCGCAGAACGAACGAAGCTGAAGACGAAGCGGGCATCGTTGTCGACCAGAATGCCGTCGCGATATTCGATACCACCGGCGACCGTGTCGGTGTTGATCGCTGGTTCTTCGTTTTCGATGTCGTCGCGGCTCAGCAGGCGCGGGTACTTCGTACCGAAGAGCCCAATGACCCAGTAGCCGAGTGCGCCGAAGGCTGCAAACCACGGCTTGTAGGGGCCCTTCTCGTCGAGCGCCGCGTAGAAGCCAATCTGGCGAATGTTGTCCCGGTAGGCCTTCATCAGACGGTTTCGCGACAGGCACAACTTGAAGACCAGCCAGAGTTCGTAGTTCTCCAGGTACTTGAAGCCACCCCAGACGAGGTTGGATGATGCCTGGCTGGTGAAGCTGGCAAAGTCGCCGCGATCGATCAACGCGACGTCGGCCCCGCGGCCTGCGAGCGACGCGGCGGTGACCGCACCGTTGATGCCTCCGCCGATGATCAGCGTGTCGAACGTACCGTCGCGCATCCTGGCGAGGTGGGTCGAGCGCAAAGACATGAGATCAGGTTACGGGGCGGGCAGAGGTCGGGGCTCGCAAACGTTCGACCTTTCGCTGACGAAGGCCTCAGGCGGCCTGGACGATGAGCACTGACAGAACGACGCTGGCCACACCGACCGCAACCGGGGCGGCGTAGGTTGCCCACTTTGGCATCGGCTGATGGCCGGGAGCCAGCATCACCGTCGCGCAAAGTGCACCTGCCGCAGCGCCACCCAGGTGGCCACCGATTGAGATGCCAGGGATGATGAACGTGAGGAACAGATTCAGCAACAGGGTGCTGCCGATGCTGGTGCTGAACGGGTTGACGCCTCTGCGCCACATGCCCACTGCAGCAGCTGCCATCAGGCCGAAGACGGCACCCGAGGCACCAGCGGTGAGTCCGCCGCTGTCGAGCAGTATGACGCCCAGCGAACCGCCGAGCAGCGAGGCCAAGTAGAGCAGTGCGAATCGGACTCGGCCCAGCGGTTGCTCCAGCATCGGTCCAAGGATGTAGAGGAAGTACATGTTGAGGCCGATGTGCAGCATGCCGAAGTGCATGAAGCCCGAGGTCGCCAGGCGGTACCACTCACCGGTGATCTCGAGGGCCAGTTTCGACACGGCGAAGTTGACGTGTGTGTCGGTCACGCCGCCGGAGAGTGTGCTTCCATCTTGCGTCAAGACGAGTACCGCGACGAAGACAGCGATGTTGATGCCGATCAATGTCATCGTCACCAGGTTGGGCTGCCCAGCCGACCAGAACTTGGCCCGAGTTGCGATGTCGGGACGGGCCGCCTTGGCGCAGTCGACGCAGTGGCTTCCGACCTGAGCTTGCATGAGGCAGTCGTTGCAGGCCGACTTGCCACAGCGTGTGCAGCGCCGACCGGCGGGGCGATCGGCGTGGCGGTAGCAGGTTGCTGGTTGTCCCGTGGGGGCCCCGGAACCAGGGTTCGCGGGCGGGCCGCTTGGCTGCGGCAGGCCGGAAGAACTGGAGCTCGGCGGGGGCGGGGGAAGTGGCACGGCTCCAGCGTACCGATCTGGCTCAGTCAGCTGATCTCACCCTGGCGAAACGAACGAGCAGCATTGAGCGCTTCGCAGCCCGCTCGTTTGTGGTGTGCCTACCGGACGGCTTTGGCGAGCCGGCTACTACGTCTGATTGTCAACGTTCGAACGTACCGATCACGTTTGCCGACGTGATCGAAACGGCTTGGACGAAGGCCAGCAGGTCTTCTGCAGAAGTGCCATCGGCAAGTTCGACCTGCTGGTCGAGCGCGTACACCGTGAATTCGTATTCGTGAATGCCCGAGCCAGCGATTGGGCACGGCGCCGAGAAGCCGATCTCGCCGAACGATGTGGTGGCCTGGATCGCCCCGAGCGGGACGTTTGCTTCGATCAGCGAGATGTCGTTGGGGTTGATACCGGCGATCACCCAGTGAACGGTTGGCGATGCCACGGACTTGTCGATGACCGAGACGGCCAGCTCGATGGCGCCAGCGGGAACGGCGGCCCAGCTGAGCGCCGGTGAGACGCCATCGTCGTCGCAGGTATTCCGGATATCGATGTTGCCCCCGTCGAGCCACGGTGCGATCAGCCGGAAATTGCTTGCGACAAGCGTCGGCAACGCTGGTTGCTCGCCCAGCACCGGATCTTCGAGCGGGAGCGACGGTAATGTGCGAAGACCTTCTGGGGAGATCTCGGATGTGGTTGCCGGCACGGTCGGTGGGGGAAGCGTTCCCGTTGGTTCTCGGAGCTCCTTGCCGTCGCCGGTGTCGCACCCGGCCAGAGCCAGCAACCCAATGATGATCGCTGTACGCCGCCCCACAGGCAGTGCATTGTAGAGGAGCCCGGTGGAGCTCCGGCGCTGACGCGAACCTGGCCAGTTGCATGGGCGCACCGGCCCTGATGAGGGGTTGCTCTCGCCGATACCCTGGCGGCGTGGTTGATCGTCTCACGCTCCTGACCGTCCATGCACATCCCGACGACGAGGCATCCAAGGGTGCGCCGACGCTGGCGATGTACCACGAACAAGGAGTACACACGGTGCTCGTGTGTTGCACCGGTGGCGAAGAGGGCGACCTGCAGAATCCGTCCCTGCGCGAAGCGGGCCAACCGTTCCACGGTCTTGATCCAGAACAGGAACGCGAACTCGTTGCTTCGATGCGCGAAGCCGAACTCGCAGCGTCCGTGGACGTGATTGGTTTCGACGAACTGGTCATGCTCGGCTACCGCGACTCCGGCATGGCCGAGACTGAACCGAACAATCATCCCGGATGCTTCCACCAGGCCGACCTCGATGAGGCCGTCGGCCGGCTCGTCGCGATCATCCGTCGCACCAAGTCACAGGTCATCATCACCTACGGAGATGATCAGGCTGGCTATCCGCATCCCGATCACCTGCGGGTGCACGATATCTCTGTGCTTGCTTTCGATCGTGCGGGCGACCCCGACTGGTACCCCGAACTCGGTGAGCCGTTCCAGCCGTCGAAGCTCTACTACTCGGTGTGGACCAAGACTCGGATCCTTGCTGTCCACGAAGCGATGCTCGAACACGTCGGTGAGTCGCCCTTCTCCGAGGAGTGGTTGACCCGCGACGGCCAGGATCACCGGGTCACCACCAAGATCGACTGCACCGACTTCCAGTGGGCGCGCACCGGTTCGCTCCGGGCACACGCCACACAGGTCGATCCGAACGCCGGGTGGTGGTTCGGACTCACTGACGAACAGCTCTCGGCTGCCTACCCCTGGGAGGACTGGATTCTGGCTCGCTCAATGGTTGGCCCGATTCCTGCGGGCGACACCGAGCGCGATCTGTTCGCCGGAGTGCGCGAGACTGTCACCTCATGAGCGTGCAGTACCGAGTCGTCGTTGCCAAGAAAGACGAGCGCATCGACGGGCCTGACGACGCCGACATCGTGATCACTGTCGCGGTGGTCGATGCTGCTGCAGACGACTTCGATCCGACAGTCGCATTCATGCGCGGCAAGCTGAAGGCGGCCGGTCACACGGGTCAGATTCTCGACCTCTTGAAGTCCGGCGAAGCCAGCGCCGCCATCGCGGCACTCGCTGCGACCATCTAGCTCTGCCCTTCGTTGACGTCGACGACTTCGTATTATTGGGGCTGACGGTCACCAGGCAATCGCCTGATGCGCATCGCTCAAACGGCCTCAGCGCGCATCAGGCTCCGCAGGTCGCGAAAGCCGATCATCACAGCGCCTGAATCGGCGAGCGCAGTGCGCAGTTCGTTGCTGGTGACGAGTGCTAGGTCAGCAATCCACCCGTCAGCGTCTTTGCCGGCGAACGCTCGGACCTCGGGAGTGTCGATGGCTGGCTGGACGTGAATTTCGGTGACACCCGGTTGCAACGATGCAATGGCGCCGAAGACGCGATCGTGGCTGCCTGCACGCCAGTCGTTGTCGAAGTGATCAGGGAAGATCACGCCTTCATCGGCAGCAAGTTGGCGGAACGGAAAGCCGGCCTGTTGGGCGCTGACCGTCGAGGGCAACCGGATTGGAAGCCGGTACTCGTGGGCGAGTTCGAGATAGACGTCGAAGAATTCGGGCCGCAGCGTGATGGCTGAGAGATGCGGAGCGAGATGGGTGACATCGATGCCCCACGCCATCGCCCGATCGATCTGGGCGCGAAGCTCACGAAGCACTTCGGCCTGATCGGCGTGCTCCCACAGATCTTCGAGTGAGCGAGGGAATCCACCTTCACCTGACAGCAGCGACGGCGAGTGTGTGATCGGGCCCCATCGGTAACAGCTGTGCTCGGCGTTGAGTGTCAGGTGAACGCCGATGTCGTCGTCGGGCAATGCGTTGTTCGCAGCGTGGCACGCCCAAGGTGCGGGGACCATCAGCGATGCGCACGTAGCGGCACCGGTGTGGATTGCCTCGAAGACGCCGACGTTTGAGGCGTGGCTGGCGCCGAGGTCATCACAGGAGAGGATGACGAGTCGAGTGTCAGCGGAATGCCCGAGGCGTTCGGCGAGTGATTTCACGTGAGCCACGGACCGCACGCTAACGCCTCACCCGCTGCAGGCGGCCCAGATGCCGACGTTGTCGGCCTCTGCATTTCGGGCGGCGTCGGCGAAGAGTTCGGCAAACGCGTCGTTGGGCGCTATGGACAGTGGTTGCGCAAAGCCGTGGCGCATCAACTCGTAGTTGACGAAGATGCTGTCGTCGGCTCGATAGACGTAGCCGAGGATCCGTCCGTAGTCGTCTCGGTTGACGATGTCCCGTTCGATGTACACCGGTGTGCCAACCGGCAGCAGCAGTTCGGTAAAGGCGCTGGCCTCTGGCCCGAAGCACTCGATTGGCGAGTTGCGCTTCTTCGTTTCCGGGGTGTCGATCCCGATCAGCCTGATGCGCTCCTTGCGCCCGCCGATGATCACGTCGACGGTGTCGCCGTCAACCACGAAGTCGATGACGGCGTTGGCGGACATACGGGCTGGTGCGGAGACGGTTGTGGCTGGCTGGGCATTGCTTGCGTCGGATTGATTGCAGGCGCTGAGCGTCATCGCCGCTACGGCCATCGCTCCGACTCGCAACCGCATGCCCATCCTCGCCCTCATCAGCTTTGTCTATCCGCGCCGATCTCACTCAACGTTTGCGTCGAAGTGTTCGGGCGAATACCAACGGATTGTTCGACGCAAACGTGGGGTGG
>CALCXK010000127.1 GCA_937905835.1 uncultured Ilumatobacter sp. | reverse complement strand
GCGAGGGGCGAGTGATCGGCGTGGCAGTGCGTGACGAGGATCGAGCGAACCGTTTCGCCGGCCAAGGCCGCAGAGATCGCGTCACGGTGCGAATCGATACGGGGGCCCGGGTCAATCACCGCGACGTCGCCGGTACCAACGATGTATGTGCCGGTGCCGTGGTAGCTGAACTTCGACGGGTTCTTGGCGATGATCCGTCGGATATTCGGTGCGATCTGTTGGACCTCGCCGTACTCAAAGTCGTCCGATTTCAGCGTGACAAAGTCCGGCGAATTACTCACCCGATCAGTCTGACGCGAGCCACCGGAGCGGGCGCAATCGGCCGACTTCCCGACCGTGTCCCATCACCGAAACATGCGTCTCGCCAACCACGCGTTGGATGGTCTCTCGGTCGACACCGAGCAGCATCATTGCCTCCGGCATCACTGCTTGCCGGGCCGCTTCGGAGCCATCGGCGATCTTGTAGGCAACAGCACGCCCATCGGGAAGCGCCGCAGCCAGCACGCCAGCTGCTCCTTCCTTCGCAATGAAGCCGGGCACCGCTTGCATCCATGCCGTGATGTCGCGTCCGGTGCCACCGACGAGTTCGGGATGTGCCTGCATCGAACGGGCCACCGGTCCGTCAGCCAACGCAATGGCAGCGAACGCGTCCGCCAGCCCGCGCAACGCGAACGCGTGCGTCGGCGCACCACACCCATCGATGCCGATCTCGGTGATCGCAACACCGATCAGTTGAGCAATGTGCTCGGCAATCGATTGCTGCAACGGATGCTCGACCGCGAGGTAGTGCTCGACCGGCCAACCGTTGACCTTGCATGTCGCCAACATCGCCGCGTGCTTTCCCGAACAATTCTGTTGCAGCGGCGATGGCTCGATGCCTGCTCGACGCGCCGCGTCGCGAGCTATCGCCCCGAAAGGACGAGCCGGAGTGTTCTGCAGGTCAGCTTCGGTCAGCCCGACCATCTCGAGTGTTCGACGGGCAGCATCGAGGTGCACGGCCTCGCCGCTGTGACTGGCACACGCCACTGCGAGCAGATCGAGGGGAAGGTCGAGCCCGGCGGCGACCATTGCGTCGGCCTGTAGGGGCTTGAGTGACGAGCGCGGATACACAATCGTGTCGCTGTCTCCGACGCTCGCTTCGACGGAACCCCGGCCGTCACGGACCAGCCCTGCTCCGAAGTGCAACGACTCGTCGAAACCGCTGCGAGTCGCAACAGCGATCGGAGCAAAGGAGCCGATGTCGAACCGTGTCCCGTCGATTGAATCGGTCACGGTATTCGAGGTGAATCGTCTTGCGAACTCGGGTGTTTTTCGGATGCGGCGGCGCTCCGCGGCTGTTGGATCAACGTCAAATGATTGTCGACCACGTCGTAGCGTTTGCCCCATTCACTGGCCAATGCCTGGGCCATCGCGGCTGCTGGCAAGGCAAGGATCGCCCCGACCGCGCCGAGGAGCGCCGCGCCACCGAGCGCCGCGCCAAAGGCCACGGCAGGGTGTAACTCCATCGTGCGAGCGGTGATGCGCGGTGCGAAGAAGTAGTTCTCGACCTGCTGATAGATGATGATGGCCCCGATGACGATCGCTGCCTTGAGCGGTGAATCGAGGAATGTGACCAGGACGGGCAAGATGCCGGCGAGGTACGTCCCGACCACGGGCAGGAACTGGCTGACGAGGCCGACCCAGAGGGCGAGGGCGATTGGCGCCTGCGTGCCGATCGATTGAAACACGACCCAGTGGAAGAACGCCGACAGCAAGGCGAGAAGGGCTCTGGAGTAGAGGTAACCCCCCGTCTTGTTGATCGCCAGTTCCCACGCATCCAGGACGCGTACCTGACGAGCTGGGGTGAGGCGAGCGCAGATGACGCGGCGGAGGCGGGGGCCGTCGGCGACGAGGTAGTAGGTGAACAGGAGAGCTGAGAGGCCTTGGAAGATGACCCCGAGTGCGGTGAGTGACAGGCGGACCGCCTCATCGCCCTGGCTCTGGATGAACTGTTGCACGCGGCCGTCCGGGTTGTTGACCTCGTCGATCACTGTCTGCGCATCGATCTGTGTTCCGAACGTGTCGTTGAGGAACGTGACGGTGTCGACGATGTAGACGTTCGACTCGGAGAGCAGGTCGGCGATTTGCCCACCGACAAGCGTGCCGATGGCAACGAGGAAGACCAGGAACGCGAGGAGAACGCTGAGCAGAATCGCAACCGTGGCACGCCATCGTCGCCAGCCGCGGGCCGCCAGCTTGTTGACGCCAGGCTCGATCGCCAACGCAACGAAGAGCGAGACGAGCAGCAGGATCAGCAGGTCTGCGAGCCGATTGAACACGTGACGCGCAACAAATGTCAGCAGGAACCCGGTCCAGAAAATGGTGACTGCCGGAATCACCCAGCGCGGTAAAGTGCGGTCGGTGGAACGGCGGTCGAAGCGCGTGCCGCTCGCGTCGATACGGCCGACGTTCGGGTCGACGTCAGTTTCGGAATCTTCGGGCACGTTCGGATGGTAGTCAGCAGGTCGTGGCACGATGAGCCAATGAGCGATCGAGTGGTGAGCCCCGGGTTTGCGCCGTCGGTGCGCCACATCCAAGAATGGCTCGGCAACCAGATCCGAGATCGAGTGGTCGGCCCCGACGCCGAGCTGCGGCGCATCGAATTGTTCGACACCCTTGAACCGGGCTGGTTCGACAACGACGCGCCAATTCGACGCGTGCACTCGGATGCGTCGATGTTCATTGGCGGCATGCGCGCCCTGTTGTTCCAGTCGCTGCACCCGCTCGCCATGGCAGGCGTCGCCGCACACTCCGATTTCAGGAACGATCCGTGGGGCCGCCTGCAACGGACCGCTGACTTCCTCGCTGCGACCACGTTTGGTCCGGCATCAGAAGCACAGAAAGCAGTCGACATTGTCCATCGCGTGCACAAGCGCGTGGTTGGCACGGCTCCCGACGGTCGGCCCTATTCGGCAAACGACCCGCACCTCTTGCACTGGGTCCACATCGCCGAACTCGACAGCTTCCTCACGGCCCACGACCGGTACGGCGTCGATCCGCTGGTCGGGACGGAACGAGATCAATACATCGCCGAGTCAGGCGTCATCGCTCGAGCGCTCGGCGTCGAAGCGCCGCCCGAGACCGAGACCGAGCTGCGCGACCATCTGCGTACGTTCCGCCCGGAACTGCGCGGCTCGAGCGCAGCACGAGACGCTGCCCGCTACCTGCTGATCCGGCCACCACTGCCCGCCGCTGGCCGCGCTCCGTACGGCTTGATCAGCGCCGCTGCTATCTCGCTGATGCCGGCCTGGACTCGTTGGCCGCTGCGGCTCCCCTGGCTTCCGCTCACCGAAGCAACCGTCGGGCGCGTTGGCGGCGATGTGGTCACTCGCGCGCTGCGTTGGGCAGTACCCGCCCCGCAGGCGTAAATCTGCTTAGGCCATCGATGCGGCGAGCGACTTCGACAGGTCGCCCTTCGGCTTCACAACGACACCGCCGTCCAACTCCAACCAATCAGCCATCACCCGGAGTTCCGCGGCCAACTCGGCGGCGACGTGCCGCTCGTTGATCCCTGGCTCGCCGTAGCTGCCCTGCACGAGGAGTTGACCGGCCTTGCGATCGGCTTTCAGGTCGATGCGACCGACGAGTTCGTCGCCCAGCAAAAACGGCAGCACGTAGTACCCGTACTGTCGCTTGGGCTCCGGCACGTAGATCTCGATGCGGTAGTGGAACCCAAAAAGCCGCTCGGCTCGATCGCGACACCAGACCACCGGGTCAAATGGGCTCAGTAGTGCACGCGCCGAAATCTGTCGGGGCTGCTTCGCTGCAGGATGGAGGTATCCCGATGTGCTCCAGCCTTCAACCTCAACCTGGAGCATCCGGCCGTCTTCGACCAACTCGTTCATGAGTGGACGCGACCTCGACATCTTCAACCGGTAGTAGTCGGTAAGATCGGCGAGCGTGCCGACGCCGTGGTGCCGCGCAGCGAGGACAAGCAGCTCTTTGTGCGCCTCGTCAGGTGACGGTGTGGGAAGCGCGAGAATCTCAGCCGGAATCACGTTCTCGGTGAGGTCATACACGCGCGCGAAATCGTTCTGACGCCGCACACCCGTGACTCGGCCTTGGTGAAACAACACCTCGAGGGCAAGCTTGCCGTCATCCCAGTCCCACCACGGGCCCTTCTTGCCGACGCGCTGGTCGAGGTCGGCAGCCATCAGGGGCCCGTCGACACGAATCCGATCGAGCACCTCATCGAGGTAGCCGGGACGGCGTTCTTCGAGCTGGTCGACGGTCTTCCAGGCATGGTGACCGTCCATCCGCCAGCGCATCAGCGGGTGCAATGCAACTGGGGCATGCGAGGCCACATGCACCCAGTACTCGAACAGCTCGCCGGCGGCTGACGCTTCCCAGATCAGCGATCGAGGATGCGGGCCGAGCCGAGCAAAGAGTGGCAACTCCTGGCTGCGGACCAAGACATTGACCGAGTCGATCTGGATGACGCCGATCTGTTCGACAAGCTTGCGCAGATGACGACGATCGACTCGCCCACTCGGCCGTGGGTTGTTGAACCCCTGCGCCCCGAGTGCAACCCGCCGAGCCTGAGCGTTGGAGAGCTGCGTCACCGGGCGATTGTCGCGCAGCCAGGCTCACCTGCTCGACAACCGTTTCAATTGGGGTCAGACGCCAACTGAAACCAGGAACGATCTCAGTCTTCAGCGACGGTGATTTCGACACCCTGAATGATGACGTCGTCGTGGGGACGGTCGCTGCGGTCGGTCTGGACATTCTGGAGGGTGTCGACGATGTCGAGCCCCTTCACGACCTGGCCGAAGAGGCTGTACTGCGGGGGCAGGCCGACGCCGGAAGCACCCGACACGATGAAGAACTGCGAGCCATTGGTATTCGGGCCGGAGTTGGCCATAGCGAGCGAGCCGACCTGGTACTCACGCGGCTTCGGGAGTTCGTCTGCAAACTTGTAGCCAGGGCCGCCACGGCCGGTGCCGGTCGGGTCGCCACCCTGGCACATGAAGCCCTTGATGATCCGGTGGAAGATCACGCCGTCGTAATAATGGTTGAGCGCGAGGAAGATGAAGTTGTTGACGGTTCTCGGTGCCTTGAGAGCGTCGAGTGCGACGACGATCTCGCCGAGCGTCGTGGCGATCTTTGCGGTATACCGCTTGGACGCGTCGATGCCCATCTCGGGTGCGGCAGGAAAGTCCTGCTGCTGGGGTGCGGAACCGTCAAAAGGAGGGAAAGCCATGACGCCGGACTCTATCGGCCCCAGTCAGGGCGGCACTCAGGTCGCAACGCCAACTGCCGAGATCAGCGTTCTGCGGCCGTTGCGGCTAGCTTCGTGCTCGTGAGCGACCTCGGAGATTCCGGTACCGAAGAATTCGACGTCGAGCCAGACGCCGAACCTTCCATTGCAACCACGTCAGGCATCGACCTCGATGAGATCCAGCGCGACCTCGAAGGCGTCCAGACCGCACTCGAACGGCTGAACGAAGGCACCTACTGGACCGATGAAATTACCGGTGGCCTGATTCCACATGAAATTCTCGATGCCTTTCCTTTGACCCGCACCGTTGCCGGCAACACCGCTGGCTGACACCCCTGAACTGGGCTGCACCAATGCCGCAGATCCATTAGCCAACGAGCGCGGCGTCATCGCCATCAAAGTGCAGTACCCCGGCATCCACGAAGCAATCGAAAGCGACCTCGATGCCGCTGAGGTGATGTACACGATGTTCTCGGCGATGACGCTGAAGGGCCTGGACCTCGCTTCGCTGAGGCGCGGAACATCCCAGCCGGTCTACCCTCACGACATGGGTGACCCACCAGACAGCACTGCTCGCGCTCCGTTCGCACCGTGGGACCGCCGCGATCTTCCGGGCAGCTTCACTGTTGCCGAGACCGCTCGACGCGTCGGCAACTACAAATGGACCGAGATGAAGTTGTTCGAGGCCCTGGGTGGGTGGATCGCCACGGTGCCCGAACTCGACATCAAGATGCGCCTCGGGGCGCACTGCTATCACCACGCCTGGCATGCCGACCTCTGGCACAAACGCCTTCCGGAACTGCGCGAAATGAAGCCCGAGCGGCTCACCACGCCAGCCAACGAGGCAATGGAACGGTTCATCGAGGCAATGACCGAGCCCGAGGCACCCGAGCTGTCGATCGAGAAGCTCGTGGGTGTCTACCGCGTGTTGATCCCTCGGTTCATCGCGGCGTACACCTACCACCGCAACAACACGAGCGAAATTACCGATGCGCCCACTATCCGGTCGATCAACTTCATCTTGCAAGACGAGTTCGACGACTGGCGCGATGGTGAACTGATGTTGCAGTCACTGATCACCACGCCCGATCACGTCGAGCGAGCGGCCGCGCACCAGGCGAAGCTCGAAGCAATCATGGTCGAAGCCGGCGGCATCACCGGCCCTGGCAGCATCGGTGGCGCTGAACCAGCCTGACCCGCATCGGAGCCATACCCGAGAGCCGGAACGGTCTCCATCCCGACGGTCTTCGATGGAACACACGCGACTATGGTTGAGAACACGGTCACAATCCATCGTGTTTCGGGCAGCACCGACACACGTCCCACAGTGAAATTCAGAGAAATGAGGACGCTCATGCGTCAGTTCTTTCCCGTTGAAGACCTCGCCCGTGACGAGCGGTTCGTACAGACGAACATGGCAGAACGGCTGGCCGACACGCGCAACCCGATCGAATCCACGCCATCGGGCCGCAAGTCGAGCAAATCGCGTGCGGCCTCCAACCGCCTCACACCCGACCGCCCGGACGCATCCGAGCGCGCGCGCGGCCTGATGCACGGCATCATGGTCGGCGAGATTCAGGCGCTCGAGGGCGCTGGCCGCACCGCTCACGACTTCGAAGCTGGCGATGGTAGCGGCGACACTATTCCATTCGAACTGAAGCTCGACATGGCCCGCCAGGCCTGGGACGAGGCACGCCACGTCGAGATCAGCGCCAAGCTGAGCGACTGGATGGGTACCGAACTCGGCGAGTTCCAGGAGAACACCGTCCTGTTCGAAGCTGCCTGTTCTAACGATCCGGTCCTGCGCCTCGCCGGCGTCAACCGCGCCCTCGAAGGCCTCGCCATCGACGTATTCACCCAGATGAAAGAGTTTGGCGATCTTGCTGGCGACCCGTTCCTCGAGTTCTGCGAAGACTGGATGCTCGCCGACGAGGTAACCCACGTGAAGATGGGCTCCGACTGGCTGCGTAAGGTCACCGAAACCGATCCCGACCGCCGCAAGAAGGCGCTTGAGTTCCAGCAGATCGTCGACAAGCTCTTCAGTTTTGGCGGCGCACGCGGCGACCACGAAGAGAGCAGCTTTATCTTGGCCCGTCGCTTCCGCGAGCTCGCCGGCTTTACCGATGACGAGGTCGACACGATCTCCGAACTCGATCACGAGGCACTCGTCGAACGCCAAGCTGCCATCGCCGCCGCACAGGCCAAGGCGACCGGCGTCCCGGCTCCGGCCTGATGTCCGACACGCTCGTTGCCGGCAAGGTCACTGTCTCCCCGGCGCAGTTTGTTCAGGTCAAGTACGACGCAGCGGAGATCGCCGCGTTAGTCACCGGCCTGGCCGAACAGTTGGGCGTCTCCAATCCGATCGAGTTAACGATCGACGAGACCACACCGTTGGCCAAGATCGTCTCCGAACTTGACGCGCTGTCGTCTGACGCCGTGATTCGAATCGCTGCCCAGAGCGGCGCGCTCGAGAACACCAAGATGCTCACCACATTGGGCCCCGTCCAAACGAAAGTGGCCGTGGGCCGCATGCTGCTGCGGGCCCGCGACCGGCTGCGCGGCGACTTCGTCGATGCGCCGACCGACGGCGACCTGACCCGCGAGGAGAATGCGGCGTGGGATACGTACTGCGCCGGTCGCCTGCTTCGTGCCGGCTACGAGATCCACGAACAGCGCTGGCGTTACAACTACCGCAACCGATTCGGTTTTAGCGACGCCGTCGACACCGAGTTCGATCGGCTCTGGGTCGCCGACGATCTCGGGTGGGCCAGCCTGTTCCCGGGCACCTGAATCAGGATTTTGAAAGTGACGGCTGGCCCGCCGATCCGTCACGCTGCGCTGCTACGTGATTTCCTTGCGGGATGAGTGCAGATTCTTCACGAGTTCGGCGGGTCCATACGTCTGATGACTTCGGCGGTATCGACCTTGATGTGATCGACGCAGGCACACCCGGCGATCCCGTGATCGTTCTCTGTCATGGCTTTCCAGAGAGCAAGCACAGCTGGCGGCATCAGATCGATCCACTCGTGAGCGCTGGCTACCGCGTGCTCGTTCCCGACCAGCGCGGCTACGGGTCGTCGTCGGCACCGCGTGATGTCGCGGCGTACCGGAGCGACCGGCTGTCGGCCGACCTCATCGCCCTCCTCGATGACATTGATACCGAGCAAGCGACCTTCGTCGGCCACGACTGGGGTGCCCTGGTGGTCTGGGATCTTGCCCGTTATCACCAGAACCGTGTGAGTGGCCTGATCAACGTCAGCGTGCCGTACACGCCGTGGCCGATGCAGCCGACCGAGCTATTCAGTGCGACCTACGGCGACCGATTTTTTTACATGCTGTACTTCCAACTCCCCGAGCTCGCTGAGAACGAACTCGATGCCGATGTCGCTCGCTCATTGCGGACAGTCATTTGGGGCGGATCAGGCGAAACAGCAATGCCGCCCACCCCGACCGATCAGCTCCCTCCGCTGATCGGGACCGGGCTACTCGACACATGGGGTAGCGCTGCAGGAATTCCCGACGGACTGCCCACATGGCTGCCCGCCAGCGATTTCCGCGAGTTCGTCGACCAGTTCACGACGAGCGGCTTCTTCGGCCCAATCAGTTGGTACCGCAACCTCGATGCCGACTGGGCGCTCACCAAAGACCTCGCCGCACCGCCGATGCCAACGGCGTTCATCGGCGGCGACAAGGACATGGTGATCGCACACCGCATGGAGTACGTCGAGTCGATGACGATGACGCTGCCCGACTACCGAGGCCACGTCATCATCCCCAGCGCCGGCCACTGGACTCAGCAAGAGAAGCCTGACGAGTTCAATGCTGCACTCATCCACCAACTCGATGCACTCCGCTGACTCGCACGCCACGATCAAACGTGCAGGCCAATGCTTGCGCTCAAAGAATGAGAACGGAAACGCCCAACGGCGCGTGGCGGACGCTGTGGGTCAGCCTTCATCTGACGGAGCAACGGCAACCGCAAACTGGGCAAGCCCCGACGGCCGTCCCGGCTTCGCCTCAGTCAACGGCCGGCAGCACGGTTGCTGCCAGCCGAAGCCGACAACCTTGCCCTTCGGCGGCCAGTAGCCATCGCGGCTGTAGGCCCACCATTCGAACGGGTTGAGGAAATACGCAGCCGATTCAACTGTGTCGAACAGCGAGTCGCCCTGACGTCGACGATCGACGAGCCAGCGTGCTGCACCCACCACTCCTCCAAGCGCCATCCAACCGACGTACAACACCGGATAAAACGGCCCGAACCAGCGTGCTTGCCACACATGGACATCTTCGTGGTCGGTAACGAGCTTGGCACGACGTGGCTGCTCAACATCACCGGCACCGCCGATCACGTTCCCGAGCGTGGTGGCGAAACCTTTCCGCGGCATGAAGCCCCGGCGGTAGACATGCCGGTTGCGCCGCTCGCTCAGCTCAGGGACGTAGCCCGAGCCCTTCTTACGCAGCCCAATGGTGTTCGCGAAGAGGCCCGCACTGGTCATCGGCAGTGCCCAAGTGGAGTCGAGCGTGAACGCGATCAATCCGTCGAAACGGCTCCAACCGTAGATCCCGCGGTACCCCGAGATTGCTCCGTTCAACCCTGCGACGACAGCCGCAGGAATCCCGACACCGACGACGGAGCCGACTGCGCCTGCGAACACAGCCCCCAGCGCGGCAACACCCGCCGCCTCAGCGAGACGACGGGTGTTGCCAGCGAGCATTCAGCATTGGCCGAACTGCAGGGTGCGACTCAGCGCCGCTGGAGCTTGGAGAGCAGGCGCAAGATCTCGAGGTACAGCCACACGATCGTGACGAGCAATCCGAGCGCAGCAACCCACTCGTATGCCTTGGGCATGCCAGCTTCGACGCCTTTGTCGATGCGGTCGAAGTCGAGTGCGAGCATCATCGCCGCGACGCCACAGACGACGACGGAGAAGGCAATACCGAACAGGCTCGGGCTGTTGATGAAGGCGATCTCGCCACCAAACAGGCTCATCAAGAACGACACGCCGTACAGCACCATGATCCCGAGTGTGGCGAAAATAACGTTGCGACGGAACTTGTCGGTGACCTTGATGACCCCAGTCCGATACAAGACGAGCATCACGAAGAACACCGCTGCCGTGGCGCCGACCGCTTGGATGACGATGCCGTTCTGGTAGGTCTCGTAGCCCTTGGAGATCGCACCGACGGCGAAGCCGTAGCCCAGTGCGTAGACCGGGCCGAGGAACTTCGCCCACATCGGCTTGAACGACGACGCAATGACTGCAGCGAAGCCGACGATGATGCCGACAATTGCGATGGGCGGGAACGAATACGTCGCTTCACCGGTGAGCGTGGTGCCACCGGCAGCGGACCACCCAAACGATGCTGAAATGAGGAGGAGGATGAACAGAGAAGCAACGGCGGTAATCGTGCCGTTGACGGTCATGACGTCCTTGGACCACGGAGTGATCGGGCCGTCGTTGGTGGGGGCGTTGAGCGGCGATCCGGTGGGGACGGGCGCAGTGTGTCCGCCGCGTACCGGTGCCGCCCATCCGGCGGCATCTCGCCGCATGGTGTCGTCGTTAAACACTGGGTTGGCCATAGACGAACTCTACAGGCGCCACGATCTGAACCACGTCAGCGCAGGTCGTGTGCGCTGGTACCTTCCCACATGTCGATCTCCGGTGCAGCCGCCAAGATGCCGACGCACGACGTAGCCATCTCGACCATTAATGGGGAATCGAAGTGCTGCCGTTGCATCTCGTCGGAGTCCCACTTCTGGATCACGAGGTGCCGGCCAGACTTGGTGATGCTCGAACACAGGTCGACGTTGCGACAGCCGTCGTCCATGCGGGCCAGCACGATGTACTTCGACAGGATCGCAAGCAACTCCGCATTGTCGGCCTGATTCGGGCGTGCGTCGAAGGTCATCGTGACCACCACCAGTTCAATTTCGATGTCATCGCTCATTACGATCGTGATTCTTTCCCTATCGCTCATCGAGATACTCGCGAATTGACACGCAAAACGCGCACTTGCAGGTTGACACAAGGATCCGCGTCGGTATCGTGACGTTCGTCTCGGGGGAAGAGCGGGTCTACCACATTTCCCTCGTGATGTCTTGCACACCGAAGAATCAACGACTGAACAGTAGGAGCCCCCGGTGGCCAAAGATCGCGTTGAACGAGATGACGAAGACCTCGTCCGTCTCTACCTCACTGATATCGGGCAGTACACGCTGCTCACAAAGGACGACGAAGTCCGCCTCGCAAAGGCCATCGAAGCCGGAAACGAAGCCATCAAACAATTGGATGCCGGTGGCAAAGAAGTCACTGCCGCCAAAAAACGCGAACTGCGGCGCACCGCCCGTAAAGGTGAAGAAGCCGAGCGCCAGTTCGTCCAATCGAACCTTCGTCTCGTCGTGTCGATCGCCAAGAAATACCAGGCCTCGGGCCTGCCGTTGCTCGACCTGATCCAAGAAGGCAACCTCGGCCTCATGCACGCTGTCGAGAAATTCGACTGGCGCAAGGGCTTCAAGTTCTCCACGTACGCCACGTGGTGGATCCGTCAAGCCATCACTCGCGGCATCGCCAACACCGGCCGCACCATTCGCCTCCCGGTCCACGCCGGTGACACGCTTGCTCGCTTACAGAAGGCGCGTTCACGCCTCGAACTCAAGTTCGGCCGCACCGCAACGCTCTCTGAGCTGGCCAAGGAAGTCGAGATGCCCGAGGACAAGGTCACGGAGGCACTGCGCTTCGCTGCCGAGCCGCTCTCGCTGTCCGAACCCCTGCGCGAAGACGGCGATGCCGAACTCGGCGACGTCGTCGAAGACCGCTCGGCCGAGTCACCCTTCGAAGTTGCCGCCACGGCGCTGTTGCCCGACGAGATCAGCCGGCTACTCGCCCCGCTCGACGAACGCGAGCGGGAAATCCTCAAGCTGCGCTTCGGCCTCGACCTCGGTGAGCCACGGACCCTCGAAGAGGTTGGCGAGCACTTCAATCTCACTCGTGAGCGCATCCGCCAAATCGAAGCTCGTGCCATGAGCAAGCTGCGCCACCCGTCGAGCGACACCGGCGCTCGCGACCTTCTTGCCGTCTAACACTGAGCAACTGAACGTCAACGATCGCGGTGTCTTCCCGAGGACAGACCTCGGGAAGACAGTCACAGGGCGTGAGCACCAAAGTTCCGGGGCGATCTCTGACCGTAATATTGGTCGGAGGACTCAAAAAGGGGCCGCCCGCGTCCAACGCTCTGGCTTCTACCTCGGCCAACCGAACCCTTTGTTCGAGTACGAACAGATTCTTGCCGCGGTCGACACAGCGCGCAGCACCTGTGGCATTGCTCCCACTCTGACGTCAGCTCATACGCGCAACGGCCGGCGCCCTCGCAATGGAGAACGCCGGCCGTTGTTTGACCTGCTATCAGGTGAGGATCAGGCTGGGCCGGCGAACGCGCCTTCCTTCACTTCGGAGGTGTTCGCCAGGAACGTCTCCTTCGGGTTGTAGCCACGGGCCTTCTCTTCGCCGTCGTTGACTTCCTTGCGGCCCACGACCATCCAATGGACTTCGTCCGGGCCGTCAGCAAGACGCAGCGTGCGCTGGCTGGTGTACATGTCGGCGAGGGGCGTCCACTGCGACACGCCGGTAGCACCGTGCATTTGAATCGCCTGGTCGATGATCTCACAGACGCGAATCGGGACCATGGCCTTCACCGCCGACACCCACACACGCGCTTCGGAGTTACCGAGCTTGTCCATGGCGTTGGCAGCGGTGAGCACCATGCGGCGCATCGACTCGATCTCGATACGGACCTTGGCGATCATCTCGGTGTTGCCACCGAGCTTGGCGAGCGGCTTACCGAAACCGTCACGGCTGAGACCGCGCGAGACCATCATCTCAAGGGCCTTTTCTGCCTGACCGATTGCCCGCATGCAGTGATGGATGCGGCCCGGGCCCAAGCGGACCTGGCTGATCTCGAAGCCTCGGCCCTCACCGAGGAGAATATTCTCGTACGGCACACGAACGTTCTCGAACTTGATGTGCATGTGGCCGTGCGGTGCGTCGTCTTTACCGAACACGTGCATCGGGCCGAGGATCTGCACACCAGGCGTGTCGATGGGCACGAGAATCTGCGACTGACGCTGGTGCGGCGGGCCGTCAGGGCTCGTCTGCACCATGGTGATCATGATCTTGCAGCGCGGGTCGCCAGCACCAGAGATGTAGTACTTCTCGCCGTTGATCAACCACTCATCGCCGTCGCGCTCGGCCACGCAGGCAATGTTCTTCGCGTCGGAGGAAGCAACGTCGGGCTCGGTCATGGCGTATGCCGAACGAATCTCGCCGGCGAGGAGCGGCTTGAGCCACTGCTCCTTCTGCGCTGCTGTGCCGACACGCTCGAGCACTTCCATGTTGCCCGTGTCAGGTGCGGCGCAGTTCATCGACTCCGAAGCAAGCGGGTTCTTACCCAACTCGATCGCGATGTATGCGTAATCGAGGTTCGACAAACCTTCGCCAGTTTCGGCGTCGGGGAGGAAGAAGTTCCACAGGCCGTTGGCCTTGGCCTTGTCTTTGACGACCTGCAGCATTTCGAGTTGCCCCGGGGCGTAACCCCAGCGATCTTCACGCGTCACGCCAAGACGGAAGAACTCTTCCGACATCGGCTGAACTTCTTCCGCGATGAAGGCCTTGACCTTCTCATACAGCGGGCGCACACCTTCGGACATCCGGAGGTCGTACATGTCAACAGTTGATTCAAGAGCAGCCATCACTGAAACTTAGTGATGGGGCCTCAAGGTTGCGCTATCGGGTGCGCGCATCTCGTGAGAGTTCAGCGCGATGGGATCGAACTTCTCGGAGACAGCACCGAACTCGGCGATCCCTGCAGGCGACCCTGACTCCAGCGTCGCCCCACAGCGAATCCGAGAGCAACGTTCCGCAAACGGTCACGGACGTCCGTGGATCGAATTTCGAATAACCCCAGCGTATGGGACTTTCGAACTCCACCAGCGGACGTCCGTGGACCCAGTGGCGGAGATGGACGGGAATCGAACCCGCCGGACGGGGATCGCCCGTCCCAACCGCTTTGAAGGCGGCGGAGCCCACCAGGTACCCAGACATCTCCGCAGGTGACGCTAACTGTTGCGCGGGGAACTCGGGACAGAAAGCGGCGCTTTCTGCCCTCAAATCGCGCCGAGTTCGCCGCGCTCACGCGACTCGACGCGCTGGCCCGTACCCTGCGGACACCGACTCCTTCCATGTCATTCACCCCAAGTGCCACCTCGGCAGGGAGAACACATGGTCACGCTCTGTTGGGCCGTCAAAGGCGGCTCCGGAACCACGGTCATCACGTCAACGCTTGCACTCGAATCCACGCGGCCGGCACTGCTCGTCGACCTCGACGGCGAGATCGACACGGTGCTCGGGCTCCCCGAACCCGACCGTCCCGGTGTCATCGACTGGTTACTCGGCGACGGTCCGGCGACGCAACTCGACGACTTGCTCGTCGACATCGACGACACCACCTTCCTCTTGCCCTACCGGCAGAGTGGAACAGCGAGGTCAACGACATCGATGCCAACGCCGGACCGCTGGGCCGCACTCCTCGAGTGGTTTGCCCGGTGGGAGGCACGCTCCGGCGGCGAAGTTTGGATCGACGCTGGCACCGGCACGCCTGCGACGGCATTGGCGAGCGGCATCGAGCAACGCTGGCTCGTCACCCGAGCGTGTTACCTCTCGTTGCGTCGAGCGACCCGATCTCCCATCCGACCGACGGGCGTGTTGTTCGTGAGCGGGCACGGTCGACAATTGCGCCCAAAAGACGTCGAGCGATCCGTCGGCGCACCGATTGTGGCCACCATCGCCGACGACCCGCGCATCGCCCGGGCTGTCGATTCAGGGCTCCTCGCGAGCCGGCCGCCGCTCATCATCCGCAAGAGTCTCCGAGAGATCGCATGAGCAACCAACGTCTCAACGCTGCCGGTACCGGCACGTCGTCGACATCGGACCCGGTCGCCGACATCTGCCGGCGAATCGACAACGTCGGCGGGGACGTCGGCGAGGCGGCGCATGCCGAAGCGCGCCACGTCGCACCACTGGCAACCACTGATGAGCAACGCCGGCTGGCTGAGGCAGCTGTCGCTCGCCTCACGGGCCTCGGGGAGCTCGATGAATGGGTCACCGACGTGTCCGTTGACGAAGTACTGGTCAACGCCGACAATCACATCTGGATCGACCGGGGCGGTGAGCTACAGCGGGTCGGCAAACTCACCAGCCAGCCGCTCGGCAACATCATCGAGCGGATTCTTGCGCCGATCGGCCGGCGCCTCGATCTGACCACACCCATCGTCGACGCTCGCCTGGCTGACGGCGCACGAGTGTGCGCCGTCATCGGCCCAGTCGGTGTCGATGGGGCCAGCCTGTCGATCCGTCGTTTTGCACGCTCTGCACGTCATCTTGCCGCATTCACCGATCCTCTCGGCGTCGAGATCCTCGGTCAGGTCGTCGAACGGCGCTGCAACATCGTCGTCAGCGGCGCCACGTCGTCGGGCAAGACCTCACTGCTCGCGGCACTCATTGCCACTCTCCCGAACAACGAGCGCATCGTCGTCTTGGAAGACACTGCCGAGCTCCCGATCGGCGCGCAGCATGTTGTGCGGCTCGAGGCCCGTCCACCGTCACCGGATGGGCCCCCGGCCATCGACCTGAACGACCTCGTGCGCACCGCTCTTCGGCTCCGGCCAGATCGCCTGGTCGTTGGCGAGATCCGTGGGCCCGAGGTGCTGGGCCTCGTGCAGGCAATGAACACCGGCCACGACGGTTCGTTCTCGACGTGTCACGCCAATGGGCCCCTCGACGCGCTCCTTCGGCTTGAATCGCTCGTCCTGCAAGCTGCGCCGACCTGGCCGCTCCCGGCAATTCGACAGCAATTGGCACGATCGCTCGATGTCATCGTCCACATCGGCCGATCGCGCTCCGACGGCAGACGTCGCCTCGTGTCGATCTGCGAGGTCGGACCGGCAAACCAGGATGGCGAACCGCGTCTCGTTCCGGTCGCCGAACTTGGTACGGGTGAACTCCTCGTGCAGGTCGGCGAGCTTCAGAGCCGGCGATGAGCACAGCATTCGGCACCCCCGCTCTCGCTGCTGTCATGGCTGCACTGATGTGTCTTGCGATCTTCGGCTCCGTAGCGATGCGAGCAGGCGTTCCGCCACGCCGCGGGCCTCTGCCAGTTGCCCGTGCCGGAACGCTCGCGTTCGTCACGCCGACGACGACCCTCCAGGCGCGCTGGCGAACCGCCCACACCACCATCTCGCCGAGCGCAGTTGCGGAGTGGTGCGATGCGCTCGCCCGTGCGCTCCGCGCCGGCACCAGCTTGCGCGCGGCACTGATCAGCATCGAACCCACCAACCCGGCGCTCGCTCATCGATCCGAGGCTGTTCGAAAGGCACTCGTGCGCGGTGCAACCGTCTCGACGGCCGTGACCGGTCTCCATGCTGACGCAACATCGCGACCTCAACGGCAGTCATCCCATATTGCGCTGGCCACTGCGGTCTTGGCGACCTCGGGCAGCATCGGCGGGCCGACTGCCGCATCGCTCGATCGACTTGCCGGAGCGCTGCGACTCCGTGTTGCCGACGGGCAAGAGCGCTCGGCGCACAGTGCGCAAGCGCGACTCAGTGCGCACGTTTTGACGTTCGTCCCGCTCAGCTTGCTCGTCCTGTTGGCGGCCACTGACTCCGCCGTTCGAGCGGAACTCAGCCAACCCGCCGGGTTCACCCTCGTGTCGCTCGGTCTCACTCTGAACCTTGCCGGCTGGTGGTGGATGCGCTGCATCATCAAAGCGGGGGCTTGACGTGTTCGTTCTCACACCAGCCGTGGCTGCCCTCGTGTGTGTACTGGTCGCGGCCAAAGGAGCCGAGCCGATCGCCAACCCGCGGCGCTCTCCGGCCGCAACCCTGCACGGGGCTTTGCCCGTCAGCCCAGCACGTCGGTTCGGGCGTACTCGTCGACACCGTCAGGGCTCGGTGTGTCTGGGCTGGGGGTGTCTGGGCGTCGTCGGGGTTGTAACTGCCGGTGCTCTCCCCGTCGTGATCCTCACGACCGTCGGCTTCGCAACGGTGCGGGTGCGAGTACTGCTCGCCGCTCGATCAGCCACTGCAGCGCGGGTTGCAGCGCTCCCAGATGCCATCGACATCTTCATCCTCCTCGTGCACGGCGGGCTCACGCCGCGGCTCGCCGTCGAACGCCTCGTCGATGCGGCGCCGCCGATCACCCGACCGGCATTCGCCGAGGTCGTCCATCGCACTCGGCGAGGCGAGACATTCGCTGATGCACTCGCCGCGCTAAACACACACTTCGGAACCAGCGCCATCGCGCTCGTCGATCTCGTTGCCGCATCAAGCCGGTACGGGCTTCCGATGGCCGACGTCCTCACCCAACTCTCGGTGGAAACGCGCGCAACTCGACGGCGCCTCGACGAAGCAGCGGCTCGGTCCCTGCCGGTCAAGCTGTCGTTTCCGCTGGTCGTGTGCACCCTCCCCTCGTTCGTCTTGCTTGCCATCGCCCCTGCGGTACTGGCAGCCCTCTCGTCACTCAGCAGCAACGCCTGGTGACCGACCGTTCCCGCACTCGTCTTCGGAGGCACCAATGCCGCACCTCATCCTGGCCTGCTCTCTCTCCCTCGCCACCGCATCCAATGCTGTGGCCGACCGACTCGATGGCCTCGTCGACCAACATCGATCGCGTTGTGCCGGCGATCGCGGGCAGGCGACCACCGAGTACGCCCTCGTGTTGCTCGCAGCCGCATTGGTCGCCCTCCTGGTCGTCGCCTGGGCCACCACCGGCGGAGGCGCGGCCCGTATCGGTCGCTTGTTCAACGCGGTGATCGATTCCGTGATCAGCAAACTCTGATGTCGAGGCGCGACCGTAATGACGCCGGCCAGGCCACGGTCGAGGTCGCACTGGCGCTGCCCGTGGTACTGATCATCGTGCTCGGAATCGTCCAGGTCGGTGTCGCGATCCGCAACGAACTCGCAGTCGAGCTCGCCGCTCGGGAAGGGGCGCGCGCCGCAGTCGTGTCATCCGACCCGAGTGGCGCCGCCGGTCGCGCCGCACGCCGCTCGGTCGGGCTGCCGATCGACGTGTCGACGCAGACAACGTCACATGACGTGGTGGTCACGATCACCTACACCGATCCGACCGATGTCCCGATCATCGGCCGCTTCCTCGGCCCCAGCACGCACCGGGCAACAGCGACCATGGCAACAGAGCCCGACTGACACGATCGGGCGTGATGCTCAGGTCGACGCCGTTAGCTTGACGGCCATGGACCTACGAGCGACGACAAGCATCGTGGCCGGCGTGCCGACCGTTGCTGTTGACGGCGTCGTCGACCTCGCTTCGATCGCCGCCTTCCGCGATGCCTTGCTGCGCGCTGTCCATGCCAACAGCGGTGCGGTCGTCGTAGCCGACCTCGACGGTGTCGTTGCACTCGACGATGCCGGTCTCGGGATGCTGCTCGGCGCAGCAGCAGCGGCACGACAGGCTGATGGCGACCTCGAGATCGTGTGCACCAACAAGCGCCTTCGGACCCGCCTGGAACGCACCCGCCTCGACCAGTCGATCACGATTCGAGACACCATCTCGTGACCGAAACCGCTGCCGGCGCCGGCGACGACCCAATCTTCCACCTTGCACTTCCCGAAGACTGGCAAGGTGCCTTTGAAATTGGCGCGTACCGCTGGTCGACCCGCGGTCAAACGCTCGATGCTGTTGGCTTCATCCATTGCTCGACAGCAGTTCAGATCGAGGCCACTGCCAACCGCTTCTACGGCGACCTCTCCGACCTTGTGCTCTTGACGATCGATCCCGTCGCCGTCCCCTCCGAGATCCTCTGGGAACCGTCAGCACCAGGCCTCGACGAACTCTTTGCGCACATCTACGGCCCACTCCCCATCGCCGCCGTCAACATGACCACAATGTGGACACGCCATGGCGAAGGCTGGGTCCTCAAAACCTGAGCATTCAGACCGCCTGCGCCAAACGAGCGGCTGTCGCCAGCAAGATCACCAGTGCAGGGTGCCGGGGCCGCTTCGTTCACGAATTCCGGAGCAACGGAGTAGACCGGAGGCTGGCACGTTCCGAGGACTCGCAGCGCTCGAGGGGCATCGACGATCGCGGCACCTGCGTGGACAGCCGTCTAGTCAAACTCAGACTTGTCGGGTGGCTTCCTGCCCCCGCGTCGCCTATCTGCGACCTTTTCGCGCGCCCGCTGCTCTTCTTCTAGCGCCGCCTCTTCTTCAATCAATTTCTCCAGCGCGTTCAGCCTCACGGGGTGGAGTTCACCCGCGCTCATCGCTGCTTGAACGGCGCATCCGGGCTCCTGATCGTGCTTGCAGTCGCGAAACCGGCACCCATCCATCAGGTCGAACACATCGGCAAACGCCCGCTCGATGCCGTTGCCCGACAACCAGAGGCTCAGTGCGCGAACGCCAGGCGTATCGATCAACCAGCCGCCGGTGGTCGAGTCGTCGAGCGGCACGAGTTCCGCTGCGACGGTCGTGTGGCGGCCGCGTTGGTCGCCCTCACGAACTTCCGATGTGGCTTGCCGTTGGTTGCCGACCAGAGCATTCACAATCGTCGACTTACCCACGCCGCTCGCACCGAGGAACGTCAGCGTTCGATTGCCGTGGGCGTACGACCGGAGCGAGTCGATGCCGTTACCGGTCACGCCGCTTACCAGGAGCACCGGTACACCGAGTGCGACCTCGGCGAGTTCGAGACGAGTCGGTTCGGGGTCGTCGACGAGGTCGGTCTTGGTCAGCACGACGACCGGTTCGGCACCCGAATCGAACGCCAGCACGAGCTCGCGCTCGAGCCGGCGCGGGCTGGGCGGCGACCCGAGCGCGTGCACGAGGAACACCACGTCGATGTTTGCTGCAAGGGTGTGTGACACCGCACGCATGCCGTCGAAAGAGGCGCGCCGGGTAAACGCCGAGGTCCGTTCGAGGACGTGTTCCACCTTTTCGCCGTCGTCGGACACGATGATCCAGTCGCCCACTGCAACCTCGGCTCCGATGTTGCGCATCCGGATGGGATCGACGAGCCCGCGCGCCTGATCCATCGTCGAGATCGCTGTGCTCCAGCCCCGGTCTAGCCGGGACACACGCACGGGAACACCGGGGGATCCGATCGACGCCCATGCCACCTCGAACGCGTCCGACCAGCCCAGTGCGACACGATCAGCGGTTGAGGACATTGCCTCAGAACGTACCCTCCCCGGTGCCGCCCACCCGAAGGTTGCGCCATGCCGTTTACCGAGCCGCGACGTGGAACCGCCTCGTTTCAGGCACACTCCACTTGCTCACTCTGCTGCAACCCCTAGCGAAAGACCCTGATGTCTAAGCCACTCGTCATCGTCGAATCTCCTGCAAAGGCGAAAACTCTCTCAAAGTTTCTCGGCAGCGGCTACGACGTACGCGCCTCCGTTGGCCACGTGGCGGACTTACCCTCTAAAGGCTTAAACATCGATGTCAACAACGGTTTCAAGCCGACCTACGAGTTGACCGAACGCGGCAAGACTGTGGTCAAAGACTTGAAGGCCGCACTAAAAGACGCTTCCGAGCTGTACCTCGCAACCGATGAAGACCGCGAGGGCGAAGCCATCTCGTGGCACCTGCTCGAATACCTCAAGCCCAAAGTGCCGGTCAAACGGATGGTGTTCCACGAGATCACCAAGGCCGCTGTCGACCACGCTGTCAACAACCCACGCGACATTGACTACGGCATGGTCGACGCTGCTGAGACCCGTCGCCTCCTCGACCGTTTGTACGGCTACGAAGTCTCGCCGGTGCTGTGGCGTCGCGTCAACCGCGGCCTGTCCGCTGGTCGAGTGCAAAGCCCCACGGTCCGGCTGGTCGTAGAACGCGAACGCGAGCGCATCGCTTTTGTCAGCGCCGGCTACTGGGACATCGACGCGATCACCGCAACAGATCCATCGTTCGATTCCAAACTTGTCGGCATCGCCGGTTCAAGGGTGGCCAGCGGCAAAGATTTCAGCGACAACGGTGAGGTGATCACCCCGAAGAGCGGCAACTCGCCAATCCAGCTGACAGAAGTTCGCGCACGCGGATTGGCAGAAGGTCTCGACGGCAAACAGTTCACGGTCCGTTCCGTCGACGAGAAGCCGTATCGATCGTCACCCAAGGCACCGTTCATGACCTCGACGCTGCAGCAGGAAGGTGGCCGCAAGCTCCGTCTCTCCTCCAGCCAGGTCATGCGAGTGGCCCAAGGCCTCTACGAGCGTGGCTTCATCACCTACATGCGTACCGACGACGTGATCCTCTCCGAAGAGGCAATGACGGCGACTCGCGACGCGGTCACGAGCGAGTATGGAGCCAAGTACCTCAACGCAGCGCCAAAGCAATACAAGAAGAAGACCCAGGGTCAAGATGCTCACGAGGCCATCCGCCCGGCCACGCCGTATCGCTCGCCGAACGCCGTGGCGACCGAACTGAACAGCCAGGAACTTGCGCTGTATCAGATGATCTGGCAGCGCACGCTGGCTTCGCAAATGGCCGACGCCGCCGGTGTCACCGTCTCGATCCGCCTCGCCGCCGAGTCACTCGATCGCACCACCGGTGAGCTCACTGACTGCGAATTCGCAGCATCCGGCACGACGATCACGTTCCCCGGATACCGGGCCGTCTACGTCGCATCGACGGAAGAGACCGGCGAAGACGCTGCCAACAAGGAAGCACTCCTGCCGCCGCTCGCCGCCGGCGACCTGGTGCCGATCGCGTCGATCGCCCCGAGCGGCCACACGACGTCATCACCATCGCGTTTCACCGAAGCATCGCTCGTGAAGCGACTCGAAGAACTGCGTATCGGTCGACCGTCCACCTGGGCGTCGATCATCCAAACCGTGCAGGACCGCGGCTACCTGTGGAAGAAGGGTCAAGCACTCGTCCCGACCTGGACCGCATTCGCCGTAGTCCGACTGCTCGAAGAGCACTTCGAAGCGCTCGTCGACTACGAGTTCACAGCGTCGACCGAGCACGACCTCGACGCAATTGCTGATGGCACACGTCAGAAAGACGAGTGGCTCCAGCGCTTCTATTGGGGCGACCAGGGCGACGCGAGCGTTCCTCCCATCACGGCCGAGGCCGGCGATGGCGAAGATGTGATGCTCGGTCTGAAGCGCCTGGTCGAAGAGAACCTCGACGAGATCGACGCCGCCGAGATCAACACGTTTCCACTCGGCAACGACCCAGACGGCAACGAGATCGTTGCCAAGCCGGGCAGGTACGGGCCGTACATCAAGCGCGGCGATGACACCGCGTCGGTGCCCGACGATCTGCCACCAGACGAACTCACCGTCGAGAAGGCCATCGAGCTACTCAACGCTCCGAAGATGGACGATCCGATCGGCGAGCTCGACGGGCTCCCCGTGTTCGCCAAGAACGGACGCTACGGCCCGTACGTACAGTGGGGCGATCACGACAACCCGCCTCCCGGTATGGAGAAGCCGAAGATGTCGTCGCTCTTTTCGAACATGGTGTTCGAAAACATCACGATGGCCGACGCCGAAAAGCTGCTCCAGCTCCCGCGCCACCTCGGCAACGACCCAGCCGATGACATCGGCATCTTCTCGAACAACGGTCGCTATGGCCCGTACGTGATGAAGGAAAAGGATTATCGGAACATCGATACTGAAGACCAACTCCTCACGATCACGCTCGACGAAGCCCTGAAGATCTACTCCGAACCAAAGGTCTACAAGCGCGGCGGCAGCAACCTCGCGGCGAAGGGCCCGCTCAAAGAGTTCGGCACCGACCCGGTGTCAGAGAAGAACGTCACCGCCAAGGAAGGCCGCTTCGGCGTCTATGTCACCGACGGCGAGACCAACGCGTCACTCGGCAAGGGTGACCGTCTTGAAGAGATCAGCCCTGAACGCGCCTACGAGCTACTGGAAATCCGTCGCGAAGCAATCATCGCCAAGGGCGGCACCCCGGGCAAGAAGGCCACGGCCACGAAAAAGAAGGCTGCAGCCAAGAAGAAGGCCACAGCAAAGAAGAGCACGCCCAAAAAATCGGCCTCAGCCAAGAAAGCCGCTGCCAAGAAGCCAGCCATCACCGACATCAACGACTGACTGTCAGAGGACGACGTGTCGTCCTCTAGCCTCCACTGCGTGACGTCGCCGAACTACATCGCCTTCGAAGGTGCTGAAGCCTGCGGCAAGTCCACGCAGGCGGCGCTACTCGCTGCTCGGATGGATGCCGTGCTCACTCGCGAAACAGGCGGCACCGCTGTCGGGGCACGGCTCCGCGAGATGTTGCACGACAACTCGATCACGAACCTGACACCGCGGGCCGAGGCGCTGATGACAGCGGCTGATCGTGCTCAGCATCTCGCCGAGGTCGTTGGCCCTGCGCTCGACGGTGGCCGCAACGTGGTCAGTGACCGGTCGCTGTACTCGACGCTTGCCTACCAAGGCTACGGCCGTGAGCTCGACGTCGAAGAGCTGACCAGTATCAACGACTGGGCGATCACTGCCCGCCGGCCCGACACCGTGATCTTCCTCGACACCCCGGACGCGCTTATTGCGGAGCGGCTCCAAGAGCGTGACCTCGACCGGTTCGAAGCGGCAGGCGACGCCTTTCATCAGCGCGTCATCGATGGGTTCCGGGCCATGGCATCCGCCAATACCGACCGATGGATCACGGTCAACGGTCGCGGTTCGATCGACGAGGTCGAAGCAACGATCGTTGCCGCCCTGATCGAACGCGGTGTGCTGTGAGCGACTCCAACCCGAGCGACGACGACATGACCGAGGAGCAGCTCGAAGCAGCAATGCTCGCCGACGAGCAGGCCGCCGCAACGCCGACAACTTCTGACGTGCCCACCTCTGCCAAGCCGGAACTCGGCGAACCCGGTTCGGTGTGGGACGACGTCGTCGGGCAGAAGCCTGCTGTCGAAAGCCTTCGCGGCGCAGTGGCCCGAGGGCCAGTCCACGCTTACCTGTTCGTCGGGCCAGCCGGTTCAACCAAACTCGAAGCTGCTCGCGCATTTGCAGCCAGCCTGATGTCTGGTGGCGAAGATCGCGAGCAGCGCGATGCCCGGCTGATCCTCGCGGGCGAGCATCCGGACGTACGCGAAGTGCAGCGCGTCGGCGCCTCCATTTCTGCCGACCAGGCCAAAGAGGTCGTGCGCGTCAGCTCACTCGCACCGACCGAGGGCGCCCGCAAGGTGCTCATCCTCGACGAGTTCCATCTCCTGTCGCCCAACGGTGCGGCGTTGATGCTGAAGACGATCGAAGAGCCGCCGGACTCGACGACGTTCGTCATCCTCTGCGACTTCGTGCCGCACGACCTGATCACCATCTCGTCACGCTGTGTACGCATCCACTTCCGCACGATCAGTGCCGACGTCATCGCCGCCCGGCTCCTCACCGAAGGCATCAACCCGGCCAGCGCGATGGTCGCGTCGAAGGCTGCGCTCGGCAACCTCGATCGCGCTCGCGTGCTCGCCACCGACCCGGCGCTCGCCGAACGTCGCAAGGCATTCCTCGGGGCCCCCGGGCAACTCGATGGTACGGGTGCCGTTGCAATGCGTCTCGCCGGCGAACTGCTGACCTTGATCGATGCGGCAGCAGCACCGCTCGCAGCGAAACACGAAGTTGAGATCATTGAGCTCGATGCCCGCATCAAGGAACACGGCGAGCGGGGCAGCGGCAAGAAGCTGCTCGAAGATCGCCACAAACGTGAGCTCCGACGTCACCGCACCGACGAGCTTCGCTCAGGTCTGGCGACGCTTGCATCGGTCTACCGTGATCAGGCGCTGGCCTCGACGAAGCCCGGCAGCGGCCCGTTCGACATCGAAGGATGCGCGAACGCCGTACGCCAGATCCACGCAGCCTTGCAGGCAATGGAGCGCAATCCGAACGAGCGGCTGCTGCTCGAGTCACTGCTCTGGTCGCTCCCCTTGATCGACGGGGTCGCTGCATGACCTTTGTCGCTGCCGTTCACGTAGTTCCGTGAGTGGTCGGAGCGCCAACCGACCACGGGAAGGCTGGAGGTCCGTCGGGCTGATCGCTGCACTGGCAACAGCCGTCACGCTGCTGTTCGGCTCGGTTGTATTTGCTCATTCCGGGCTCGGCGCAGCCAGCCCTGGACCGGGTGCAATCGTTGGCGGCGAGATCACCACGATCCAGTTGCGATATGCCAGCACGATTACTGACCCTGACGGATCGGTCACCGATCCGAACGGCAAGATCGTCGGCACCACGTTCACTCAGGACGGCAACTTGAAGGTGATCGTGTCACTCGACGCACCGTTGTCGGTGGCTGGCCAGTACGTGGTGCGACACATCAGCACCGACGTCGACGACGACGACCGCATCAGAGCTGCGTACCTTTTCACCTACGACCCCACCGCTCCCCCGCCGCAGCTCGAGATCATCGATGATGACAGCCGCTTCCCGTGGGTGTGGGTGTTCACCGGAGTCGGCGGCTTTGTCGTCGCCGTGTTGTCATGGCGCCTCGCCACATCGGTGAAACGCGCCCGCGAAAGCTCCAGCCGTCTGAACAAGATCTGAAACGGTGACACGGCGCGTCCACAGTGAGCGTTGGATCTACGAATCGCCGTGGGACACTCTTGCGCTCACCTCGGCCATCACGCTCGGCGTTATTTCAGGTCCCGAGCTCACGCTCAACGGCTCCTCATCGGTCATACTCTGACCAATGGCAGCGGAGTTCACAACAGACAACCGTGGGCTCATGCTCTGGCCGCCGGTGCGATTCGAAAAGCTCACCTGGCTGATCTCTGAAGGCGGCGACGCCAGACGATCCTCTCGGGATCGTAGCTATCAGTCGGCCATCCTCGATCCGATCGCCGACGTCAGCATGTTGATTCCGTCGGACTGCGCGCTCATCTCTGAAGATGTCCGAGCGGCAATTGCTCAGTTCGACGTTCGCGTCGGTGACACCCTGGCCCCGCTCGAACGCCTCCTCGTCCGGATCGAAGCATCAGCGTCGTCACGCATCGAGAACGTTGCTGCATCGATTCCTGACCTCCTCATGGCCGAGATCGGCGACGAGATGGGTCGCTCGGTCGCCGACGTCATCGGCAACGTCGAAGCAACTGCAGCAGCCATCGAACTGTCCGACGACATCACTCCCGACACTATTCTCGATGTCCACAGAGCGCTCCTGAGAGACACGCATCCGGTGCTCGCCGGAAAGTGGCGCACCGACCCGGTGTGGATCGGCAGCTACTCGGCCGGGCCGCCGGGTGCAACGTTCGTGCCTCCGGCTGCCGATCGCATTCCCGACGCCATCGAAGATCTGTGCGAGTTCATGAACCGCACGGACATCCCGGTGTTCATCCAGGCAATGCTGATGCACGCCCACTTCGAGACAATCCACCCGTTCCCCGATGGCAACGGTCGCGTCGGTCGAGCGCTGATCCACGCGTTACTGCGCCGCGACGGGCTGACCAAAGCTGCGACCCTGCCAATCTCGGCGGGCATCGTCTCGCAGAAGCACCGGTACATCGAGGCGCTCACCGAGTATCGATCCGGCGACTTTGTCCCGATCGTCGAGCTCGGCGCCGATGCCACGTTTGCTGCGCTCCGGAGCGCGAGCATGCTGTTCGATGACGTCGAGGTGATCGTCAATGGCTGGCGCACCGTTGCTGACAGCGTGCGTGCTGACTCGGTGATTCACCCGATCATCGACACGCTGCTCGCCCACCCGATCGTCGACGTCAAGTCGCTCAGTGACGAACTCGACGCCAGTCCGTCGTCAGTCGGTGGGGCAATTCGCCAGCTCGCTGATCTCGGCGTCTTGCAAGCACTCGACCCAACAGCACAGCGCGGACAACGCTGGGGCGCCCACGAAGTGATCCGCGTGCTCAACGCCTTTACCAGCCGCTCAATCAACCCCTTCGGCCGCCACTGACACCCCCGTCCCCCGAAATGGAGACCATCGCGCGGCACAGATGATGCGTAGCGGTCTCAGTTTCGGTGGCTGATGGGGAGTGAACGCTGACTGTGACTGAGTAGACCTCAGTGCGCGTTCGCAGCTTGGCCGTATCCTGAAGAGATGACGTCGACGCTCGGAACCGCTCCGTCCACCTTGCCGCAGGCCAACGAGTCGTGCTGGTGTGGAAGCGGCCGCAAATACAAGCGCTGTCACAAGAAGTCTGAAGGCCGAATCCTACAAGGCCTGGTGACGCCGATGCGTGACGTCCCCGCCAACATCGCCCGCCCGCCCTATGCCGATACCGGCGAGTACGAGGCCTGGGACGAAGGTCGGGTCAAGTCGCCCGACATCATCGAGCGGATGCGCATCTCGGGCAAGCTCGCCGGTGAGGTCTTAAAGATGGCTGGCGACATGGTCAAGCCCGGTGTCACCACCGAAGCAATCGATATCGCCGTGCACCAGGCGTTCATCGACGGCGGCGCCTACCCGAGCACGATCAACTACCACGGCTATCCCAAGGCCTGCTGCACGTCGATCAACGAAGTAATCTGCCATGGCATCCCTGACTCGCGTGAGCTGCAAGAAGGCGACATCTGCAACATTGACGTCACCGGCTGGCTCGGCGGCGTCCATGGCGACACCAACGCCACCTTCTTCGTCGGCGATGTCGACCCGGAAAGCCGGCAGCTCGTCAACGTCACCGAGGAGTCGATGTGGCGTGGCATCGAAGCTGTCAAAGTCGGCCGCCCGCTCAGCGACATCGGTCGCGCCATCGAAGACACCGTGAAGCCATACAAGTACGGCGTCGTCCGGGCATTCGTGGGGCACGGCATCGGCGAGCAGTTCCACACCGACATTCAGGTGTTGCACTACTACGACTCCCGGTCGAGCACGATCATGCGTGCCGGCATGACCTTCACGATCGAACCGATGATCACGCTCGGCACGATCAACTACAAAATCTGGGACGACGACTGGACAGCTGTCACCTCAGACGGCAAGCGCACCGCCCAGTTCGAGCACACGATCCTCGTCACCGACGAGGGTCCGCAAGTGCTCACCGGTGGGCCTGGCACTGCCAGCCCGACCGCTCCCTGGAAGCGCTGATCGATCAGCCGCCTGCGGGCGGGCTGAGATCTTTGATGAAGGCAATCACGTCGGCGATGTCGTCGTCGCTCAACCGGTTCTGTGGCATCTGCAGCTGGTAGTCAGCAAGCAGGTCGGCGCCGGGTTCGGCGATCGCTCGTACGAGGTACCCGTCGTCGGCGATCACTGTCGAGCCATCTTGGAGTTCTCGCTCCGATCCGGCCAGCCCGACCCACGTGGGGCCAACGCCGCCTTTGCCATTGGTTCCGTGGCAGCCAGCACAGCCGCTGGACAGCGCAATTCGCTTGCCGCTCTCACCGGCCGCACTCAAGGTTGGTCCGGCATCGCTCCCTCCGCCGCATGCTCCGGCGAACAGGGCCAGCCCGACGATCAGGGCACCGCTGGCGCACCCTTGGCGACCTCGTCCGGTTCGGCGCTGTGAGGTCAACTGCCCGCTTGTCATCGCCACGAGTTTCGCAGCCCGCCGGCTGGTTACTGCCGCGGAGACTCTGTGACGTTCGGCGGTTGGCGAGCCTCGATCGTCACGAGCGCGGCCTCCCACCAAGCGACCAGCGCCTCGTCGTTGATCCCAAATGCCCGGTGCACTTCGCGTCCACAGCTGCGGACATTTCCAAGGCGAAGTTCTTGCACTGCTTTGTCGAGGCTCCCAGCCGGCCACGGCACGTCAGCGAGCACCACGGGGCCGAGCCGAATTGCATCGGCCGACAGGCCCGTGCCAGCACTGCGATGCCACGCCCAGGCCGACGCGACGGGCGACGTCAACACCGCAGCGGTCTCCCAGGCGGTTGACACCAGATCGCCGCCCGTCGGATAGGCCGAAATAACCGGAACACCCGGGAGGACATCTCCGGCCGGATCAGCCACAGCTTCGATGATCTTCGTTTGGTTCGCAATCAACACCTTCGGAACGAGCCGACGACTGGCCCAACGCTGCATCTTCGGATCGAGCGCATCCAGATCGAGACGCGGCGCAGCAAAGCGCTGTTTGGCGAAGGTGATCGGACGGCGACCCCACCATGATTGCCCCGGATCGATCAGCCCACTGGTGATCAGTTGTGGGCCCGCGTCGTGATCACCGACTGCAGGGATCATCCCGTAGTACTCATCGCGGAAGTTGGCGTTCAACCAGCAACGGTCCCCGAGCCTGCCCGCGTGTTGCTGCTCGAATGCCAACGGGACATCGGGCACACCCTGCCGGTCGGTGATCACGTGCCCCCACGTCGCCCCCGTCCGTGTTGACCGTGTGCCGAACTGAAAAACCAGGGCGCACGTGTGGACGTGCGCATCGAACTCTCGATCACCGGTCCACCACGACCACGCGATGTCAGCCCGAGCGTCGATAGCCGAACGCGTCATCCCTGCGTCGCGAGCCGACAGCACCGACTGGGGCAGGACGAATGCAACTCGGCCGGAGTCGCTCACCAATTCAGCAGCAAGTGCCACAAATTCGACAGCAGCGTCGGCGTACGGGCCTCCGCCTCTGCTGCTCGAACCTCCACGAGTTGTGGCCGCTGCCATCTGCGACAAGAAGGGCGGGTTTCCGATCACAAGATCGAATCCACTCCCGGAGGGCTCGTCGATGTTTGTCCAGTCCATCGAGAGGGCATCGGCGTGCACCACGTCGCACGAGGCGACCGCGGGGGCCTCGGTAACCGCTTGCCGGGCAGCGTCCACGGCACGTCGGTCGATGTCGACGCCGATGGCCCGGGCCCGCCCACCGAGTGCCACGATCCGTTCCGCCGCCGCGATCAAAAACCGTCCGTCGCCGCACGCGGGGTCAACGATGCAGATCTCATTCGACGTCAAAAGGCAGCGCTCAACGAACTCAGGAGTGACTGCAGCCTCGACAACTCGCGCCACGAGGTCGTCCGGCGTGTACCAGGCACCGCGCTGCTTGCGGTCGGCCGAATCACTCACGCCCGCAGGCTACGCGCCCGCGTCTGTGAAGCACTGGCGGCAGTTGCGTAAGGTCGCGCCCGTGACCGAACCGGTGGCCCAACCGATCTCTTTGACGCTCGATGCCGCCTCCACGGCAGTCGATCGATATCTCAGCTTCGAGCGCGACACGTGGGCGGAACTTCGCGCAACGACACCGCTGACACTCGGCGAACTTGAACTGAGTGATCTCCAGGGCATCAACGACCAGATCGACTTGGAGGAGGTCGCAACGATCTATCTCCCGCTCAGCCGCCTCCTCAACTTGTACGTGAGCACGATCCAGGATCTGTACAAAGTCTCATCGACGTTCCTCGGCACGGTCGCACCGAAGGTGCCATACATCATCGGTGTCGCCGGCAGTGTCGCGGTGGGTAAGAGCACATTCGCACGCATCCTGCAAGCGCTGTTGGCACAGTGGCCTAATCACCCCCAGGTCGACCTCATCACCACCGATGGCTTTCTCCATCCGAATGCCGTACTCGAAGAACGCGGCATCATGAATCGCAAAGGGTTCCCGGAGAGCTACGACACGCGGGAGTTGCTGCGTGTGCTTCGGGATATCAAGAGCGGCCGGGCTGAGGTAACAGCTCCGGTCTACAGCCACGTCGTCTACGACATCGTCGACGACGAGCGCGTCGTCACACGTCAGCCGGACATCGTCATCCTCGAAGGACTCAACGTGTTGCAGACGGCAGAAGGATTCAGCGAGTTCGTATCGGACTACTTCGACTTCTCGATCTACATCGACGCTGACGAAGCCGACATCGAGAAGTGGTACATCGATCGGTTCCTCGCGCTGCGCGGCTCGGTCTTTCAAAACCCAGACAGCTTCTTCAAGTTCTACGCTGAACTCAGCGATGAGGACGCTGTTGCGACGGCCCGTGGGATCTGGCGCGAGATCAACGGCCGCAACCTCGCCGAGAACATCGCCCCAACCCGTCATCGAGCATCGCTGATCTTGCACAAGGCCGCCGACCACCGAGTCGACGGCGTGCAACTCCGACGGCTTTAGACGCCCAGCCAGCCGGGCAGTTCGCTGATGCTCGCGAGCTCGGCGAACTCCTCGTTGTGCTCATCGACGCGTTCGAGCTCCCAGGTCATGTGATACGGGATGTGGACTGCATGCCCGCCGATGGCCAACACGGGCAGGATGTCGCTCTTCACCGAGTTTCCGACCATCAGCACTCGGTCCGTCTCGACACCCAGGCGGCGAAATATTTTGGCGTACGTCGTTGGGTCTTTTTCGAGCAAGATCTCGATGTCAGAGAAGTGGTGTGCGAGCCCTGATGTGGTGACCTTGCGTGTCTGATGCACCAGGTCGCCTTTGGTGATCATCACGATACGTTTCTCGGCGCCCACTGCCGCCAACACCTCGGGCACGTGATCGAGCACATGTACCGGCTCGGTCAGCATGTGCTGGCCTATGTCGACGAGTTGCTCGATGACCTCGACCGGCACGGTGCGGTTCGATGCGCTGATCGCTGCCCGAACCATCGAGATGGTGAACGCCTTCACGCCGTAACCGGACACCGACAGGTCGGCACGCTCGACCGCTCGCAAGGCCTCCCCCACATCGACGCCGACCGAGCAGTGCGGCCCGACGAGCTCGACAAACGCCAGCTCAGCTCTGTTGAACGAATCTTCGCTCTGCCAGAGCGTGTCGTCTGCGTCGAAGGCGATCAGATCGAAATCGTCGAGTCGGGTCATGCACTCCGAGTCTGGCAGGAGTCAGCGGTGGATCGCGTTGAGGTAGTTGTAGACGGTGATCCGACTGACACCCATTGCGTCGGCCACATCTTCAACAGCACGCCGCAGAATGAACGCGCCACGTTCGTCGAGGAGCCGGATCGCCCGCTGCTTGCCTTCGCGAGACAGCATCGGCAGCGTGTCGCCCAGTTCGGTCTCGACGGCATCGATCAGCCGGTCGAGCGCCCCGTGCAGCGGCGGCAGCCGCACTGCGGCGACGGTCACGCCTTCCCAAATCAGCGGAACATCACTCGGCTCGGCGTGGTCGACATTGATGAACGTCGCTCCGACCGCATCGACGAGCGGTTTGGCCGCGAGTACCAATGGATGAACACCTGCGAGAGGGTCGCGCTCGGTCGTCACCGAATGGAGACTATTCGACTGGACCCCCGCCGACCCACAGGGCGCTCAGATCGGTCAGCCGATGCCCATCACCCGACGCAGTTCATCAGCTCGCGCCGAGCAGTCTTTGCCCGCCATGCCGAAGGCATCATTCAGCTTGCCGAGCGCCGATTTGAATGACGTGTTCCAATCTTCGACGAACCGATCACGGGCCGGGCCCTGCCAGGTTGTGCCATTGATGACGCCGTCAACCGTGGTCATCACCTGATTGATTGACTCGATCTGGCGGGTCAAGCTCGTGCCGAGATTGCTCAGTTGTTCGGGGTTCGCTCCGTACATCGTCATGGGGTACTCGTTTCTGTGCTGGCGAGCCGACCGGTATGCCCGCTCATCGCCACAGTGGGGACAGAGCCAACGATTCCGGAACAAACGATGGGCGGGACCGTCGATCCACAGACCGCCCGATCACACTTGACTTGGTACGTGAGGTCGCTGGGCCAGACAGCGTGCACCGCCTCCCGCTTCGAAAAACCGGCGATGCGCACGGGCATCTCGATGTACACCGCAGCAACCCTCCACAAACTGGCGTCAGCCGCAGGCGGTGTCAGCGTCACACTCATCAACCAAGCTGACCTCTCAACCAAGCTGACCTCGGTGTGACAGTTACGGAGTCGTCGTGGTGCTCAGCGCGACCGTCGTTGCCGGCTGAGGAACCGTCGTGGTGGCCGGAACGAGCGTGGTCGTCGTTGTCGTGGTGGTCGACGACGTGGTCGTCGTGGCATTCGGGTCGGCATAGTCGAACGACGGCAGCGAATCCTCCTCGGTCTGTTGCTCGGGTTCCTTGATGCCGTCCCAGACGAGGATCCGGTCGCCGAGGCTGACCATGCTCTGGAAGTACTCCGAAATGTGCATCGGAATGCGGACGCAACCGTGTGATGCAGGCTCAAGTGGCACGTTCTCTGCACCGTGTACAGCGATGCCGAAGTTGAAGTACACCGGATTCCACATACCGCCGAGCGGGCTCACGCGCCTTCCTTCGACCTGGCGGCGATACTTGAAGACGCCGCCCGGGGTCTTGGCCAGGGCACAGACCTGCTTGGTGACCGGTTCGTCGAGTTCGCGGCCCTGCTCATCGGTGTCATATGTGACGGTTTCGCAGTACTCCTGCGGCTTGCCATCAGCGGTCAGCAGGCCGGACGAGATGTGCGAGATAAGTGTCGGCTGATCCTTGCGGAACACGATCATCACCTGTTCGGGTAGGTACACCTCGGTGTGGTCGGCCTGACCGTTGGTCGACCGGCGAGGTGTGATCGTGACCTCGCGGCGCAGAATCTCCCAGGAATCGGGTGAGATCACACCGGTCGCTTCGGCCCGCGGTGTCGCGAGCACGAGCTTCTCGAACGCCCAGACGGCCTGCATCGTCAGTCGACCATAGATGCCGTCAGCAGGCCCCGGGTCGAACCCCAGGCTCGCCAGCCGTTCCTGCAACATCTTGACGTCGTCGCCCGCCAGCCCCTCACGGAGCGTGCGGTCGACGGCCGGCAGGTCGGTTGCCGCGTCATCCGGTTGAGTGACAGGTGCTGGGTATATGTTCGCCGTCTGACCGTCGCCGAGTAACGACTCGAATGGTTCAATCGGTGCGACTGCCTGCGACGTCGGCGACGAATCGCCTCGGCCCCCGTAGAACCCAATTCCCAAGATGCCAGCAATCAACGCGACCGAGATCAGGAGCGGCAAGCGGTTGGACGCCTTCACGCGCTGCGGCGCGCCACGCCTGGGGGTTCGAGATGTTGATCGGGGTGCCATGAGACGATTCGCTGACAGAGGACGTTGGCCAAAAAACCGGGATATCGACGCAACGTGAACGAAGTTCGGTCGAACCGGTCAGATCAGGCAACGCTCACGTCGAACGCTTCGGCGCCGTTCTTGCCGTCGCGCACGTCGAACGAGACACGCTGATTGTTGTCGAGGGTCAGGAAGTCGCGGTCGGCACCGTCCGAACGGTTCCCGTCGTTCCGACGGCTCGCACCCTTGACGATGTTCGAGAAATGGACGAACAAGTCCTTGCCACCGGCATCGGGAACGATGAAGCCGTAACCACGACCGCCGTTGAAGAACTTGACGGTGCCGTCACCGATCGACATGTCGGGAGCCGGCAGGTCGGCCTTCTCGGGGCGCTCGGTCTCGAAGCGGTCGTCGCGCTTCGCTACGACCTGAGCGTCGGGGTGGCGGTCGTCGCTCGATCCTCGTGCGTGACGTGACGGACGCTCTTTGCGGGCCACCGGGGTTTCTTCGCGGCGCGTGGAGATCGGCGGGTCGGTCAGCAGACCGACGTCGGGATCGGTGAGCGGCTCGTTGAGCCCGATCGCACGCTGCAGCTTGGTCGCGTCTTTCTTCTGACCACCTTCGATCAGCGAAACGACCGTGCCGGATTCGCCAGCGCGGGCGGTCCTGCCCGAACGGTGCACGTAGGTGGAGTTCTCAGCCGGCGGGTCGAAGTGGATAACACAGTTGACGCCGTTGACGTGGATACCGCGTGCGGCGACATCGGTGGCAATCAACGCAGCAGCCTTGCCTTGCTTAAATGCTGCGAGCGCACGATCACGCTGGCCCTGGCTCCGTCCACCGTGGATTGGTTCGGCCTGCACGCCGAGCTTGCCGAGCTGCTTCGCAAGGCGATCGGCGCCGTGGCGGGTACGGGTGAACACGATGGTCGAACCCATCTTGGTGATCACGTCGGCACACACCTGCTGGCGCTGCTCGCGCTGGACGAGCCAGAACTTGTGATCGGCGAGGCTCATGTCGGGGCCCTTCGGACCCACTTCGTGCCGCACCGGGTTGTTCTGGAAGTCGGCGACGAGCTTGGCGACGGGGCCGTCGAGCGTGGCCGAGAACAACAGCACCTGACGACGAGCCGCGGTCTGGCCAACAATGCGACGAACGGCGGGCAGGAAGCCCATGTCGGCCATCTGGTCGGCTTCGTCGATCACGACGGTGCTGACGTCGGCCAAATTGATGGCGCCCATCTGGATGAGGTCTTCGAGGCGGCCCGGGCAGGCGACAACGAGCTCAGTACCACGGTCGAGTGCCTTGCGCTGGTTGCCGTAGCCGACACCACCGTAAATCGACGTGGCCCAGTGGCCTGCGGCCTGACAGAACGGGCTGAGCTCAGCCATAATCTGCTCGGCGAGCTCGCGAGTCGGAGCGAGCACGAGTGCGACCGGGCGGCGGGCCTTGGCATCACGCAGGCCAGCAACGAGGGGAAGACCGAAGCCAAGGGTTTTGCCGGAGCCAGTCGGCGCACGGCCGGCGACATCGCGGCCGGACATCGCGTCGGGAATCACCGCCGCCTGGATCGGGAACGCGTCGTACTTGCCCTGGCTTTGCAGCAGTGTAACGATCGAGGTCGGCAAGCCGAGCTGGTCGAACGGGGTCGGGGATGTTTCGTCGAGCGCACGTGGCGCGTCGTCAGTCATGGTCATCGGGGGTTCTCTCTTGTGTCAATTCTGTGAGTTGCAGCGCTTGGCCGGAACAGAAGACACAATCCGAAAGCGCTCACCGATCGGAATGTCGATCGGAGTGGCTCCCGATGGTAGCGCCCTCCAAGATCAATGAGGTGTGCGTAGCGTCACGTCGTTGCCGTGACGCCACGTCGCGGCGCGGCTTCGCTCCCATCCGCCGCCATCGGCCACGATGGAGCCGTGCCCGCAACGTCGTCTCGCTCACCGCTCTCCGGCATCAGGGTGCTCGACCTGACACGCGTACTGTCCGGCCCGCACTGCACGCGCATGCTGTGCGACCTCGGAGCCGACATCATCAAGATCGAACCACCAGCAGGCGACCTCACGCGGTTCTCCTCGCCGCGTCGCAACGGTCTGTCGAGCTACTTCGTTCAGCAGAACACCGGCAAACGCAACATGAGCATCGATCTCGGGAGTACCGCCGGGTCGGCCCTCCTGCTCGACCTGGTTGAGCACGCCGACGTGCTCATCGAGAACTATCGGCCAGGCGTCATGGATCGACTCGGCCTCAGCGCCGACATCGTCCACGACCGCAACCCTCGGCTGATCTACGCGTCGATCTCCGGCTACGGGCAAACCGGCCCGTGGGTCCACCGTCGGGCCTATGCCCCCGTGATCGAAGCAGAGAGCGGCATCGTCGCATCCCAGGGCAACGCTCGCAGCGGCGCCTACGCGAAAGATCCGCATAGCCACGCTGACGTGTACACGGGCATGGAGATGTGCTCGGCAATCCTCGCTGCATTGTTCCAACGCGAACAGACCGGCACCGGCCAGACAATCGACGTGTCGATGGCCGAGACGATGCTGTATGTCAACGAACATCTGCACGACGCGCTGTGGACCGACGCAGTGAGTCCTGAAGTGATCCGAAGCTTCCGTCCCGGCGACTACATCGTCATGCAGATCGGGTCGGGCGAGTCGTACATCGTCAGCGGCCATCCAGCCGAGCGCGGCAGCTTCGACCTGTTCATCGCTGCGATGGGGCAACCTGAATTAGCCAACGACCCGCGCTTCACGAGCGTCGCTACTCGCGTCGAGCACTACGACGAACTGCGTGCGCTGCTCCTCGAATTTGCCCTGGCAATCCCTGATGCCGAAAGCTTCGAGCGGCACTTCGCCGAACACGGCCTCGCAACTGGTCAGGTTCGACAACCCGGCGCGCTTGCTGACACCGAATGGGCTGCAGCGCGCTCGGCCACCGTGCATGTCGACGATCGCAACGGCGGCACCGTCCACATCCCTAACTCGCCGTGGAAGTTCAGCGACGCACCCGACGTTGGCGTCAGCGGTCTTCCGAAATACCGCGGCGAAGACAACCGCGAGGTCTTGGCTGAACTACTCGGCCTCGACAACGATGCGATCGATCAACTCGAAGCCGACGGCGTGCTGTCGAGCCGTATTCCTCAACACTGAACATCTTGAACCGCGCCTTTCCCGTTCTGCCGCTCAAGACCGAAACCGGCAACATTCCGGCTGGGCATTCGAGGTGAAGTTGGATGGCTACCTCACACCAGGTCGGTGCCGGCGACGCGCTACTCGCAGCAACGGCAACCCAAGGCCTCGGAGTTCGGGTCACCAAGTTCACAAACGACGGTCATGTTCGGCACGCGACCCTCATCGGGCTGGCAAGCTGGCCCGAGATGATCACCCCCGACCTCCCACTTACGGATCGCAGCATGCCTGATCGTTCTGTCGCCGAGCACTTCGATGCCGCCGACGCGCTCGCTGGGTGGCGGGAGCGGTTCGTGCTCCGCGATCCCGCGATCATGTACCTCGACGGCAACTCACTCGGGATGACACCCCTCGCAACGATCGACGCGATGCGACGCGTCATCGAAGAACAATGGGCCGGCGACCTGATCGCAAGTTGGTGGGAGCACGACTGGCTCGACCTGCCGCTCACCGTCGGGAACGAGTTAGCTCCGCTGCTCGGTGCCGACGAGGGAACCGTCGCAGTGCACGATTCGACAACCGTTGGCATCTTTCAGCTTCTGAACGTCGCACTCGATCTTCCCGCAGCCGGAGGTGGCCCGCGGCCACCGGTACTGGCCTTCGCCCTGAGCGAGTTCCCGACCGACCGCTACGCAGCCGAGGGCGTGGCTCGGCTCCGCAACGGTGCTGTGCGCTCCGGGCTCGACGACCTCGACGGCGTCGGCGTCGTCATTCGTTCGATGGTCGATTACCGCAGCGCCGAGATCTGCGACGTCGCCGCGGAGACGAAACGAGCCAACGACGCCGGCGCGATCACCGTGTGGGATCTGTCGCACGCGGTCGGTGTGCTTGATCTCGATCTACCGGCACTTGGTGTCGAGTTGGCCGTCGGCTGCACCTACAAGTTCCTCAACGGCGGCCCCGGCGCACCGGGGTTCACCTACGTCGCCCCGCATCTTCATCACGACATGACACAGCCCATCTGGGGCTGGTTTGGCCAGACCGACCAATTCGCAATGGACAACGCATTCGACCCGAGACCCGGCATCGGTCGCCTGCTCCACGGGACCCCCGGCATCCTCGGCCTCACTGCTGCGCGGAGCGGCATCGCGACCACGGTCGAGGCAGGCATCGGCGCAATCGCTGCGAAGGCGCAGGCAATCACCCAGTACGGAATCGCGATCGCCGACGCCTTGGGCCTGACGGTGGCCTCGCCGAGAGACGCTGCCCGGCGCGGCGGTCACCTGGCCGTTCGCCACCCTGACGCCGTCCGCATCCACCGCGAGCTACAGGCCCGCGGCGTCATCGTCGATCGGCGCGATCCAGACATCCTGCGGATCGGCATGTCGCCGCTCACAACGCGCTTCGTCGACGTGTACGACGCCCTCTTACATCTCGCTGACCTCGCCGGAATCCCCGCTGAGGACGGCACAACCTCCTCGTGATCCGGCATGCTGGAGCCATGAGCGTCGTCAAGATCAATGCCATCACAATTCCAGAGGGCATGGGCCCGCAGCTCGAAGGTCGGTTCGCCGGTCGAGCCAAGATGGTCGAAGCATTCGAAGGTTTCGAGGACTTCCAGCTGCTGCGCCCGACCCCAAATCAGGAAAGCGGCGAAGATCGCTACTTCGTGTACACCCGCTGGGCATCGGAGGAGAACTTCCAGGCATGGATGGACAGCCAGAATTTCTCGAAAGGCCACGCCAGCGGCCAGGCCGACGGTAACACCACGCCTGACGGCGAGCAGGCCCGCAAACCAGTCGCGCAGGGCGCAGAGCTCATGTCCTTCACCGTCGTCGAGCACGTGGTTCGGCAGGCGTAATCATCTGCTGGCTACCTTCCGCAGGCTCCTCGTTTGGTGGAGCCAACTTCGTCACCGCGCGCCGTGCCACCAAACGATTTCGCGCTGCTTGACATGATTGAAATTGACAATCCAAGGCTCGACTGACGCCAGGCCTCCAGTAGCATCTGATTTTCGTGGCACTGATCGTTCAGAAATATGGCGGCACGTCGGTTGCCGATCCTGATCGCATTCGCGCGGTCGCCGAAAACGTCGCGCTCACCAAGCGCCGAGGCAACGACGTCGTCGTGGTCGTCTCGGCGATGGGAAAGGCAACCGACCACCTGATCGCACTCGCCAACTCGGTCTCCAAGAACCAGTCGGGTCGCGAAATGGACATGCTCCTCACCACGGGTGAACGCCAAACCGCAGCGCTGCTCTCGATGGCCCTCGCCGATTGCGGCATCGACGCCGTCAGCTACACGGGCAGCCAAGTTGGCATCATCACCGACACTGCACATCGCAAGGCCAAGATCATCGAAGTCAGAGGCGACCGCGTTCGTGATGCGATCGCCGAGGGAAAGGTGGCGGTGATCGCCGGCTTCCAGGGCGTCAGCACCGACAAGGAAATCACCACGATGGGTCGTGGCGCCTCAGACCTCACCGCTTCTGCACTCGCTCAGGCACTCGGTGCTGACGCGTGCGAGATCTACACCGATGTCACCGGCGTGTTCACTGCCGACCCGCGCATCGTGCCGCAGGCTCGCAAGCTCGCCAAAGTGCACTTCGACGAGATGCTCGAAATGGCCGGTGCCGGTTCCAAGGTGCTCGCCATGCGATCGGTCGAATTCGCACGCAATCACGACGTCCCACTTCATGTGCGTTCTGCTTTCACTTGGGAGCAAGGAACGCTGGTCAGCAACGAGGAGCCCTCAGTGGAAGATCCCATCATTTCCGGTGTCGTCACCGACATGACCGAAGCCAAAGTTACCGTGCTCGGCGTGCCCGATCAGCCCGGCGTGTCTGCTGCATTGTTCGAGCCGCTCGCCGAAGCCAACGTCAACGTCGACATGATCGTGCAGAACACGTCGACCGAAGGCACGACGGACATCAGCTTCACGATGCCGATGGCCGACTTAGCCGAGGCCAAGTCGATCGTGCAAAAGGTTGCCGAACAGATCGGCGCCACCAAGGTCACTCACGACGACGACATCGCCAAGGTGTCGCTCGTCGGTGCCGGCATGAAGTCATCGCCGGGCGTCGCAGCGAAAATGTTCCGGGTGCTCGCCGACGAAGGCATCAACATCCAGATGATCTCCACGTCAACGATTCGCGTGTCGATCATCATCCCGTCGGCCGACATGGAGCGAGCAGCAATCGCCCTGCACACCGCATTCGGTCTCGACTCCGGCGCCGACTACAGCGCGCCCCTCCCCGAACGTAAATAGTTACGCATGGGGTCAGGCCCCTTTCGCAACTATTCCGCCGGAGCGAGTGAGCCACCGAAGATCTGCCAAGCGAGCACTGACTTCGCCACGAGGCTCAGCACGAGGTAGGTCTTTTCGCCGAAGACGTAGCTGGTCCACTTGCCGACCTTGCGGTATTGCAACCATTGGTTGAGACCGAAGCTGAAGAAAAAGATCGACTGCGCAGCGATGATTCCGTAGACAAATCCCGGCACCTCGTCGGCGCGCACCGTGTTGAAAGCAATGCCCACCCAGGGGCCGAGTCCGGCGAACGTTCCGAACCAGAAGGGCAGCATCGTCGTCTCAGTACGACCCGGTGGATTGAACTTCTCCTGCAGCCAGCCGAACAGGACCATCGAAACGTTGGCGCAGATGATGGCGAAGACGGCGGCCAGCTCGGTGATGCCCGAGTACGAGGCGATCAGGACAACCATGAGCGTCGCGCTGATCGAATACTCAACCCAGCGGAACCGATTAATACCGCGACGTAGGTCAGCCTCGTACGGCTGCTTCAATGCCGTCGCCGTCAACAGGTGATCGAACGCCGCGAGTGCCAGAAATACCGCGACCGCAATGCCAATCGGTAAGTCAAAAACTCCTTCGCCCTGCGGCACTCGCGTCCCAGGGGGCCCGTCGGGAGGGGCCGAGGTAAAAGTGATTGCGAAGTCCCCAGCGAGTATCAGGAGGATCGCGGCTTGTGCTGCGTGCAACAGTGCGAGCCCAAGATTCCACTTACGCAGATTCGCGAATTGGCCGCCAGAAATTTCGATCATGTCGCTCATTATTCCCGCTTGACCTCCCCAGCGAGCCATTGTGCTCACCATCTATCAAACCGTCTACCGAACCGTGGCGATGACCCAGTAATGATGTGGGTTGACACCGATGAAACTCTGCGTGATCGCTCCACGCCCGGTGAAGTTTGATTTCGGATTGCGCCAGACCTCAACACTGCTGAACAGGGGGGCGAGAGGGCCGATGATCTCGTCGGGGTTCAGCCGGTTGGCCTGCCAGCCAATACGCGCGATGGTCCGCTTCTGGGACAGCCAATCGCCGAGCTTCGGCACGCTGAACAGGCCGCGTACCAACTTACTCATCGGGATCAACACGGCATCGCCGCGTCCGCGGGCCCGATAGTTGAGAACGACTTTTCCACCGGGCTTAGTGATTCGAACGGCCTCTGAGGTCAGCTCGAGTGCATCGTCAGGGTCACAATGCTGAAACGTGATGTAGCTGAACGTGATGTCCGTCGAGTTCGGCGGCAGATCGAGCGTCTTGCCGTCGGTCACGTGGCTGGTGCGCAGGCGCTCGACCTTGCCGAAGCGGCCGACAGTCTCGAAGCACCGCTCAAGGAATCCGGCGTCGAGGTCACACGCAGTGACGTTCCCGATCTCACGAGTGAAAGCGCAGGTCATCCGACCTATGCCGCACCCGATCTCGACGAGGCTCTGCTTCTCGAGGTCGGGTGAGCGAAGACCGAAGACGGTCAGGAACGACCCAACTTCGGCGTCACCAGTGGCCACAAACTCTCCGAGGGTGAGGTCGGGGCCTTTCTCGTTGTTGAAAACCCAGCCGGTGCTCCGAACGACGTCGTCACCGCTCACCTGCCGCTCAGAGACCAGGCCAGCGGCCTTCCAGGGAACGAGTTGCGGTCGACGAGCCATCTCTGTGATTGTGCCAGAACTGGCGGTGCTTCTCCACCTTGCTCTGTCGCTGTGCCTCAATCCGCTGCCGATGAAGATCGATGCCAGCCGGGGTGTTCGTCGACGCGCGCACTGTCAGGAAACCTGGCGGGGCGAGCGGATCGGTGGCCGTTAGGCTTTTCGGTATGCGTGTTGGAGTGGTTGGAGCAACAGGTCAAGTCGGCAGCGTCATGCGACGCCTGCTCGAGGAGCGAAACTTCCCGGTCACCGAGATGCGATATTTTGCCTCGGCCCGGTCCGCGGGCACCACGCTCCGGTGGAAGGGCAAGGACATCGTCGTCGAAGATGCCGAGATTGCTGATCCGTCAGGTCTCGACATAGCGCTTTTCTCCGCAGGCGCTGCGTCGTCACGCGCCTACGCCGACAGATTTGCTGCGGCTGGCGCGATCGTGATCGACAACTCGTCGGCATTCCGCATGGATCCCGACGTCCCGCTGATCGTTGCCGAAGTCAACGGCCACCTGGCGCACAACCCGCCCAAGGGCATCATCGCAAACCCCAACTGCACCACGATGGCCGCCATGCCGGTCCTCAAGCCACTCCACGATGAGGCGGGCCTGACACGCATGATCGCCGCCACCTACCAGGCCACTTCCGGATCTGGCCTCGCTGGCGTCGACGAGCTCGCAAAGCAGGTCGCCGAAGCCGGTGGCAACGGCGCAGCGCTGACACACGACGGCTCGGCCGTCGTCTTTTCGCCGCCGGATAAATTCGCTCGCACGATCGCGTTCAACGCTGTGCCGTTGTGCGGATCGATCGTCAACGATGGCCGGTTCGAAACCGACGAAGAGCAGAAGCTGCGTAACGAGTCGCGCAAGATCCTCGATATCCCAAATCTCCTCGTGTCCGGCACGTGCGTGCGAGTTCCGGTGTTCACCGGGCATTCGCTGTCGCTGAACCTCGAGTTCGCCAACCCCATCTCGGTTGAACGCGCCTACGAACTACTCGCCCAGGCCCCCGGCGTCGAAATCGCCGACATCCCGAACCCGCTACAAGCTGCAGGTGCCGACCCCAGCTTCGTCGGCCGCATCCGCGCCGACGAAGGTGCGCCTGGAGGCAGGGGCCTCGCCCTGTTCGTCAGCAACGACAACCTGCGAAAGGGCGCTGCGCTCAACGCACTGCAAATCGCAGAATTGATCCAGTCTGCCCAGAACGCCGGATGACTGCGGCTACTGTGACGTCGACCACAATCAGGCCCACCCAAAAGAGATCCACCATGACAAACGCAACACCGCCACCTCCACCGCCACCTCCCCTGAACCTCGGGGCCGCAGCAGTTGCGCAGACTTCCGTTCCGGTTCCTCAGGGGACCGTGATGACCTCACTCGCCAAACGTTTCGGCGGTTCACTTCTGACCGTCTTACTGATCGTGGTGACCCTGGGTATCGGTTACCTCATCTGGGCAGCGATCGCATACGGCAAGGGCCAAACCCCCGCCAAGCAGATCCTCAAAATGTATGTCATCGACACCGAGACCGGCATGCCGGCAACCTGGGGCAAGATGTTCCTGCGCGGCTTCGTCATCGACGGTGTGCTCAACAGCATCACCAGCGGAATCTTCGGCCTCCTCAGTGCCATCTGGATCTTCACGAACCCGCAGCGTCAGCGCTTGACCGACCTGATGCTCAAGACCATCGTCGTCGACGCCCCGAACGGCCTCTGATCCATTGTCACCCAGCCAGCAGCACAGCCTGACTGGGTGTCAGCAGATGCAGGGCAAGGCACTGCACTTCGGACAGCCGCCGGCAAACCGTTGGACTGCCTCCGCGAGGTCGATGCCCTGCTGATTGGCAAGCGTCGCCACCCAGGCGATCACGTCACCAAATTCGTGAATCTGTTGATCGCGCGTCCCCTTGCGGACAGCCTGCGCCAGTTCACCAATCTCTTCGGCCAACCAGGCCACGGTGGCGGACACGCCGCGCTCTCGATCGCGATCTCCGTACGTCCGCTCGATCACGTTCTGCAGCTCAACCAGATCCATGCGCGCACTGTACCGAATGCGCCCAGGCGGGTCCTGAAAAACGAAACGAGCCGCTCTGTCCACAGACAGAACGACTCATTGGTCGGGGTGGGGAGATTTGAACTCCCGGCCTCCACGTCCCGAACGTGGCGCGCTACCAAGCTGCGCTACACCCCGTAGCGACTGGGGAGGTTATCCGACGGTTGCCGCTTCTTCCTCGGTCGATTCAGCAGCTTCGGCCTGATTGACAGTGGGGGCATCGGGAACCGGGATCCCCTCGGTGTAGGTGCCACCGTTCATGATCGCGTTCGCCGCACGCTTCAGACGGAGCGCGTCAAGCGGCTTGATCAGCCAACCCTCGGCGCCACTTCGGCGAGCGAGGTGGAGATCGGCCTTGCGGTCAAGCAGCATCAGCACTGGCACATGCGGCAAGGTGTCTGCCGACTCGTCCAGGCGCAGCGACATGGTGACTGCCATGCCACCCATCGAACCAATCTGGAGATCGAGGATCGCAAGATCGGGCAGACGTTTGGCGACTTGATCGGAGACGACTCTGCCTTCGCTGCACACGGTGAAGCTGACGCCGTCGGCACCGAGTGCCGCCGTGATGTCATCGACGACCCAGCTGGCATCGGTGGCAATGAGGATGTTCACGATGCCAGACGTTATCCGCTCAAGCATCGCCGCGCCGCTTTGTCACACCGAGGTCTGACCTCGGTGTGACACGAAGCGATTCAGGACCGTCCGAAGAGGTGTGCCGCGATGGTCTGCAGCCCATCGAGGTCGTGCACATCGCTGTCGAGCAGCGGGAGTAGCGCCACCCGGTCGTGGCCGATCGCATCCCCGAGCGGGGCGATGACCTCGTACTCGGCCTCGCGTAGCGTCCGGAGGTCAGCGACGTTGTGCCACAGGGCGGCGAGTTCACCAGTGGCTGCTCCGGCAGCTGATCGAGCCTCTGCAGCGGTGCCTTCACCGAAGGCTGGCTGAACGCGGTTGATGATCGCTGCGCTGACGTCCACCTGTTGATCGACCAGTTGCTCGGAAAACCAGACGGCCTCGGCGATCGCGTCGTGACGCGGCGAAGCAACGATGACAAACGCGGTCTCGGGTGCCCGAATCAGTGCGACCACTTCATCGGCACGATCACGGAACCCTGACTCCATACCGGCGAACGCCTGGAAGAACGCCACCGCATCCGCAAGGACATCAGACCCGACGACACGGCCGATGGCTTTCAAAATTGGTTGCGCCGCCGCCCCGAGCACTCGGAGCCCGCCCTGAGTCGGCAACATCAGCAACTTGAATGCTCGATGGTCGAGGAATCGAGCGAGCACGCCGGGCGCTTCGAGGAAATCAAGGGCGTTCCGGCTCGGCGGCGTATCGACGATGACGAGATCGAACCGGTCGTCGCCATGCAAGGTGTGCAGCGTCTCGGCCGCCATGTACTCCTGCGTTCCGCTCATCGCCCTGGCCATGTTCCGATACAGCGGGTTGGTCAAAATCCGTTCGATTTGGTCAGGGTCCGACGCGTGTCGAGTGACCAGCCCGTCGAATGTCGCCGCCGTGTCGAGCATCATCGCCCACAGTTCGCCGTTCGACGCATCACCCGGCCGGGCAACGAGTTCGATTCGCTGGGGCTCTGCTGCCAGGCCGTCGACGAGGCCGAGTGCATCGGCCAGGCGCCGGGCGGGGTCAATGGTAACCACCACGGCTCGGCGGCCCAGCCGCGCCGCCTCGCAACCGAGAACGGCAGCAGTGGTGGTCTTGCCGACGCCACCCGAGCCGCAGCACACGATGACCGACGAGTTGTCGATGACGGCACCGAGATCAGCCACGATGAGCCTCCGACTCGGTCAATACGTCGGCCATGAGGTCGATATCTGCGGATGTAAGACCGGCTACGAGGCGAGCAGGGAGATGCAGTTGTGCGAGCGGCATCTCGTTGGCCAGCCGCTTGATTTCGATGCTCTCCATAGCCCGACGGGAGCGCCGGAACGCTGCCGCGGCGCGAATCACACCGGCGTCAACGCTGGTCATTTCGCCAAGCGCTGCGTCCTCAGCGTCGACGTCGGGGAGCGCTGCGCCGTCGTCGACTCCGTTCACCACGATCGGGCCAAGCTGGACACCGACATTGTCTTCGAGCGCGAACGCCGTTTCGACGACCTCGTTGACCGGGGTGGTCTCGGCAAGCGTGACCAGCACGACCTGGCAACGCTTGGCATCGGTCAACAGTTCGATCACGCCGTCAGACTGAGTTCGCACGGGGCCGCTCCGCACGGCGTTGGCCAATCCAGTGGCCGACGTCAGGAATGTGATGGCGTGTCCGGCGGCCGGGCCGTCGACAACGACCACGTCGTAGTCACCGCTTTGTTCGTACTTCTTGATCTTGCCCAGCACGACCACATCGTCGATTCCCGGCGCAGCGGTACCGACCATGTCGATCACACCGGTTTTGTTCAATCGCTTGGCAATCCGTTGGAAACCATGGTCCCGGAGGTACTCGTCGAGGGCCTCAGCGGCAGAAATATGGACGACTTCGATGCTGCCGCCAGACGGGTCGGTGCCGTCATCATCACCGTCGTTGCGAAGGAGTTCATCGAGGGTCGGCTTGCCATCGAGTTCGACCACAAGCACACGTCGTCCGTCACGGCTTGCCGCGCGAGCGATGACAGCCGTTACCGTTGTCTTCCCTACACCCCCTTTGCCCGCAACAATGACAACATTGGTGGCGGTCAACGACTGCAGCGGACTCTCATGTTCCGGAGGCACCTTTGCGCAGACTAGCGATCGCATTGCTCACAACAGCGGCCGGACTCTCGATGTTCGGCAGCGCAGCAAATGCACAGACCGACAACGGAGTCGGCGACGTCGACACTGTGACGACTCCAGGTGGCGCCGACATCGCCCCGATTGACGTCCTGCAGGTGAGTGGCTTCATCGACGACATCCTCATCGACGAGATCAGCAACGCCATCGAACGGGCCCAGAACGGCGGCGCCCAGGCACTGATCCTCCAGGTCAACAGCGTTGGGACAATCGTCGACGATGATGTCGTCGCCGAACTGCTCGACAACATCGCAAACGCCCCCATACCCATCGGCGTGTGGGTTGGTCCCACCGGTTCTCGCTTTTACGGGCCCGCTGCACAGATCCTGGCGGTAGCCGACGTCACGGGCATGGCACCCGGCGCCCGCGTCGGCTACATCGGGGTGCCGCTAAAAATTCTTTCGGCTGACATCGACTTCGCTGTGGCTGAAGAGACCCTCCGCAACGGATCGGTCGGTCTCAGCGAAGCCCGAGCCCTCGACATCTTTAAGCAGCGCATCGACGACGAAGGCATCCCTACCATCACCTCAATGCTGCAGGCCATGAACGGCTACGAAGAGTCCGGTACGACGCTACTCACCACCGAGCAGGTCGTCACCGACGACGGCAATCTGCGCTTCGACACGGTGGCAACGGTGCGTTTTTCTAAGCTGTCACTGATCGACCAACTGTTCCACACGGTCGCCAGCCCACCGGTCGCCTACCTGCTGCTCCTCACCGGTCTCGCACTGCTCGTTTTCGAGTTCTTCACAGCCGGTGTCGGTGTGGGTGGTGTCGTCGGCGCCGTGTGCACGCTGCTCGCCTTCAGCGGGCTCTCAGTACTCCCGACCCGAACGTGGGCCATTGTCGTCATCGGCGTGGCGATGCTTGCCTTCTCCATCGATGTGCAAGTCGGGATACCCAGGTTCTGGACGGGCTTCGGCCTCCTGCTGACCGTCATTGGAACGTGGTTCCTGTTCGAAACGCTGCCCGGCGCCAGCACGCGACCCTCGTGGATCGCGCTGATCACGGGCGTCGGCGGCATCACACTCACATTCATCGTCGGCATGCCGAACATGGTCCGCACCCGATTCGCTACACCAACTATCGGCCGTGAGTGGATGATCGGCGAAGTCGGCACCGTGATCACCGACGTCGACCCTGACGGCGTCGTCGAAATCGGCGCCGGCCGCTGGCGAGCCCGTACCAACCGTGCGACTCCCGTGCTGGCGGGCGAGCGAGTCCGCGTGGCTGAAATTGATGGAATCACCCTCGAAGTCGAGCCCCTCGAAGGCGCTGCGAAGGACTATCGCGAGATGCGCGGCAAAGACGACGGTACAACGCTCGATGAGGAGAGCGTGAACGCTGAGTCAACGGCACCCTCAGTGCAGGAATAGTCAGACTTCCCCACAATTTTGCCCTTGGCCAGGGCAGTGTCGAACAGGCACTCGACCGTGGCGAGCCCTACACCGGGGGAAGCCGGGGGCCGCCGATACGGACGTCTTCGCGGCGTCGTGTCACTCCGCGCGCGTCGAGTTCGGCAACGAGGGGCAGTACGTACTTGCGGCTGGCGCCGGTGGCGTCACGGAACTGGGCCACTGTGAACCCATCTGCGTGTTCGGCGAGCAACTCCGCAGCGACGTACCCCGCGGCCTCGATCGCATCGCGGTGAAACCCGATCCCATCGCGCTGCACGACGTAGCCGCGCCGAACCAACTCGCGAAGGTCGCTGCGATCGACGTCGACAAGTGGCGGTGGCATGAATCCGCCGTCGAGCAGTTCGGCCAGCACCGGGTGATCCTCGTACGGATCGATCCCATCAGCAGGCTGGACGAGGCCAGCAGTGACGACGACCTCGTCGAGGGTTGAAAGTACCGCCCGCTCGCGATCGTCGAATGCTGCAAGATCAACGCCCGCAGGCCCAGCCCCTTCGACCCGAGCAATGACCGTCTCGGTCAGTTCGGCGAGCGACTCGGGCGACGTGACCCATTCACCGATCACCGGGTCGACGACCTCACCGGTGAGTTGCTCGATTTCGTCGATGGTCAACCATCCGCGTTCGCTGACTAATCGATCGATGCTGCGGTCGGGTGCGGCGCGAGACGCTCGCAGCACGGGATCAATATCGAGCACTTCTCCCCCACCGATCGTCTCGTCACGGCCGGACTCACGAAGGACGAAACGATCGCCTGGCAGCAGCGGAACTGCCGCCGGGAGGAACAGCCTGACCGCGCCGGTGCTTCCGGGCGACAGTTCTTCGACGCCGAGCACGCGCAGCTTGACCGCATACTCACCGGAACCGATGTAGGCGACGTACGCACCACGACGCGACACATCGTGATCGAGCGCATCGAGTACCCGCAGCGACGCGTCGAATCGGCCGGTGAGCCGCCAACGGCCGGGTTCGATCACTGCGTCGCCGCGTTTCAAGTCGTTGTGGTCGACGCCGGCGAGATTGACCGCAACGCGATGACCCGCGCCGATTTCGTCGACTGTCCGCCCGGCAGTCTGGATCGTGCGGACACGCGCCGAATGGCCGCCCGGCTCGATGCTTACCAGTTGGTCGTTGCGTAACGTTCCGCCCACCAACGTGCCGGTGCCGACCGTGCCGCTGCCTTTGGCGGCAAACACGCGGTCGAGCCACAAGCGGGGCCGCTTGCAGTCTGCAGACTCTGCGCTGCGGGCGATGAGTTCATCGAGCGCCGCGCGCATCTCGTCCATGCCGGCACCGGTGGTCGATGAGATCGGGAGCATCGGGGCGCCGTCGAGGAAGGTGCCGGCGCAGTGTTCAGCAACTTCGAGCTCGGCAAGCCCGAGCCACTCGTCGTCAACGAGGTCAACTTTGGTGAGGGCGATGATGCCGTTCTCGATACCGAGGAGTTCGAGGATGCGGAGGTGTTCTTCGGACTGGGGCTTCCATCCTTCGGTTGCGGCGACGACGAACACGCATGCGGTAACACCGCCGACTCCGGCGAGCATGTTGCGGAGGAACTTCACGTGCCCAGGCACGTCGATGAAGCTCAGTTCAGCGCCCGAGGGCAACACCATGTGGGCAAAGCCGAGGTCGATGGTTAACCCGCGTCGTTTTTCTTCTTCGAGGCGGTCAGGATCGGTGCCGGTAAGCGACTGGACGAGCGACGACTTGCCGTGATCGACGTGCCCAGCCGTTGCGATAACCGTCATCCGCCAGCCGCCAGCAATGCATCGATCACGATCCGATCGTCGGCGGGATCAATTGAGCGAAGGTCAAGCGATGTCCGGTCGCCACGCGAACGCGCGATCACCGGCGTGGCGAACTGCCGGAGCGATTCGAGGAGGTCGCCGTCGATCACCACGCCGACGGAGGGCATCGTGACGCCAGGGGCAGAGCCCGCACCCGGCAATGCTTCAGTCGACTCAACCCGTGCGCTCGGATGCGTCAACCGGATGGCATCGACGATCGCCTCGGCACGCGCTTGGAGCTCGACAATCGGGGTGGCGACCATCTTCCAGAACGCGATATCGGTCGCCGCACGCTTGTCCAGATAGGTGAGCGCAGTTGTTTGGAGCGCGGTGAGCACCAGCCCTCCGGGGCGCAGCGCCCGGGCAAGCGGATGACGCAAGCACTGATCAACGAGGTCAGCACGACCGGCGATGATCCCGGCCTGCGGGCCACCCAGCAGCTTGTCGCCGCTGAACGTGATCAAGTCAGCTCCGTCGGCAATGGCCTGCACAGCGGCCGGTTCGCCAGCCAGCCACGCCGGCGGCGCTCCAGGCAGCCAAGGACATGTGGCGTCGACAAGGCCGCTGCCAATATCGGCAACCACCGGCACGTCAAGCGTCGCCAGGTCGGCAATCGACGTCTCTTCGACGAAACCCTCCACCCGAAAGTTGCTCGGGTGGACCTTGAGCACCATCGCAGCGTCGACATCAGGGCGGGCGATCGCTTTCGCGTAGTCGGCGACTCGGGTGCGGTTGGTGGTGCCGACGTCGACGAGTCGGGCGCCAGACTGTTCGATCACTTCGGGGACACGAAAAGATCCACCGATCTCGACGCTCTCACCTCGGCTGACTGGCACATCACGCCCTGCAGCGAGCGCCGCGACGACGAGCAACACCGCAGCCGCGTTGTTGTTGACAACCATTGCCTTCTCGGCGCCGCACAGCCGGGCGAAGAGTTGGCCGACCGCGGCCTGGCGCGATCCTCGCTGACCGGTCGACAGGTCGAACTCGATGGTCTGCGCCACGGCTGCCTGCTGATGGGCGAGCGGTGCCCGGCCAAGGTTCGTGTGGAGGAGGACGCCAGTTGCGTTGACCACCGGTGTCACCAAGGTGCGCCGAAACTGCTCGGCTCGTACGGCCGCCGATTCGTCATCACCCGCGTTGATCGCCGCTCGGGCAATGTCGACGAGGATCGGGTGCGGGAGACCCGTGGCCTTCAGTGAGCGGGCGAGTTTGTCCACCGACGGTGGACGGGAAGGCGCAGTCATGTGCCGCCTCCCAGAAAGAACGGTCGAGTTACCACGTGTAGCAGCCTAGGAGGCGCCGCTAAACGTTCCCTGTCCGGGGCATGCCGTCGACCTAACGTCTGAACATGCAGGTCTCGCATCGACCTGAGCTGCTCTACGCTGCTGTGTCGTGAGCTCGCTACCGATTCCGATCGTTCAACTCGACCCCAACCTGCCGCTGCCGCAGTATGCCCACGAGGGCGACGCCGGCCTTGACCTGTACGCCGCTGAGGACGCGACGATTTCCGCTGGCGGCGGTCGTGCGCTCGTCCCAACCGGCATCTCGATCGCCATTCCGATCGGCTTCGGCGGCTTTGTTCTCCCGCGGAGCGGCATGGCCATCAAGCACGGCATCAGCGTCGTCAACGCGCCCGGCCTGATTGACTCCGCCTACCGCGGTGAGATCAAGGTCATCCTCCTCAACACGGACCCGAACACCGATTACTCACTCATCAAAGGCGACCGCGTCGCCCAGTTGGTGATCCAGAAGATCGAACACGTCGAGTGGCAAGTCACCGACAACTTGGACGGCCAAGACCGCGGCGGCGGCTTCGGCCACTCAGGCACCTGATCCTCAGCACCAGGCGAAGACGGGCTGCTCGAACTCATTGACTCGACAGCTGTCGCCGATCTTGCCTTCGAGTCCGACCCAGCGGAACTGCAAGATCACTGCACCAGTCGGCGCGTGAATCAGGTCGCCACTCAGCGGAACCTGCACGACGGGCCGGTCGCTCTCGGGGATTTTGACGAAGCGCGGCGAGTCGTCACGACACAACTCGTGCAGGCCGATGCGGTAGGCCGCGAGCACCTCGTCGGGGCTCGGTTCGAGCACCAGGTCGGCCCCACCCCACATGACCACCGGTGTCATCACATAGCCCGATCGAGTCGCGTAGTCGTCGAGGAGCCCAAGCACCGCTGACTCCGGCAGCCGCACCCCAACTTCCTCATCGGTCTCACGCAGTGCCGCTTCGATCACGGTTTCGCCGACGTCGACACGGCCACCTGGGAGCGCCCACTGCGCCGAATGGGTATTCAGTCGAACCGCTCGGCGGCAGAGGACGAAGGCCGCACCACCGGCCACACCTTCCATACGACCGTCGAGAAGGTGTGCGATGTCATCGGCTGCGGGAATCTTCGACATCCCATCGTCGGTCGACGGATGCGCATCGACACGATCCGAACCGTGCTCGGAGTCGACGATGAGAACGGCTACGGCGGCATGACGGCGACCATCGAGCGCAAGCTCCAGACGATCGTGCGCCGCGAGATTCCGTTCGATCCGGGAGCGAAGGTCGTCGTCATATGTGATCACTGTTCCAGCATCGCCGATCAGGCGGCTGGCGGCCGGATCGGATCGTTCACACATTGCACCAACCGTCTGAGTGATGGCAATGCTCTCTTTGGTGAAGTCCGAGCAACGTTCACCGTGCTCGGCAATTCAGAATCAGCCGCGGTATGCGTGGGTGATGGGAAGGCGTCGGTCGCGGCCGAAGGCTTTGGCGCTCACGATAACGCCGGGCGGGCACTGACGGCGCTTGTATTCGGCGATGTCAACGAGCCGGGTAATGCGTCGCACCATTCCTTCGTCGTGACCGAGTTCGACAATCTCGCCAGCGGTACGGTCCTGCTCGACGTACAGCTCAAGGATCGGGTCGAGCACCTCATACGGCGGCAGCGAATCGTCGTCACGCTGGTCAGGCCGAAGCTCGGCGGACGGCGGCTTGGTGATCACGCCCACCGGGATCACTTCGCGCCCAGCCGCTTCGTTGACATAGCGGCACAGCTCGTACACACGAAGCTTGAGGACGTCCTTGATCATGGCGTAACCGCCGACCGAGTCGCCATAAATCGTGAAATATCCGACGGCCATCTCGCTCTTGTTGCCAGTGGTCAGCACCATCCAACCGAACTCGTTCGACAGCGCCATGAGCAACTGACCGCGACACCGGCTCTGAATGTTCTCGTAAGTCAACCCGACGTCACGACCCTCGAAGGCGTCGCTGAGCATCTCCTGATACGCCGCGAAGGCCGGCTCGATGGAGATGGTCCGATAGTCGATCCCAAGGTTCTCAGCGAGCTTCGCCGCATCGGACTTCGAGTGATCGCTCGAATAGCGCGATGGCATCGACACACCGTGGACGTGCTCCGGGCCGAGGGCGTCGGCCGCAATGCAGGCCACGATCGTCGAGTCGATGCCACCCGACAGACCGATGACCACGTCGCTGAAACCGTTCTTCTGGCAGTAGTCACGGGTGCCGAGCACCAGTGCGTCGTACAACTCCTTGTCGGCGCTCAGTGGCTCGGTGATCGGCGCCAGTAGCGGCACGGTCGGCGCAGCGGCACGGCGCGGCTCACTGGAGATCTCGATGGTCGGCAGCAGTGCGTTCGTCACGCGCCCTCGCGGGTCAAGCAGACGCTTGCGGTACACCGGCGGTACGGGAACGTCGACGATCGTGATGTCTTCGACGAACTGCGGCGATCTGGCCAGCAGCGTCCCTTTGTGGTCGACGGCGAACGAACCGCCGTCAAAGACCAACTCGTCTTGACCACCGACCTGATTGACGTAGACGACGGCGCAGTGCGAGTCGGCGGCACGCGTCGACACGAGCAGCTCGCGCACCGAGTCCTTCTCGGCGCGGAACGGCGAACCGTTGATGTTGATGTTGACCTCGGCGCCTGCCGCCGCTTGTTCGGCGAGCGGACCGAACGGGCTCCAAATGTCTTCGCAGATCGACACGCCAACCTTCACGCCACCAATCACGAACAGCTCGAGGGGGTCGGAGTCGTAGCCGGCCGTGAAGTAACGCTGTTCGTCGAACACGGTGGTGTTGGGCAACAAACGCTTGTGATAGATCCCAACGACCTCGCCGCCAACACACACCGCCGCAGCGTTGTAGAGATCTCGGTCCTGGTCGACGAACCCGACGACGGCGACGCACTCGCCCGTCGCGGCAGCAAAGGATTCAAGCGCCACGCGGTTGTCGGCGACGAACCCCGGCTTCATCACGAGATCCTCCGGCGGATATCCGGTGACCGACAGTTCGGGGAACGCAACGATGTCGCATCCGGCTTGCTCGGCTTGGCCGTAGGCCTCAATCAGCTTCGCGAGGTTGCCGTCGAGATCACCGACCGTTGGGTTGAGTTGGGCAAGGGCGACACGCAGAACCGTCACGCTCTCCAGGATAGTCGCCCGAAATGCCCGGCTCAGTGAAGAAATTCCGGTAAACGGGGATCTTCAATGCAGATCTCGACGTGTCTTCTGGCACTATTGCACGAGTGCGTTGGAAGGCCTTGGCGATCGTCGGAGTACTGTTCGCGGCAGCGTGCACCCCTGGCGACGGCCCCGGGTCGATCCCGCTGCCGACATCGGGCGATACGACAACCACGAGTACATCCACCACCACGACAACGACGACGACGACGACGACCACCACCCTGGTTCCCCCTCGACTCCAGGTGACGATTCGCCGAACGACCGACGGCGTGCCGCACATCATTGGTAACGATCTGGAAAGCGTGGCCTACGGCCAAGGATTCGTCAGCGCGCAAGACCACGGCTGCACACTTGTCGATCAGATTCTCAAGGTGTACGGCGTCCGGTCGGAGAACCTGGGGCCTGGCGACAACGGGCGCAACACCGAGAGCGACTTCGCCTGGCGGGCTATCGACATCGCCAGCATCGCTACGGATGACTACAACGACGCTTCGAGCGACGTGGTCACGCAGTTCGAGGCATTCGCCGAAGGTTGGAACGCCCTCCTCGCCGACCGAGGCGACGATGGTCTCACCGGCTGGTGCAACGGCGCTGCCTGGGTTCGACCGGTCCAGCCGGTCGAGGTCTACGTGTACGCACGGTCGATCGCCCTGCTCGCCAGCAGTGCCCGGTTCGCCGAATTCATCCCGTCGGCGCAGCCTCCTGTTGCTGACGAAGTCCGTGGATTCGCCCCGGCCAAGCCCGCCGATGCTATCGATGATGCCGCCCCAGATTTCTCGGTGCTCGAGCCGATCGACCTCGGCAGTAACGGATGGGCCGTCGGCAAAGAACGCACGGCGTCAGGTACCGGCGGACTGCTCGTCGCCAACCCACACTTCCCCTGGGAAGGCGAACTCCGATTTGCTGAAGTACACCTCACCGTTCCGGGTGAGGTCGATATCTACGGCGCACAACTCCTCGGTCTGCCGGGCATCGGAATTGGGTTCACCGAGGGAGTCGCGTGGACCCACACTGTTTCAGCTGGCAAGCGGCTGACGGCCTATCTCTTGACACTCGATCCCGAGTCACGCACGTCGTATCTCGTTGATGGTGAGTCCCGTCCAATGACATCGACCGACTTCACCATCTCGATCTTGCGTGCCGACGGCTCGGTCGACAAAGAAACACGCACCCTGTGGCGCAGCGAGTACGGCCCAATCATCGACTTCCCCGGCCTCGGCTGGACTGACTCAGCAGTCCTCACCTTCCGCGACGCGAACATCAATAACGACGAGTTCATTGAGCAGTACCACGACATGATCGGCGTACAGAGCCTCGATGAACTGCAAGCCGTCTTCGAAGAACACCAAGGCGTCCCACTGTTCAACACAGTCGCCACGGGAGCCGACGGGCGAGTCTGGTACGCCGATACCTCTGCCACGCCAAACCTCTCCGCCGAAGGCGAGCAGCTGTACCTCGCCAAGCTGTTCAACGATCCGATCACTCAAATTGGGTACGACAACGGCGTTGTCCTCCTCGATGGAGCCGACAGCCGGCTCGCATGGGAAATCGTTCCCGGTGCTCGCGACGACGGGCTTGTGCCGTTCAGCGAGATGCCCATGGTCGAACGGAGCGACTACGTCTTCAACGCCAACGACAGCTTCTGGGTGTCGAGCGACGAATTCACCACCACCGGCGACTTCTCGATCCTCCACGGCGAACAGAACACTCCGCTGTCGATGCGTTCCCGGCAAAACGCCGCCATACTCGCATCAGACAACCGGCTTGGCCTCTCCGGCAACGACGGTAACTTCTCCGGCCTCGAACTTCGCGACGCGGTCTTTGACAATCGCGCCCAGACAGCACTCCTGCTGCGCTCCAATGCCGTCGATCGATGCATCGCCAATCCGCTGATCGAAGTCGTCGCAGTCCTCACCGATGATGAGACGGTTGCATTGCCCGCCGAAATCGTCGACATCTCGGCCGCCTGCGACGTGCTGTCGGTCTGGGACGGTCGCTACGACCTCGCAAGCTCCGGCCCGCTACTTTGGCGCGAGGTGATGACCCGCTTCACCAATGCCGATCGCACCGCGACCGGCGTGCTCTTCGGCGACGAATTCGATCCGGCCCGCCCCACCGTCACCCCCGGAGTCCCTGCCACTCCCGCTGCGATCGGCAACGGTGACCCAGTCCTCCAAGCCATCGCTCGGGCAGTCCAGACATTGACCAAGGCCGGGTTTGCGGTCGGGGCATCACTCGGCGCAGCACAGTTCACCGAGCGCTCCGGGATTCGCATCCCGCTGCACGGCGGCACCGACGTCGACGGTGTCACCAATGTCGTGAAGTGGAGCAGCAACAACTCGAGTTCCGAGCCATCACTGGCGCGTGGTGTTGCCGTCGCACCCGGCAGTGCACTCCGCGGCGAAGGCGCCCCGGTCAACTTTGGGTCGAGCTTCATGCTCGCCGTCGACTACTCCGGTGACAGCGTGCAGGCATGGGCGATCACCGCGTACGGCCAGACCGGTGACCGCACGTCGCCGCTGTTCGAGCAACAAACAAATCGGTTCAGCGAGAAGAACTGGCGTGACGTCGCATTCACCGCCAAACAGATTGCTGCCGACCCCAACCTCACCGAACGCACAATCGTCGTCCCGTAACGGCGTCACGTCGTTCAGGCCGAGGCGCCGGACCCGTTCTTACTCACGGGTGCACAGCCCAATTAACGCGCCGTTCACAGTGACGCAATACCAATGTGGGGAGTTGCTGCCACAATTCCCGTCGTTCACGGGTCGCGGCCTAACCTTGCCCCGCCCACCAACGAGAGAATTCGAGGACCAAACAGTGGCTATCAAGGCTGAATACATCTGGATCGACGGAACAGAGCCGACCCCCCAGCTTCGTTCGAAGACAAAGATTCTGGACGACGACAACGGAGTCGAGCTTGCCGACATGCCCCTGTGGGGCTTCGACGGCTCGTCCACCAACCAGGCCACCGGCGACAAGAGCGATTGCGTTCTCAAGCCTGCCCGCGTCTTTCCCGACCCGATCCGCGGTGGCAGCAGCATCCTCGTCATGTGCGAAGTCATGCTCGTCGACGGCAAGGCCCACCCGACCAACACCCGTGCCGCGGCAGCGCGCACCGCGAAGAAATACAAGAAGCACGAGCCGCTGTTCGGCATCGAGCAGGAATACACAATGCTCAAGCCCGACGGTTCGCCGCTCGGCTTCCCCGACAACGGTTTCCCCGCACCGCAGGGCCCGTATTACTGCGGCGTCGGCGAAATTGCCATCACCGGTCGCGATATCGCTGAAGACCACATGGATGCCTGCCTCGAAGCCGGAATCTCGCTCTCGGGCATCAACGCCGAAGTGATGCCCGGCCAGTGGGAATTCCAGGTCGGGCCAGTCGGACTCCTCGAAGTGTCCGACGAGCTCTGGATCGGGCGATACCTGCTGCACCGCATCGCCGAAGAGTACGGCGTGATCATCAACATCGACGCTAAGCCTGTCAAGGGCGACTGGAACGGCGCCGGTGCCCACACGAACTTCTCCACCAAGGAGATGCGCGAAGACGGCGGCATGAAACACATCGAAGCTGGCTGCGTGGCCCTCGGTAAGAAAGCTGCACTGCACATCGCCAACTACGGCGCAGGCGTCGAAGAACGCCTCACCGGCGCCCACGAAACACAGCGTTACGACCAATTCAGCTACGGCGTGTCCGACCGCGGAGCATCGATCCGCATCCCGTGGCAGTGCTCGATCGACGGCAAGGGCTACCTTGAGGATCGCCGCCCGAACGGCAACATTGATCCGTACACCGTGGCGAGATTGATGACCGAGACAATCTGCTCCGCCATCAAGTGAAATTCGAGTCAGATCATCCGATCTGATGTCGAATTCTGAGAATTGAATTGAATGCCTGAACAGCAACGTGGCTGACGGGGTGGAGGCTTTCAGTCTCTACCCCGTCGCCATTTTTCATCCCATCTGGAAGACTGGTTCGAATGAGTAGTGAACAGCAACGGGAATATGTACTTCGCTCAGTTGAAGAACGCGGGGTGCGACTGGTTCGACTCTGGTTCACCGACGTGCTCGGCAACTTGAAAAGTCTCGCTATTTCTCCCGCCGAACTCGACAATGCCCTCAACGACGGCATGACCTTCGACGGATCGTCGATCGACGGGTTCTCGCGTGTCCAAGAGGCTGATGTCCTCGCCATTCCTGACCCCGACACGTTCGAGGTGCTGCCATGGGGCGACCCCAAGGTCCCGGAAGCACGCATCTTCTGCGACATCTACAACCTCGACGGTACGCCATTCGCCGGCGACCCACGCCAGGTCCTGCGACGTCACATGAAGACCGCTAACGAGGCTGGCCTCACCTTTTATGTCGCACCCGACATCGAGTTCTTCTACTTCAAGCCGCTCACGCCCGGCGCCCTGCCCGTGCCAATCGACAACGGCGGCTTCTTCGACCTCACCACCAACGACATCACTGGCGAACTGCGCAAGAAGACCATCCGCACGCTCGAGGCAATGGGCATTCCGGTGGAATACAGCTTCCACGAGGACGCACCTGGCCAGCAGGAGATCGACCTGCGCCACACCGACGCCCTCACGATGGCCGACAGCATGATGACCTTCCGTCACGCCGTGCGCGAGGTTGCTGCCAGAAACGACGTGCACGCCACGTTCATGCCCAAGCCCCTCGAAGGGATCCAAGGCTCAGGCATGCACGTACACCTCTCGCTCTTCCAAAACGACGAGAACGCGTTCTACGACGGCGACGACCCGTACAACCTGTCACCAACCGCCAAAGCCTTCATGGCCGGCCTGTTGCGCCACGCGTCAGAGATCACGGCAGTCACCAACCAGACCGTCAACAGCTACAAGCGACTCGTCCCCGGTTTCGAGGCTCCGGTCCATGTCAGCTGGGCTCGCAACAATCGGAGCGGCCTGATCCGTGTGCCGATCGCGAAGAAGGGTAACCCGACCGCTACGCGGCTCGAATATCGCTCGCCCGACCCGGCATGTAACCCCTATCTGGCCTTCAGCCTCCTGCTGGCGGCCGGAATGAAAGGCATCAAGGAGGGCTACGAGCTGCCAGACGAGGCCGATGCGAACCTCTTCGAGATCAGCGACGACGTACTCGCTGGTCTCGGTATCGAACAGCTCCCCGAGTCGCTGGCTGCCGCTCTCGAAACAATGGAGAGCTCGACACTGGTCCGAGAAGCACTCGGCGAACACATCTTCGAGTGGTTCCTCCGGAACAAACGTCAAGAATGGCGGGCCTACAAGACGCACGTGAGCGCCTTTGAGCGAGATCGGTATCTGACGGCGCTGTGAGTGAAACGCTGTCAGCCAAATCGATGCTCATCGTCGTCCCTGATCCGACAACGCCCGAACTGGCCCGCACACTCGATCTCAGTGGCTATAGCTGGAAGGCGGTCAACACATTGATCGCTGCCAGCGAGCACGAGCCCGATGGTGGATGGGCCGGAGCGATCGTCGACGCAGCCGGCGATCCCGAAGCTGCATGGGCATTCCTCCGAACGCTGCGCAAGCAGCCCGCGAGCTCACTGCCGGTGCTCGTGTTGATCGGCGGCGCACAGCTCTCCGAACTCACACACCGCGACGACCTGTTCGACGACTTCTGCCTCACACCGTTTCACCCAGCCGAGATCGAAGCCCGCCTCCGGCACCTGCTCGCCGGCGACGTGCAGCTCGTCAGCTCCGACCTCGTCCAGTACGGCCCGCTCAGCCTCAACCTGGAGACCTATCAGGCGTCGATGGCCGGCAGACCGCTCGACATGACGTACATGGAGTACGAGCTCCTCAAGTTTCTCGCGCAGAACCCTGGCAAGGTGTTCACCCGCGAAATTCTGCTCAGCCGAGTGTGGGGCTACGAGTACTACGGCGGAGCTCGAACTGTCGATGTCCACATTCGTCGATTGCGGGCCAAACTCGGCGAAGAACACGCCGGCCTGATTCAAACTGTGCGGTCGGTCGGCTACCGCTTCGGCGAGTCTCGCTGGGAGAGCTAGGTCAGTTGCAGGACATCGACGATTGTCGCTGAGATGACAGCGGCGGTCAGCGCAAACGCGACAAGACAGACGGTACGCGAGCGACTGGACATCCGTTACATTCTCGCCAATGCGGACAGCTGTGGTCTGTCACTCGAAAGAGATCCGCTTCACGTGTCCACTTCTGACCCGAGGGGAATGGGACATTTAGTCCAGCTGCTGGATCTTTCGGGAGAGCGATGCGTGAGCGCCGAGCATCTCCTCGAGGCGACCGCTCACGAGCACGCCATCAGCAACGATGGGTTCGCCGTGCACGATCGTGTCGCGGGCGCCGGTCGGTCCACAACGCAGCCAGGCCTCGATTGGGTCAGCGAGTGCGCCTGCGAACTGCGGCCCATTCAACGACCACACCGCAACATCGCCAACGGCACCCACCTCAAGCACGCCGATCTCGCCGTCGCGGCCGAGGCAGCCGGCGCCACCGAGCGTTGCAACTTCGAGCGCCATCCGAGCCGTGCCCGCATCGGCACCATCACGCAGCTTGGCGAGCAGCATCGCTTGGCGGGCTTCGAGCCAGAGCGATCCTGAATCGGCTGACGACGAGCCATCGACGCCGAGACCGACCTTGACGCCGGCGGCGCGCAGGTCGACAATCGGGGCGATCCCCGACGACAGAATCATGTTGCTCGACGGGCAATGCGCAGCACCGACGCCCGCTGCTCCGAGCCGTTGAATCTCGTCGTGGTTGGGCATCACACAGTGCGCAACCCACGTGCGGTCGGTGCACCAGCCCGTGCGTTCGAGGTACTCCATTGGTCGACATCCGAAGGTGGCGAGGCTGAATTCATCGTCTTCGGCATTCTCGGCAAAGTGGGTGTGCAGGCGGACGTCGAGCCGTTCGGCGAGCTCGGCGGAGCGGACCATCAGGTCTTCGGTGACCGAAAAGGGTGAGCACGGCGCCAACGCCACGCGGGTCATGGCACCGTGCGATCGGTCGTGGTGGCGCAGCACCGCTGCTTCGCTCGCGGCGAGGATCTCGTCGTCGTCGGCAACCACGTCATCCGGTGGAAGGCCGCCGTCTTTCTCCGACAGCGACATCGAACCGCGAGTCGGGTGGAAACGGATGCCGAGGTCCCGGGCGGCCTCGATCTCGGCAGTCAGGAGATCACCTGCCCCGCGGGGGTGGAGGTAGAGGTGGTCGGACGACGTGGTGCAGCCCGACAGTGCGAGTTCGGCCAAACCGACCCAGGCCGAAACGTGGACCGACTCCGTGTCGATGGCTCGCCACAGCGGATACAGCGACTGCAGCCATCCGAACAGGGGCTTGTCGGTCATGGCCGGGAACGCCCGCGTCAGATTCTGATACAGGTGGTGATGGGTGTTGATCAGCCCGGGGGTGACCAGGCAGTCGGTGGCGTCGATCGTCTTCGCTGCTTCGGGAGCGGGACCTTCGCCAATTGCAGACACCAGGCCATCGGTGATGGCAACCCAGCCGCCAGAGATCTCACGGCGAGCGCCATCCATTGTCGCGACGCACCGTGCGTTCGCGATGACGAGGTCAGCAATGGCGTCGGTCATGGCCAGTCGTTCATCGACGCCGGGTCAGTCGGGAATGTCGAGGAGTTCGGAGCCCACATGGCGACGTTTCCCGTCACGGTGCAGCACTTCTCCGAGCACAGCCGAAGCAACGGCGCCGGTCATCAAGACACCAACCGGAATCAGCAGAACGGCGAGGATGATGGCAATGCCTCCGAGCATTCGATCAGACTACTGGCCACCGCTGACGGCGCAGCAACTCGCTGCCAACAGCAGCGCCCAGGATCAGGCCGGCTTGTATGCCCACGCTTCGACTTCGACGACGAACCCGGCAGGCAGCTCAGCGACCGCAACGCACGACCGTGACGGCCGATGATTGCCGAACGCCGCGACGTAGGCCTCGTTGAACCGGGCGTAGTCCTCCATGTCGGTGAGAAAGCAGGTCGTCTTGACGACATCCTTCATCGTGGCGTCCATCGTGGCGAGCAGTGACTCGATGTTCTTCATCGCCTGCTCGGTCTCTGGGACCAGGCCACCGTCGACCTTGGTGCCGTCGAGTAGACCGCCCTGTCCGGAGATGATGATGAAGTCGCCGGCGCGAACGACGGGCGTGTACGGACCGAGGGGCTTGCTCATGGGCTGAATCTAACTCAGCCCACGCCTCTACTCAGGTGCCGCTGGCGAGGTTCGCTGTCAACTGCCGAAAATCGGGTCGGCGAAACGTTCGACATCGGCATCGCTCACCGCGCCACCCCGAAGCCGGTCGCACTCAGTAGTCCCTGCAATGTGGAGAACTGCGACCCGGTGGCGATCTGTGTCATCGTCGTCAGAGATCGACGTGTTTCCCGACCCGGTCGTCGCCACAGGTCCCGTGGTGAAGCCCGCCGAACGGACGTCATCTACCGATAACTCACCCTGCATGCAAGATTTGTCGAGATCAAGCGAGACAACATCCGATCGCCCCGGCTGCCCCCACCCGAGTATCCGGCGGCGATATCGTCGGAGAGGGAACTGATTCCCAGGCACGTTGATGACCCATAAAGATTCCCATGTTCAAGAAGCTCAGTGCAACGGCTGCCCTGGCCCTCCTCCAAATACAGCGTTTGGTCACCGGCCGATCACCTCCACCCGCTCTCCACCCCACAACAGTTTACGACCGGACCACATGACGAACCTTTCTCGGCTCATCGACCTCGGAACCGGCATCAGCCGACGACAGTTCATCGCCGGCGTCGCGGCGTCTGGCGCGCTAGCCGCCTGCTCTGGCTCTGACGGCTCCGCCTCGTCTGGCGTCGCTGGTCCATCGGGCGAAGGCTTCACACTCGTCCAGCGGTTCCCGAACAGCGTGCTGGTCCCCGGCGAGATCCGCATGCCGATCACCCTGTCGACGGGCGCTGCCGAATTCATCCAAGATGGCCCCGCCACGCTCGGCGCACACGTTGTCGACATCGATGGCAATCCGATCGGTGGTGCGTTCACCGCAGTCAAGCGGACCGTCGCGCCAGCGCCGTACTACGACTTTCGCCCAACGATTGACACGCCAGGTGTCTACGCCCTCGTCGTCGATGGCGGGCCTCAGACCGGTGCATCATTCCAAGTCTTGGAAACCGGCGCGGTCGCCGTGCCAGCACCGGGACAGTTGCTCCCTGGCTTCGACACACCGACGATCGGCAACGAACAGGGCCAGGCCGAACTCTGCACCCTCACGCCCGAGCCATGCCCGTTCCACACCATGTCCTTAACCGATGCGCTCAACATGGGCAAGCCGGTTGCGTACTACGTGGGCACACCAGCGTTCTGCTCAACCGGCAGTTGTGCACCTGCACTCGATGCGCTGGTGGCCAGCCGCGAACGGTTCAGAGACAAGATCACCTATGTGCACGCCGAGGTGTTCACCGACAACGCAGGGATTGACATCGCTCCGGCAGTGACAGCGGTTGGCCTGACCTACGAGCCGGCGCTGTTCCTCACTGACGCCAGCGGCCGAGTCGTCGAACGCCTCGATGCCGTCTGGGACACCACTGAGCTCAATGAACGCCTCACCCTCCTCACGTCTTGAGCGCTGCCAGTTCTCTCAACGCAGGCGTCGGGAGACCTGGCGCCGATCAAGAAAACGACTGGCCGCAGCCGCAGGAGCGGGTTGCATTGGGGTTCGTGACGGCGAAGCCGCTCTGCTCGAGCCCATCTTTGTAATCGAGTGTCGCTCCCTCGAGAAGCTGCGCCGAGGCAGGGTCCACAACCACGCGAACCTTGCCGTCGTCACCAAAATTGGTGACATTGTCGTCGGCAGCAATGTCGCCGTCGAAGAACATTTCGTACGAGAATCCGCTGCATCCGCCAGGGCGGACAGCGACGCGCAGTGCGAGGTCTTCGGCGCCTTCTGCTTGCAGTAACTGGCCAACCTTGCTGGTTGCGGTGTCAGTAAGTGTGATCATGTGATAGTCCTCCTCAAGACTTTCTCAGCGTGCAATCACATTATCTCGTGGAAACGGTGACTCGGCAAGGTGTGCGGCTCGTGACATCACAGAATTCGCCGACCTGAGTGTCGCCCATGTCGGCCACGAACCCAATGACGAGCCCGCGATGCAAGCTGCAGACCAGGTCAGGGTGTTGCTGGGCAAGGTCAGCGAACGGGCAATTGGCAAACGACACCACCGCTGCGAGGTGGTCATCGACGGTTGGATCTACTCGCGGATCGTCGCTGACGACCGGGTCGAATCCGAGACGATCGAGGTCGGCGACCAATGCTTCAAGTGTCGACGGTGCGGCCCGGTACCCCATTGCCCGGTTACGACCTTCGCCGTATCCAACGGCCTCGGCGTCGTCTGGAGTGGCGTGGAGCCGCTGGGCCATTGAAAGCACCATCCGGGCAAGCACCGGCATCGTAGGAGGTTCGAGCCCCAGCGACGGGGCATCGGGCGCGGATGAGTAGCGGTGCTGCGGACGGCCAACGTGTCCGCGTCCGCCGACTTCGACCGACAGCAGGCCGACCTCACGCATCCGTTCGAGGTGTGGCCTGACCGTGTTCGGGTGCAGCGAAAGCGTTTCGGAGATCTCGGCAGTGGTCTTCGGCACGGACGCTCGAGCGAGCTCCAGATAGATGGCGTAACGCGTGTTGTCGCCCAAGGTCTTCAGCAGGTCGAGTTGCGACGTGGGCACATGACGAGATTACACGGCTGTGGCCGGTAAAATATCTGCATGGCTACAACAAAGCCCACAACAGCTCCGCCCCCTGGACGCGACGAGGTGGAAGAAGTACTCCGCTCGGTCATCGACCCCGAATTGGGTGCCGACATTGTGTCGCTTGGAATGGTCCCCTCAATTGTTGTGCATCCAGACGGGATCGTGAATGTTGAAATCAAGCTCACGATCTCCGGCTGCCCGATGCGCGCAGAGATCCAAAAGGAAGTCAAAGATCGGGTCGAACTGCACCCTGGTGTCTCGAAGGTGAAGATCACCTGGGGCGAGATGACCTCCGAAGAACGCAGCGAAGTGATGACCAAGGCCCGCTGGAACGCTCGCGAAAATGCAGCGGCCACCGAGGTACCGGCGAACTGCAAGGTGCTCGCCATTGCGAGCGGCAAGGGCGGCGTCGGCAAGTCGTCCGTCACCGTCAACCTCGCTGCTGCGATCGCCGCAACCGGGCTCACCGTCGGGGTGCTCGACGCTGACATCTGGGGATTCTCGGTTCCACGACTGCTTGGCATCAGCGACCGACTTGAGGCGCATCCCGTGACCGGCGACGATGGCAAGCCCGGCATGCCGAAAATCTTTCCCAACGAACGAGTGATCGGCAATGGCCTACTCAAGGTGGTCTCGACCGGCTTCATGGTCGACGAGGAAACCGCACTCATGTGGCGTGGCCTCATGCTCACCAAGGCTGTCGAACAGTTCCTACGCGACGTGCGCTGGGGCAACCTCGACTACCTCCTGATCGACATGCCTCCGGGTACCGGCGACGTACAGATGGGCCTCGCCCGAATGTTGCCGAGCACCGAACTGCTGGTTGTCACCACACCCGCGCTTGCTGCACAGAAGGTTGCCCAACGCGCCGCCGACATGGCCCGCCGCAGCTTCCTAAAAGTCCTCGGCGTCATCGAGAACATGAGCGCCTTCACCTGCGGCCACGGCGAGTCGTATGCGCTGTTCGGATCAGGCGGTGGCGCAGCATTGGCCGAAGCCATTGGTGCACCACTCCTCGGGCAGATCCCGCTGGAGCCGATGGTTGCTGCTGGCAACGATGCCGGTAACCCAGTCGCAATCGAAGGCACCGGTGCCGCCGCCGACATGTTCCGGTCGATTGCCCAGCGGATCATCACCGACATTGCTCCCCCGTCGCTCCCCAACGACGTCGACATGGCCGGCTGTTCAGCCCACCTCCCCGACGGCGTCAATGAGGCTTTCGTGAAGGTGAACGCTCGGTCTAAAAGCTCACGCTGACCGGATGCACTGCACCTGGCACGCAGGCCACAGAGTTGCGAAAGGGGCCTGACCCCATGCGTCATTATTTGAGGGTGTCGTAGTCGGCGTCCCCGGGCAGGGCGATCGAGATCTTGCCGCCGTCGATCGATCGGAGCTTCGGCAGGATGCAGGCAACGTCAGTCAGTGCCTCTCCGGCGGCGACAGCATCAGCAGCAGTGGCCGACTGCGCCAGACGACCCAAGTTGTACACCGTGGGCGGCATCATCAACAACTCGCCAGCCTCGTGCATTTCGAGTGCCTTCTGCGGGCTGACCCACAGGCTGTCGGTGGTCTCCTTGTCATCGTGGAGACCCTCCTGACCGGCAGGTGCTTCGGTGACAAAGAATCGCGTGTCGAAGCGCCGCTTCTCGCCAACCGGGGTAATCCAGTGGTCGACGTAGTGCGTCGTCGACAGGTCGAGGACCAGATCGTGTCGCCTACACAGTTCGACCATCGAGAGTTCGCCGTCGTGCACAGCGTGACGTTCGCCGTCACCAAGGTCGAGCGGCTCGCCGTCACGACGCTCAGCGAGCAGTACACCCGCCTCCTCGAAACACTCGCGAATCGACGCAACCCAGAACGCCAAGCCGCCGTGGTCGATCCCGAGCTGGGCTGACGCGTCAGCATCTTCGAGACCATCACAGAACGGTGCAATCTCGTCGGCATGATCGGCGTCGTCGACGCGGCCACCGGGAAACACGTACATGCCTGCCCCAAACGACGCCTTGCCGGTGCGACGCAACATAAAGACCTCGAGCCCAGGCTCACCGTCGCGCACCATCATCACGGTGGCCGCGGCCTTGATCGGAACGGTGGTCGGGTCGAACGTCTCCGTCATGCACGCTCGATACTACGGAGCGATGCCCACTTGGAGCCTCGTTTGCGTGACGTTTTTGGTTGGAATACCAACCAAAAACGTCACGCAAACGGCTCAGGAAACCGATTCTCACTCCGGCTCATCTTCCTGGCAGAAGGCGACGTAGGCGACTGCTGCGATGACCGTTGCCGCGAGAACGACCCCGACGACCTTCCAGTTATTGTTCAGGAACGCTGTTGCGTCGGCCTGGCGGGCAAAGGCCCAGTCGGTGATCGGGTCGCTGCCGTTGTCGAGGTCGACCCAGTAGAAGTACCAGGCGAGGTACAGGCCCGACAGCACCACGAATGCCGCAGCAACCCTGTCGATGTACTGCATGGAACCGCGGAGGAACTTGAGCAGGCTCGTGTTGGCGAATGCAAAACCGACGGTCAATGCACTGACCAGGAGCGCCATGCCAGCGCCGTAGGCAACCATGTTGCCCACACTGTCGATGAACGTCTCATCCGGGCGAGCACTGAAGACAGTAGCGAGAAACAAGCCGATCGAGCAGCCAATCGACGCGACTGCGTACGCCACGCCGTAGACGAACATCGACGTGACGGTCTGGTCTTTCTTGCCCGAGTCAACCTGCGGCATCATGAACGGCGGCTTGTACCCGAACAGCATCGCGATACCAAGGACGATCAACGCCACCGCGATGAAACCGGTGACGTATTTAGAGTTGGACGAGATCGTCGAGCGCAGTGGCACCGACAGGAACCCAACGGCCAGGAACACGGCAAGGAAGCCTGTCGAGACCGCGGCGCTGACCTTGAGCGCCCGCCTGAGCGATGCCCCCTGCGTGCCTGGCGCGCCGCCCGAGATCCCGAGAAAGTACATCAGGTATGTCGGGAGCAGAATGAATCCGCAAGGATTGACGGCAGCAACAAGGCCTCGGATAAATGACAGGCTCACGCTGAGGCCTCCAGCAGTTGGAGAATTTCAGTGCGAAGGTCATCGGCGTCGATGACGCCGGTCTGGTCGATGACTCTGCCCTCGGGCGTGACGAACAGAGTGATCGGGAAGTTCACGGCGCCGATCGCGTCGGTGAACTCGGCGAAGTCGTCGCGGTAGAGCTCGTAGTCGACGCCTCGTTCTGACGCGAAGCGCTCCATCTTTTCGATCGAGTCACGTGGATTCACTCCGATGAAGCGCACCTTGTCGCCGAACTCGGCGTGTGCTTCGGCGAAGCCAGGGAGTTCCTTGGCGCACGGAGGGCAGTCGGCAAACCAGAAGTTGACCACCAACGGCTGACCGAGGAACGACGCAGTGTCAATATCGTTGCCACCGCGATCGCTGAGCGTGACAAGCGGCAGCGGATCGCCTTGGAGATCTTCGTTGGCGAGACCATCGTCAGGGAATCCAATGACCTCACGGCTGTCAGCGAGCCGCGCGTCGAGTACGTCACCACCTGGGTTGGCGGCGGCGACAACGAAGGTGACAACGAGCAGTGCAGCGACTGCGAGCGAGCCGGCGAGCAGTCGTGGTCGGGCGATCTTCACCCCCCCAAGGGTAGTGACGCGGTGCGTGCTGCCGCTCAACACCCAGCGAAACGATTCCTTACAGAATCTGGCTCTACATTTTGTCTGCCACCGTACGGTTCGAGCCCAAGACGTGGTGGGAGACCCATCTCCGACAACCGAGCTCAGCGGCGCTCACCCGCAACAGAGAGCAGCGTCGGGTGTTTCCGTCCGGTCGAGTGTTGCAGCGTGGGAATTCGCACACGAAACAACTGGCACCACGGAAACACCCGAGTCAGGGATGGCGATGGAGATGGGGGATGGAGTCAGGCGGAGATGAGCGTTGCGCCAACCGGGCCCATCTCGTCGTAGATCACCTCGGGGCCAGGGTTCTTCGGCGGCCGGCCAGAGGGCCGCTTGTCAGCGATGATCCGGCCACCAGAGAGCAACTGGCCGCCCCAGACACCCCAGGGCTCTTCACGCTCGAGTGCACCGTCGAGGCACTGCTGGGCAAGCGGGCAGAGTGCACACATCGCCTTGGCGCGCGCCACGTCCACGACGTGGTCGGAGAAGAAGAGGCCCGCCATGGTGCCGTTGCCGTCGGCGCATCGTGCAACAGGCGCACGGGCACCGCGCCGCTCATCGGCAACGCCATCACCGGGTAAGTCCGGCGGGCGTTCTCTGTCGGGATCGAGTTCATCGAGATCATCGATGAGGGCGAAGCTGCTCATGGGAAGTTCCGTTTCGAAAGAGGTGCCAGCGTTGCTGCTTGCGACAGTGCGGTTGTGGCCGGTCCAGATGCCTGCCGGATCGGCGTGGGTGTTGTTCGGAAAGGTCTTCATGTCGTTGGTGCTTTCTGTGATTGATGCTGTGTCGTTGCGTGGTAAAAGGAGAACCGAAACCGGAAAACCAAAAAGGCCGCCGGGTTGGTCAACCCGGCGGCCTCGAACGAGGTGATCTGACGTAGAAAGTTACGTCAGCACCCTGTCGAAGCGGCCGGAAGCGATTCGCTTGGTGAACTGCTTCTTCGAGACCCACACGTTCTCGCCAAGCCATGTCATGTCGCTACCGAGACCGGTGACAACAGCGTTGCGAGTGGTTGCCGGGGCGGCGTGCACGAGCGTGGCTTCGGGGGCATACGTTTGGCCAGAGGCGGCGAACGCATGGGGTGCGACGGGCGCGTGGAAGGACAGCCGGTGGGCGAAGTGCTGGGAAATTAACATCGTGGCGTTCATCGGCTTGTCCTTTCTCGGCATCCCGTCTGGGCATGTCGTCGGAATCGATCGCAAGTGCGACTGATTGGGTTCAAAGACTAGGAAACCACGATACGCGGTGCCCGGTCAAGCAAGTTTCCGGAGTTGTCGGAATTTCTTGCGCCACAAACGCTGCTTCGGGTTTTTCGGCGGACGACCGCGCTCGCGCTTGAATACGACCTCTCGGGAAAACCTCCTACCCCACACCCCGTACGGCTCCTCATGGTCGATTGACCGGAGAGGCAGGTCTCCCGACGGCCACAGGTTCGGCACATCGTCATGGCTCAAGCACGTTCGCCGTGCGGCGTGGGTGCAGGACAAGAGCAACAATCTGCATTTGTCTCGCACTTTTCTTGCAGAAGGTCCTCGCCGGGGCACAGTGGGCCAGCGCAACTCGTCGGCGATGTTGCCGCAAAGCTGGTGCTGCGTTCATGATGACTTTCGAGCGCAGCCTTTTCGCCGTGGTCTTCGGTCGACTGGAAGCGCTGCACCGTTGCAGCCCGATGACCGAAGTGTGACCGGACCGCGCTACTCCGCCTTGTTTGCGCTGGTTGAATACAGGCATGCAAGGCGCCCTCTGTCGCATCCGAATCATCGCAGGTGCTGCAGTCATCGCTACTTCTGTCAGCTTCTCAAGCGTGGCATTGGCCCACGACGAGATCGAGTCGTCAGTGCCCGAGCATCAGGCCCAAATCAACGAGCCGATCACCGAGGTGACGATCAACTTCGGCGAGCCGGTCGACGGCGTCGAACTCGGCCTGCGTGGCCCCGACGACGAACGGATCGCCGGTGAAGTCACCGTCATCTCCGACACCGAAGCGCGCCTCAATTTCGCCAAGCTGACCGAAGAAGGCCAGTACATCGTCCAGTACATCGCCGAAGAAGACGGCCACCTCGTCGCCGGCGCCATTTCCTTCACCTACGGCGACCGAGCGGGTCAGGGTGCCGATGCCGTCATCTGGATCATTTTCGGAGTCGTCGCTGCTGCAGTTCTCGGTGTAGGCGCCTTCTTCAGCTTCCGACGGAAAAACGCCCCCGACGGCAACACCGTTCCTGTCTGATCGACATCCGCCGATCAGCCAATGTCGATCAAGATTTTGCCGACGTTCGCATTCGTCTCCATGTAGGTGTGTGCCTCAGGGAGCTGCTCGAAGCCGAAGCGCGAGTCGATCACCGGGCGCAGAGCGCCTGTTTCGAACAGCGGGAGGATCTCGCTGATGAATCGTTGCATCAACGCGATCTTGCGTTCCAACGGCCGGGCACGGAGCGTCGTACCGATCCAAGTGATGCGCTTCATCAGCAGTAAACCCATGTTGACCGGAGCGGACCCTCCGCCCATCAGCCCGACCTGCACCAAGGTGCCGTCGTTGGCCAGCGCCTTCAGGTTCCGATCGACTTCCTCGCCCCCGACGACGTCGAGGATCGTGTCGACACCGTCCGGGATTTCTGCTTTGAGCGCTCCGAGCCAGTCGGCCGGGCTCCGCTCGAGCACGAGGTCGGCGCCGAGCTCGCGGCATGCCTCAGCCTTGCCTGCCGAGCAGGTGACGGCAATGCGAGCACCGAGTGCTTTTGCGATCTGGATACCTGCAGTGCCGACGCCTGATGCTCCAGCGTGGATCAGACCCCAGCGGCCCGATGTCAATCCACCTTGCACGACGAGTGCGTCCCAGGCGGTGAGGAAAACTTCAGCGATTGCTGCAGCGTCGGCCAGTTCGACATTGCTCGGCACTGGCAGCGCCTGACGACTGTGTGTCACGACCTTCTCGGCGTAACACCCGCCCGATTCGATGCCCATGACTCGATCGCCCACTGACCAGTTCGTGACCTCGGTTCCGATCACGGACACCGTGCCGGCGTATTCGAGGCCGGGAATCTCGATCGCAGGGTTGCGCGGGTCGTTATACATCCCCATGCGTTGCAACGTGTCGGCACGGTTCAGCGCCGTGTGGGCAATGTCGACGAGGATCTCGTCAGGCCCAGGCGTCGGGTCGTCGACCTCCTCGATCTGTAAGACCTCGGGGCCACCGTGTTCACGAAGGACGATTGCGCGCATGTCGGCGAACCTACCCCTGTACGCGCCGTTGTCCAGGTTCGGAACATCTTCGAACCTGAGCAACGTGTCTGCCAGCAAAAGCCCACAGATCAGATGAGGTCGCGCGACAAAGGGTGCGTCAAGCAACCGCATGCGAAGACGCACTGCAACTTACAGACGCCGCGTTGGTTCGTGCCTGAAATTAACTCGCAGTCGAATCGCCATCCGCCAACGTCGCTGCTGGATCGATGAAGACCATCGTGCGGTAGTACGCCATCTCACGGATTGATTCCCGGATGTCGTCGAGCGCACGGTGCGACCCTTGGCCACGGGGGCGATTGTGATCGATCGCCGGATACCAACGCTTGACGAGCTCCTTGACGCTGGAGACGTCGATCGAGCGGTAGTGCAGATAGTTCTCGATCTCGGGCAGATACGCATCGAGGAACCGACGGTCGGTTCCGATCGAGTTGCCACACAGGGGAACGGTGCGCTCTTCAAGCACGTGCTCCTGAATGAACGCCAACGTCGCCGCGCCAGCTTCTTCGAGGGTGATCGTCGATGCCTTGATTTGATCGAGTAACCCTGACTTCGTGTGCATGTCGATAACGAACGGATCCATGGCCGCGAGCTGCTCGTCGGTGGCATGGATGACCAGGTCGGGCCCTTCGGCGATGATCTCCAGGTCGTCGTCGGTGATCAACGTGGCGATCTCGACGATCACTTCAGAGGTGTGATCCAAGCCGGTCATTTCGAGATCCATCCACACGAGCATTCGGCGAAGCGTAACGGCACCGGTGCTCCGGCTCGCTGAACGCTGATCCCTCCGCCATGATGGACCCATGGCCGAGTTCGCAGCGATCCTCAGTGCGCCGGGTGTGCAAGAGGTCTGTGAGATCCGGCCGCACACCATCGGGCGGTTGGGTTTCATGGCGTATCACGGTGGGAATCTGGAGCTGCAGACTGATGTGATTGCAGCCGCTGCGGCGGAGCGCTCGGGTGCGTCGTACTACGGCGTGCTCCAACCCGTGCCCATGCGCGAGCACCTCTCGTCAATCAAGGTCCGTCCCGCAGAGTCCGAACGATTGGCGGCATTCATCGAACACATCGATGTCGTGATCACGATCCATGGGTTTGGTCGACGCGGCATGTTCAGCGCGCTGCTGCTCGGCGGGAACAACCGCTCGCTCGCCCACCACGTCGGTGGGGCATTACAACGAGCACTCCCTGCGTACGACATCGTCACCGACCTCGAAACAATCCCGAAGAAGCTCCGCGGCATGCACGCCGACAACCCGGTGAACTTGCCACGCCAGGCGGGCGTGCAGATTGAGCTGCCTCCACGCGTCCGTGGTTCAAGCCCCATGTGGTGGGATTGGGAAGGTCCGGGGCTCACGCCCCACACCATCTCGCTGATCGACGGTCTGGTCGAAGCAGCAACGACCTGGATGCACCAACCGCGCTAGCTGACGACCGCCTCTCGCACGGTTGGTTCGTCATCGGCCACAAGAACTTTGCTTTCCGTCATGTGAACGGCCTCGCTTGTTCACCTGACACGTGCAACTCTTCCCTCGGGCTGTTTCATTTTTTGGCTCGCCCGAGTTTCCGCCCGCGCCGCTGACATCTTCCAAAACTGAGACCATTTCTCACGCTCAGCGCGGGGAGATGGTCTCCATTTCGGGTGGACGGGTGGACGGGTGGACGGGTGGACGGGTGGAGCATCTACGGGGCGAGACGCGTGATGTCCCACGTGCTACCGCTGACGGGGCGGTAGCGGAGACGATCGTGGAGGCGACTCGGGCGGCCTTGCCAGTACTCCCACTCGGTCGGCAGTAGGCGCCACCCGCCCCAGTTGTGAGGGCGCGGAACGACCTCGACATCGACGAACCGTTCGGCCGCCGCTGCAACGAGATCGTCGAGAACGGACCGATCGGCGATCTCGTCGCTCTGCGGTGACGACCATGCGCCGAGCTGGGACGCCCGCGGACGGGAGGAGAAATAGGTGTCGCTCTCCTCGGCCGATACTCGCTCGACGGGACCGCGCACTCTGACCTGCCGGTGGAGATCAAGCCAACCAAACGTGGCCGAAGCGACTGGATTGGCGTCGAGCTGTTGGCTCTTCGCCCCGTCATAGTTCGTGTAGAAGACCAAGCCGCGAGCATCGAGACCGCGCACCAGGACGATTCGGGAGTCAGGGGTGCCATCGATGCCGATCGTCGACAGCGTCATCGCATTCGGTTCGGCGACCCCTGCCTCGAGCGCCTCGTCGTGCCAACGCTGCCACTGGGCAATCGGGTCGGCATCGAGATCGGCGACATCCAGCCCCGCTGTCTCGTACTGCACCCGTCGATCGCGAATCGAATCACTCATGAACTCACCCTCTCACCAATCCGACCGCCCGCGCTTCGCCCAGCCGAGCCGAAGTCGATCCATCTCCGCATTGAGCAGGCCGCGACGAGATCACGGTCGCCGCTACCAATGCGCTTGGCAACGGGTGCGTCGCCGAGGAGTTCGAGTGACACAGGCAGCGTGAAACCTGGTCATCTCAGCGAATGACGGTGATGTTGCGCATGTACCGGTGGAGTGCTTCGGGCACTGTGATGCTGCCGTCCTCGTTCCGGTAGTTCTCGATGATCGCGGCCCACACGCGCGGGACAGCCAAAGCTGAACCGTTGAGAGTGTGAACAAACTCGCTTCCCTTGGATGGTTTGCCGTCTTCGTCGTGGCGCCGGAAGCGGGTGTTGCCGCGCCGTGCCTGGTAATCACCGAACCACGACACCGACGACACCTCGAGCCAGGTGTCGACACCCGGCGCGTAGACCTCGACGTCGAAGGTGCGGTGATGGCTCTGGCCCATGTCGCCGGTGCAGATCTCCATCACGCGGTACGGCAGGCCGAGGTCGCCCATCGCACTTGCGGCACGCCCCACCATGTCGTCGAGGAGCGCTGGCGCCTGTTCGGGCGTGGCGAACGCAAGGAGCTCGACTTTGTCGAATTCATGCGCGCGCAACATGCCGCGCGTGTCGCGACCGGCCGAACCAGCCTCGCGGCGGAACGACGGGCTAAACGCCATCAGTCGAATTGGCAGGTCGGTGTCGTCGAGGATCTCGTCGCTGAAGATCGACGTGAGTGACGCCTCTGCCGTCGGGACACACCACAGGTCGTCTCGCTCGATCAAGTATGCGTCGTCGGCGAACTTTGGCAACTGCCCTGTTGCGGTCAGCGTTGCCGTGGTAACAAGCGACGGCGGTCGGATTTCCTCGTGGACGTCAGCGTTGCGATCGAGACCGAACTGGGTGAGTGCACGCGCCAAGGTCGCGCCGGCGCCACGCTGCATGGTGAACATCGCCCCCGAAATCTTCGTTGCACGTTCGTTGTCGAGGATGCCGAGCGCTTCGGCCGTTTCCCAGTGCGGCACGCGCTGCCAGGCGGGGAACGTTGTGTTAAGCCCAATGGGGCCGGTAATGACCGGGTTGTCGGCGTCGCTCGCTCCGTCGGGCGCATCGGCGTGCGGGATGTTCGGGAGACCAAGCAGAAGGTCGTTCAGGAGCGCTGAAACGTCGTCGTGCTCGCCGGCCAGCGACTTCTCACTCGCGCCGAATTCCCGGCTCTGCACTTGTAACTTTTCGGCCTCCTCGACGTTGCCGTCGCGCCGGAGCATGCCCACGTCTTTCGAGACCGAGTTGACCTTGGCGCGGATCTCGTCCCGTTCAGCCTGGATGTCGCGCAGGCGCGCATCAAGCTGTGCAGCGCGGTCGACGTCGTCGATCAACTTCGGCCGGGAACGACGCGAGAGTGCGGCTTTCACACCATCAAGGTCGGTTCGCAATAGCCGTTGATCAATCACGAGGTGAGACGCTACAGGGCTGCCGCCGCACGGCCCTGACCTGCTTCGTCGGCAACGAGCCGACCACCGCCGCCCCGGATGACCAGCCAGCCTCTGATCGGGGCCCGGATTGATCATCTCGTCGATGGCGACGGTGAACCCACCGTTCGCCAAGCTCATCGGCCCCCCGCAACGCACTCGCTGCGGCGCCAAGCTGTCAGCGGCCCTCGGGCGGCACCGTCGCCGCGAACTCGCGCTCGACGTCAGCCGTCGTGAGGATGTCTACAGAGTCGCCCGACGACGGCATATGGGTGCGGCGATAGTCCTGTGACTCGCCGTAGCCGTTCGCGAAGCGTTTGAAGAAGATGTAGACGACGATGGTCCACAGGAAGATCGAGCCGCCCATTTTCATGATCCCTCCGGCCAACTGCTGGTCAACAGTGACGCTCCACCCAAAGACACGCACCGGAATGTCGTACTCCTTGTAGACCGCTCCCTCAGCAAACGTGAGCCACGCCGCTGGCACGGTCGGAATGACCGACTGCAGAAAGAGATAGATGCACTTCCCGAGTGGGCCGATGTGTAGTTCCTTGAACGGGCCCACCACGGGCATCCACATCAGGAGCGACAGTAAGACCACCAGGGCGTGCAGCGAGTAGTGGAAGGGGCCGTTGTCGAGCGAACTGTTCACGACCATCGGGATGTGCGTGATGATCACGACCACGTTGAAGAGCACACCGGCAATCACCGGCTTGGTGAGGAACTTCAGGCCCGCGTACAGCCGGCCGTCACCGATCAGAATGCGCGACAACCACGCCGGCGTAGCAATGAGCGCCAACGGCGGGAGGAAGTAGCTGAGCATCATGTGCTGCAACATGTGCGCCGAATACAGGTACTCCTCGGAGATGTCGTGCAGTGGCCAGTCGCTAGCAACCCAGAGCAGCACCATGGCACCGACGAACGCGTAGATGTTTTTTCGAGTGACTGCCTGCTCGCCCATCGGCACGGCCTTCGGCCCGATCACGCGCACCATGTAGACGAATGCGCCAGTCAGAAAGGCAACCAACAGCCACACCTCGGGATGCCACTGGAACTTCCAGGGATCCACAGCAGCGGCGAGGTCGTTGGCCTGCTCAATCACGAAGCTCAGCTTAGGACTCGATTGTGAACGTGCCCAGTCGTGCGACGGCGCCGTCGGTCACGCGTGGGCCCGTATCAGCCAGCGAAGAATTGGAACGTCGACAGCGCGGCAGCGTAGACGACGACAGCCAAAACAAGGCCGACGTAGAACAGCCGGCCAAACAGCTTGTTGTCAAACTTGATGTGCATGAAATACAGCACGACAGTGAAGAACTTGACCACCATCAGGCCGAGCAGCACCGGCAGGAAGAACGCACCGACGTCGATGTAGCTGACGATCACTTCGACCGCGGTGATCGCGGCGAGGATGAAGAAGATGGTGACGAACTGCCTGTCGCTCGGGCCATGGTGCGCGCCCGCCCCGTGCTCCTCGTTGGTCGCTGGAGTTTCGAGTGTGTCAGTCATTGATCAAGCCGGAATCAGGTAGACGAGCGTGAAGATGATGATCCAGACGATGTCGACGAAGTGCCAGTAGAGCCCGACCATCTCGACCGCCTCCGCCTCGTCGCCAGACACCTTGTCCTTGGACAGCATGCCAATCATCGCGACCAACATGATAATGCCAACCGAGACGTGCACGCCGTGGAAACCGGTGAGGGTGAAGAAGCTCGACGAGAACAAGCTCGTCGTGAAGCCCAGACCCTCACGGTAGAAGGTAGTGAACTCGTAGATCTGACCGGCAAGGAACAATCCGCCGAGCAGCGCCGTGACGCCGAGGAAGATCTTCGTATTACGAAGGTCCTTGCGGTTCGCTGCCGACACGGCCAACACCATCGTGAGTGACGAGGTGAGGAGCACGAAACTCGATGCCGAGGTGAACGGGATGTCCCACAACTGATCCGGCCCGAGGTTCTCGGAGTGCCGGTTCCGATACAGCATGTAGGTGGAGATCAGCCCACCAAAGAGCAGGCATTCCGACCCGAGGAAGAGCCACATGGCCAGCTTCGTGTTCGAGAGGCCGAGCGACGAGTGGTGATCGTCGTGATGATCGTCGCCAGCGTCGGCAGGACCTTTGACGATCTGGACAGCGTCGTTCACCGTTTCGGTGATGAGCGAATCAGACATTGGCCAGTTCCTTGCTCGTCTCGTCGCCCTCGACCGGTGGGTCGAAGTCAGATGCTTCGGCGTCGGCAGGCTCGAGAGCCCAGCCGAACATCGCCATGATTGCGATCGCACCACCTGCCACGATCAACAGCGTGTTGTAAATGACGCCGTATGCCATGACCGGCAGAGCGAACGCCAAAACCATCGGCCAGTAGGACGGAGCCGGGAGGTGGATGTTCGGGTCGGCGTTGTCTTCTTCAAACTGAATGACCTCTGCGCCGGTCATCCGCTGCACGTACTCGTGCTTGTCGCCTTCGCCAACATCTTCGTACTTGCGGTGAAAGAACTCGTCGAGTTCGGACACGTGCAGCGTGCGAGCGAAGTTGTACTCCTTCGGCGGGCTGGTGGTCATCCATTCGAGGCTGCGGGCATCCCACGGGTCGGCGGGGGTCGGGCCGGTTTTGGAGTTCGGACGATGCGTGATCCACACGTTGATCAAGAAGAGCAGGATGCCGACGCCAAGGATGAACGTACCGATCGTGGCCACAAGGTTCCAGAATCCGAGGTTGAAGAAACCTTCACCCGCACGGAATTCGGTCCAGCGGTACATCCGGCGCGGCTGACCCTGCAGACCGATGATGTGCATCGGGCCGAACGTGAGGTTCATGCCGACAATCATCAGCCAGAAGTTCCACTTGCCCCAGGACTCGCTGAGCAACTTCCCGAAGACCTTCGGCCACCAGTAGTAGAAGCCGGAGAACAATCCGAGAACGGCTCCACCGAAGATCACGTAGTGGAAGTGGGCCACGATGTAATAGGTGTCGGTCTGCTGCGTGTCCGACGGAGCCACTGCGTGCGTGACGCCCGAGAGACCACCGATCGTGAACTGCACGATGAGGCCGACGGCGAAAAGCATGGCCGTGGTGAACGTCAACTTGCCGCCCCACAGGGTGAGGGTCCAGTTGATGATCTTGACGCCGGTCGGCACAGCGATGGCCATGGTGGCCACCGAGAACACGGCCACCGAGACCGGGCCGAGGCCGGAAGCAAACATGTGGTGGGCCCACACGCCCCAACCGACGAAACCGATTGCGGCGCCAGAGAACACGACGAACGGGTAGCCGAACAATGGCTTCTTCGAGAAGACCGGAAGGACCTCAGAGACGATGCCGAAAGACGGCAACACGAGGATGTACACCTCGGGGTGTCCGAAGATCCAGAACAAGTGCTGCCACAGCAGGGGGTCGGCGCCAGCTTCGACACTGAAGAACTGGGCGCCGAAACTTCGTTGGAACATCAGCAGGAAGAGCGCCACCGTGATCACGGGGATGGCGAAGAGGAGCAGCATCTGGGTGACGAAGGCCATCCAGGTGAAGATCGGCATTTTCATCATCGACATGCCCGGCGCACGCATGTTGAGCACCGTGACGATCAGGTTGATCGCACCGACGAGCGAGGCGATGCCCGTGATCTGGAGGCCGAGGCCCCAGAAGTCGACGCCGTTGGTCGGGCTGAATGGCACCGAACTGTTCGGTGCGTACATGAACCAGCCGCCATCGGCGCCGCCACCGAGAAACCACGACGTGTTGAGGAAGACGCCACCGAAGACAAACACCCACAGCGAGAGTGCGTTCAACCGGGGGAACGCAACGTCGCGAGCACCGATTTGGAGCGGGATGAAGTAGTTGGCGAAGGCCGCAGCCATCGGCATCACGAAGAGGAACACCATGGTGGTGGCGTGCATCGTGAACATCTGGTTGTACTTGTCGGCCGACAGGATCGTTCCGTCAGGGCCAGCGAGCTGCAGGCGGATCAGGGCCGCTTCCAGCCCACCGAGGAGGAAGAAGAACATTGCGACGGCGCCATACATGATGCCGATCTTCTTGTGATCGACAGTAAAGGCCCATGAGCGCCATCCGGTCGTTTGAACCGGGCGGCGGAGGTATCCGTAGTTGGTGGACGCCTTGGGTGCGGGCGCCGTTCCACCATTCGGGGTGGCCAATGCGTCGGCTGGGCGTTCGATGATTGCCATGACGTCAGCTCCTTACTTGCGCTCGAGCAGATAAGCGACCAACTGGTCGATCTGGTCCTCGCTCAGGGCGAGGTAGGGCATGCCACGAACGAGACCATCGGTCTCTTCGAGGCGTTCGGGGTCGGTGTACATCGGCTTCTTGGCCGGTGCGTTTCGCAACCATTCACGGAGTTCGACCTCGTTGAGGCAGCTGTCGGTGACACCTTCGAGGTACGCCGCGCCAACATCGCTCGGATCGGCTTCCCAGACTCGGGGACGACATTCCTTGCTGAGAAGGTCCCACGAGGCACCAGCGAAGGTGTTGCGGGTCATGAGGTTGGTGAGGTTTGGCGCAGCGCCTGACCAGACGTTCTGGTCGGGACGGGAGATGATCAGCTCGTCGTTCGAGTCGGTGATGCCATCGACTTGGTGGCAACGCGAGCACTGCGCGATGAACGTCGATTCGCCCTCAGCTGCGAGTGAATCTGCCGCCGGAGCGACGTAGTCCTGAGTCTGATTGGCCTTCCACACGGCAAAGTCTGCCGAGTTCATTGCGATGACTTCCATGCGCATGTTGGCATGACTCAGGCCGCAGAACTCGGTGCACTGCCCAGCAAAGATGCCGGGCTCGTCGGCCTCGAGACGAACGGTGTGGACGCGGCCGGGGACCATGTCGCGCTTGCCGTTGAGGCTCGGGATCCACCAGGAGTGGATGACGTCACGGCTGGTGCCACGCACGAGTACCTTGCTGCCGGCTTCGATCACCATCTGGCCGGAGGTGACGATGGGTTCTTCGATACCACCACAACCGTCTTGCACTGGGTAGTCAACTTCCCACCACCACTGCTGGCCGGTGACGTTGATGACACATTCGGTGTCGTCGGTGTTGTTGAGATCCATGATCGTGCCGACCGTCGGGATGGCGATACCGATCAGAATCAGTGCGGGCAGAATCGTGAGGCAAATTTCGAGCGCTGGCTTGCCATGAGTTTGCTCAGGAATCGGCTGGCCGCGATCGCTGTACCGCCAGAGCGCGAAGGCGATCACCGAGAAAACAACGGCGCCCACCACTCCGGCGATACCAAAGACCACCCAGTCGAGGTCGTTGATCATCTGAGCATTCGGCCCCTTGGGCTGCCAAGTGTCTTGCGGTGCATCCGTTGCACAGCCAGCGAGCAGGGCGGCGAGTGAGCCCGCGGCGAGTGTGCGAACGAGCCGTGAGGAAGCCACGGACTTCAACGTAGTTGTGGTTTCCACGGCCTGCATTTTCATGGTCGGTGATTGATGGGACATATCGAGGTCGTACGTCACGGCACGACCACATCGAGTTCAGCGTCGGTCCCGGGAACGTAAAAGCGGAACGCCTCAGCGTCATCGGCGTAGGCGAAGCTGGGCTCGTTAAACTTGACAGTGATCAACTGAGCGCCACCGTCTTCGACAAGCGTGGTGCATGTGAGGTGGCGGTCGCTCTTCTCGCCATGCGACTCTGCTTCGCCGTGGCCCTCTTCCGCGGCTGCTTTGCCCGCTTCTTCTTCTTCAGCCGCCGGGCCGAGGTCGAGCGTGAGACGACGTTCCTCGCCCGAGTCGTTGCGGAACACGATGTTATTCGGGTTCGACCGAGGCATCGAGATGGCGTTGGCGCCCGGGTCGAGCGGCCCGGGTACATCGAACTCGAGGTTGCCGGCTGCCGTCAGCGAGATCGTGTAGGTGCTCGCCTTAGTGGAAACGGTCTGGCTGGCGTCCTTGTCAACTTCGAAGGCCTCGGGTGAGTTACAGAACAGCGCAGCGTCAGCAGCGATGGTCTCGTGCTCGTGAATCTCACGCTCGCCGTCGATACCCGCAGCGACGCCGCCAGCAACGATCGCGACGGCACCGAGGGCCAAGGCGCCACTGATCGCACCACGCTTGACGGAAGGCCGGAAGGCGAAGATGAACGCGATGGACGCGACGAGGATGGCGAGCACTACGAATGCGATGACCGTGTTGGTCTTCGAGAGCCACAGCATCATGCGGCTCAAGGCGTAGGCCATACCGCCGACGGCGACCGCTCCGAGTAGCGGATACTCGAGCGGGTTGGCGAGGCGCCCGCGGATGGCAGCATTGGTGGTCGAGTCGGTCGATGCGCTCTCAGCCCACGCCTGCACGGCCCACTGTGCGCCGGCGGCGAGCAGAATGATCAGACCAATCGTGAAGATCGACTGTTGCGAGACGAGGCCGAGGAGCACTGCCACAGCACCGACGGCGAAGACCATGGGCCAGATGCTTGAGCCCGGAGGGTTGTCAGACGCTTCGGATGTGGCCACCGCAGTGGCGTCCAGAGCGGACAGGTTGGAGTCGGCCGCCCAGACATTGACGCCGGCCAGCAAGGCCAGCGCGCATGCCGCCGACACGAGGCCGACGATGCCGAGGGCCTCGTTTTGCGTGATGCCGTAGACGATCGCAGCAACCGTCGCGAGGACGGAGGAGCCGATGAGGAGTTTGGAACCAGTAGCGAACATCAAGGACTCACTTGGTGACGTAGACGACGAACCAGATGGCCGTGTAGATGACGGACATGGCGTACCAGTAGATGGCGTGGGCGGCGAGGACCTCGTTGTCGCTGCGACCCCCGGAGAACCGGAACGCTGCGACGACGGAGAAGATGACACCGATGATCATCAGCGCCACGAACAAACCGGTCAGGGCGTAGAACATGGTGGCGTAGGCGCCGTCGCCGATACCGATGCCCATCTCGGAGTAGATGAACGCCTGAGCATTGATCACCATGAGCGCCACGAGGGCGGTCGTAGCGAGAGCGAAGACGCCGTGACCGCGGTCGTTGCGCTTGGCGGCCCACACTGCCCACTGGGCGAAGGTGCAGATGGCGATGAACGCAATCAACGCAACGTTGGCAGCAACTTCAGGAATGACGACACCGCTGGGAAGCCAGTTGCCATCACGCTCAACGAAGTTGGTGCGCTGTTCGGACCAGACAGCGAGCATCCCGCCGACCATCATCACCATGGCGACCACGCCGAGCGTGGTCCCAACGATGATCTGGCGGCGCGGTGCGGCAGCGGGGCCGGCAGTCAGAGCTTGCATCAGCGGTCGCCCTTCTCGGAGATGGTCTGGCCATAGTTTGATTTACTGTCGGCCAGTGGTTCAGCCGACATCACCGTCGGTGCGTCGACGAAGTTGTTCGCAGGCGCCGGGGCGGCCGTGGCCCATTCGAGCGTCTGGCCGTCGTAAGGGTCGGCTTCGGCTTGGCCATCCGAGCTCATGACCGAAGTGGTAAGCAGGCCGATGAAGCCGATCACGGTCAGTGCCATGAGCACGTGGCCAACGAGGACCAGAACGGCGTAGATGTCCCGCGGTTCGTCGAACCCGGCGACGTAGCTGGGCAGTGATGCGAGCACCGTTGCGAGCACACCGAGGCCGGCGAGCGGGAGCACCTTGGCCGTCTGAAGGTTGACGCCCCAGAGTTTCGGCGCCCAATGCGCCATGCCGCCGAGTGCCGCGAGGACGGTGCCATAGACCACGTAGATCAAGGCGCCCTCAGCGAAGACCGTGCCCTGGAGGCCAAGGTCGTCGATGGCGTGGAGCGCCGTGCCGATCATGCCGACCATGATCATGCCGAGCCCGAGGAACCCGAAGGCCAATGCAGGCGTGACAGTAGGTTTGGCGCCCTTCACCGGCCGAGCGAGGAAGAGGGTCATCAGCAACACGATCGTGAGACCGAGCAGCGGGAGCAAGTTGAACATCGCCCACGGAAGCACGTCGAAGAGCTTTTCTCGAACGTCTTCACCCCCACCGAGGTAGAGCTCGCTGCCGGCCCAGGGAACATTGTGGATGGCGTCCTGGGTGACTGCGCCGAGGGCGGCGACGCCCATGAGGCCGAACCCGGCGAACACAATGCCGCGTGCCGGTGTGCGCTGCTTGAACAGCAGAGGAGCTCCTTCGGCGAGCAGGCCTGCGACCGGGATCGCGAACAACACCACGGTCCCCGGCGAGAAAATCCAGCCAGCCCAGTCGTAAAAGCCCGTGTTGCCACCGAAGGCCTCGCGGCCATTGCGGTGATCGAGGAAGAGGTAGGTGAGCGTGCCGAGGAGCACCGGCATGACAACGACGAGTCCGAGACCCGTGACCAAGGCCGACATCGAGAAGAACGGCACACGACGGACGGTCATTCCCGGGGCTCGGGTGGTGAGCACGCTGGTGGCGATTGAGACGCCGGTTGCAGCGAGGCCAATCGCCATGAGGCCGTGCGCACCGAGGAAGAGGTCGACCATGTCGGGGTCGCCGCCGAGGCCGCCACCATTGTTGACGAGGGCAATCATCGACAAGATCAGGCCGCCAGCCCACATCCAGAAACCGGCTGCCGCCAGGCGTGGGAAGGCAACGGAGCGTGCGCCGAGCTGCATCGGGACGATGGCGACGCAGAGGCCAATCGCCAGCGGCAATAGGGTGCCGAAAACGAGCCCGCCACGCTGTGCATCGAAGATCTGGGCGAGGGCATTGTCATCGATGTTGGCGATGCCGGCACGCTCGATCCCGATGATCACGTTGATGACGATCGCGGCCAGAAGACCCAGCAGGCCTCCGCCAAGGAACAATCGGCCGATCTTCTTGTGGTCGGTTGATGTCAGCCAGTCGGCTACGGCGCCAAGCAAGCGACGAAGCGCGCTGTCTTCTGCTTCGACACCCGAAGCAATAACTTCGTCGGTGGGATCAATGGTTGTCATACAAAGTGGAGCTCACTTATTTCGTTCAACGGATCAGATTTCGACTGTCTGGTCGTGGGACACAACGGTTCGAGACTACTTGCACAGGGGCATTACTTCCGAAATCAAACCAAGATTCGTGCCGTGTGCCATAGAACAAGTTCACAAGGCGAACGGGTCAGAACCCGTACTGCACGAAGACATCCAAGGACATGGCGCCGAAGAGCAGCGAGACATACGTGATGGAGAAACCGAAGAGCCGCATGCTGGCGGCCTCAGAGGGGTTCTTACCCAGCGCAATGGTGCCGCCGAGGAACACGGCCCCGAGGACAACGGCTGCGATCCCGTAGATCCAGCCGAGATCGGCAACCGGGATCAGGACCAGCGTCGAGATACAGAGAGCGACGGTGTACCAGATCATCTGCCTGACCACTTCGGCCATCGGTACGACGCTCGGCAGCATCGGGACATCGGCCGCGCGGTAATCATCGGCGTACTTGACGGCTAGCGCCCAAAAATGAGGTGGTGTCCAGAGGAACATCACGATGAAGAGAACGAGCGGCGTCCAGGTGACGTTGTTCTGGACGGCCGACCAGCCCACCAGGACCGGAACGGCACCGGCCGCTCCGCCGATCACGATGTTCTGCCTGCTCGTGCGCTTCAACCAGATCGTGTAGACCCCGATGTAGAAGCCGGCTGCAGCGAAGGCGAGCACTGCCGACAGGAGGTTGGCACCGGCCCAGAGCACGCCGAAGGCAAACACCTGCAGACTCAGGGCAAAGATCAATGCATTGCGCGGCTCGATCACACCCGTGACGAGCGGCCGGGCCTGCGTTCGCTCCATCAAGGCATCGATGTCGCGATCAACGTACATATTCACCGCGTTTGCGCTGCCGGCTGACAGGGTTCCGCCAATCAAGGTCGCGACGACGAGCCACGTTGAGGGCCAGCCTCGTTCGGCCAGAATCATCGTGGGCACCGTGGTGATCAACAGCAGTTCGATGATGCGCGGTTTGGTGAGCGCAATATAGGCACCGAGGATCGTGGTCGGCGCACGACGATTGCCGTGTGCCACACCGCCGGGCGCGAGCCGCGACGGAACGAGGGGACCGGAGCCGACGGACATTGCCGCCATCGTACGGTCGCGCGCAGAACGTGACCAACGTGGGCGCCGCGTGTTTCGGTACAGGTGTCACAGGACTCGTTCATGCGGGTTTGCGCAACAGCCGCAATGAACGCCAGCAGTGAACGCCGTGGAGAGCGAAGGCTGTAGATAGCGTCCAGTAGTGATGGGCCGCAGGTACGACACCGTTTCCTTCCTCACCGATTACGGGACGCAGGACGAGTTTGTCGGTGTCTGCAAGTCGGTGATCCGTGAGATCGCGCCGCACGCTGTCGTGATCGACCTCACCCACGGCGTCGCCCCCTTCGACGTACGCGCCGGATCGCTTGCGCTTGCCCGCTCGATCAGTTATGTGGCATCGGGCGTAGTGCTCGCCGTCGTCGACCCTGGTGTTGCCACGCCGCGTAAAGCGTTGGCGATCGAAGTCGCCGATGGTGAAGGCGTGTTGGTCGGCCCTGACAATGGCCTGCTCGCACCAGCCGTGTCGATGGCAGGCGGAGCCGGCCGAGCGGTGCATCTCAACAACGCCGACTATCAACTTCACGCAATCGGCGCCACGTTCGCCGGCCGCGATGTGTTCGCACCGGCAGCGGCGCACCTCTGCAACGGTGTCGATCTCTTCGAACTCGGCGATCCGGTCGATACCGACCTGCTGCTCCCCGGCGTGATCCCACTTCCCCAATCGGACGAGACAAAGGTCATCACCCAGGTTCTCTGGGTCGACCGTTTCGGCAACGCCCAACTCAACGTGGGGCCCGATGATATTCCTGCGTCATTCGGCGATCGAATCGATGTGCGCTTTAGCGCTCCCGCAGATCCCACCGGTGGAACGACACGCAACTGCGTTCGCGCCACCTCGTTCGCCGAGCTCGCAGGCGGTGCTGTCGGCCTCGTCCTCGATTCGAGCGGCATGCTCGCCGTCGCGATGGATCAGCGCTCGGCGGCAGAAGAACTCGGTCTCGACGTCGGCGATCAGGTAACGCTCACTGCGAGTTCCGACGCTGGTGCTGGTGGGGGCAATGGCCCAGTCACGCAGCAGGTCAGTATCCGCCGGAGCTGAGCGCGGCCTGCTGATTTCGGCGTTGACGAGATCTCAGGAAGTGGCCCTTGTCACACCAGCGGAGAATGAATTAGTGTTGCGGAAATAAGGATTCGTTCGCCCGACTCGTTCGACGGACGTCACGTGCAGAGCCGGTGCCACCTGGGGGGTTGGGACCGGCTCTGTTCGTTTTCCGCCCCGGCCGCCCGTTTCGTGATGTGTTGGCCCGCCCAAGACACAGACCGTTCACGAGAACGCCCGAGCAGCGACGAGTTGTCGAACCCAGAATGCGTTAGCCGAGTTCGCGGCTGCGGTCGGTTGCTGCGGTGACTGCGCTGGCGAAGATTGCGCGGAGGCCGTGCGCTTCGAGAGCGGCAACACCCGCCGCCGTGGTGCCGTTTGGTGAGGTGACGTTTTTGCGTAGCCTCGCCGGGTCGCCTTGTTGCGCGAGCAGTGTCGATGCGCCGAGCAGCAACTGGGTGACGATGCGCTCCGCGATGTCAGGGTCGAAGCCTTCGGCGACTGCGGCTTCGATCAACGACTCAGCCACGAGAAAGATGTAGGCCGGACCTGATCCGGCAATCCCGGTGAACGCATCGAGCTGAGGTTCGGGCAGGCGGTCGACGATGCCGACAGCGCCGAGGATCGACTCAGCCCATGCAAGATCGTCGTCGTCCGCCGTGGTCCCACCGGCGATCGCCGACGTTCCCTTCCCGACAAGTGCTGGTGTGTTCGGCATGCATCGCACGACAGCAACATTGGGACCGGCTGCTGCTTCGATGGTGGCAATGCCGGCACCCGCAGCGATCGAGAGAAGCCGGGTCGCTCCGGCCCTCGCGGCTGCTGCTGCAGCATCGGGTACATCCTCCGGCTTCACTGCAAGCACCGCCGATCGGCATGGCGGAATCGACTCCGTGACCGTCAATCCTGGGAACATTTCAGCGAGTTCGACGCGTCGCTCCTCACGCAGTTCGACAACCGCGAGCTGCTCCAGGGCAAACGCCCCAGAGTTGATCATCCCGCCAAGCAGCGCAGCACCCATGTTGCCGCCGCCGATCATTACCAGGTCGATCATCTCGCTGCCGGTTGTCCCACTCATCGCTGGAACGGTAGCTGGCCGTTCGACTCCTGCCGTTCGACTCGGGCCCGCCCAGGCGGGTGCAAGGGACCGACTCCCCCGATGCGCACCCACCCGGACAACAACACAGTGGGCAAGCACGCCACGCGAGCGGAACCCCGCCCCCAAGTTTTGTGTGAGCACATCCAGCAACCGACGCCGCTATCGCTCACACAAAAACCGGCTGGCGCGAGAGTCAGCTGGGGAAGCGGGAGGCGAAGCCGATGCGGAGCAGGCCCTTGAAGCACCGCTCGACGTTGGCGTAGAGCAGGCCGAGTGCCTGATCGATGGCATCGAGATCGACGTGGCGCGCTGGGAGCTCTCCACGCAGAAAGATCCCGTCTTCAGCGCCGATCGAAAAGCGAACGCCGGCGAGCCCATCATTCCGACGGAGCACATGCTCGTACAGATCGGCGTGGTTCTCCTCGGGCGCGGGCATCACAAACGTTTCATACTTCAGCGTGCGCTGGCCGAGCGTGAGCCACACCGTGGTGAAATCTTTCTCCTCGCCATGCATGCGCACGAGCCACCGCACACCGGATTCGGAGCCGGCTTCGGCGACGCGTTCGACGGCGGCGATATGGTCGTGGCCGGCATCGAGTTCGCCCAACCATTCGTCGATCTGGCGTTGCAGCACGACCAGTTCGCTGGCGTTCATCGGTTCGGTCATGTCGACTCCTCGCCGACCCCGTGGCAGGTAACGAGTGTTCCGGCACCCAGTTCGGCGTAGACGTCGCGGAGCCGCTCGGCTGCGGCACGCCAGGTGTAGTCCTTGGCCCGTTCGACTCCGGCCTTACCCATCGACGCCGCAAGCTCGGAGTCGTCGAGAATCCTGCGCATGGCGTCGGCATAGTTGTCTGGATTGCGGCCATCGATCAAATATCCGGTTTCCCCATCGTCGACGAGGCTGAGCAGCCCGCCGACCGCGCTGGCCACCACCGGCACGCCGCACGATGCAGCCTCGAGCGCAACGAGCCCGAAGCTCTCACTGCGGCTCGGCACCAGCACGATGTCCGCCGCGCGGTACCACGTGGAGAGAATGTGGTGCGGCTTCGGTTCGATGAAATGCACTTGGCCATGCAGGCCAAGTTCGTCGACCAGCGCATGCGCTTCGGACGCTTGGACGTCGCCGTTGCGACCGCTCGCACCGCCGACGATGGCCAGCTGTGCATCGGGCCGGCCGAGTGCGGCGAGTGCGCGAATGGCGACGTCGGGCCCCTTCAGCGGTTGGATACGCCCGACGAACAGGATGAACGGAACGTCTGGGTCAACGTTGATGGCGCGTCGGGCACCTGCCTGATCGCCTGGGGTGAAAAAGGCGTGCTCGACCCCTGGCGCAACGATCTCGATCCGGCCGAGCGAATCGCCATAGAGGCGCCGAAACTGTTCTTCTTCTTCGACGCAGCTGACGCAAATCGCATCGGAACACTGGATGATCTCGGCCTCGGCCCGGTCGCGCCACTTGGGCTCAGGGTCGCCGCCTTCGGCTTTGACTCGGGCGAGCGTGTGAAACGTCGACACGAACGGGACGTTGAGTTCGTGCTTGAGATGGTGGCCGACGACACCGCTGAGCCAGTAGTTCCCGTGAATGATGTCGGGCTTCTCGTTGGCATGGATCCAGTCCATCACGCCGTGGCAGAACTGGTCGGAGATGTCCGGCAGCGCCTCTTTCGGGAGATGGTGCGGCCCTGCCTCAATGTGCACCACCCGGTGGCCGGGCTCGACGAGCACTTCGGCGGGCAAACCCTCGCGGTCGGCGCGGGTGAATGTGGTGCACTCGATGCCGATCTGGCTGAGCGACGACACGAGTTCACGCACGTAGACGTTCATCCCACCGCTGTCGCCGACACCTGGTTGGAGTAACGGCGAGGTGTGCAGAGAGATCACTGCGACTCGAAGCACCACGAATTCTGACCCTACCGAGACAACGCGTTGACCGAGATGTCGAGTTCAGAGTCCCTGCCGCCGAAAGACAGTCTGGTCAACCCTCTAGGAGACTGTCGACGTTGGCTTCACCGTCGCGGTAGCGGCGCACGAGTTCGGCACTCAGCGCATCGAGGCGGCCGAAACGTTCGCGGCGATCAGACGACACCTTCATCTCGAACTCGGCAATGGCATCGGCGAGAGAATCGAGTTCCGTACTGTTAAGTTTTTCGAGGCGTCCAAAATGGAATTCGGCGCACACGGCATCAAGTTCGCCGGCAAGCGGGTTGTCGCTGAGGTCCTCGGTCGGACGAGGAGGCCGAGCCGGGCCGCCGGTCAGGTGCTGCGCGAGCACGGCGCCGATCTGTTCATTGAGGTCGGCGCCGGGACCAGCGTCACGCCGAGACAGCTCGGTCTTGACGAGATCGAGTCGGGCCTGGGCAACTCGACGCGCGTACGAGACGACGTCATCTTCGTGCTGGAGTCGATGACGTAGCTCGCGCAATTCGGTCAGCGGAAGCCCTGTGGGGTCGGAGCTGGTCTGAGTTGTGGTTTCACTCACGTACATCCTCCAGATACGGGCGGAAGAACCGCCACTTCGTCATTCGGTCCGAGTCCGGTGTCGAGACCGACATCATCACCATTCACCCAGACTCGGCACGTTCTCAGCACGTCGCTGAATCCTGGGCCATAGCGTTGCTCGGCTGCCGCTAGGACGTCAGCAACCGTGGCACCATCGAACACGTCGGTTCCCGTGCCCGCGGCCTCTCGGGCCGAAGCAAACAGACGCATTTTTGCCATCGAGTTCAATCTACCGGGCACGTACTCAGTCCTCGGGGAACCCCACAGCTGCCGCGGAGGGGTAGAGCGGCGCGACGGATCGGCGAGCGCGCCCTGTACGGGACCGGCCTGCGACGTCTGGATGTTCGTGTCGATGGCCACAACAGTCCGGGTAGCGGCGTCCGGCGTCGATATCCCCGACAGTCGCTTTGCAGCAGATCGACGGCCCGTAGTCAGAAGGTGTTGGCCCCCCGAGAAGTTGACGCTGTACGGCCCGCTAGCGCCGAATCTCGCCGGTATCGTCACGCCACTGTGGGAACTGAAAAACGAGAACGCCAGCGGTCCAACAAGGCCATCAAGGAAGACCAAGTCGCCAAGGCCAAGACACGTGCGAAAACGACGCGCACGGTCATGATCGTCGTTGGAGCCATCGTTGCCGTCTTCGGCATCGTGCTGATCGCCAACCTCTTCATTGGCGGCGATGACGAAGTCGTCACGACAGACACGGTGGCACAGGCCGACGGCACCGTCGCTGACGATTCGTCCGGCGCCAACGACCCGGGCACAGAGGCGGCCTCCGTCGAAGCTGACGGCGAAGTGTTCGCGGCGACCGGCGAGTTCGTTCCCGCCGGATGCCCGTCGCCCGATGGCTCTGCCGAGCAGCAACAGTCGTTCGACGCTCAGCCACCAATGTGTCTCGACTCGGCCCTGTCGTACAGCGCACTCGTCACGACGAACCAGGGCGAGATCACCATTGAACTCGACCAGGACAAGGCACCGATCACGGTCAACAACTTCGTGTTCCTCGCTCGCAATCAGTACTTCGACGACACGACGTGCCACCGGATCATCCCGGGCTTCGTCATCCAGTGCGGCGATCCGACGGCTACCGGCGGCGGTGATCCGGGCTACAAGTTCGCTGACGAACTCCCCGCAGCTGGCGAGTACCAGATTGGTTCGATCGCCATGGCAAATAGTGGTCCCGACACCAACGGCAGTCAGTTCTTCATCATCACCGGCGACCAGGGTGCAGCCCTGCCGCCGCAGTACACGCTATTCGGCGACGTCGCCACTGGCTTCGACGAGACCGTCGTCAAAATGGAAGCGGCCGGCACACCGTCGGGCAGCCCGTCCGAGCCAGTCGAGATTCAGTCCGTCATCATCTCCACCAGCTGACCTTGGGGCACGGCTCCCGAAATCTGCTTGATTATCTGTCTGAAAAATCCATCAACCAGGTCCGCTCAGCACATGTCGTTGATCGAGGGTCAGACGTGCTTCGAGGTCGGCGAGGACTGCGTCGCCAATGCCGATCGAGGCGAGGTAGTTGCGCACCGTGCCATGGTCGGCGACGAGGTCACGCAGAATCTGACGCATGGCGTCGGGGTGCGCACCGAACATCATCTGCGGACGTGAGTTCATATCCGCAGCGGACTCCGGAGCATGCTCGGTCAGCCACAATCGCATCCGGATCATGCCGTCACGGGTGAGCCCGAAGTCTTCAGCAATCACTTCGTGGTCCACTCCCAGGCCACCGAGAATCAGCGCAGCGAGGATGCCCGTGCGGTCCTTGCCGGCGGCACAGTGGAACACGGCGGGGCCGCTGCCGGGGACGGCGAGCGTGGCAATGGCCTGGGCGAATCGATCGGCGCCGTTGCCCAACATGTCTCGGTAGGCCCAGATCAGGAAGTCGATACCGCCCTGCTCGGTTTCGGGAAAGTCGGGGACGCCGGTCTCGGTCCAGGTGGCGTCGATGATCGACAGGTGGTGGAACGCAACCGGATACTTGGCGACGGGAAAGGCGCCGCGCTGCACGATCTCGTTGGAGGTGCGAAGGTCGACGACGGTGCGGATACCGAGTGCGTCGACGACATCAATGTCGTGGTCGTTCAAGCGAGAGAGACCATCAGCACGGAACAGTCGACCCCACTCGATGGTTTGGCCGTTGCCGAGAACGTAGCCACCGAGGTCACGAAAGTTGAAGGCCGACTCGAGGGGAACGACGCGGTCAGCGTGTTCCACGATGGCGAGTGCGTCGACGTTCGGTTCAGTGATGCTGGAGGTAACAGCCATGGTGACGGACCGTAACGGGCGCCGTTGGACCGGAACACCAACATCAGGTGAACGATTGTCACAAGAGTGGAGAGATGTGTCACGTCGCCGTCTCGGCGCAATTGCGACGGCAGATCGACGCGCCCGTGACCCCGGCCGACGGAGCGTCCGCAACTCTGTGACACTGCATCCGTACGGTGGGCACCATGTTCATCGTCATCATCGTGTTGAGCCTCGTGCTCGCCGGCTGCGCAGTCGCAGCGGCTTACTTCTTCGCATTCCGACAGGCAACGACCGTCGAGGCCCTGCAGGCGTCGATCGACAGCGCTGTCCAGGGTGCGGTTGCCGCCGTGCGCCAGCAGGCCACCGAAGAACGTGACGCTGCCGTATCGGCCGCCGTCGCTCATACTGCCATATTGAACGGAGAGCAATTTGGGGCCGCCGCAAAGCTCGCCAGCGCTGATCTGGCAGCGAAAAAAGACATCATCGACACACGGCTCGACCAGGTCCACGGCGAGATGCGAAACGAGCTGTCGAAGTTGACCGACCTGGTCAATGCTCTCGGCAAGACCAGCGCCGAGAAGTTCGGTGCAGTCGAGACATCGTTGAAGGCGCACGCCGAAGGCGCCGCTGCAGTTGCCGAGTCGGCACAGGCGTTACGTACTGCGATCGCCAACCCTCAGGCTCGCGGCCAATGGGGTGAGCGCATGGCTGAAGACGTTCTGCGCATGGCTGGCTTCGTGGAGAACACGAATTACTTCAAGCAGACCCAGATCGACGGCGCCACCGGCCGACCCGATTACACGTTCCCGATGCCCAAGGATCACGCGCTCTACATGGACGTCAAGTTCCCGATGGCGTCCTATCTGCGCTACCTCGAAGCCGACACGGACGCCGAACGCGAAACGCACACCAAGAAATTCCTCAGCGACGTCCGCATGCGCGTCAAGGAACTGGCCAAGCGCGATTACGGCAACACCGGCAACCAGCAGGCCGTTGACTCCGTACTCCTCTTCATCCCGAACGAGCAGCTCACCAGCTTCATTCACGAGCACGATCCAGGCCTGCTCGATGATGCAATGAAGCAGCAGATCGTCATGTGCTCGCCACTGACGCTGTTCGCATTCCTCGGCGTCATCCGCCAGGCATTCGACAACTTCATGATCGAGAAGACCAGCGACCAAATCCTGCAGCTGATCGGCAAGTTCGGTACGCAGTGGACGAATTACTCCGACCAAGTCGACAAGGTCAAGAAGCGCTTCGAAGCCGTCGATAAGGAGTTCGAGGCATTGGCCGGCACCCGTCGTCGTGCCCTGGAACGCCCGCTGCGTGAACTCGACGGTATCCGCCAGCAGCGGGGCCTGCCGGTCGACGGCGAACTGTTCGCCGGCGATGAGGACGAAGACGAAAACGAGACACACGTCGGCGGCACCGTCGGCCAACTCGGGGCCTCGCCTACGCTCGCGCCTGATTGAATCGAGCGCAGTGAGCCAGCCCGCCTTCGACTTCGACGACATCGTTCCTGACGAGTCCGCCGACCCCACGTTCACCGTCGGCGAGTTGGCCGAGGCGATCAACCACCAACTGCGTCGTGGTTTCCGAGGAGGAATCTGGGTTCGCGGCGAAATCAGCGATCTGTCGAACCGCGGGGCCCACACCTACTTTTCGCTGATCGAAGAGGGCAACAATGGCAAGGCCGTCCTCAACGTCCAGTTGTTCGCCCCAACCAAGCAGCGGCTGGCTCCGCTACTGCGCAAATTCCGCCTCGAACTCCGCGACGGGCTCAACGTCCGCATCAACGGCGACCTCGACTTTTGGGCCCAGGGCGGCCGACTCGGGTTCAAGATGGCGAATCTTGATCCGAAGTTCACCATTGGCGACATCGCCCAGTCGCGCGACGAGGTGCTGCGCCGACTCACCACCGAGGGCCTACTCGACACAAACCGTCGAGTTCAGATGTCGCCCGTGCCGTTGCGGGTCGGTGTCGTCACCAGTGTCGGCACGGCTGCGTGGCACGACTTCACAGACGAACTGGAACGGAGCGGGATCGGATTCCAGCTCAGTGTCGCCGACGTCCGGGTCCAGGGCGACATGGCTGAGAACATGGTCACTGCTGCCATTGCTCAGTTCGCGCTGCGCGACGACCTCGATGCGATCGTCGTCATCCGCGGTGGTGGTGCACGAAACGAACTTGCTGTCTTTGACTCCGAGAAAATCGCTCGGACAATCGCTGCCTGCCCTCTACCGGTGCTGACCGGTTTGGGCCACGAAGTCGACCGGAGTGTCGCCGACGAGGTGGCTCACACTGCACTGAAGACGCCGACCGCATGCGCTGGTGCGTTGATCGAGCGAGCCCAGCGCTACGTCGGTGACACCGAGCAGGCGTTTGCTTCGATCGTCCAACACAGCCAGGTCGCGCTCAGCGATGCCGCAAACGACCTCTCTGAAGCAGCGCATCGCATCGCACGACGCACACACGCCGCGGTCGAACGGTCCGACGAACGGTTGAAGATGCGTGTCGATCGCCTGGCTCGAAGCGGCCCCGCCGCACTCGACAAGTCGATCGAACGTCTCGACCGCGCGTCAACCCGCCTGCTCGAACGGCCCACCGATCTGCTGGAACGCTGGGCGCAACGGCTCGACGTGCTCGCCGCTCGCGTCGGCGCACTTGATCCCACCGTGCAGCTCGCTCGCGGGTGGACCATCACCCATAACGCAGCGGGCGATCTCGTTCGCTCGACCGCAGATCTCGGCGTCAACGACGTCCTCACCACCACACTCGCTGACGGCACCATCACCAGTACTGTCCGCGCCACGCACCTGAAAGAAAACACCGATGCCTGACACCAGCGAACAACCCGGCTACGCAGCTGCACTCGACGAACTCGACAAGATCCTGCGAGAGCTCGAAGGCTCCGACGTCGACGTCGACCATCTGGCCGACCGAGTCGCCCGAGCAAGCGAGCTGATCACGTTGTGCAGGGAGAAGATCTCCAACGCACAGGTCAAGATCGCGCAGGTCACCGCCGACCTCGACAGTTGAACCGCCACGGCACTGTTGCATTGAGCCAGTGATTTTGGAGTCGGCCACAGCACGAGGCGCTTCACTCGTGACCCCATTTGTCCTGTTCAGGCATCTGCGACGTTCCCCTCCGGTAGGCCGGATCGGCAGTGCGACCATGCGTGATCGCTCAATGTGACAGTGCCCCGAAACATGGTCGGCACGACGGTTCTTCAACGGTACGCTTCCGACTCGCAGTCCGGTCAACGAGACGACGGGGGTTTTCTCCCACCTTTTCGACCGGTCCCGCCCAGATAGCTCAGTTGGTAGAGCAACGCATTCGTAATGCGTAGGTCCCGAGTTCGACTCTCGGTCTGGGCTCCAAATTCCGAGTCACGCTGAACACCATACAGCGTCTGCGTTTCCCTTGTACTGTATGGCTTTCCGATGTTCGAGCTCTCGCTCCACACGGCGCCACGGCCCGTCATCGGTGTCCCCCCAGCTCTCCACGATTTACCGCTATTCGTCGTTATTTGTGGGACAGCTGTGGGACAGCGTTCGAAACAGCCGATTTGGGCGGTCATCAAACCCGGGGCGCTTCAGAGCCGCCAACGAACCCAGGGCGATTCAGTTGGCTGCCAGAGAGCTGGCTTCGGCATGCCACCAAGATAGGTGACATACTTCACTCATAACTATTTACAACTAGGAGATCATCGTGAGTTACACGTCTTTCTCAATCGGCCGACCTGGTCGCGCTTACGACGGCGTTGCCATGGGTTCTGATCAATGGAACGCCCTCATCACCCGGCAGTTCGAAATCCTCGGCGAAGGCAATGCTGAGACCATCGTCGGAGGTTTCGCTGCAGGAATTGGCAAATTCATCAATGTCAACACCTATCCAGATGTTGAATCATCATCTCGGGTCATTGCACGACTCGCGGCGGAACAACTATTCGAAGTTGAGTCATCCGGCCCATTCGTGTCCACTGAGGACATGATGAAACTGATGGCGAGTTAAAGGAGACACATGTCAACGATTTCGGTAGCTTCATTTCGGTGCAACCCTGAGGGGAAAGTTACCCTCACCGACTTTTTACCAGAAGGCTGAGGCGGAGGTGGCGAAGTTCTTCGTTATGTTCTCGACCGATCCGGATGTTGATCCGCGCAAGTGTGTCGTCGGGTTGGCGTGCGCGGCGCAAGCGGTCAGCGATGGCCATCAGGTGCAGACGTTCTTTGCCTCGCACTCGGTCAAGTTGCTGCACGCCGACTACATCAACGCGATTGACTCAAGGGTCGGGATGCCAGATGGTGCCTCTAGGGCAATGTTGGATCAGTTGGCGTCAGGGGCATCGATTGCATGCTCGACCGGATCGCAGGCTGTGGTCGGGGTCACTCCGGACAATGCCGACGAGGTGCTCGCCGAGGGTCTGGACCTGGAGTGGAGCGGACCGCCTGGTGTGGTTGCAATGAGCGCCCTGGCCGACACGACACTGTCATTCTGAAGCATCGCAAGAACTACGCGGTTCGGCATCGGAATTCACTGTCGACCAGCTTTTTATAGGCGTCGCAAAAATTTGGCAATCGGGTCTGCTGCACCTGAACTCTGGTGCAATGAGCCGCACCGATTGAGTCGGCGTTAGTTACCCCAGATTGCTTCGCTTGCGTCGACGGAGCTGCCGTCGTTGCCGATGTAGATATCCCAGGTGATTCGTGGTGAGCTGTGTCCGAGTGCTTGAGAAACGAGTTGGATTCCTACGTCGGCCGCCAGTTGGCGGGTCGCGTAGTAGTTGCGTAGGTCGTGCCAGGTGTGGGCGCAGTGGGGTTCAGCCGACTCGGAATTCAAAGGACTTTGGCGGGCCTTGGCAAGTAGATCCGAGAAGATGTCGAGTAGTTCCGACAGCTTGTACGGCTTAGCTAAAGAGCCCACGAACTCGCCAGGGAGCCCTATCTCTTCGACGTTTAAACGCATACCGGTCGAGAACACCACCGGCATTCTCGGGTTGGCGGAATGTGCGAAGTGCGCAACCTCGAGGCCGGTCAACGGTCCATCGAGATGTACGTCGGTACACACCAAATCGATGTGGCTCGATTTAAGTAACTGGATGGCGTCGAGGCCCGACCTGGCCCCCACGACTGCGTACCCGCTCGAGGTCAGTGCCTCACTGAGTAGTTCCGTCAGCATCTTGTCGTCCTCGACAAGCAGGACCACCGGCTGATCAGAGGTGGTGTCGGGCACCGAAACTGTTCCCACTCTTGGAGTATCGCGGACAGAATTCGTCAAAGCACCGAATCCGCCCTGAAAACAATGTTGTCCGGTAGGCGATGATGCTTACCGCAGCGTTGTGTCGAGTGCAGCCATGACGGCTTGAGCTTGTGCTCGTACTGCGTTGACGCTCAAAGCTCGTGGGCGCGGGTCAGCGTAAGGGGCCTCGTAGCGGGCAACAGCGTGGAGCTCGACGAGTACCGACTCGCCACCCGGCCACACTGCTTGCTGGCCTTGCCACAAAAACCAGTTCGAACCAAGACGGGCACCTGCACCAGTGAACTGCAGACCCGTGTTTTCTGACACGATGCGCGCCACGCGCTCCGACAGGACCGCACCCGACGCTGACGGTGCACCACGCTGGTATCGACCGGTGCCGTACCAGCCAATAGTGCCGTTCGGCGAATGGACATGGACGGTCAGTGCCGGTTTAATTTCCGCAGTGAAGGCCATCAACGCCTGCGTTTCAGGCTGAGAATGGTTGCGTCCATCTGCATTGAGGTCGACACCGTTTGCGTTGCGACGCGTATAGGCAGCATGACCGTCCGGATTCATGGTCGGTATCAACCACATCCCATACGCAGTCGGTGGGTTGGTACGGACCTCGTCAATAAGCAGCTGCGGCGAACATTCGTTGCCGTGAACCTGTGCGACAGCGATGACAACCTTGGACGCGTTTGCCGGCCCCCAGTATTCAGCAATGATTGGACGTCCTTGTACCGACGTTCCAATTTGGCGGAACGTAGCGGGCGCTGGCCCGTTCAGACCACCGAGGCCTGCTGTGATCGTGTCGCACGCCCCACTCGGGTACGGAGGCACAGGCGGCTTCTCATTGATCGGGGCAGGTGCGGTCGTGGTTTTCGGGGTGCCGGTAAACCAGCCGGTCACATCAACAACGAGCTCTGAGCCGTTCAGCGAGTACGCAGCGACTCCTGATGTCGACACAGGCACTACACCCATGCTCGCAACAGTTGATGACGACGCTCCGGAATGCACCGTCGCCGTCGAGGGGCGTACGGTACGCGCCGGGTAGCTGACAACGAAGCCTTCGGCGTCGGGTTCAGTGATTGTCCAGTTCGCAACGACTGCCGCAGCAGGGCCGTTCGTGACGGTACTGGTAGCAAACTCTCGCGTCCCTCCCCGCCACAGCTGCTCACCATCACTGCGCGTGTCGACAAGACGTGTTGGCGTCGACGAGATGAACAACCCGTCCGCTGACACCACAGCTGAAGGCCCCGTGAAATACCCGGTGACGTCGACAATCACATGATCTCCTGCCGAGGAGAACACTTTGAATCCCCCGGCAGCAACCTTGACGATCTGTCCTGCAATGCGTGTCTGGCCTTTGGCGTCAGTGTTGAGCGATGATGCGAGCGGACGTTGACCAGATGCCCACACTGTGAAATAGCCTGCGCTGCTGGACTCGGTGGTCGCCAACGTGACAGCCAATGCAACAGCGTCATCTGGAACACCCGACGGAAGCGCAACGGTAACAACGCCGCCGGGAGCTGGCCGGCCGCCTTGACGGGTGTCAATCAAGCGGCGAGCGTCGACGGCTACGAAACGTCCAGCGGTAGAGGCTGCAGCCGGAGTGAAATAGCCGTTGACGTCGACAACAACATGAGTGGTCTGCGAGGCAAAAATGTTGAACTCACCATTCGTTGACAGCGCCAGTACTGCACTGTTGGCAATGGTGTCAGTGAACTGCGTCCAGTTGATGCTCGAAGCAGTGGGCATTGCTTGACCGGCAGGCCACGCAGTCAGGTAGCCAGCGCCGGTGGTCTGGGTTACTGCCACCGTGACAGACACTGCGGTGGCGTCAAGGTCGATCCCGCAACGCTCTACAGCTGCTTGGATGGTGAGCGTCGACCGTGCCTGCAGTGCGCTCTCAGAGTCGCGTGTGTCGAGGAGCCGGCACGGCTGAGTTGGTGTGAACGCCGACGTCGTCGCCGGTTGCGCATTGACGACTGGTGAAACTTCAGTAGTGACACCCAAGGCCACAGCGGCAGCGCACAGAACTGCGAGGGAACGAGCAACGCGTCGGTGTGTTAAACGGAACAACATCGGCGCAACCGTGTTCAAGGTCACTGCCACCACACACGTCGCCGACCCACGCACTACACCTTCTCTTTTCTCACTCGACCGGCGAAAGACTTTACATCCGTAAAGGATAGTTGCGTGCTTCGTAGTTCCGCACCCGAGGGCAGTTTTTGGCCGTGCAGCACCTCGCTGATATCACCGCTGGACAGCTGCAGCCACTTGCATACTGGCCAGGTCGACACACGCGCTCACAGTTCAAAACATGCGAAATTGTTTCAACAGATCTCTGCTCGCTGTCACCGTTGCCATCGGAGCCGTCATCACGCCGGTCGAACCGGTGAACGCTCAAACCGCAGCAAACCCTGCAGGTAACGCAGCGCAGCTCGCAGTCGATGCACTGATCTTCTCAGGGACCTCGTTAACCGAAATGGATCTCCTCACCACGATGCCGTTATCTGACGTTGGTGGCGGCGTCGCTGGCAGTGTGGAAGCCTCAGCAATGGCGTTGGCGACCATCGACCC
>CALCXK010000126.1 GCA_937905835.1 uncultured Ilumatobacter sp. | reverse complement strand
GACGATGGGGCCGTCTATGTCGGCACGACGAAGCTCTGCAAGAATATCGTCGGAGACCTCGCCATCAGGGGCCTGACCATCTTTGGCCGCAGCGTCATCACCGTCCAACGCGTCAGTGTTGTCGCCGCCTTCGGTCGCAAACACGATCGCCGGGACGTCGAGCGTCTGGTTATCGTCGAAGACGGCTGCTTCAATTTCACCGGCCTCGTCGAGGCCACCATCCGCGACGTACTCCTCAAGTGACTCGACCAGGGACCGGTCGAGCGCGTCGATCTCAGCAGTGCTCGGGCCGTCGATCTGACCGTCGTCCGACATGAGTTGGCCGACGATTTCGTCCGATCTGGACGAATCGAGCTCTTCTTCGCTGGCGCTCACCTTGCCAAGTGTACGCAGACCACCAGCAATGGTCCGGTCAAGCTGCCTGGGCTCACCCGCAGAGCAAGATTGATAGATCGTGTGGTCATCACGGCGCATTCGTCGCTCGCGCGGTGGCAGTGGCAACGCCCAGCCGGACAACCACGGTGACCTGGTGAGGGCCCGGGCCGCGCGTCCACGACACGACAGTGGCACCATGGCGGGCCGCATAGGTCGAAGCTGCGGGCGCCCCGCCGTCGAGCGATGCCAGTGCGGCCGCGTCGGCAGCGGTCTGAGCACGTGCGCGCTGCTGGGTGATTGCGCCGACCTCGACCAGGGCACTCATGAGTGCGATTCCCACGGTCGCCACGATCACCAGGAGCAGTACGGCTGCCTGGCCAGCGTCGTTTCGTCGCTCCATCAGTATCTCCGCTCATTCGATTTGAAGGAAGCTACTCAAGCAGCAAGGAGACCCGGAGGTCGATCTGATCAGGCTAAACCGACAGTTCGCCTCCTCACCAAGAACAGCGAAGGCGTGAGGTAGATGCGCACCTGTTGCGCATCTACCTCACGCCTTCGCAAGCGGTTCTGGTGAAATCGATCAGGCGTCGGCGTCGCCAGCAATAATTGATGCGACTGAGCTGACCGTGTCACCGTCGTCCATGTTCATCACTCGAACGCCGGTCGCTCCGCGGCCCTGCGACGAGATCTCGCGCACCTCCATGCGGATCGTGATACCCGATTCGGATACCGCGACGATCTCGTCGTCGATTCCAACCATAAACGCTGCCACGACCTCACCCTTTTTGCCAGTGAGCTTCATGCCCCGCACACCCTGGCCACCGCGACCCTGGACGTTGAAGTGATCGAGTTGGGTGCGCTTGCCGTAGCCGGCCTCGGTCACGATCAGAATTGACGTGTCGTCGCGCGCCACGTCGACAGAAACAACTCGATCTTGATCGTTCTTCAGCTTCATGCCCCGCACGCCAGCCGCTGTGCGACCCATCGAACGGACATTGCTCTCGTTAAAGCGGATGGTCATGCCACCACCGGACACCATGAAAATATCGTCGGAACCGCTGGTCTCAATGACCTTGACGAGTTCATCGCCTTCCTTCAGATGAATGGCAATCAATCCGTCACGCCGGCTCTTGTCGTACTCGGTGAACGTCGTCTTCTTCACCGTGCCCTTCTTCGTGGCGAAGAACAGATAGCGGTCGATACCGAACTCACGGGTGTCGATGATCGCCTCGACTCGCTCGCCCGGGATGAGCGGCAAGAGGTTGACGATCGGCATGCCCTTGGCCGTGCGGTCACGCTCAGGAACATCGAGCGCTCGCAATCGATAGACCTTGCCGAGGTTCGAAAAGAACAGAAGGTGCGCGTGCGCTGTCGTAAAGATCACATGACGCACAATGTCGTCGAGCTTCAGCTTGCCGCCTGATACACCGCGGCCACCGCGGCCCTGCGTCTTAAACGAGCCAGCCGGCACGGCCTTGATGTACTGGGCCTCGGTCATCACGATGACCAGTTCCTTGTCGTCGGTGAGATCTTCAATCGACATCTCGCCGATGTCGTAGGTCAGCTCGCACTTGCGATCGGTCGCGAACTTGTCGCGGATTGCCGTGATCTCTTCCTTGATGACCGAGTTGAGGCGATCGGGATTGTCAAGGATGTCTTGCAGGTCGACGATCTTGAGACGGAGCTCGTCGAGTTCAGTTTGGAGATCGATCCTTGAAAGCCGAGTCAGCTGACGAAGCTGCATGTCCAAGATGTCGTTGGCCTGAATTTCGGAGAATTCGAACGGCGTCGCCATCAGACCATCACGAGCAATGCCAACGTCATCGCTTGCACGAATGAGCTTGATGATCTCGTCGATCACATCGAGGGCCTTGATGCGTCCTTCCAGGATGTGCTCGCGATGCCGGGCTTTCTTCAACCGGTTCTCGGTCCGCCGGGTGATGACCTCGACCTGGTGGTCAACGTAAGCAACGAGCGCGTCACGCAGGTTGATCTGCTTCGGCACACCCTTCACCAGGGCGACCATGTTGATCGAGAACGTGGACTGCAGCTGGGTGAGCTTGAACAGGTTGTTCATCACCACGTTCGCGTTGCCGTCGCGCTTGAGGCTGATGATCAGCTCGGTCTTACCGCCGTTGGAGCCGTCGTTGACATCGGCAATGCCGTCAAGGTCGCCGTTGTCGACCAACTGCTGGATACGCGCCGCAATTGCCGAGCAGGAGGTCTGGTACGGCAGTTCGGTGACGATGATTTCGTAGCGGCCGTTCTTGCCTTCTTCGATCGATGCCTTGGCACGTGTCTTCACCGAGCCGCGGCCGGTGCGATACGCGTCCATAATGCCGGCCCTGCCGAGAATCTGGCCGCCGGTCGGAAAGTCTGGACCCTTGACGAACTCCATGAGGGCGTCAACGTCGGCGTCAGGATTGTCGATGAGGTGCACCACGGCCTCGATCACTTCGCCAAGGTTGTGCGGCGGGATGTTCGTTGCCATACCGACAGCAATGCCCTGGCTGCCGTTGACGAGCAGGTTCGGGAACCGCGCTGGGAGCACAACAGGCTCTTCGGTGGTCCCGTCGTAGTTCGGGATCATGTCGACGGTGTCTTCGTCGATACCTGCAAGCAACTCCATCGCGAGCGGGTCGAGACGACACTCGGTGTAACGCGACGCAGCCGGACCAAAGTCGGGTGAGCCATAGTTGCCGTGGAAATCGATCAGCGGGTGGCGCAACGAAAATGGCTGGGCCATCCGCACCAGTGCGGCATAAATGGCAGAGTCACCGTGCGGGTGGAAACGGGCCATCGTGTCGCCGGCGACGCGAGCACACTTGACGTGGCCGCGATCCGGTCGGAAGCCCTGCTCTTCCATGTCCCAGATGATCCGGCGGTGCACAGGCTTGAGGCCGTCGCGCACGTCGGGCAGGGCCCGCGACATGATGACTGACATGGCGTACTCGAGGAACGAGCTCTCCATTTCCTCATTGAGCCCGATCGGCTGGATTGAACCGCCGGTTGGTGTGTCGTCAGTGGTGTCAGTCATGAGTAGTGATCATTTCTTGTTCGTCGTGCGGTTCGTACTGCCGTTTCAGTTGAGGTGCGCCCCCAACTGAAACAGTGGGATCAGAAGTCGAGATTCTGGACGTCGCGGGCGTTTTTAACGATGAATTCGCGGCGGCTTGGTACGTCGTCGCCCATCAGGACTGACGTGATGTGGTCGGCCTCGGCGGCTTCGTCGACTGTGACCTGCAGCAATGTGCGGGTGCTGGCATCCATGGTGGTCCCCCGGAGCTCTTCCCAATCCATTTCGCCGAGACCTTTCAAGCGCTGGAATGGCTTCTTGTGGTTCGGTCGCTCGGCCATGAACGCGTTCTTGGCCACGTCGTCTTTAAGGTAGATCTTCTCTTTACCGATCTCGGTCGAATACAGCGGCGGCTGGGCGATGTAGCAGTAGCCGGCCTCGACCATCTGACGCATCTGGCGAAAGAAGAACGTGAGGAGCAACGTACGAATGTGGCTTCCGTCCACATCGGCGTCAGCGAGGCAGATGACCTTGTGATAGCGGCACTTCTCGACGTCGAACTCGTCACCAACACCGGCGCCGATCGCGGTGATCAACGCTTGGATCTCGGTGTTCTTCAGCATCTTGTCGACGCGGGCTCGCTCGACGTTCAAGATCTTGCCGCGAATCGGGAGGATCGCCTGCGTACGTGGGTCCCGAGCATCGACGGCAGTACCGCCAGCAGAGTCGCCCTCCACGATCATGATTTCGGACTCGGCGGCATCCTTCGACGAACAATCCTTCAACTTGTCGGGCATGCCGGCGCCGGAAAGGGCTGTCTTACGGCGGACCGCATTGCGAGCGTTTTTGGCCGCAGCGCGCGCCTGCGCCGCCGCAAGGCCCTTCTTGACGATTCTGTTCGCTTCGGCGGGATTCTCGTCCATCCACTCGACCATGCGGGCGTAGGTGGCCTTCTGGACGAACGAGCGGGCAGGCACATTGCCAAGCTTGGCTTTGGTCTGGCCTTCGAACTGCGGTTCGCGCAGCTTGACCGTGACGATTGCGGTGAGGCCCTCGCGTACGTCGTCACCCGTCAGGTTCAGATCCTTTTCCTTGATGAGATTCTTCTCTTTGCCGTACTTGTTGACGACCGAGGTGAGAGCGGTCTTGAAGCCCTCGACGTGCATGCCGCCCTCGATGGTGGAGATGCCGTTGGCGTATCCGTGAATGCCCTCGTGATACCCGGTGTTCCACTGCATCGCGATGTCGAGTTCCATGCCTTCGTCGACATCTTCGTCTTCGAAGCTGCAGACCTTGGAGAACAGCGGCTCCTTCGAAGTATTGAGGTGCTTCACGAAGTCGACCAGGCCCCCCTTGTACTGGAAGGCGACGTCTTGCTCGCGCTCAGCGCGCTCGTCTTTGAAGATGATCTCGAGGCCCTTGTTCAAGAAGGCCATGATCTGCAGGCGATCGAGCACGGTGCGGGCGACAAACTCGGTGCCTTCGGCCTGGAAGATACCGCCGTCGGGGTAGAACGTGATGCTCGTGCCGGTTTCCCGACCGCTCGCCGGCGTCTTGCCGGATTGCTGCATTTCTGCCTCCGGCTTGCCGCCATCGAGGTAGGTCTGCTCGTAACGCACGCCGCCACGGTCGACTTGGATTTCAAGCCGCGTCGACAGTGCATTGACCACCGAGACGCCGACGCCGTGCAGACCGCCAGACACCTTGTAGCCACTCTCTTCGCCGCCGAACTTTCCGCCGGCATGCAGAACGGTCAGCACCACTTCAGCCGCGCTCTTGCCCTTGTGTTCACCTGACGGGTACGGGTCGACTGGAATACCACGACCATTGTCATCGACGCGACAGCCGCCGTCGGCCTGCAGCGTGACGACGATGCTGTCGCATACACCGGCCATTGCTTCGTCGACCGCATTGTCGACGACTTCCCAGATCAGGTGGTGGAGGCCCTGCAAACCGGTGGAACCGATGTACATACCCGGGCGCTTGCGGACGGGGTCGAGCCCCTCAAGCACCTGGATCTGCGCGGCACCGTAGGTGCCAGGCTTGTTGGACGTCTGCTTGGCAGTGGGCTTCGGCGTGGGCACAGCGGCATGCTCGTCGCCAGTCTCAGCGGTGGTGTCAGCGGTGTCGTTGGACACTCGAACCTCGATGTCTTCAAGTCGTCGGACACGGCGCAAGCACGCCGTGCTTTTCGGGGCGATGAGAGCACTTGCGCCAGGTACATCAGACTGGCGGCAAACCCTTCCCGCAATTGGATTTCAGTGTACTCCATGGGTGTCACAGAGATGCGGATTTGGAGCAGTAAATTACACGATTGTCAGAACACCTGGACGCGCTGATTTCGTGGCGATCCAGTGACCCTCACGCTCAGCCCGACCAAAGGTTCACGAGCCGCTACTGGGGTGCTGCCGGCACCAGATCAGCGCGTGCGTGCAACGCGTACTTCGACTCGTTCCACCTGTACACGAGCAACTTCTTCCAGCCGAGCGATGATCGTTCCCGACAAAAACTTCACCTGCGTAGCCCATGCGACATCGTCGGCTTCAACAGTCAACACACCCTGATCGAGTCGAACCGGTCGGACATGCGCCGCAACGTTCGCGCCGACGGCGTCAGCCCACTTGCCGAACACCCCTCCGATCTGAATTCGATCGGTCCCGCGCAAGGACTTCATGATTCCGTCGAGTGACTTCGTGATCGGCAACGGCTCAGCCATCAGACGCCTCACCGTAGCTGCCGATGAGGACGCTCACTCGTAGTCGGCTCGAGGTGTTCGACGAACTCGCCTGAGGCTATTCAACAACCCTGCCGCCCTCGATCCGGAGGATTCGGTCAGCTTGCGCTGCGGGTGGAAGCTCGCTCGCCGAGGTGATGATCACCTGACCAGGTGGGATGTGTTCGAGGAGGGCGGTGGCGCGCTTTTCGTCGAGTTCGGAGAGCACATCATCGAGCACGAGTACCGGGGCAGATCCGGTGCGTTCAGTAACCAACTGGTGCGCCGCGAGGCGCAATGCGAGCGCAAGTGTGCGCTGCTCGCCCTGCGATGCATGGGTCCGGCTCGGTAAGCCGTTGATCGTGAAACTCAACTCGTCCCGGTGTGGCCCAACCGTCGAGACGCCACGACGGACATCTGTAGTACGTGCGGCCTGTAACGCCGGAATGAGACCTACCTGACGCCACTCCGGTTCGTACGTCAACTCAATGGGTGTCGGGGCCCCCGCAAGCCGCTCGTATGCGTCCTGGACCATCGGGGTGATCCGCGAAACGAGTGTCGCTCGGGCATAACCGAACTGGTCGGCAATCTCAGCGAACTTCATGTCCCACACGTCGAGAGTTACTTCGATTTCTTCGGTGAGCCGGCCGTTGGCTTGCTTGAGTAGCGTATTTCGCTGCTTCACGATTCGATCGAGTTCAAGCCGGGCTGCGTCGTACTTGGTCGCCAGTGCAACAAGCGTGTCGTCCATATAGCGACGTCGGTCGCCTGGCCCACCCTTGACCAAAATGAGATCGTCCGGCGAAAAGACTGTGACGCGCACAGCACCAAGTAAGTCGCGGACGCGCACAAGTTTTTGCTTGTTGACCTGCACACGGTTGCGTCCAGCAGCCACCAGTTCGGCTTCGATCAGGGTCTCGCGCGCATCGTCGTGGCGAACAATTGCACGGATGATCGCCTGCAGAGCGCCTGCCCTGACGAGCGCATCGTTTGGCGCTCCTCTGAAACTTGACAGTGTCGCGAGATATGCGAGTGACTCTGCGAGGTTCGTCTTGCCTTGACCGTTGCCCCCGATGATTGCTGTCGTGCCAGACGTCAGATCGAACGAGCCCTGTACATAGTTGCGAAAGTCGATCAGCTCTAGATGCTCGACGATCACAGACACAAGGTTAGGTCGCTCAGTTTTTGTGTGAGCGATTCCAAGAAAAGTCCCTGCAATCCCTCACACAAAAGTGCAGCCTAAGCAGCGACGTGAGCGCAACGACTTTGGAACGCCTCGCTACGGAACGCGCACGGGCATGAGCAGGTACAGATAGTCGTCCTGACCAACACCGCGGAGAACCGCTGGTTTCATGGGATCCATCGTTGCGAGCGTGACATCGTCAGCGTCGATTGCGTCGATACCTGCAAGTAGATAGTCCGGGTTGAAGGCCACGGTCATCTCGGTTCCATCGTAGCTCGCGTCGATTTCTTCGACGGCGTTACCGACATCTTGCGTGATCGCACTGAGCTGCACTGTGTCGCCCCCAAGCGTCATCCGGACCGGAGTCGAGTCTTGAGCAAGAATTTTCACACGCCGAATCGCTTCGACCATCGCGGATTTACTGACGGTCAGCAAGTTCGGATAGCTCGAGGGAAGCAGATTGCGATAGTTCGGAAACTCGCCCTCAATCAGGCGGGTACTCAAGCGGGTCGAGCCGGCTTCAAACGTCGCCTCGCGCTCGCCGAGGCGAACCGTGAGGGTTTCTTCGCCGCCCATCAACCGCTGCAACTCGTTGAGCGCTCGACCGGGAATCAGAACCTTTTGACCAGAACTGAGCACTGACGAGTCAGGTAGATCGCGGACAGCCAGGCGGTACGAGTCGGTTGCGACCATCCGGAGTCCTTCGTCTTCGGAGGCCAGAAGCACGCCGGTGAGCACTGCTCGCGCATCATCGGTGGAGGCGGCGCGCACTACTTGGCGGAGGGCTTCTGCCATGTCTGCAGCGGGCAACGTGACTGCATCGCCGGCCGGCTCAGCCTGTACGGGGTAATCGTCAAGCGATAATGGGCGCACAGAGAACTGCGACCGGCCAGCACTGATCGACATCTCAGCACCGGAGTCGCCCTCAGCCAGATCAATTTCCACCGCGCCTGACGGGAGTGCCTTGATGATGTCAGCAACGAGACGCGCCGGCACGACGGCGGCACCGTCACGTTCACCGCCAACTTCGATCGACAAACGGATGGTCAGCTCAAGGTCGGTGCCGGTGATGGTCAGCGAGTCGCCGATCACCCCCATGCGCACACCGGACAACACTGGCAGCGTGCCCGTGCGGTGAGTGGCGGCACGACTTGCTGATCCAACGGCGTCGGCAAGGATGTCACGTTCGCAACGAAACTTCACAGTGGGCACTTCTCCTCATGCAGGGATGTTTCAAAGAATAATGTCAGTAGTAGGTGCTGTGGATTGGGGACAACACACTGTTTGTGCAGCGTAGGGCGCTCGAGGCCATCCACAATGGATGGACGCCTTCTCCCCAGTTCGCGGCTTACACGCGTGGAATCCGGTGGACAACAACGAGTTGTCCCCATTTCGCGTGTGACTTGTGCGCTGGTGGATCCCCTGCTGCAGGTGAGTTGTCCACCGATATTCGCGCGGAACCAGCATGTAGTCGCGCGCTTGGTGGGTATCCAGTTGCCTTGATGAGCGCGTTTCATCATGCTTTGAGCTGCTGCTGGAGGTCGGTGACTTGGTCGTAGATCTGCTTCCGCTCGCTCATCAACCGCTGAATCTTTTCGTTGGCGTGAATGACGGTGGTGTGATCGCGTCCACCGAAAAGCCGAGCGATCGCTGGGTAGCTGAGATCGGTCATCTCTCGGAAGACATACATGGCGATCTGACGTGCGGTAACGAGGGGCCGTTGTCGGCTTTTGCCCTTCAGTGCTTCGACATCAAATTTGAGGATTCCGGCAATTTCTGTCAGCAACTCCTCGTCGGTGCGGTGCTTGGGTTTGGTGTCGACCATGAGGTCAGCAAGTTGTGCCTTGGCCAGGTCGGTGCTGATGGCCTCACCACTGAGGCTGGCGTATGCGGTGACGCGGATCAGCGCACCCTCCAACTCTCGAATGTTGGTTGCGATGTTCGTGGCGATGAAGTCGAGTGTTTCGTTCGGAACTTCGACCCGATCACGTTCGGCCTTGTTCCGGAGAATCGCGGTGCGTGTTTCGAGGTCAGGCGGCTGGATGTCGGTGAGTAGGCCCCACTTGAAGCGACCGCGGAGACGCTCTTCGAGCGTCGGTATGGCGTCTGGCATGCGATCGGAACTGATCACGATCTGCTTATTCGCACCGTGCAGTGAGTTGAACGTGTGGAAGAACTCCTCTTGGAGACCTTCCTTGCCGGCAATGAACTGGATGTCGTCGACGAGGAGGACGTCAACGTCGCGGTATCGACGGCGAAGAGCGCTGGTGGTGTTCTGTCGAATGGCGTCGACGTATTCGTTCATGAACGTTTCTGTCGACACGTACCGCACCTCGTGGTGCTGGTAGTTGTCGTGGACGTAGTGACCAATCGCGTGCAGTAGGTGAGTTTTTCCGAGGCCAGCCAAGCCGTAAATAAACAGCGGATTATATGATCTACCTGGTGTTTCAGCGACTCTGAGTGCAGCGGCGAGCGCGAACTGGTTCGACGCTCCCTTGACGAACTCCTCAAAGGTGTACCGCGGATTTAAGCCAGCCGTATTGACACGGCTCTGTGTGGCGTCGTCGTTGTCGCTCGGTGAAAAGGACGCTGATGCGGACGGAGACGCCATGTGGTGTGGGCTTGACGCCGGCTCGTCGTCGACAGCATCGGATTTTGCAACTTCGATGTCGATGGAGCGGTGCCCTTCACCTGCTTCGTCGAGTGCATCTGTCACAAGCGGGAGGTAGCGGGTCAGAATCCGATCGCGTACATAGGCGGACGGTGCGAGGAGCCGTAATATGTCGCCGCCAGCGTCGAGCGGGATGATTTCCTGAAAGGTTGAGAACCAGACGGACTCAGCGAGCTGGGAACGGAGGAACAGCGTGACTTGCGTCCACACATCATCAGCGTCACTCACCTGGTGTCAATTTCCTTCGAACGTTGTGGTTCCACTCGCGGTGGCATGGTTAGCAACCGACTCTTTCCACACAGTTGTCCACAAGATGTGGACATGTGTTGGATCGGTGGCGGACGCATGAACATAGCACGTTGTAAACGGAACTGAAAAATACTCAAAAACCTGCCATACGCTGGCTAAATGTAAGACGATATTTAATGTGGATAACTTACATGAGTGTTGTTTGCTCGGCGCGACGGTGCAACTGCGGGCAACAGTTGGGTGGTGAACGCACTCCTGATCGAGTGCTTGAACTGGATCTCAACAACGTCCGCGAGTCGACTGCCTGGTGGGGGTGGTTGGGAGACGCGCCTCGCGCGCCGTAGCCTTGGTTGGTCAGTCCACAGGAAGTGTCCACCAGGGCACGTGTTTCCCCCGGGACGTTGACCCGAAACGTCCGAAAGAGAACGTCGTGAAGCGCACATTTCAACCAAACAACCGTCGCCGGAACCGTAAGCATGGATTCCGCGCCCGTATGAGCACCCGCGCCGGTCGCGCTGTGCTGAAGTCCCGTCGTGACAAGGGCCGCACACGCCTCTCCGCCTGACTTGATTCGTCGGGTCGGTGATCGCAATTCGTTTACCCGTCTTCGGCGGGAGAGCGTGCGCGTCCGGAGTGATGCCATGTGGTGCTCATATGTTGACGATCCAAGCGTGTCACCACCGCAAGTGGCCTTCGCCATCGGCCGTGCGGTGGGTCCCGCAGTGACACGCAACCGACTACGGCGCCGACTACGAGCCATTCTTGCCTCCATGGACGTCCCCAATGGGTTATATCTTTTTGGAGGACGACCGTCCATGAGCGAACTGACGTTCGCAGACCTCGAAATCCGTACCGCTGCGCTACTCGACGCCACACAGCATTCGCGACGAGCGTCTTCATGACCAGCGGGCAGGTCGCTGAGCTTCCGGACTCCGACCTGCTCGGGATGACCATAGAAACCTGGGTTTTCCCTGTTGGGGATCGTTGTGATCGACGCGAGGCCGGTTGGTTGCAACGCCGTGTGCTTGGTGCCATCACCTGGTATCAGCGTGTACGCGAAGGCCGTCCTTCGCCCTGCCGTTTCTTCCCCTCATGTTCGGCGTATGCCCTCGAGTCCGTCGAAGTGCATGGCACCTGGCGCGGAGGATGGCTGAGCTTCCGACGGCTCCTTCGGTGTCGACCATTCGGCCCGTCGGGCGTCGACCCCGTTCCTGCCGGCCCGTCCTCGATGGCGTCGTGCGAATGCCACGGGGTTGACGCATCCGCACTGCTCACTCCGACAGTGATGTCCTCCACTCAACAGAAAGGCGGCTGATCGATGTTCGAGATTCCCGCTGGATTACTCGCCTGGTTCTACAGCCTCACTAACGACTACATCATTGCCATTGCACTGATCGCTGCCGTGGTCATGGCGATCACCACTCCCTTGACGCTCAAGAGCACCAAGGGGATGCTGGAGATGCAGCGGCTCGCGCCAGAGATGCGCAAACTGCAGAACGAGCATCGCAACGATCGCCAGAAGCTCAACGAAGAGATGATGAAGCTCTACCAGGAGCACAAAGTCAATCCGATGGCCTCGTGCTTGCCGATTGCGGCGCAGATGCCGATCTTCTTGGTGATGTTCCGCATCTTGCGCGGTCTCGTTTATCGGCCATCTGACACGAATGGTGCCAAGGAAGTCGCAGCGGCGACGTTGCGTTCGATTGGCCTCGACGACACCGTGCAGGGCTTCATCCCCCGCTTTCTTGCGCAGGATTCTGAGTTGTACCTGTCGCTCTACGGCCGAACAGACATGCCGGCGTGGGGTTTCAACCTCGACCTGTCGGCGTTTCAGGCCATCGGCAATGGTGTCCGGGAAGGGTTGATCTACACCCTGCTCGTGGTGGTGTTGGGTGCGCTGTACTTCGGCCAGCAGAAGATGGTGGCTGCCCGTGCAGCGATTAGTCCGACGATGTCGCAGACTCAGCAGAAGCTGATGCAATACCTGCCGGTGTTCTTCGCCGTGTTTCAAATCTTCTTCCTGTCGGCACTGGTCTTCTATTACATCTTCCAAACGCTGCTGCGGATTCTTCAGCAGTACTACATCACGAAGAAGTTCTATGGCGGCGACGAGTCGCTCGGCCGCCAGGCCCAGCGTGCAGGCGATGCTGCTCGGGAAGAGGCGAAGAAGAGCGGCGAATCCGGTGGCATGCTCGCGCAGGCCAAGCGGGACCTCGCAGCTGCCAAGGGTGACGGAGCCGCCAAGTCCAAGAAACCGCCTGAGAAGTCAGAAAGGCCATCGCCGGTGACCAACAAGCGGGTGACCGCGGCGAAGAACGATACGAAAACGTCTGCTGCGAGTCGTCCGACACCGTCAGGCTCCGGCAAGGGCCGTCCGACGCCGACGCGTCAGGAAGCCGAAGCTGCCCGCGCCAAGCAAGCAAAGAACCGTCCCAAGTCGTCCGGCAAGAAGAAGCGCTGACGCACAAGATCGTGTGCTGACCGCATGAAGCGGCGGCCTGTCGAAGGAAAGAGAGAAATCATGGAATGGGTGGAAACCACTGCCAAATCGATCGAGGAAGCGCAAGAAGCTGCACTCGATCAACTGGGTGTCGGCGCCGACGAGGCTGAATTCGACGTGATCGAGGAGCCCAAGCCGGGCCTTTTCGGACGAACCCGCGGTCAGGCTCGCATTCGCGCTCGGGTGAAGCCGAGCCCGGTGCGCGCCAAGCAAGAGCGACGCCGTAAGCCCAAGAGCGACAAGCCACGCTCCGAATCTGGTGCCGGTAAGAAGCAGTCCACTCGGGCCTCGAAGGCCACCAACGATGACTCGACAGCGGCGGAGTCTGACGATCTGATGGAGCACAATGACGCCGCGAGTGCGAACGAGCCACCGACCCGATCACGCCGCAACAGCAAGAGCCAGGAGAACAAGATGAGTAACGACGAGCGCCCCCAGTCCGACGTGACGCCTCAGGAAGTGGGCGAAGCAGCCGTGTCGTTCATGAACGACCTCGTCGGTGCCTTTGGTGGAACCGGCACGGCCGAACTCACCGTGGACGGAATCGAACTCGACGTGCAGGTACACGGCGACGACCTTGGCCTCCTTGTTGGGCCGGGGGGTCGTACGCTGAATGCCGTACAAGATTTGGTTCGGGTTGCTGCACAGCGGCGCCTCGGTGATCACGAAACCCGTTTGCGGATTGATGTTGCGGGATACCGCGAGCGTCGTTCAGCTGCACTGGCTAAGTTCGCTGCCGAGGTCGCGGGCCAGGTTCGCGCGAGCGGCAACGCACGTTCGTTGGAGCCGATGACGTCGGCCGACCGTAAGGTCATCCACGACGCACTCAACGACGAAGACGGTGTGGTGAGCACCTCCTCTGGCGAGGACCCGTATCGCCGGGTTGTCGTCGAGCCGGCCTGACAGGTCGTGATGGTCGAGCCGGCCTGACAGGTCGTGATGGTCGAGCCGGCCTGACATACTTATCCTCGTGAATGAGGATCGGGTTGAAGAAGAATTGCACGAGGCGCTGGGGACTTCCCAGCGCCTCGGCTTTTTAGGGGACAGACCCATTGACGAGGTCATCGAGCACGCCCGTGCCTTTGTGTCGGCTGTGGAGGGGATCTCGGGATCGGTGATCGATTTAGGTGCTGGTGGAGGCGTCCCCGGATTAGTGCTGGCCGTCGACCGGCCGGATCTCCTGATCACACTGTTGGATCGACGGACGAAGCGCACAGACTTCCTCTCACGGATGGTTCGTCGGATGCGCCTTGATCACGTGACGGTGGTGGCTGCGGATGTCGACGACGCCATCCGTCAAGGGCACGTCGGTTTTGATGCAGTGGTGGCCCGAGGCTTCGGCCCGCCTGATTTCACACTTCAGACCGGAGCGCGCTGCCTGGGGGAGTCCGGCATGATTGTTATTAGCGAGCCACCGTCAGGCGATCGGTGGGACTCGGCCCGTACCGAATCTCTGGGTCTGGTTCGTGTCCCGTCAGATGTTCGGGTGGCCTGTTTCACCCGAGTTTCACGCCCCTGAACAGGGATGATAGACCATCTCTCAAGTCAGATTACACCGATGCCATCTCACTTGAGGGATGTTTCACATGAAACACCGCGCGTCACGCGCATGTTGAGAGTCGCGTCCCACGAACTCAGCCGGCTCGCATGTTTCACGTGAAACTCTGCGGAGATAGTTGTATCGCGTGCAAGAATGAGGCACAGTAGGAATGTCCCGAACAGGACGAGTTGACTGGCGTTTGGAGCATGTGTGTCGGAAACCGAGGAACCCCACTCCCTCACTGCAAGCGAATCTTCCGTCGCGTCCGATGTGGCCGCATCGGTAGGGCGTTCGTTGCCCCGCATCATTGCGGTGGCCAACCAGAAGGGAGGCGTCGGCAAGACGACGACGACGGTGAACCTTGGTGCATCACTTGCCGAACTCGGGCTCCGAACACTCTTGATCGATCTCGACCCCCAAGGAAACGCGTCGACCGGACTCGGCATCGAGAACCGCGGCCTGGAGCTCTCGATGTATCACGTTCTCATGCACGAGGAACCACTGGACAATGTGGTGGAGCCGACGGATGTGAAGAACCTGTTTGTTGCGCCTGCGTCACTCGATCTTGCGGGGGCGGAAATTGAACTCGTGCCCGCATTTAGTCGTGAGCAGCGTCTGAAGCGTGCGATCGACGCTGTCATCGATGACTACGACTATGTCCTCATCGACTGTCCCCCATCGCTCGGACTTCTCACTGTCAACGGCTTGTCGGCTGCGACCGAGGTACTGGTACCGATTCAGTGCGAGTACTACGCCCTCGAAGGCTTGGGCCAACTGCTTCGTAATGTCGACCTCGTTAAGCGGAATCTCAACCCGACGTTGGAAATGAGCACGATTCTCTGCGTGATGTACGACGCCCGCACCAAACTCGCAGCGCAGGTCGTCACCGAAGTTCGTGAGCACTTCGGCGAGAAGGTCCTCCGCAGTGTGATTCCGCGCAACGTCCGCTTGTCGGAGGCACCGTCGTTCGGTCAGCCCATCAACACGTTCGATCCACTGTCGCGAGGTGCCATTGCCTACCGCGACGCAGCAAAAGAGGTGCATGCCCGTGTCACGTCGTAGTGGTCTCGGCAAGGGGCTCAGCTCCTTGATTCCGGCAAGCGAGGTTGCCGACGCCGGCGATGGAGCGATACTCGCCGAAGTGCCGACCGCATCGGTCGGACCAAATCCGCATCAACCCCGTGTGCACTTCTCCGAAGAAGGACTTGTGGAACTCGCGGCGTCCATCGCGGAAATGGGTGTGTTGCAGCCGATTCTGGTCCGTCCGGCTCCCGGAGGAGAAGGCCAATACGAACTGATTGCCGGCGAACGGCGATGGCGGGCTGCGCAGCGTGCCGGTCTGACAACGATCCCTGCGATTATTCGACTGACTGATGACCTCAGCTCCGTCGAACAGGCGCTCGTTGAGAACCTACACCGTCAAGATCTGACTCCGCTTGAAGAGGCAGCTGCATTTCAGCAACTGATCGAAGATTTCGAGATGACGCACGACCAGGTTGCTACTCGCGTCGGAAAAAGTCGTTCAGCAATCACGAACACTATTCGTCTGCTGGGTTTGCCACCTGCGGTGCAGAGCTTACTCGCAGACGGCCAGCTCTCAGCTGGTCATGCACGAGCGCTGCTCGGTACCCCTGATCGGGCACGTCAGGAGCTGTTGGCTCGGGCCGCAGTCGCCGAGGGATGGACTGTTCGTGCGATGGAGCAGGCAGTTCGTGGTGCCGCGGAGCCAGCCGCCGCTGAGGCGTCCGTTGCGACAGGGATGACGCCGATTGACGGTGCGGGTTTGACACCAGCGACGCAACTTCGCCCTCCGGGGCTGCTGGAACTCGAAGAATTGCTGGCAGATCGGCTCGAGACGCGCGTCGCTGTGACGATGGGCGCCAAGCGTGGCCGTGTCGCGATTGACTTCGCTGATCTTGAAGACCTGGAACGCATCTATCGCCTGATGACGAGTTGATCGCGGAGTTCGACTCGCAAATTACCGAGATGTAGTGTATCCACAGCTCATTCTGAGGCTAGGGATGAGGGTCAGACTTGTCCCCATAGTTTGAAGATTGTGTGAATAAAAACATCGAATTTGCGTCACACCTCCGTGAAAGTTCACGCTGAGTGGTGTCAATTTCAAGATCCACTCGAGGGATACTCACAACCTGTGTGTACACCTGTGGAAAACACTCGGGCGCGGACTTGAGGTGGAGTGCACCTCGGTGGATGCCTCAGGCGTCGGGCATCGGCAGGGGTCCATTCCCCCAGCGCCGTGTAGCTTCGACCACCGCATAGGTGATCAGGCTCGTGGCGTCAACGATGTCGCGTACTGGACCCATTGAGCAGAGGACTGCCGGCATCTGGGTTTCGCGGAGTACGGGTAGGCGCATGCCCCGCAGCGTTGGTGTCGTGGGGAGCGTTTCGTCGAACTGCTGGGCAACGTGGGCGGCCAGCGAGCGCCCGCCGATCGAGACGAACGCAGGTACGGAAAAATAAGAGATATCACAACAAACATTCGGTCGTGCCTCGAAACCGATATACATTGTCGCCTCGAAGCGGTTTGCGGCCGCGGCCTGCGCTCCAGCCTCGTATTCGTCGGTGGACATGACAGTGGCGCCATTCTGGCGAAGGGACCGAGCAACGGAGCGGCCCACGGAACTGAGCCCGCCGAACTGACCGACGACGATTCGCAGCGAGTCAAGTGAGGTGGCGGTACGCACCGACTCATGTTCACGAACCGATGCGACGCCGGGGCCCGAACCACTTTGCCGGCGGAGGACGTCGAGCATCTTGACGGTCTTGCGCCCACAGATGCCGTCCGCCGTGAGCCCGCAGTTCTTCTGGAAGTCAATGAGCGCTCGAACTGTGGCAGGTCCGAGGATGCCATCAGGGCGTCCGCAATCGAAGCCGACGTGGTTCAACACCCGTTGGAGTTCCTCAACGTCGTCCCCGCGCAATTGGGGTGCTTTGAGGAGCAATGTGCGGTCACCGAGTCGGTGACCAGCTTCGATGATCGCCAGCCACGTCTGTTCGTCACAGACCCCGTCGACGTTGAGCCCGCGGGCCTCTTGGAAGCGCGAGACGGCATCGACTGTGCCCGCGCAAAACACACCCGCCTCGGTACCTGCCAGGGGATACCCGGCGGCACCGAGGCGGCGCTGTAAATCTCGAATTGGTTCGCCTCGCTGCCCCTCGGCAAGGGGAAACGGGCTCAGCTGTTTGGAAGGAATTCCTCGAGCTCCTGCAGTAGTGCGCCCTTGCTCTTGGCGCCGACGAGACGTTTTTCTACTTCGCCATTCTTAAACACGAGCAGTGTCGGGATACTCATGACGTTGTACTTCATGGCGAGGTCGGGGTTGTCATCGACATTCAACTTGGTAATTGTGATGTTGTCACCGTGCTCGGCGCTGATTTCTTCGAGAATCGGAGCGATCTGCTTGCAGGGCCCACACCATTCAGCCCAGAAGTCGACGACCACTGGAGTAGTTGCACCTCCGATGATTTCATCGAAGGTAGCGGTGGAGAGATTGGTGATTCCGTTTGCCATGAAAAGGCATCCTTTCATACGTGGGTCACTGCCCTGGGGGACGCAACACCTACTGCTTATCGATACGACCCCGTACAACCGGGCCGCCGACGAGATCATTCCCGCTCTCGGCGGACCGTTGCCGATCAGGAATGAACGTCAGGAATTGGGGATGTCCGCCCCGACATCATGTGCTTCTTCGAGCCAGCGTTCGGCGTCGATGGCCGCCATACACCCGGACCCGGCGGCGGTGATTGCCTGTCTGTACACCGAGTCCTGCACGTCACCACAGGCGAAGACGCCAGCAACATTGGTGTATGTCGAGTCGGGCACAGTTCGGAGGTATCCGGTGGCTTCGTCCATGTCGAGCTTGCCACGGAAGAGATCGGTGTTCGGCTTGTGTCCGATGGCGATGAACAGACCAGTGATTGGCAATTCGGAGGTCGATCCGTCAACGGTGTTGGTGATCTCGGCGCCGCTGACCTTTTCTGCACCGTGGATCTTGGTGATCTGGGAGTTCCAGAGGAACTCGATCTTCGGATTGGCGAGGGCGCGATTCTGCATGATTTTCGAGGCACGCAGTTCGCTACGGCGAACGACGATGGTGACCTTGTCGGCGAACTTCGTGAGGAAGGTGGCCTCTTCCAGGGCGGAGTCACCCCCGCCGACGACGGCAATCGCATGGCCGCGAAAGAAGAACCCGTCGCAGGTGGCGCAGGTAGAGAGGCCATAACCGATGAGGCGCTGTTCTTCGGGGAGGCCGAGCATGAGGGACTGGGCGCCGGTGCTGACGATGATTGACTTGGCGAAGAACTCCCGGTCACGAACGGTGATCTTGAAGGGCCGTACGTCGACGTCGACGTCGGTCACCTTCTCGGTGATGACTTCGGTGCCGAAGCGCTCGGCCTGTGCCCGCATTTCGGCCATCAACTCGGGGCCCATGATCCCATCACGGAATCCGGGAAAGTTCTCGACTTCGGTGGTGAGCATGAGTTGGCCGCCAGGCTGGTCGCTGGTGCTCGACGGTTCGCCTTCGATCAACAGTGGTGCGAGTGAGGCGCGAGCGGTATAGATCGCTGCAGTGAGGCCGGCGGGGCCTGAACCAATGATCACGACATCGCGGACGTCAGGGGTGCTTGCGGTGGATTCAGACATCAGCGTCTCCGGGTGTAATGAGAGGGGAATTGGTGCGCACCGCGCCGGTAGTTCCCAGAACGTCCGGGCAACGACACCGGACGATTAGGAAGCGTTGGCGTTGCGCTTCTTGAACAACAACAACCCGATGAAGGAGAAGATTCCCCCGGTGACCAGGTAGCTGACGTATACCGAACGGGCGTGTTCGAATTGCCAGTCGAGTGCCGACTGCAGGCCCCGTGTGAGTCCGACGAGCAGGATGACCACGGCGAACACGCCGAGGAACAGCGCGATCAGACCGAAGACGAGCCCTCGGGCGGCATAGACAATCGGGGTCGTTGCCCTGTCGCGCACGGTGCCGACCAGTCGGACGACCGTGTCGGTCGTTTCGTCGGCCCAGTTCGGATCTGTCAGCGGATTCCCCGGCATAGATGTGAAAGGCTAGCCGCGCTCGTCGTCGCTCACCTCACGAAGCAGGTCTGTTGCAACCGTGAGCGCTCTGGCTCAGGGCAGCGGCGGCGTCCGAGCAATGACCGTGCAACCGTCGGCCTGGTAGGCCACGGCTTCACCGGTGATGTCGTCGATGCCGACAATTACAGGCTTGTCGAACAGGCCTGGGGCATCCCAGCGGGCTGGCCCGACAATCCGAGTGACCAGGCCACACAGCGGGAACTGTAACGGCAGGGTGTCGGCCGGAGCGGCTTGGACATTGTCGTCCGCAGGCGCATCGCTCTGAGCGGTTTGCTTAGCTACAACTTCCTCGACGCCGTTCATATCGCTGTGGAGCGTGATGCGGTTGAGATCGTTCGCGAAGTCCGCAAGTTCTTCAGCATTGCTCAGCACTTCGAGATCTTCGTCGGGCGGACCAGCGCTCTCGCCACCAATCAGCGTGTCGGCCTCGGAGGCTGGAGGGACATCGGCGGTGCGTAACTCGGTGGCGCCTGCATCGTTAAACGTCTCGTCGGCTGCTTCCATTTCACGTTCGGCTTGCAGGCTGAGGCCTTGGTCGTGAGCCTCGCTGGCGATGCTGTCGTTGGTGTTGTTTGAGGAGATAAACCCCCGGGCGACGATGCCACCACCAACGATGACGACGAGGCCTGCCGCGAGAGCGAGGAGGCCACGAACGCCGCGACGTTGACGGCGCGCGCCAAGCGATGTCGGTGACGTGATCGATGCCTGTCCAACTGCTGCTGCGGACTGTGTTCCGACGGGTGTGGCGTTGTCGCTGAATTCGCTGGTCGGTAGACGGTCCCAGACCTCGAGGGCGGTAGCGAGGTGCCGCTCGCGTGTCGAGATCAGTGCGCTGTCTGTCTGGCGGAGAACGGCCCGGACCTGGCGGAGGCGTTCCACTTCCGCGAGTGCTGTGGGATCTCCATCGACCTGGGCGCGTTCTTCTGGCGTGGCGTCCCCGTCGAGATACGCGCTCGCAAGAAAAGTTTGGTCGTCGCTCATGTTGAGTCTGTTGGACGTTCTTGATCGGTGGTCTGGTTCCCGCTGATGCGGATTTCTTCGGTGGCGCTGCGCACCTTGTCATGCGTGCTGACGAGTTGAGTGAGCGGGTCGTCGAGGCGCAGTGACGCTGCCAGTGCGGCACGTCCTCGAGCGATTCGTGATTTCACCGTGCCGACTGGAATCTCGAGGATGTCCGCGATCTCGTCGTAGTCGAGGTCGGCCACGTCGCGCAGGACGACCGCGGCGTTGAAGTCGTCACTGAGTTCACGGAGCGCTTCGTCGATCGCGAGCCGATCATCGATCGCGTCGATGCGTTTGGCGGCCATCGGGTCAATCACCTCAGGCTCGACACCATCGGAACCGTCGGTGCGTGGGTTGATCGAATGCAGGAGGGAACGACGCTTCCGTTTGCGAAGCTCGTCGAGTGAGGCGTTGGTGGCGATGCGGTATGCCCAGGTGCCGAATGCTGCTCGCCCATCGAATCGCGGCAGGCTTCGAGTGATCTTGATCAGTGCTTCTTGGCAGGCGTCGTCGGCGTCCCCTGTCAACCGCCGGCAGACCGCGTAGATCCGGTCGTAGTGGCGGCGTAGGAGCTGGTCGAGTGCGTTGCGATCGCCACTCTGTGCTGCAGCCACCAGCTCGTCATCGGAGATCGGAGCCATCAGCGCTACATCTCATCCATGGAATTAACCGACCAAGGCGATCTCGCCTAACCGACCGCGGAATGGGTTGTTGGCACTGCACGATGTGTCGGCGCCGAGCTGCTTCAGCAGGATGAGCACGTGGCGCACGGGAGCTGCTGGAACGTCGGTTTGCAGGACTTCGCCTTCAGCAGCGAACCTTTGAGCACCGAGCTGGCCATCCCAGCCACTGAGTTCGCCCGGGGCGGTTGGGGCTGTCGACGTGTAAAAGTCGACGATGTACGGGCCGTTGATCACGTCGACCGTCAGTGCCTGTTGCGCGGGTTGATCGAGGGTGATGACGAGGCCGACACCAACCTTGCCGCCCATGTACTCACCGCCGTAGCACACGGTACGCCAGTTGGTGCTTGCGTCGCCATCGCTGATGGCGAGGACCGCTTCGTCGTCGTTCTCTTCGCCGTTGCCGTCTGGGTCGAACGTTATGACATCGGCGATCGAGGCAGGGCCAACTGGCGTGTCGATAGCAGGGTCGTCTCTGGGCGTCGGGTTCTCACCACTCGCTTCGGCGTCACCTGTTGAGGTGTCTCCTCCAGCGAGAATCGAATCATCAGGGACTACTATCTCCGCTCGATTTAACCCGTCGTTGTCACTTCCAAACTGGGCGCTCATCACGAGCGCAATCGCGACGATGGTGGCCAACAGCAGCAGCCCGCCGATCACGGTGACCGATGGCTTCCACCCCTGCGACATGCCCTTGACTGGCTTGCCACGGAGCTGCGCTCCAGCGTGCGGGGTGTTGTCGCGCTGACGAGGAACCCGTGGGAGTTGCTGAATCGGTACTGTGCCGGTGATCCGCTCGGGCTCACCGGGGATGCGGCGACGCTCAGGTACGGGGCGGGCGGCTTCTTGGTGCGCATCGGAACGATACTCACGCAATGGCGGACCACTCGGTGCCGGATCGCTACGCTGGCGCAGAGTTCCGTGAGGAGATGAGTCACCGCGGGTGGCGCGACGACGGTCGTCGGCACGGCCACCAAGATCAGAGGGCGCACGACGAAGACGACCTGCCGAGAATGGCGCGACCGTCGAGCGTTCGTGAGGGGTCTCGTCGATCTCAGGCGGGCCTTCGGCTGCTGCCTGTTCGAGCGCGGCAACCAGGTCGGCGCCGGTTGCCGGACGGTGCATTGGGTTGCGGGCGAGAAGCTGGTGGATGATCGTTACCAGGCTTGTCGGCAGCGTGGCACGGAGTTGTGAGAGGTCGGTGGGGTCTCGCTGGAGGCGGGCCAGCGCAGTGTCGGCATCGCTCTCGCCGAGGAACGGCACGCGACCGGCGAGGCACTCGTACAAGACCAGGCCCAGTGAGTAGAGGTCGGCGCGCCCGTCGAGCTTCTTGCCACGGACCTGCTCGGGCGACAGGTACTTCGCCGTGCCCATCATGATGTTTTCGCTCGTCAGGTCGTCGCCGCCCTGCAAGGCTTTGGCGATGCCGAAATCGGTGAGGAGTACTCGACCGTCCGCCGTGATCATGATGTTGCCGGGCTTCACGTCACGGTGGACAAAGTTGTTTTCGTGCGCGTGATGCAGCGCCGCCGCCGTGCAGGCCCCGATGTGGCCGGTGAGCTCGGGGGAGAGGCGCTTTTGGGTGTCGAGCAACTGCCGCAGGCTTTTTCCGTCGACGAGTTGCATCACCACGGCCTGGCGACCCTCGTGCTCAAACACGTCGTGGACTGCCACGATGTTTGGGTGGTTGAGGCTCGCCGCAGCGATTGCCTCGCGTCGAAAGCGTTCCGCAACGACCTCGTCAGAAGCCAGTGCAGGCTTGAGCCACTTGACGGCGACTTTCCGGTCCAGTGTGAGGTCAACAGCGAGCCAGACCTCGGCCATCCCACCTTGAGCCAGGCGGCGTTTCAGTTCGTAACGCTCGGCAATCAGCGTTGAAGGCAGGTCGGACATGGTCGAATCAGACGTTACTTGGCTGACGGTTTGATCTTGGGTCAATGAACCCGGTTGGCGCTGTGTTATTCGACCTGTCGCGATTGTTGTCGGTGGTTCTCTGCGTTGTTTTGGTGGCCGCGTGTTCTGTGTGAGCGTTTCTAGGGACCGACGCCGTTATTGCTCACACAAAACGGGCAGGCGACAGGACCCCAGCGAAAATCTAGAGTTCGTGGAACGCCACGCCGATCGTGCCTCGACCCCCGTGGGTGCCGATCACTGGGCCGATCTCGCCGATGACAATCTCGCCGTCGTAGTGCGGGGTGAGCATGTCGATAAATATGCCGACATCGCTGCAGTCGGCATGGAGTACGGCGAGGTTTTCGATCTTGCCATCGAAGCTTTTTACCTTGTCGACGAGGTACTTGAGCGCCTTTGAACGGGTCCGCTGTTTGCCGGCTTCTTCGACGACGCCACCTGCGACTTCGATGATCGGCTTGATCGACAGGGCAGTGGCGAGCATCGCCTTCGCGTTGCCGACGCGGCCGCCCTTCTTCAAGTTCTCGAGCGTGTCGAGTGCACCGAATACACGGGTGCGCTGGGCGAGGTCGGTTGCGAGTGCTTCGACGTCACCAATCGATCCGCCGTCGCGCCCGACGCGTGCACAGGCGAGCGCTATGGTGCCGAGTCCGAGGGTGACGGTGCGGCTGTCGACGACGCGGACGTCGAAGTCGATCGAGTCGTCGTTGGCGATGGAACGTGCTGCGAGTTGAGCGCTCTGCATCGTCGCCGAGAGGGCACCCGACAGCGAGACGACAACCACACCTGCCGCGCCTTCGTCTTTGAGCCGTCGGTAGACGGTCTCGAACTGGCCGGGTGCGGGTGCTGCGGTTTCGGGCAGCATGTCTGATTCGGCGCACCGGCTCCAGAACTCGGCGACCGTGAGCTCTTCGCGGTCGATCAGTTCTTCGTCGCCAAAGCGGATGCTGAGCGGCACGATCACGATGCCGAGTTCGTCGGCGATTTCCTGGGGCAGGTCACACGAGCTGTCGGTGACGATACGAACGATGTTTGTTGGCGCACTCACGAAGATGGAAGGTTAGTCGCCTCGGCGCTGGCGTCGCCATCTGCAGCTGAATCGGCAGTGCGTCGTTGACGCCAGTTCGCGAACCACCAAGCACCCAGCATCAGGATGAGTGCGCCTGTGAGTACCTGGCCGAGCCCGGTGAGTGCGTTCACGCGTGATGTCAATACCACTGGTTCGCCGAGTGGATCGCCGAGCGGCGTGAGCAACGCGACCTGGACAGCTGAGGTTCCATTCGAGCGAGCTCTGACCGGCACCCGGATGTCGGTGCTGTCGTTCGGGCGCAGGGTGATCAACTGGTTGTTGTGAGGAAAGCTGAGTTTTGATGATGACATCTGCAACATGACGGTGAGGGGGTTACTGCTGGTGTTCCTGACCCGAATGGTGATTTCGTCGACGTTGCCTGTCAGCGTGAAGGTGAACGGATCGGGGAGGACAACCGCGGTACGAATCCGACGGGCTTCATCGAGCAGACCGTCAATCCGGGCGTTGGCTGCGCTGTCGTTAACAGATGTCGAGACGAGGCGATCGAGTGCCTCGAACCAATCACCTGTCTGTCCGCCGTCGGCTGCCAACATCGATCCGACGCTGGCCAGTGACAGCTTGGAGGCGTTGATGCGTTGGAGGCGTGTAGTGAGATCGGGTCCTGCGACGTCCGGGAACGTGATATCGCGTGACGGAAGGCGTTGCATGTCAGTCGAGCCGATCAACGTCGATGGGGCAGCAAAGCGGAGGTCGGGTGTGAGTTCGGCAATGTCGGCGAGCGCGTTGATGAGTCGCGGATCGGACGCCGTGAGGTTTGGCCCAGCGAGAAGCCGCGTCCGGCGGACAGTACGACCGTTGTCTCGGTGGTCGAGAACCAATTCGGTGGCCAGCCGAACGGCCCATTCGACGGCTGTCTGTTCAGCGAGAACGTCGTCGGCGATGTCCGAGGTCAACGACGCCCCGAGTCGGTCGACCAGTAGGACGGGCATTGTGCTGCCGTCGGGCAGCGGGAGCTCGACGAACCGGTCCGTGTCGGGAACGTCCTCGGAGATAGTCGTCGCGTAGAGCTCAGGTGTCATCACCACGTACCGCACGCCCAGGTCGCGAAGCAGCTGTGCTCCGCCACTGCTGAGCGGTGCCGAGGCGATCCACGCGACGCGGGTTGGCGTTTGATGCAAGATGTCGGTGACGATGTTTTCGCCGGCGTTGAGGGCTCGGGTGAAGACGTCGGTGACGCCTGCGGCGACGGCTGATGACACGTCCAGGACGACGTCGGTGTAGGTGGTGATTTCGTCGTTGTCGAACGCTGCCGCTGCCGCTTGAGGATCGGGAAGCTGAGAGACTGCCTCGGGTGGCACGGCCGCGAGGATGGGAGGAGTGAGCTGCGCAGCGGCACCGACGAGGGCGACGATCTGATCCTGCGTGGCCTGGGCGTCGGTCACCGACCCATGAGACCGGCCGACTTCAGCGATCAACCCCAGCGTGATGGGCTCGGCTGGACGTTGGGTCTCGTTGTTGCCTGGTCGGCGTTCGATGATTGTGCCGTGAGTGGCAACGAGGTTGTCGTCGATGAGGAGCTGCATGCGAATTGGTGTGAAGCCAGGGTTTGGGAACTCAAGGCTGTCCGGTCCGCTCGGCACCTCGTTGCCGCCGACGTCGGTCGGTATGTCGAGGGTGAGGATCGCCTCGGTGGGTGTGACGATCTTGATCTGGTTACGAACATCGGCGAACCGGACACCGTCGATGTTGTTGCGGAACGCACCCGGCTGCGCTTTTTGGCCGAGGATCTGATCGAAGACGGCGCCGTCAGCGTTGGTGATTGCCTCGAAGTTGGCGATGTCGACCGTCAGGCTGGGGACGGGTGGAACCGTGGTCGTCGTCGTCGTCGTGGTTCGGCTCACGCCCGGTGGTGCCGTCTGGCCGACCGGGGCCCGCGTCGTCGACACGGTCGTCGTGGTCGTCGTCGTGGT
>CALCXK010000125.1 GCA_937905835.1 uncultured Ilumatobacter sp. | reverse complement strand
GCGCAGAGCGAGAGTCGCGCGGCAGTCATCGTGGTTGTAGGTGAGGATTCGTTCGATGAGATTGGGGTCGCCGGTTTCCAAAGCTTCGATGTACCAGTCGATACTGTTCAGACCAGACGGGTCGGCGTCGCCCCAAGAGAACCCGTGTGCGGGAGCCATCACCTTGAGGCCATAGCCGTCATTGCTGATCCACTTTTTTTTCATATACGGGAACAGGTCGACGTAGCGCTCGTGTTCAGTGAACTCTTTGAGCTCGTCAAGAGTTGGGAGACCGGGTGCACCTTGAGTGGCAGTAATGCGACGAAGGTGGCTGGTTTCGGTGCCGGCAAGGTTGTAGCCGTAAATCGTGACCGTGAGTCCACGCTGCTCGGCACGCAAAATTTGCTGTTGGAGCCAGGCCCACAGATCAGCGACCAGCTTGGCTTCCTTGGCCGCAGTCATCTCCTCAAAGCAAGCAAACGGGACATATGTGCCGGTGGGGTCGGGCCAGTCATCGACATTGTGGGTGACCATGGCTCCCCACAGGTAAACGTTGGCAGGGTTGACGGTGCACTCGAGGTCGAAGTCGATCTCGATGTCTCCGGCAGGAATCTCGACCGGCTGACGAAGGACAGGTCCGCCAGCTTGCACTGATCGTGCTTTTTCGATCTGCTCGGCAAGCGCCCTGGGCTTGATCGGAGTGTCGGTGTAGGCCAGCGTCCGACGGCACAGTTGCTGAAGGTCGCCGGCAGTCGGAAACGAGGCCGCAACGCGATCGTCGATCAGCCCTTCGCAGACGGTGCTGGGATCAACGGTGAGCGACCATGAGTATGCGGCGTTGAGATCGGCGCCACTTGCGTCCATCGCCCCTGCGGTTTCGACGTCGAGTTCAGCGAGCGTGGCCGTGGTCGGGTTGCCAAGATGACGGTGGAGGTTCCATTCGGGGTAGCCGACTCCAGTGACGAGGCTGACGTCGTCGGCGGCGTGCAGTTCGCTGCCGCACACCTTCTGCCACAAGCATTGCTCGCACTCTTTCACGTTCACCGGAACAACCGGGGGCGCTTGAGTCGCTGATGTTCGAGTATCTGCAGCATCGGCGACATCGAGGCGAAACGCGAACTCAAAGTCGTACCGCTCAAGCGACGTGCGTGACGTTTTGCCGGACCGGCGATGAAACCTCATCGTGCCATCGTCATCAACTTGGGGCGTAGTCGTTGTGTGTGCTGGCGTGTTGAGATCAAACCAGGCCAACATGCCCCGACTATCGATCACACCTCCCCACACCGCACCGCTTCCGTCCCCGGGGTCGGCGTACCCGAGCGAGTCAAGGTGCCGGTAGTAATGAGCAAGTTGGATGCAATCAGGTTCAAACCGTTTCGGGAACAGCGTCCCGTCACTTGGCGACAGGTCAAGATTCACGACCAGATTCGCCTGTTCCACATGCGACTCCCGTTTCACTTCCTGGGTCGCCCGGTGGTTCTTGATTTCAACCGGCCAGTACGACACCGGCCCCGAAGCAGATGCGTCACGGTCAACACGCACAAGCAAATCGACCTCGCTCATCCGGCGGCCCAGTGCATCACGCTCAAGAAGAGCGCCCGCAATGAAACGCACCCCCTCACGCAACGCCACCGCCGTCAACGCGGCACGGTCCTTGGCTGACTTGTCGTCCCGGCCAGGAATCTGGACCAGATCGGACCCGTGAAGACGTGCCAGCCGATCCACAATCTCTGTTTCGAACGCGTGACCCGCATCAAACAACGCCTGCAACGCATCATCAAGCGGACCCCGCTCAGCTGTCTCAAACGGGTCACGCTCCCGAAACAAGCGCACAGGGCACTGCCGAGCCACATACGCCCCATGCAATGAGCTACCAGTTTCCATTCTTTTCCCGATCACGAATCCTAGATCGAAGCAACCAACGGTGGGCGTCGATTGCTTCGGCCGCTGCGAGTCCTGCGGCGATACCGGTTACTCATCCGTGATGAATGGTCATGATGTCACGGACAACGAGGTTTGATCCGACGGTCGGACGCGGATTGCAGTTAACCGTTGCTCACCAACACCCGGCTGCCACAGTCTTATTGAGTAGCGAGATACCCGTTAACAACCGACCGAGCTGCCGCGTCGTCAAGCACCGGAGTGATATTCAACGTGCTGAGCCCACCGGTCCACATCATGAGGAAACCGTGCACTGCTTCAGCCGAATCTGCTTCAACGATTGCAACGCCTCGGCCGTTCGCCAGGTCGTGCCAACGGCCGATCTGTTTAAAGCCATGGGCTTGCTCAACTGCAGCATCATCGTCAGCTGTCATACCACCAAAAGCTCCAAACGTTTCCATCTTTTGCCCATGGTGAATTTCCCACTCAATCATAAACAACATTTGATCCTCCTTGAGTTTGGTCAGGGCGCCAGTCTGAGCCCTGATCTGGAAACCGATCTCAATTTTACAATCAGTCAAACTGGAGACTAACAAATTTTTTATACCTCGGAACCACAATGCGAACCCGTTGCTGAGTGTTCACCTTCCAGTCGTCCTCACCGAACTTGGCGTTCTGGAAGTCGACAAACACGAGCCGTAGAGCGTCGACCTCAGACGTCCCTTGTTGCAGCTGCAGCTCCTTTACGAGTGCGAGCGTCATGAAAGTAGAGAACTGTTAGTTGTTATCAGCGTCGGTGTACTCGTGCCCCTCAAGCGGGCTGGGGTCATTAACCCAGGTTGCGGTGATTGGAAAGAGTGAGTGCTCGAACGCGCTCTCGCCGTAACGCTGTTGCGAGTG
>CALCXK010000124.1 GCA_937905835.1 uncultured Ilumatobacter sp. | reverse complement strand
GTGGAGCTGGGGGGAATCGAACCCCCGTCCCTCAGCCGGTGGACGAACTTGCTACAACCATTCCCGGCATTGCCTCTGACGCTGAGACACCGACGGGTCGGCTGCAGGCTCAAGGCCTACCACGCATCGTCTTTCCGACATGTCAGCGGTCTTTCTCGCCGTCAGCAGTCTTTCCTGCCGTCATCCCCCACTTCTGTTGCCGGGCTGTGGTGGAGTGGCCCCGTGCGACATTTCTGCTCACGATGACTCTTCACTCATCTGATTAGATCAGGCGGCGAGAGCGAACTGCTCATCGGCAATTCTTGTGTTTTCCCCGTTTTACGAGTCTGAGAAACTCGGGTTGCAAACTCGAACAGCGTTACTGACGTCGAATCCAGTCAGCCCCGTGATCAATATGTAGAAGCGAACACTAGCTGGTAATTCGGCTCGTTCGTTCTCAGGAATCCACCAAAGAGCCCGACGATCAAGCGTTGTCGTACTTGGCAGCTCGGTTGAACGCGGTTTCGATCTCGCGATCGTGGTCACGTTCGGCCAAGTTCTGACGTTTGTCACCCTTGGTCCGACCCTTGGCGAGCCCGATCTCGAGCTTGGCTCGACCGTCTTTCCAATACAGCCGCAACGGCACGATGGTCAGCCCGCCCTGAGCGGTACGCGCATCGAGCTTGTCGATTTCGGCACGGTTCAAGAGCAGCTTGCGTTCACGGTTGGGTTCGTGGGCGCCGAATCCGATGGCGTTCGTGTACGGCGGGATGTGAATGCCGTCGAGCCACATTTCACCGCGCCGCACGCGGGCGTAGCCTTCGGCGATTTGGGCGTTTCCCTCACGTAGCGACTTCACCTCGCTGCCCGTCAGAACCATGCCGGCCTCGTAGGTGGCAAGGATCTCGTAGTCGCGGTACGCGCGCTTGTACGAAGCAATCAGCGTGAGGCCGTCGTCTTTGCCCGACCCCTTCTTGGTCTTCTTGCCCTTCTTTGCCATGCCGTAGCCAGGGTATCGGTGCGCCGCGATCGCCGGGGCGGGAGTTATCCGACGACTTCGCGCACGCACGGTCGCCGACCAAGCGGCCGTACCCTTTCAGGCGTGATTGAGATCTCACGCGATGCGTACAACACGATGGTCGGCCTCGCGCTCGACGAATACCCGCTCGAGATGTGTGGGCTCCTTGCTGGGCCGACGCCTGATCGTGCACCGATATTTACGCCATGTCGCAACGATGACCAGTCCGCCCGGGTCTACACGGTCAATCCGAGCGACTTCATGCGAGCCGAAATGGCAGCAGAAGACCTCGACTGGGAGATCAACGGCGTGGTCCACAGCCACACCCACTCCGAGCCGTACCCGAGCCCGACTGACGTTTCGGCGGCGGTGGACCCCAACTGGCACTACGTCATCGTGAGCCTCAAGCGAGGATTGCCAGAGGTGCGCAGCTATCGCATCGTCGACGGAGCGATTCTCGAAGAGCAGATCAGTATCAGCTGAGTCAGGCATCTTTTCCGGACCCGTCGTACAATCCTTACCGGTTAGGTCGGGAATAGGTTCCGAGTCGGCCAGGTTGGAAGGAACGATGAATCTCACCGCACCAGCGATGCCTGCAACGATGCACACCGATGTGCTCGCAATGATCGGCAACACGCCGGTCGTTGACGTGTCGAACCTGTCACCGAATCCGAACGTACGCATCCTCGCCAAAATGGAGATGCAGAATCCGTTTGGCTCGGTGAAGGACCGCATTGCCAAGAGCATGATCGAGGCTGCTGAAGCCGACGGTCGGCTGCAGCCGGGGCAGACAATCATCGAGCCGTCATCGGGTAACACCGGTATCGCTCTGGCCGCGATCGCGCAGTTGAGGGGCTACCCAATCAAGATCATGATGCCGACGAGCGTTTCGATCGAACGTCGACAGATGCTGGAGATTTTTGGCGCCGAAATCATCCTCACACCTGGTGAAGAAGGCTCCAACGGTGCTGTATCGCGCGCCACGGCGCTCGCCGCGGAGCACCCAGAGTGGTACTTCCCGTACCAGTATGCGAACGACGCCAACCCTCGTGCCCACTTCGAAGGCACTGGCCCTGAGATCGTGCGCGACGTCCCTGACGTCACGCACTTCGTTGCTGGCCTCGGCACAAGCGGCACATTGATGGGCACGGGTACCTTCTTGAAGCAGTACAACCCGAACATCCAAGTCATCGCCGTGGAACCGCCGTTAGGCGAGCGGGTCGAAGGCCTCCGCAACATCGGCGAGGGATATATCCCACCTGTCTTTGAGAACTGGAACGGCTACGACCTACTCGACCGTAAGCGTGTGGTTCGGCCGCGAGAGTCAATCGAATGGACTCGCAGGCTGGTCAAAGAATGCGGCATCTTTGCCGGTATCTCTGCGGGTGCAGCACTGGCCGGAGCGGCCAAGGTCGCATCGGAGATCGAGTCGGGAACCATCGTGTTCATCGTGTGCGACGGAGGATGGAAGTACCTGTCGACCGGTGCGTACACCGACGACCTCGACGTCGCTGAAGCCAACGCCGAGAAGATCATCTACTTCTGAGCAGGATCACTGCGCCACAGTGGTCCGCGTTGGCGAGCTCATCGCGTACATGGGCGTCGAACGATGGCTGACTGACGCCACGCTGCGGAATCGGTACGCTCACCGCGGTGGATGGGCCAATTGGGATGTTCGACTCGGGCTTCGGTGGTCTGACCGTTGCGCGAGCTGCCATCGATCTCCTGCCTGCGGAAGATCTTGTCTACATCGGTGACACCGGTCGGTATCCGTACGGCTCGAAACCACTGGGTGATGTGCGGGGCTTTGCTCGCGAACTTGCTCACAGCCTCGTTGATGACTACGGCGCCAAAGTCATCGTTGTTGCCTGCAACACCGCAACAGCTGCAGGCCTCGACGATCTCCGCGCCGAGCTGGGCGTGCCGGTCATCGATGTGATCCGGCCCGGTGTCAGCGCTCTCGTCCAGACGACCACAACCGGGCGCGTTGGAGTCATCGGGACCGTCGGAACGGTGTCGTCGGGCGCTTACGTTCATGCCATCGCAGCAACGGGAGCACCCGTCATTTTAACGAGCGCCGCCTGCCCCGGTTTCGTCGAGTTCGTCGAGCGCGGCCAAACGGTCGGCGACGAGGTCACTGTGTTGGCCGAACGCTTGCTGGCACCGATCCGTGACGCAGACGTCGACGCCCTCCTCCTTGGTTGCACGCACTACCCGTTCCTGGCCCGGACGATCGGCGACGTGATGGGCAACGGCGTGACCCTTGTCAGCTCGGCAGACGAAACAGCGTTCTCGCTCAAACAGACGTTGGGCGATCTCGGCTTACTCCGTGCAGTCGACCGACGGGGCCACCGCCGGTTTGTATCAAGCGGCGACATTGATCTGTTTCGCGAGCTCGGTTGTCAACTCCTCGGTCCAGAACTCGACCGAACCGAGTCATGGCCACCGCCTCGCTAGATATGCCGACCTGATTGTCGAAGCGGTCCCTCGGTGCGCGTCGATACACCGGATACGTTCACGTACATGACTCGCCCCGACGGCCGCGCCGACAACGAACTTCGCCCCTTCTCGTTCCAACGAGACTTCACCGAGATGGCCGATGGGTCGGTCCTGGTGTCGTTCGGCAACACCCGGGTGCTCTGCACCGCAAGCATCGACGAAGATGTGCCGCGTTGGATGCGCGGCTCGGGCAAGGGCTGGGTCACCGCCGAATACTCGATGCTGCCGGGAGCGTCTCCTGAGCGCATCGATCGCGAAGCCGCTCGGGGTAAGCAGTCGGGCCGGACCATCGAAATCCAACGTTTGATCGGCCGCTCGCTGCGTGCCGCCTGCGACATGGAGGCACTCGGCGAGCGGCAGGTGATTGTCGACTGTGACGTCTTGCAGGCCGACGGTGGCACCCGCACCGCTTCGATCTGTGGTGGCTTCATTGCGCTCCACGATGCACTCGAACGCGTCGTGCAACGTGGCGGCATCGCGAAGAACCCGCTCCACTCGTTTTGCTCAGCAATCAGCGTCGGCATTGTCAACGGCGCACCGGTGCTCGACCTTCCGTATGTCGAAGACAGCGTCGCCGAAGTCGATATGAATGTCGTGATGCTTCGCCCGGTCAGCGGCGGAGATGCGAGCTTTGTCGAAGTGCAGGGCACTGCCGAAGGCATGACGTTCTCCCGCTCGCAGCTCGACGCACTCCTCGGCCTCGCCGAAGGTGGGCTCGCAACGATCAGCGACGCACAGACGGCGCTGGTGGCCGACGCCCCGACGCCACGCGCTGCACGCTGAGTCAGCTGATGCAACTTGTGTGCGCATCGGCGAACCCCGACAAGGTCGCCGAGATTCAAGCACTCCTGGCGGGCGTTGTCGACCTGTTGCCGAGGCCTTCTGAGGTTCCAGATGTCGTCGAAGATGCCGACACGCTGGTCGGGAATGCGCGCCTGAAAGCGGCTGCAATCGTGGCGGCCACCGGGCTTCCTGCTGTTGCCGACGACACTGGCCTCGAAGTCGATGCGCTTGGTGGCGAGCCTGGTGTGTACACCGCTCGATATGCCGGCGAGGGCTGCAGCTACGCAGATAATCGACACAAAATGTTGGCCGAACTCGACGGGGTCACCGAGCGTGGTGCGGCTTTCAAGACGGTTGCGATGATCGTGTGGCCGGATGGGTCAGAGCTTGCCGTCGAGGGTGTGTGCCCCGGCGTGATCTCAATTGAGGAGCGTGGCGACGTCGGTTTCGGCTACGACGCGATTTTCCAACCGGACGAGGGCACAGGTTTGACCTTTGCTGAGATGACCGCTGATGCAAAGCACGCGATCTCACATCGCGGGCGGGCCTTTCGGCAGTTGCTCAGCGAGCTGGAACGACAAAGCCCAAATGGTCGCTCCTCGGGACGGTGAAGTCCTGGACAGACGCGTGTGTCAGCAGGAGCACACCAGCCGATGCCGTGGCCAGCCAGCCGACCACCGCGACCATCCGAGCCAGGCGGGTCGACTTCACGACCGGAGGTGAGTGCCGACGGCGGGACTCGAACCCGCACTGACAGGCACCTAAAGCCTGTGCCTCTGCCAATTGGGCTACGTCGGCGCGCTGGCGATCATACGGGAAGTCGGGCCAGGACGAACTGGGTGACCGTGACGACGATGTGGGTCCTTCCACCGCCGCACCCACGGTCCACTCTTTCTCATATGGTCCAGACTGCACGAATGAAGGACTTTGCGAATCCAGAGGCCGGTGTTGGGTACCGGTCCATAAATTTGACAGAATGTAAAGATGACGATGACTGATCCGGCAACGACCGACGCACTCGAGAACCAATTCGGTCTTGCGGACCGAGTTGTGAATGAAGCAGCGCTGTCCAACAGCATCCAGCGATTCCGCGAGCAGGGCATCACGCTGCCAACCTTCGCTCAACTGGCCGACCCGTCGACGTTCGACCACGATGAGAAAGTCGGCGACGCCGACCCGCAGGGCCCCGATGCCCGCAACCTCTGGCGATGTCACTGGTACAACGACCTGCAGGGCAACCGCGTCGATGTGCCCGAGCATGTGGTGCTCCCGTCGGTTCTCACCGGCGTCGCGTCGCCGATCATCGTCGTCTTCGGCGACCGGTTCCCGATGATCACGGCCCACAAAGTGCTCGCCGCCTACTCGTGCTTTGCTCCTCGCGTCGTGACGGGCCAGTTCGATCCCACGGTGCACCGTGCCGTGTGGCCATCGACCGGCAACTACGCCCGCGGCGGCATCGCAATCTCGAAAATTATGGCGAGCCGGGGTGTGGCGATCCTGCCGGAAGGCATGAGCCAGGAGCGCTTCGACTGGCTCGACGAATGGTGCGCCAACCCCGAAGAAGACGTGATCAAGACCCACGGCACCGAGTCCAACGTCAAAGAGATCTACGACGCCTGCAACGAACTGGCCAAGGATCCTGGCAACTTCATCCTCAACCAGTTCTCTGAATTCGGTAATCACCTCGGTCACTACAACGTCACCGGCCGGGCGCTCAGCCACGTCTTCGAGACCGTGCGGGAGGAATACGGCCTGGTCGGTCGTGAACTTGAACTCGCCGCCTTCACATCGGCCACCGGTTCGGCCGGCACGATTGCAGCCGGCGACCGGCTCAAAGAAGAGTACGGGGCAAAGATCGTTGCCGTCGAGGCGCTCGAATGCCCGACGATGCTGGAGAACGGCTACGGCGAACACAACATCCAAGGCATCGGCGACAAGCACATCCCGCTGATCCACAACATCGCGAACACAGACATCGTCGTTGGTATCTCCGACAAGGCGACCGACGAGTTGGACCTCACCTTCAACACCGAGGCTGGGCGCGCCTATCTTGCCCAGTCGATGGGCGTGTCGCAGAGCCTCGTCGACAAACTCGAACACTTCGGGTTCTCGTCGATTGCCAACGTGCTCGCCGCGATCAAAACGGCGAAGTTGCTGAACCTCGGCGAGAATCAGGCCCTGATCACCGTGGCAACCGATGGTGCAGCGCTCTACCCGAGTGAGCGGGCGAAACTGTTGGAACGACAATACGGCAATGAGTTCACCACGACCGATGCGGCTGCCGCTGTCGGCGAACACCTCAACGCTGCGTCCACCGACCACATGATTGAGTGCACCGACCTCGACCGCCGCCGCCTGTTTAACCTCGGCTACTACACGTGGGTCGAGCAGCAGGGCACGCCGTTTGAACTGTTTGAGGCTCGCAGGTCACAAGATTTCTGGCGTGGTCTTCGTCGCTACACCGCCATCTGGGACGGCATGATCGACGACTTCAACGCCCGCGTCGCCGGCGGCGCCTGAGCGATTCGTGAACGTCACGGGCTGGCGTTGCGCCACATGCAGCTCCGAGCTGCCCATCTCGACACCCATGCCCTTCAGATGTCCGAACGCGTCGGCGGATGACCCGCGCCATGTCTTGCAAATCGTGCATGACGTCGAGCCCGTCAAACTTGGCGACAGCGACTCGATATTCGTCGCAGCCGACCTACACCTGGCTTGGGCGGCGTATGCCGATGCTCACGGCATGTCGGCCGACGACCGAGCTGCGCTTATTGGCGAACTCAACGCAGCGATCGAATCGGTCGACGGTGCAACCTTTGTCGTGACACCGTTCGAACGGTCGGCGGTTCTGTCTGACGAACTGGGAATGGCTGCCGAGGGCGGCGTTTGGGTGAAAGACGAAACCGGGGGAGTCGGCGGCAGCCAGAAGGCCCGATTCCTGTTCTCGATCTTGCTGCACCTTCGTGCCGCCGAGCTGCTGGGGCACCTGACCGAACGGCCTCCGCTTGCCATTGCCTCCTGCGGAAATGCAGCGTTGGCTGCCGCCACGTTGGCAAAGGCTGCCGAGTGGTCGATCGACGTGTACGTCCCGATGTGGATGAGCGATGGCTTCGGTGACCGTCTCGATGCGCTCGGAGCGAGCGTGCACCGCAGCGAACGACGGGACGACGATCCACCGGGCGACCCAGCGATGCTCCGATTCCGCGATGCGGTCGCTGCTGGGGCTGTCCCTTTCACCGTGCAGGGGCCAGAAAACGCGCTCTGCCTCGACGGCGGCAGAACGCTCGGCTGGGAGATCGGCACACAGTTCCCCGGTGAACGCATCGATCGACTCTTCATTCAAGTCGGGGGAGGAGCGTTCGCTGCAGCAACGAGCCAGGGGCTCGACTCGATCCACGGCGTCGTGCCGCTGTTCGCCGTCCAGGCCGCTGGTTGCGCACCGCTCGAGCGTGCATGGAACCGATCGACGGGTGCCGACTCCGTCGCCAAGGTGTGGGCCGAGGCGATGACCGTCTGGGAGAGTCCGGCATCGTTGGCTGACGGCATCCTCGATGACGAGACCTACGACTGGGTTGGCGTGGTCGAAGCCATGCGCCGTAACGGCGGTCTGCCAGTGGTCGCGTCTGAGGCCGAAATCAAGTCAGCACACCGACTCGCTCATGAAGCGGGTTTCAACGTGAGCCCGACGGGTTCCGCCGGGCTTGCCGGGCTGCTCGCAATGCGTGACGACATCGCAGCGAACGAGAATGTCGTTGTCGTCGTGAGTGGCGTCACCCGCTGAACGAAGTCACCCGCTGAACGACGAGACCTACTGGACGACGGGAACACGTCCCGGTCGGCGACTCGAGCAACGAAGGTTGAAACGTTGCGGTCACCTTCAGGAGTGGGCAGAGATCAATCAGTCATGCGGTCGGACGGCAGCAGTGCCTTGACGTGTTCCCGATAGCCTGAGCGGCATGTCGGAACTCTCCACCCCGCAGGCTCCCTTCGCCCTCGAAGGCGGCTTCGACCAGCGCTCAGCGGTCTTCGATCGGCTCCTGAAGAACCGTGTTGTGATGCTCGGCTCCGATGTCAACGACGACATCGCCAACCAGATCTGTGCACAGCTGCTGTATCTCGAAGGCGAAGATCCGAACGCCGACATCTGGTTGTACGTCAACAGCCCCGGTGGCTCGGTCACCGCTGGCATGGCGATCTACGACACGATGCAGTTCGTTGGTTGCGACGTCGCCACCGTGTGCCTGGGTCTCGCCGCTTCGATGGGACAGTTTCTCCTCACCGCAGGTGCAGCCGGCAAGCGTTACGTGCTCCCGAACGCTCGTGTCATGATGCACCAGCCGCTGGCCGGTTTACGCGGCCAGGCCTCCGACATCCAGATCCAGGCTGAGCAGCTTCGCTACACCAAGAAGCGCATGGCCGAACTGATCGCGTTCCACTCCAGCAACGAGGTCGAGCAGATTCAGGCAGACTCCGAACGTGATCGCTGGTTCACCGCTGAAGAAGCGCAGGAATACGGCCTCTGCGACAAGGTCATCCGCAAGCGCGGCGAGATCCTCTGATCACGTGATCATCACTCAGTCTTGCTGAGCGACGATCGTGAACACCGGGCCGATATCCACCGCACAGGTTTTCTCGAGCCACTGATCAATGGCGGCTGCTGACTTTTCGGTCGAGTACATTGCAGCGAGCGCATTTTGTTGAGATTCCGGGTCGCCGGGAACGACTGTGCTCGCTGTCTCGTAGGCGCTGACGAGTTGGTCCCATTCGAGTTCGATCGAAAGCGGAGCGAGTGCAGCGATCTGTCGGTACAGATCAAGGTACGGTTCGATGTCGTCCTCGAATTGCAGGTTCGGTTGAGTGAGCAGTTCGGCATGCAGCTGAATCTCACCGCAGAACCGTTCGGCACTTCCTGCATCGTCGCCGTTACCGCAGCCGGCAAGAAAAGCGATCGGAAGCAGAATCAACGAGGCTCGCACGCTCGGCATTGTTACAGATTGACGGCGTGAAACCACGGCGCCTGGACACGGGGTCAAGCCGATTGTGACACCGGATCGCTAGCATCGTTCCCATCGACGTGCGCTCGCGAGCGTCGACCGTTGTCGGGCCGGTCAGCCCCTCCTCGTAGTCAGTTGCGGTTCTGCCGCGTTACCGAGGAGGCGACATGTTCGCGTCGATTTCATCAGCGGTGCTCATTGGGGCACAGGGGTATCCCGTACGAGTGGAAGCTCATGTGGGCAAAGGTCTGCCGGGGTTCAGTATCGGTGGCCTTCCCGACGAGTCGGTGCGCGAGGCGCGGGACCGAACTCGTGCCGCCATCTTGAGCACGGGGCTCGACTTCCCGTCGATCAAGGTCACGTTGAATCTTGCACCTTCTGATCAGCCGAAGTCTGGGTCAGCGATGGATCTCGCCATTGCCATCGGGATTCTGGCAGCGAGCGGTGCCGTGCCGCCTGAATCGGTCGCCGCGCTGTCGTTCATCGGAGAACTTGGCCTCGACGGCTCGCTCCGGCCAGTTCCTGGCGTCGCCCCGATGGTCGGAGCGCTCGGCGAGAGCGACGTTGTCGTACCGGTTGGCAGCGCCATCGAAGCGCGCGTGGCCGCGCTCGGCACGGTTCGTCTGGTCGACAGTCTCGGTGAACTCGTCGCAGTGTTGAACGGCCACATTCCCTGGCCCGACCATACCGCACCAGAACCGCCGTGCGAGGCGGTGTTCACCCCGGACCTCGCCGATGTGCAGGGGCAGCCGCATGCGCGTACAGCGCTTGAAATTGCCGCCGCTGGTGGCCATCACCTCTTACTGGTTGGCCCACCGGGCTCAGGTAAAACGATGCTGGCGTCGCGCCTTGCCGGGTTGTTGCCACTGCTTGATCGTGAACGCGCCCTGGAGGCCACGATGGTCAACTCGGCTGCCGGGGTGCAACTCCCTCCGGGCGGCCTGATCACGCGGCCACCGTTCCGATCTCCGCATCACACCACATCAGGGGTAGCGCTCGTCGGTGGCGGGTCGAGCACTGTACGGCCGGGCGAGGTGTCAATGGCTCACTGTGGCGTGCTGTTCATGGACGAAATCGCCGAGTTCGCTCCCAAGGTGCTCGACAATATGCGCCAGCCGTTGGAAGATCGCTACATCACGGTGTCTCGGGCGCGGGTCCACGTTCGGCTCCCCGCTGACTTCCTGCTCGTTGCCGCCATGAACCCGTGCCCATGTGGGGGAGGGGCGCCGGGTGCGTGCCAGTGTAACGATGCTCATCTCCAGCGTTACGTCCGCAGGTTGTCTGGGCCGTTGCTCGACCGGTTCGACCTCCGTGTCAACGTCAATCGGCCCGGGGTCGAGGAGTTACTGAGCCACGAGCCGGGCGAATCGAGCACTGTGGTCGCTCTGCGTGTTGCAGAGGCTCGCAGATTGGCCGAAGAGCGCCAGGGGTGCCTCAACAGTCAATTGTCTGGAAGCCGGCTCGACGAGTTCGCGCCGATCGACGACGCAGGTCGAGCTGTGCTTCGGCACGAGCTCGAACACGATCGCCTCAGCGCTCGCGGCTACCACCGGGTCAGACGGGTCGCGCGGTCGATCGTCGACCTCCGGGCTTCGGCGCAATTGCAGATCGACGAAGAGGCAATTCAGGTGGCGCTCGGGCTCCGAGCCTCGCTGAATACGACGATGCGCATCGGACGAGTTGCATGAGCCACGAGGGCTACCTCGCGGCGCTCGCTGGGCTGCAATTGATGAACCCGAATCGGCTGCGGCACGTTCTCCACGACCGCAGCGCCGTTGAGGCGTTCGACATGGCCACTGGTGCGGCGGCTCCGTCTCCGGTGCTGGCCACGATATTCCGAAAGAACGAGGGGCTGGCCACGCTGTGGCGTCAGCAGCGCGTGGACCAGCCGCCAGAATCTTGGGCTGCGGCCTGCGTGGCGGCCAATGTGCAAGTCGTCTGTGAATCTGACCCGAGCTATCCGGTGCAGTTGCAGGGTGATCCCGGGAGGCCTGCGGTGCTGTTCGTACGCGGCGATTTGAGCGTGCTCGATTCGCGGCGGGTCGGGATCATCGGCACCCGCAACGCAACTCAGCAGGGGCGTGCGACTGCAGCTCGATTTGGCGCCGAGCTGGCAGAGGCCGGAATCGTCGTCGTGTCGGGGCTGGCCCGCGGTATCGATGCTGCTGCACATCGTGGGGCGTTGCATACTCCGAGCGGTCGACCCGTTGGCATCGTCGGAAACGGGTTGGACATTCCGTATCCGAAGCAGAACACCGATATCTGGAACGAGGTCGCCGAACGCGGCGTGCTGATCTCTGAGTGGCCTCCGGGCACCCGTCCCGACGCGTTCCGATTCCCGCTGCGCAATCGAATCCTCGCTGCGCTCTGTGAAGTGCTGGTGGTGGTAGAGAGTCGCGAAAGGGGTGGCTCCCTGATCACCGTGCACGAGGCGATCAATCGATCGACCATCTTGATGGCGGTGCCCGGTGCGGTCAATAGCCGAGCCTCGGCCGGAACCAACTCGCTGATCTCTGACGGTGTGCAGTCGGCGCTGGAAACGGCGGATATTTTGATGGCGCTCGGGCTCGATGGTCGTCGAGCAGGACGGCTGAGGTTTGACGCTCGTCCGCGGCCGAGCGGTCCGCAGGCGGATGTCCTTGCGGCATGTCGCAACGAACCGAGAACCCTCGACAGTTTGTTGCTGATCACCGGTCTCGCGATCGGTGAGGTGGCGCTGGCGTTGGCGCGGCTCGAACGGGACGGCTGGCTCATCGAGAACGGTGGGTGGTTCGAAGTCGTCGACGAATGGGCGGACCTGACATGACGAGTTCTCACCGTGCTGTGGCATGCGGCAGGTGGATCATCCTAAATTTGATAGCCGATCGGCAATACGATCTTGGCTGTGGACTTCTGGCGGATCGACGACTTTGCGATGTCGCTGACGTCGTTGTCGGACAACACGGTTGTGTCCTATACGTCAGACATGCGCCTCTTCTGCGAATGGTGCCGCCGAAGTGACCTTGTCGATCCGGGTCGAGTTACCCGCGCCACGATCCGGCGATACCTCGCTCATCTCACGACGCGACAATTCGCCCGCCGCACGATTGCGCGTAAAGTCGCCGCGATTCGCCGCTACTTCAAGTGGTCGGTGGCAAACGGTCTGGCAACAGTCGACCCGACGAGTGGTGTCTCTGTGCCAGCTGGCAGCGGCCGATTGCCTCGTGTGCTCGACGCCCGAGAGGTCTCTGGCCTGCTCGATGGAGCGGTCGGTGACGATGAGCCCGAATGGCGCCGCACTCGTGACGACGCCGTGCTCGAAGTGCTGTATGGGTCGGGGCTTCGCGTCAGCGAACTGTGTGGTCTGGACGTCTCCTCGTTGGCGTTGGCCGTTGGCGCCGCGACGGTGTGGGGTAAGGGCAGCAAAGAACGCAGAGTCCCACTCAGCGAACCGGCCGTGCGAGCGCTGCGTCGCTGGCTCGAGGTCAGAGCCGACGTCGTCCCGCCAGATCAGGGCGACGCGTTGTTCGGCAACGAACGCGGTAATCGTTTGGCGCCCCGTGACGTTCGACGTATTGTCGACCGTCGTTCACCCACCCCGACGCATCCGCATGCCTTGCGACATAGCTTTGCTACACACCTGCTTGACGGAGGTGCGGATCTTCGAGCCGTTCAAGAGTTACTTGGTCATGCAGACGTCGCAACCACGCAGCGTTACACGCACGTCAGTCGAGAACGACTCTCGGCGGCCTATCGCGACGCCCATCCCAGAGCATGAGCATTGTCGCCGAAGACGCGGACCTCCAGATGCAGTGGACGCGCTGGGTGAACCGCCGCAACGCTGCAGCACGCGACCACCTGATTGTTTGCTACTCACCGCTAGTCAAGTTTGTCGCAGGTCGTGTGGGCGCAGGTCTGCCGTCCAATGTCGATTCGGGCGACCTCATCAGCTCTGGCATGTTTGGCCTTATCGACGCTATCGAACGCTTCGATACCAATTTTGGCGTGAAGTTCGAGACGTTTGCGGTACCGCGAATTCGCGGATCGATCTATGACGGTTTGCGGCAACTCGACTGGGTTCCCCGTTTGGTTCGCAGCCGAGCGCGCTTCATCGAGCAGGCCATTTCTGAACTCGAGCACAAGTTGGGTCGCGGTCCGACCGACGACGAACTGTCCGAGCATCTCGGCATCACCCCCCAAGATCTGGCCAAATGGTTGTCGGCCATTGCTCGGACGACGCTGGGTCCACTTGACCGAGCGATTGCGGGAGGCTCCGAACCGTCGGCTCCTGACGACGCTGTGTCGGGCTCACCATCTGCAGTGGTCGAAGAACGTGAGCTGAGCCTGGTGATACGCGACGAGATCAAGAAGCTTCCCGAACGCGAGAAGCTGGTCCTCTCGCTGTATTACGACGAAAGCCTGACACTTGTCGAAATCGGTGAAGTACTCGGCGTGACCGAGAGCAGGGTCTCGCAGATCCACACCAAATCGGTGCTGCATCTCCGGGCGCGGATGTCGGCCGCCGGGCTCACCTGAGTCGAACACCTCGGGCCATGCGGCCCCTCTCGACGCTCCGGCGTCCATCGGAATCTGATTGTCGAGAGGAATCATCATGCGATGTCGCGTTGTCTGTGTCACAACGATTGCCCTGGTCTGCCTCATGCTGGTCCAGCCCACTTCGGCGATGGCCTCGCCGTGCTGGCGGGCCCCTGTGGGCGGCCCGGTTGTCGATCCGTTTCGTGCACCGAGCTGTCCGTATTGTGCAGGCAATAGGGGGATCGAGTACGGGGTTGCTCCTTCGACGGCGGTACGCGCCGTCGCTGCCGGCACCGTCATCTACCGCGGAACAATCGCTCGCGTCATATACGTCGTGGTCCGACATGCCAACGGGTGGAAGACCACCTACGGCAAATTGACGTCGTCGAGCCTGCGACGTGGCGACCGTGTGGCGGCCCGATCGCGGATCGGCCGTGCGTCGGGCCAGATGTACTTCGGCCTGCGAATCGGCGGTCAATATCGAGATCCAGCGCCCTTCTTCGGGAGTGCTCTCGGCCGGTCTCGTCTTGTACCGGTCGACGGCTCCCCACAACGGTTGGCGCCACCACCCGTCTGGCGCTGCAGCCACTGAGGTTGTACTGAACGAGCGTGCGTTGAGATGCCCTCGGACGCAGCTATCATTTCGTCGGTTGATTCATCCGAATCAGCACCTCATCACTGTCCCGGTGGTCAAGTAAGCGGTCGCCCGACCCAAAAAACGGGCGCCGGCCTCCGGGATCAACCGCACAAGGAGCAACACATGGCTGTTATCAGCATGCGTCAAATGTTGGAAGCCGGAGCACACTTCGGCCACCAGACCCGCCGTTGGAACCCGAAAATGAAGCGTTTCATTTTCGGAGAGCGCGCCGGCATTTACATCATCGACCTCGAGCAGACGCTCGGTCGAGTCGAGACGGCCTACGGGTACGTCCGTGATCTCGTCGCCGGTGGCGGCACCATCTTGTTCGTCGGAACCAAGAAGCAGGCTCAGGACCCGATCAAGAGCTATGCCGACAAATGTGGCATGCCCTACGTCAACGAGCGTTGGCTCGGTGGCATGCTCACGAACTTCGAGACGATGAGTAAGCGCGTCAACAAGATGCTCGAGTACGAGCGCATGCAGGCTTCCGGCGAGTTCGACGTCATGATCAAGAAAGAAGCGCTCCTTCTCGAGCGTGAAATGATCAAGTTGCAGCGCAACCTCGGTGGAATGCGCAACCTGAAGAAGGCTCCTGACGCGATTTTCGTGCTCGACACGAACAAGGAGCACATTGCAGTCACCGAAGCTCGCAAGCTCGGTATCCCGGTCGTGGCTGTCGTCGACACCAACGTCAACCCGGAAGTCGTGACGTTCCCCATCCCAGGAAACGACGACGCCATCCGCTCGAACAGCCTCTTCGCTCGTGTCATCGCTGACGCCGTTGCCGAAGGCCGCTTCATCGCGAACAAGCGCAACCCCGCACCCGCGCCGGTTGCCGAGAAGACCCTTGAAGAAGTCGCCGCTTTCGAAACAGCCCAGACAGATGCGCGTAACGCAGCTGCTGCCCAACAAGCTGCTCGGGACGCCAAGCTCGCTGCTGCCAAGGACGCACCCGCTGAGGCCGCACCTGTCGAAGCCGCCGAGGTCGAGACTCCCGCTGAGGCCGCACCTGTCGAAGCCGCCGAGGTCGAGACTCCCGCTGAG
>CALCXK010000123.1 GCA_937905835.1 uncultured Ilumatobacter sp. | reverse complement strand
GGCGGGTTGGGCGCGAATCGACCCAGGAGGCTGACCTCGTATGCTGCTTTGTCGTGAGCAATGAATCAGCAGCCCGTTGCGACGGGGCCGGGCCGAAACTCGATGCCGCCTCGGCATTGTTGCTCGCCGACCGGCTGGGGGCACTGGCCGATCCAGTTCGTCTCCAGATCTTGTCGATGATCTCCACGTCCCCCGACGGCGAAGTGTGCGCCTGCGACTTCGTTGGCCCAATCAGCAAGTCGCAACCGACGGTGTCGCACCACCTCAAAGTTCTCGCTGAGGCCGGGCTGGTCGATGGCGACAAACGGGGCCGCTGGATCTGGTACCGACTGGCGCCCGGGGCGGTAAACGCCACAACGGCGGCGCTCCTCGACGCCACCTCCTGACATGTGCGGTCGGTTCGTTTCCACCAGCACCGCCGCCGCGATCGCGTCGTACTTCGGTGCGACCGCAAGCATCGATTCGCTCGGACAAAACTTCAACGTCGCACCGACCCACGACATCTACGGCGTGGTCGCTGATCCAAGAGGCAACGACACCGTCCAGGCGTTCCACTGGGGCCTGATCCCGAGTTGGGCAAGGGAACGCAAAATCGGCGCCAGCATGATCAATGCCCGGTCCGAGACGATCACCGAGAAGCCCGCATTCCGGGACCTTGCGAGGAAGAAGCGGGTCCTTATCCCCATGGATGGGTTCTACGAATGGAAGCCCGGCTCACCGGACGGCCCACTCAACAGCAAGGGCAAACCGCTCAAGCAGCCAATGTTCATCGAGCGCATCGACGGCGAGCCGCTGGCGGTTGCGGGGCTGTGGTCCACCTGGAAAGATCCAGCAGATCCCGAACAGCGGTGGCTGCGCAGCGCCACGGTGATCACGACCAAAGCAAACCACGACATGTCCGTCGTCCATCACCGGATGCCAGTCCTCGTGCCACCAACCCGATGGCAGGAATGGCTCGATCCGGGCAACGCCGACATCGAGTCACTCAGCGACCTGTTCACCGCTCGAAACGACAACATCCTGCGCCTCTGCGCCGTGAGTACCAACGTCAACAGCGTCCGGAACAACACGCCCGATCTCACCACCCCACTCTCAGGTTGAGAGTGTCACACCGTGGTGAGACCGCGGTGTGGGAGGAAGCGGCGTGACAGACCTTAGGTTGAGAGTTCGGCGGTGATGGCTGCAGCCCACGCATCGAGGTGGGAACGCTCGACACTCGCCGCAGCGTGAGCAAATGACAGCTCATTCATCTCGTTGGTCGGGATCAGGTGGATATGGGCATGGGGCACTTCGTAGCCGGCGATGATCATGCCGACCTTGGCGCAGCCGAACGCTCGCTGCTGCGCCTGAGCAATGTTGCGACTCACGTCGAACATGTGGGCGTTCAACTCGGGGGACGCATCGATCCAGTGGTCGATCTCTTCGATCGGCACAACGAGCACATGGCCGGCCGTAATCGGGTTGATCGACATGAAAGCTACGCACTGTTCGTCGCGCCATACGAACGTGCCGGGAATGTCGCCGTTGATGATCATGGTAAAGACAGTGGTCATACGTCGGCCACAGTAGGCGCCACGTACGATGGACTCGTGACCGACCAACGACCAACATCGGCGATCTCCGAAGTAACCGTCGACGACGCCGGCCTGTTCGACAACGTGTGGACGGTGCCGAACCTCTTTACCTTGGCCCGGTTGCTGTGCCTGCCCCTGTTCCTCTGGCTCCTGTTCAGTAAAGACAACCGGGCTGGGGCCGCATGGATGCTCGCTGCGCTTGGGTCGACCGACTGGATCGACGGCTACATCGCACGACGGTTCAATCAGGTGAGCGAATTCGGCAAGATATTTGATCCGACCGTCGACAGGCTCTTCTTCTTCGTCGCCGTCGTCGCCATTATCATTGATGGCTCGATTCCGCTCTGGTTCGCCCTGGCGGTGCTCTTCCGCGAGGTTGCCGTTGGGCTGATGATGGCCATTGCGACGCTGTTCTTCGGGATGAAACGTTTCGACGTCACATGGTGGGGCAAAACCGCCACCTTCATGCTCATGGGCGCTGTTCCGAGCTTCCTCATTGGCAACGCAAACGTCTTCGAGTCGGGGTTCTTCAACGTCTTGTCATGGCTGACAGGCGTACCGGGGCTGGCCTTGAGCTTGTGGACCGGCGTCAGTTACATCCCCCAGGTGCGCGAGGGCATCGCCGAAGGTCGCGCCCACCGTGTTCCTTCTTCACCCTGATTTTCGCTACTGTGGCTGTGATGAACATTCCCGTTGACCTTCGCTACTCGTCGGACCACGAGTGGATCCGCCAAGACGGCAACACCGTCACCATCGGGATCACCGACTTCGCTCAGGATTCCCTCGGTGACGTCGTGTTCGTCGAGGCCGCCGAGGCCGCCAGCGTCGTCACTGTCGGCGACTCGTTCACCGAGGTGGAGAGCACCAAGTCGGTCAGCGACATCTATGCGCCAGTGTCCGGAACAATTGTTGCAGTCAACGAGAAACTCGACGACACCCCCGAACTCCTCAACAGTGACCCGTACGGTGAAGGTTGGATCTGTTCCATCGAAATGAGCGATCCCACTCAACTCGAGGGCTTGATGGATGCCGACGGCTATCGGGCGCTCACAGAAGGCTGACACACATGAGTACCTACGTGTTCTGCAACCAGTGCGGCCATCGCAACCCACCTGAGAGTTCCTTCTGCTCGAGCTGTGGCGAACCGATGGACTCCTTAAAAGATCGGACAGTCACGCTGACAGCGATCGACAAACTGCAAGACGCGCCGGGTACTGACGATGACCTCGTCATCCCGATCGGCGAATTGCCACTCAAGGTCGGTGTCTTGATCGTTCGTGCAGGGTCCCAAGCCGGCTCAAGGTTCTCGCTCGACGAAACCACCACGAAGCTCGGTCGTCACCCCGACAGTGAGATCAGCCTCGACGACATCACCGTCTCTCGACGTCATGCTGAGATCGAGCGAACGGCTGACGGTTACGTGGCCAGCGATGCTGGCTCTTTGAATGGCACCTACGTCAACCAGGAACGCATTGACAAGATGCTGCTCTGTCATGGCGACGAGCTGCAGATAGGCAAATTCAGGCTCGTGTTTTTTGAGCGCAACGATGGCTGAGCGACTAATTCCGAGTACGTCGATGTCCCACCTCTCGATCGGTGAGGTGCTCGCGCTCCTGCTCGAAGAGTTCCCCGATGTCACCATCTCGAAGATTCGTTTTCTCGAGAGTCAAGGTCTGATCGACCCTGAGCGCACCCCGTCCGGCTACCGCAAATTCTACGACGACGACGTCGAGCTGCTGCGATGCATCTTGCGCGAGCAACGAGAAAATTACCTGCCGCTGCGGGTGATCAAGGATCGCCTCGATTCTGGCGAGATCGATCCCACCAGCGAGATTCCACGTCCTCGCGGTATCAAGAACATGCCCGACGCCGCCGCAGCCAATGCTCAGGTCGTCACCATGGCCACGGGCGCTCACGCTCTTTTCGCACGCACGGCTGAGTCCGTCGATGCAGCTCCGGCACTCATCGGTGAAGCCGCGCCAGTTGCCCCACCGACGGAAGCCGTCGAATCACCGAATGGGGAGCTGGATACCCCTGAACTGGACCGCGCCCCGGTGTCGACAAAGCCGCCGCCCTCGACCATGCTTGCAGCGCCGAATCTTCTTCCTGGAGTCACTCTCACCAAAAACGAGCTGTGCTCGATGGCTGACCTCGACGCAGCCGAACTCGACAACCTCGAGTCGTACGGACTGATCACCCCTCTCCGAGGTTCAAGTGGGATCTACGGCAAAGGTGCACTCGATATCGCCCGCGTGTCCAAGCAGCTGTTGGATGCTGGTGCTGATGTCCGCCACCTCCGAGGATGGAAGGTCGCTGCCGACCGCGAAGTCGGCCTGTTCGAGCAGATGATCCAGCCGCTCCTTCGCCAGCGCAATCCGCACGCGACCGGTCAGGCTCGCCAGCACCTTGTTGATCTCGATCAGCTTGGCGGAAGGCTTCGTGACGCATTGATGCAAGCCGCGATGCGCCACCACTTCGAAGACTGAGTATCGTCAGCCACGTGATCCCTCTCGAGTTGGTTGGCGTCCGTGTCGAAGTACCGGCGAACACGCCGATGATGTTGTTGCGCGAACAGGGCGGCCGTAACCGACTCCTGCCGATCTACATCGGCACGCCCGAAGCATCCGCTATTCACTACGCACTCGAAGGTGTTCAGCCGCCTCGACCGCTCACGCACGACCTGTTCCTCGCCACACTCAGCGAGCTGGGCGCCTCGGTGACAAAGATCGTGGTCACCGCGATGGTCGACCGAACATTCCATGCCGAAGTACACCTGGCGTCCGCGGTGGGGGAGAAGGTCATCTCCTGCCGCCCATCGGACGCCGTCGCATTGGCAGTTCGATGCGATGCACCGCTGTTTGCCAGCGACGAACTGATGGATGCTGAGGCACAAGACGCTCCGGCTGAGCCCGAAACTGACGCCGCCGAAATCATCGACGACTTCAAAGACTTCCTCGACACCGTCAACCCCGAAGACTTCGAAGCATGACCACCTGCGCCAGGGCGGGGTGGGGATGACCAACCAATTCGCGGCGACAATTACGCTCTGAGCAGAGAACTCTCAATCAATAGTTGACGGTTGTGCGCAGGGTGCGTAGAGTCGTACATCTCACAGAGCTGTAACTACCCCTTTGTGGTGCCGCCGCGTGAGTCTCGACAACCGTCGGCACGCCGTGTCGCCCTGTTGAGATCAACGAACTGGAGGCAGGACCATGGACGACTCTCGAATCACCGATCAGCAACTCGCGAAAGCCCTCGGGTATAGCGGCACACAGACGGCCACCGTCGTCGGTATCTCTTACCGCCAGCTCGACTATTGGGCCCGCACCGACCTGATTCGCCCGTCGCTCAGCGATGCCAGCGGCAGCGGTAGTCGTCGCCGTTATTCCTATACGGACCTGCTCGAATTAAAGACGATCAAGAAGCTGCTCGATGCCGGCATCAAGCTGGAACAGGTCCGCAAGGTGTTCGAATACCTGCGCGAATACGTCACCACCGACATCGCCTCGGCCCACCTCGTCATCGAAGGCGAGAGCGTGCAGGTCTGCGCCGACGACGGTCAGTTGATTGACGTTTTGAAGAAGGGCCAGGGTGTCCTCAACATGCTGTCGATGAGTGGCGTGCAGTCTGAACTTGAAGCCGATGTCGCCGAGATCGCTGCGCAGATCCTTCACGAGCAGCCCCACCGACGAGTCATCTGAGCCGTCGGGCACCCCATGCAGCTCGGACGATCACCGCTCGCCGAACAGCACCGAGCACTCGACGCCAACCTCGTCGAGTTCGGTGGCTGGGAGATGCCAATCGCCTACCCGTCTGGCACCGTCGCTGAACACCTCGCTTGCCGCGGCGGTGCCGCGATGTTCGACGTGTCGCATCTGGGCTCCGTCCGAATCGAAGGCGATGGAGCATTTGATCGACTGCAGGCGGCATTCACCAACGATCTGACCAAAATCGCGCCCGGCCGGGCGCAGTACACGCATCTCCTCGATGCAACCGACGCCTCCGTGCTTGACGACATCATCATCTGGTGGCATCCCCGCGCCGACGGCAACCCCGACGTGTTCGACGTGATGCCCAACGCCTCCAACACAGACGACGTGGTCGCCGCTATCGGGGGACTGGAGACAACCCGCACTCGGGCAGTCATCGCAGTGCAAGGTCCTGAGGCCAATGCGCAGCTCGCGACCGTCTTCTCGGCTGCGGCAGCCGTTGGTCGATTCCATGTCGCTACATGCGAGTGGAACGGCACGAGTTGCACCGTGGCTGGCACTGGCTACACCGGCGAGCCGGGCGTCGAAATCGCTGTGCCCGTCGATACGGCCCCTGCACTTTGGGACGCACTGCTGGCCGCTGGCATCACGCCGGCAGGGCTGGGTGCTCGCGACACACTTCGACTCGAATCAGGGTTGCCGTTGCACGGCCAAGAACTTGGCGCTGGGGTCACCTCACTGCAGGCCGGCCTCGGCTGGGTGGTTGCCTGGAACAAGCCGGCCTTCACCGGCCGCGATGCTGCGCTTGCCGAACGCGAAGCCGGCGTCACTCGCCGACTTTTCGGTATCGCCCTGGAAGGCCGTCGACCGGCTCGAACGGGTTGCACCATCTCGATCGCCAGCAAGGTCGTCGGCGAGGTCACCAGCGGCAACTTCTCGCCGGTCCTTGGCCATGCAATCGCCCTCGGGTTCCTCCCGCCGGACACCTCTGAGGGTCAAGCCGTGACGATCGACGTGCGGGGCAAAGAGCTCAGTGGCCGCATCGTGCGACCACCGTTCGTCTGACCCGCCGGTCAGGCTTTTTTCGCAGCGGTCTTCTTCTTCGCCGTCTTCTTGCGGGCGGCGGCCTTTTTCGTTGCG
>CALCXK010000122.1 GCA_937905835.1 uncultured Ilumatobacter sp. | reverse complement strand
GCACAACTTGACTGGGCAAGAAGACTGGGGCGAGGCCAGCGGGTCAGGCGGGTGCGCTGAGCAATTCGCGGCGGAGAGCGAGCAGCTTCGGCGCAGGTTCGCCGTCAGACCAGGCGTCGGCGACGATGACTCGTTCGTAAGACGCCCACTCTTGGCGAACGCCGGCGAGGTCTCCTGCCCGAGCATGAGCTCGCATGCGCAGCCCGATCAGTTCTTCGTGACCCGGCAGAACGGTGAGGCCGCGGCCGGTTGCCCAGAAGACGAGATCGATGTCTCCCAGCGACAGCGCATGCCCGGCCAACTCGGCCGCCACCCCGGTCGCAAGGAGGACGAGGTTCGACGTGATCCCCTCGGCGTCTGGCCAGAGATAGCTCGCACCAGCAAAAGGCATGTCGCGGATCATCTCAGCGGCGGGCCGAAGCGTGTCGATGGCATGCGCTGGAGCTTGAAGCCGTGCAGCGTCAAGCCGATCCTGGACCAGATCGGCATCGGTCACGACCGATTTGTGCAGCGGCAGCTGCTCGGTCAACGTTCGACCCAGCCATTCTTCGTGGCCGTCCGGGACGACGAGCCGGCCGAGTGCCCGACGTGCCTCTGAAACGACGTTGGCAAAGGTGGCGTCGCGCACGTCAAGCTCCCACAGCGCAGTGCGGGCAGCGGTCCGTGTCGACTTCTCCCGATGGGTGGCCAGCCAGGCGATGAGCTCGACGGTCTTCGACCGCTCGAACTTGCCCGGGGTGCTATCGACGTCGATGACGTCGACTCTGCCCATCAGTCGCACAACGATCGAGTGCTCGCGAGCGACGAAAGGTTCGCCAGCAGGTGTTTCTATGAGAGGTGTTTCGAGAGTGGCCTCCGCCGTCACGCTCGGTAGCAGGTGGCCCTCTGTCGCCTCGCTGGAGCTCGGCTCGCCCGTCCCGGACGGATCAATATCGATCACCGGCTCGACTGCATCAACAAGGAGATCAGTCACGGCAGTGAGGTCGTCCAGCGTCATACCGACGGGGTCGAGCGCGAACGACAAGCCGAATGCGTCGAGCGTCCACTCGTCTGTACAGGCACGAATTCGACCACCGGCATCGATGTTCTCCTCGGGGTTGGTGGTTGCGACGACGCCGACTCCGTGCCCTCCAGCAGGGAACCCAGAGGCAACCGTCGGCAAGTCGACCTGGTCGGCGGAAGTGAGGAGCAAGACGGCCGGCTCCCACATCTCGCCTCCTGTCCGCAGCGACCGCAGCGAGAACGACGAGCGTTCGTTGCTCATCGTGCTCCCGACGAGTGACGCCGCGAGATCGAATGCCGCGTCGGTTGATGCCGCGTGGTGTGCGTTGCGATGTTCAAGGAGTGCGGCAGCGGGAAGGGAGACAGAGATGAGGTGGGCGATTTCGGCATACGGTGACGAGGCCAGGCCGGCGGCGATCGCAGTCACGATCTCGTCAGCCTGGTCGGGCTGCGCTTCGACGAGGAAGGTGCCGCACGCCTCGATGTCGACGAACACGTCGCGCTCATTGGCGATTCCAACCTGGACGAGCGCCACGCATGGCGTAGCGACTCGGCGGGCTTCGGCACTGAGCAATTCGACTGGGACCGATGCAGGGAGCAGCCAACTTTGGCTGTCGCTGCCGACCGGGGACCACGGTGCCGCGAGCTCAGCCTCAGCCGTCAGGCGGAGTTCGACTCCGCCATTTTGATCGACCAGGAGGAGACCGATCTGGGCATCGGTGTCGATGAGCGATTGGGCTGCTGACCTCGTGGCGACGTCGATTCGCGTGGAGCGTTCGCCAGCATCGATCGAACGCAGCCGTCGCTCGGTGGTGACGACGCCCGGCGGTGGATCGGGGACGCGAGTTCGAGGGGCAGCCCCGCGCATTCGCTGGCGGCGGCGTACCTCGGCTAAAGCGAGTACGCCTGCCGCGAGGAGCGCGGCATATTCGATTCGGATCGGCGACGGGGCTCGTGGGCTCTGCGGTGCCTCGACATCTCCTGCGCGCTCGTCCACATCCGAGAGGATGGGACTCGTCGTGGTAGTGCTTGTTGTCGTTAGCGGCGTCGAGGTCGGCGTGACCGGAGGAGAGGTCAGCGGGGCTGTGTCTGGGACTGCTGGCGTCTCGATCGCCGTATTGGAGCGAGGAGGTGGGACAACGCTCTTGGGTTCGGTTGGCAACTTGAGTTCCCACCCCGGCACGATCAGATTCGGGTCGTCGAATGTTCGGCCGTCGCCCATGCCCCGGTCGTGGTTCTCCTCGAAGATTTCGGGCCACGCCGCAGCGTCGCCAAGTCGTTGTTCAGCGATGCCGGAGAGCGTGTCGCCCTCGACCACGACGTGCGAACCCGCAGTGTCGTCCTCAGGTGACTCGGTCGGTTCGTCGGCTCGAATCGTGATGGGTGTCGACGCGACGACGGAAGCCAGCGGGAGCACGTCGGTGGGGATAACGAGTTCCCAGCCGACCTCGATGTACGCCGCGTTGGTGAAGCGACTGCCACCGGGCATCACCGAGCCCAGGTTCGCATCAAGGATCGAGTCAGCGATGTCGGCGGTCGACATGGCGACATCGACGGACAGCGCTCTGGCGATCGCGTAGATCGACTCACCGCGTTGTACGAGATGGAGTCGAGACTCGTTGAGGGAGACCGCTGCTGGAGCCGGGCGACCGGCTACCGGTGCCCGGTCGCGTCGTGCGGCACGCCGATGGGCGTCGACTCCAATCACGGGTGAAGACGCATCGACTTGCTCGTTGCCGGAGAACGGTGGAGACCAAGACGTCAGTGAACTTTGCGGCGACACGAGCGCAGCCGCATTGGTCAGCAGCGGGAGGAATGCCACGAGGCCGGCAGCAATGAACCGGGCCGGTGGTTGTGCCCAGCCAAGGCCCCGAATCTGGGGCCAGGCAAGCCCGCGGTGTCGGACGAGATGAACGGTTTCGACGACTGTGGTCATGACGATGATCACGACCGCCACCCAGACGAGAGACAGTGCGGTTCGGATCAGCAGGTTGATGACCACGTCGTTGGTCAGGGGGCTCTGGAGCGCCTCGACGATCTCTCTGGAATTCCATTGCCAGGGCCACGGGATCTGATGCAACGGGTTGGCTGAATTGAAACGCAGTAGCGAGACTGTGACGAGGGCGATCGGCCCCGCGACTGCCAGAGCGGCAAGCGCAAGGACGGCGCCGGCGAACCGGCCGACCGCGGTCAGACCTCGTTGCAACATGGCATCCCCTTCCTGGCGAATCGTGCGTCCGATGATGCAGCCGCTTTCTCAACACAGTGGACGACCATGCACCGAGAACGGAATGCACGGCTCATGGAGCTCGCTGCGACTCGACGGCCGCCCGGCCAGTCACCGTGACACCTCGATCGGTGATCACGACGATGGCGGTGACCGTTGCAGCATCGACGGAGATCTGCGTCGTGCCCGAAACGTCGTAGCGCTCGAGGAGTCGGGTTGCGGTGTCAGTTCCCGCAGCGATCGCTCCGGCCACGTCGATGGTCGGCTCGACGCCCTGACGTAATGGGGTTGCGAAGGCCACTTGAGCGCCTGACCGGGCGGCCTGAAACGCGACTGAGTTAGCGGTGGAACGATTCGAGATACCTCGATCGACATCGCGGGCCAACCAGACGAGACCGAGGAATGTCAGGCTGAACAGGATGACGACGCCGGCTACGAGGCCGGAGCCACGTTCACCGCGGCCCCGACGGATCACGGTTCCCCACCCTCTGCCGCACGCAACGGGTCGATGGTGGCAAAGGCTGTAGCCGTCTGCGTCTGGGCCTGTGGCCGGATCAACTCAAGGCCGGCTGTCGACACCGAGCACGTGACTGTTACGGCGACCTCGCCACCTGGTTGAAACGCGCTGATGTCGACGGAGACGCTCGGGTTACTGCAGGTCTGTTCGTCGATGAGCATTGCTCGTGCCGCTGATCGGCCCGCCGTGATTGCTCCGGCTGTCGTGCGTTCCTGGGCCGCTGCTTGCGCTCCGGACTCGGCCGCGACTTGCACGGTGGCGCGACTGTCGACGCCGCGACCGAGGAAGAGGATGACGATCGCCATTCCGAGTGCCGCCGGTGCGATCAATGCGAGGCCGAGCGCGTCGCTGCTGCCGCGCCCGTCACGCCCGCGACGGAACTCCCGACGTGCGGGTGGTGCCGTCGTGCGCGCTATTCGAGGCTTGGTCACGGTGCGGTGATCTCCTCAACGGGCACGGCGACGGTGACCGAGACAGGTCTCGATGTGCTGGCTATTATGCCCAGAGCGTCAGCGTGGACGGTGACGACGACGAGACCGTCAGCCTCATCAATCCTGACGTCGATGTTCCGTAAGGCTGTGTCGCTTGCCAACACCGCAGCTGTCGCCGCAGCGGTACTTTCAGCGTTCGCGTCGGACCTGGCAACAAGCGCAGCTGCATCGCGCGCAGCGACGCGGGCTTCAGTTCGCGCATGGCTCCAGAGAGCTGATTGCCATGCGGCGAAGGCAAGCACGATGAACACCGGTGTAAGGAGCACGACCGAGAGCGATGTCGACCCGGGGTCGTCGATGCCGCGTCGGGTCGCTGCACTGGTTGTTGCTGTCACGCTGCTGGCTGTCATGGTGCTGGTTGTCACGCTGCTGGTTGTCGTCGCGTTCTTTGTTGTTAGCCAAGGCCGCCGTTGACCGGGCTGACGTCGTTTGCAGCGTCGCGGACGGTGTTCCAGATAATGGTGGCAACCACGGCCACGCTCACCGCAGCGGCGGCGTACCAGAGGACTTGTTCGATGGAGACAGCACCTCGATCAGAGCGACCGTCGGATGTATCGAGTCGACGCAGATGGCCATAGACGACGTGGAATATCGAGGTGGCGATCAGGGTTGGATCATTCATTGGGTGTCTCCTTGTTGTGCGTGGGTGGGTGAGTGTCGGAAGCTCAGAGGTTGAGCGCCGGATAGATGATGAGTGCCATGAACAGCAAGGCCATGCCGACGAGCGGTGGCGTGATCTTGTCGTTGCGGACACGGGCGTTGGCCTCCTCCTCGGCTGCCAACGTCGAGCGGAGCGTCGAGCACTTCGCTGTCAACGTCCTCGCAACTGGCGCGCCCTCGGCGGCCGAGAGTTGGGCAGCGGCGGCGACCTGTGTGAGCTCGACCACCCCGAAGTCTTCGCCGACGATGGCGAGCGCCCCGACGAGGCTGTTGCCGGTGGTTCCTACCTCACGCATCCGTCGTCGGAGTTCGGTGAACAGGACGCCGTCTCCGGCACGGGCAGCCTGCTGGAGTGCGCCCTCGTGTCCCGTGTTGCCAGCGAGGAGCATCGTGACCATGTCGAGATACGCAGACAACTGATGGCGCACATCGATCCGTACGTCGTCGCTGCGCGAGATCGCATCCGAGTGCACGGCGAACGGAGCGGCAGCGGCGCCCAGCAGCGAGAGCCCGAGTGGCACGACGACGCTGATCGACAGCAGGCCGATCGTGGAGAGTATTCCGACGACGAGCGCTGGCCCAATCAGCCCACCGACGGCGGCAAGTATCAAGAGCCCGACGTGGGTCGGCACCGATCGGCCGATGAGCCGAAGCGGCTGCTGCCACCGCAGCGCTCGTTCTCCGATCTGGGTCTGCACGGCGAGATCTCCAAGTCGAATCGTGAGCGGAGCTGCAGCGCCTGCCACTGGCAGTGGGGCGGGCCGGCGGAGATACCGCACGCTTCGTTCAAGCGACGGGCGGGGCTGCTGCCAACCGGATACTCCAAGCGACATCCCGGCGAAGAGCAGCAAGCTCGCCAACACGAGAAGGCCAGTGGTGTTCACGAATGTATCTCGCGCGTCGCTGTCGCACGCCGCTCGACGGCGGCAGTGGTGAGGAATCGACTCGGCTTCGGGTAGCGCGCTAATCGCTGGACTCGAAGGAGGAGTACCGCATAGATCGCGATGACAACGGCCAGAAAAATTTGGCCGCCACTCGTTTCGTAGGGCCGGAGGTAGTCGGCGCGGCCGAACACGAGAAGGCCGACAATCAGTGATCCCATGATGAGGGTCAACAGGCCGACCTCGCGTTGCATCGGTGCTCGCTCTGCGTCGACGATGCGCCGTCGATCAGCTTGATGACGCGCTTGCTCGGCCAACGACGTCAACACTGCGACCGTACGAGCGCCGCGTTGTACGGCGATGAGAAGGCCGGCAGCTACGAGGTCGCCAAGGGGGTCGTCGATGTCGTCGGCGAACCGCCGAAACACCACGTCCGGCTCTTGCCGACCGAGCCCGGCGGAAAGACGCCTGACGTATGGACGAATCAGGGCGGGGCTTGTCGACACGGTCGAGGCGATGGCGCCGATCGGCTGGTCGCCGGCAATCAACACATCGCGCAGACTTTCGATCCACGATGCCAGTGCATCGGTCTGTTCGACGTCGTTCGTCGAACGATCGCGCCGCTGCCACATCCGGACCCCCATGAAGACGCCGGTCGCTACAACGAGCGCCGGCAGGACCCAGCCCGACGACGCAATAATGAGGAGCGCCGTTGCGCCACCGATCGTGAGACGCGTCATGAGCTCTGCGTCCGGTCGGGCTGCAGGCGCCGCATCGTTGCGAATCGGCGCGGCTGCAACGACAACCGCGGTGACGCCGAGCACCGAGCACGCCACCAACGTCAGGAGGGCCAGGCTCATCGAACTTCCTCTCCGACAGAGAAGAGTTCTGCGCTGTAGCCAGCCAGTCGCAGACGCGTCAAGTGACGTTGCGAGAGCTGCGCGACTTGCGTCAGTTCGTCACCATCGTCGATGGCCCAGCATTCGGTACTGGAAACGCCGCCGGCTTCACCCAGGCCGCCGACTTCGATCACGGAGGTCACTCGACGAATCGCGGCCTGCTCGGCCTTGGCATTGCGGACCAAGTCAATGTGCACAATAAAGTCGACGGTCTGCGCGATCAGGCTGTGCACGGCAAACTCGGGCAGGCTCGTGTTCGACTTCGACACGTAGTACGCCAGACGCTGCAGCACGATGTCGGACGTGTGTGCATGGATCGTTGCCAGCGAACCGCGCTTACACATCGAGGCGACGTCGAGCATGTCGAGTGCCTCGTCTTCCACCAACTCGCCGACGACGACGCGGTCGGGGTTGAGTCGGCGCGTCAGCTCGACCAGCTGGCGCGTCGTGATTTCGCCCTCGCCTTCGGCATTGGCATGACGCGTGAACAGCGCCGGCGCATCAGGGTGGCGCGGGTCGTCTTCGAGCCGCAGCTCGAGCAGGTTCTTCTCGACCGTGATGATGCGTTCGAGCGGAGAGACCTCGCCCAGGAGTTCGGTCAGGAGCGTCGTCTTTCCGGCGCCGGGCGGGCCCGACACAAGAATGGTGAAGCCGCAGCGCACGAGGGCACGGAACTGCTCGACCATCGGCTTCGGGAAGAGGCCGAGATCGGAGAGGCCGTCCAAGCCCGCCTGGCGGACAACGAATCGTCGGATGGCGATGCGCGGATGCGTCGAGATACCGTGCTCGGTGTTGCCACCCAAAACCATGACGATGCGCGATCCGTCGTTTGACTGCAGCGTGAGCATTGGCGATGACGTGTCGAGGCGGCCTTCCCCGGTGCCGGTCATCCGGAGCGCCATCCGTTTTTGGAATGACGTCAATTCTGTTGACGAGGCCCAGAGCCGGCCGACGTCGACCTTGCGGCCGTCGGTGTACGTGACCCATGTGGACTCGGCACTGTTGACGTCGATCTCCTCGACACCGATGTCGCTCAGAAATTTTTCGAGTGGCCCAGCGCCTGTCAGCTCGGCGACGACGCGCGACCGGAGCAACTGCTCGGTCGGTTGATCGAGCGGACGAAGACCATCGTGCAGCAACTCTTCGTTCATGACGGCGACCTCGTCGCTGATCCACGCGCCGATCAGGAGTTGTTGTCGTCGTTCGTCAGTGACAAGTGGAGAGCGGTCAGGAGCGGGTGCTGCGGCGTCATCGCGTTCGAGCGCGTCGATCAAGCGCTCCGCCACACGATCGGTGATGACACCGAGGGCCGTCCTGAGTAGATGGTCATCGTGGTGTGAGGTTGCGCTCATCGTGATGATCCGAGCTGATCGATCCGGCCTGAGTCCGACACTGCATCTGCGGGTGCCACCGCTCTTGCCAATGCTGATGCTTCCCGAATAAGGGGAAGTCGGGCGAGGCGACGTTCGGATACGCCGGTGCGGCCGGCAAAGACGGCTGCTGTGAGATCGTCGACCGGAAGTGGGTGCATGACGATCTCGGCCTGCCCCTCGGCAGTGAGGAACTGGCCGACCTCGTCGGGGCCGAATGGGCGGTCGCCGATCAGGGCGACGGTCAGAGGGATACCGAACGCCGCCAGGAACTGAACGAGTTCGGCCAGCCGTTCGAGTCGAACGGTGGCGGCTCCAGCTGACGCAGCGTCTTGCCGATGGCAGACGACTATCGATGAGGCGAGCGAGAACAGCACCGATGGGGCGTCGGCGACCGCATACGAACCGATGTCTGCGATGAGCGTCGGTTCGGTGAGCTGGGCGAGGAGCGGAAACAGTGTGTTGCCGGCCTCGCTGAGCGCTCTGCTGGCGGCACGCGAACGGACCGGCGCAGCGATGAAGCGAGTGCCCGAAGGAGCGTGGCTAACCATTGCGTCAACGGTGGACCAGGCGGTCGACGGGCTGTTGCCGAGGGCGGCGGAGTTCGCAACGATCGTGGAGAGCGACGGGCTGGCAGGCGTGCCGAGCCAGGCGGCGAGCGAGCCGCCAGTGCGATCGGCTTCGAGTACCACGGCATCGTGTCCTGATGGCCATCCTGCAGCGAGGGCGAGCGCTGTTGTCGTCGTGCAATCGCCGACAACAGCGACGATGCTCATTCGCCGAGACCGGCTGCAGCTGGGTCAGGGCTTGGCACCAAGAGGACGACGCGGACATCATCAGCTGAGGCCACGACGACAGCATCAGCATCATTCAGTTCGACCGAGACCGACACCCTTCCGACGCCGCTGTCCGATTCCGTCGGGAAGCCGACCACCCGGCCGTCGATACTGAGAGGGGTCTGGTCGTCATCGCCGCGGTCAGCCGGGATCACGAGCCGAACAGGCACTCGTTCGCGGACGCCCACTGGCAGTTGGGAGGCGTCGACCTCGAATGCAACGATTGCATTCCCTACAGACACGAGTGGCCCGACTTGCAGGGCTTGGCGCGTCACCAACGAGCCAGAGACCAAACGCACGCGGGCGTACTGGCCGACGAGCGACCTGAGATCGACGCCCTCGATGACGTTGACGGTTGCATCGACATTGACGTCGACGGTGCGTAACATGTCGGACGTGATGGCTTCGCCGGCGGCAACGTCACGAACGACCTGGACGGCTGGCTCACTCGAGTTGAGAGCTGAATAGACACCAACATTGCCACCGATGGCGATTGCGCCAAGTGCGATGCCGGCAGCAAGACGATTTCGGCGACGTGCCGACGGACGGAAGCCCCGCGGTTCGTCGGACAACTGTTGGGAAGCGGATGTGTCGATGTCACTCATGCGAAGTGTCCGGTGCTAATCGTGGAGTGGAGCGCTACGGGGGTCAGCATCAAGGTGTGGGCAAGGAGGCTGAACGCCGCAGCGCCGACCAGGCCGGGCCCGAAGGCAATCTCGTTCATTCGTCGGAGCAGCGCCACGGTCGCGGTCGCGCCTGCGGCGAGCGCGATGGTCACCAGTGCGAGTTGCCAGTGGACGGCACCGACAGCGGCACCGAGAACTAGTGCCATCTTCACGTCGCCGAACCCCATCGACCCGGGTGAGAGCAGGTGTAAGAGCAGGAGTGGGCCCGCCAACAGGGCAAGACCGAGCATGACGTTGCTGGCAAGGACATCGGATGAATTGAAAACGAACCCGATCGCAAGGGCCAGCGCTGAGGCGGCGATGATCTGATTTGGAAGCCGTTGCTCGACGATGTCCACCGTCGCTGCAGGCACGAGCATGGCGACCGAGATCGCACTCCCAGCCGCGACGCCATCTTGGAGCGCGGAGATGAGTGCTGTGATCATCGTTGCGATTGCTGCACTCCGACCCAGTGGCCCGATGGCATGGGCTGAACGGATGACTGAACGACGCGTTGTCCCAAGGGGTGCGGTACCTGCCTCCCGAAAGAGGTGTTGAGATGGTGCAGTCATGTTGCCCTCCGACCAATGGGAATTCCACCGTAGTCGAATGCGCTGACGGCCTTTTCCGGATCTGTCTGGGGCGTGCTCATATCGCGACCTGGCTTTCTCTCCGCGGTCAGGCGGTGCCGGAACGGGGCGGGATCGGCCTGTTCAACAGACAGTGGGGAGTTGTGTCGCCGAAGGGGAAATGGCGGGGCCCTGGCGGCGCGGGCTGGTCAGGTGGTTTCGGAGAGGGACTGGACGGTCCACTCCAACAACCAGCCGAGGTAGCCGTACAGCTGGAACTCGTGTGAGTCGTCAATGTCGGCTTGCTCGGCGGTTTCGTCGTCGGTGATGTCGAGCATCGTGCCCAACACCAGCCGAACCGCGTTCAACGACTGCATGAACGCCATCGTGTCGGACTCACTGAGATCTGCCAGACGGCCCGTGTCCGGATCGGCCGTCAACATGGCGGTGACCAGTTCGACCGATACGACGCGGCTCGTCACCAATTCCTCGCGCATCAACCGCTGATACTCGGCTTCCTTCTCCGGATCGTCGCGAAACGCCGGTGGAAACAACCGATGAAGCAACGGCGCGGTTACCTCGTTCACCTCGGCGGTCAGAAGGTCTTTCATCTCGCCGAGCAGACGGGTCAGCAGATCGCATTCTTCTGGTTCGAAGTTCAACCGGAACTTTGGGCCGTGGCCGTCGTCGAACATGCCGAGTGGATCGACGTCGCGGTTGTTCACACGCTCGACCGGAGCGACAAAGTCCTTGCGGCTCATCGTCCACTCTGCTGGCTGTGAATTGTGGTCCGGCTAGACATCGTGTTCCATCGAGGCCCACAGGCTGTGCTCGTGGAGGCGGAACACGTACATTTCGGCTTCTTCACGGTTGCCGTGAGCCACCGCAGCCTTGCCCTTGTGATGGACGTCGAGCATCAACGCTGTCGCCTTGTCGTCCGAGTAGCCGAACAGCGACTTGAGCACGTAGGTGACGTAGCTCATCAGGTTGATCGGGTCGTTCCACACGATCACGACCCACGGCTTGTCGTTCGCGAGCGCCTCGTCGACGTCGGGTTCTTCAACCCGGACGGGCTCGAGGGTGGTGGGCACATCTCCATTCTGCCCGCAGCACCCACCCATGTGGAAACCACTCTCCGAATTGAGCTGTGCCCGAGCCCCTGACCCAGCCTGCTGCCCGACCACGTTGGTGAAAGGAGGTCGTTACCCTCAGCAGCGTGGCGTATCAGGAACCAGAGTTTCTGCCGTGGGACGGCCGACGAGTCCCGCTGACCTTCGTGGCCGGCTACCTCGGCGCCGGCAAGACGTCGGTGATCAACGAGTTGCTCGCCGTGACCGATCGGCCGATCGCCGTCCTCGTCAACGACGTCGGTGAAATCAACATCGACGCAGCCCTGATCGCACGCCAGCACGGCGACACGATCGAGCTGACCGATGGCTGCGTCTGCTGCAGCCTGATCGACGGCTTCGGCGCCGCGTTCGATCAACTCCGCGCCCGCGACGTTCCGCCCGACCACGTGGTCGTCGAACTGAGCGGCGTTGCCGACCCCGACCGCATGACGCCGTGGGGCAATTCAGCTGGATTCATCCTCGATGGTGTGGTCGTCGTGGTTGCTGCCAACCAGCTCGGTGCCGAACACCTTGCCGGCCCAGCCCGGGACGCGATCGACAGTCAAATCAGCAAAGCTGATCTTCTCATGCTGTCCAAGACCGACATCGTCGAGCCCCACATTGCTGACGCAGCGCGCCGACGCCTTGGCGAAATTGCACCCGACACACCCGTCTTTGAGCCAGGCGGCAACGCTGTCGCCGCGGGCCGGTTTCTCTCGCTCGGTGGCCGCCGTCCCGAAGGCCCTGCTGCAACCGCAACGCCCTCTCTGTTCGACGCACACGAAGTACACATGGTGCCGTTCCCGGAGATGGCCGATGCCGCCGAGGTCAAGGCAGCTGTGAGAGCCGCCATTGGCAACTACGAGCGAGTGGTGCGCGCCAAAGGAATCGCCGGCAGCGCCGATGGTGAACTTCACCTGGTGCAGGTGGTCGGCAGTCGTATCGAGATCGATCCGCTGCCGATGTCCGAGTTCGCGGCCCCCACCGCGCTCACGATCATCACCCTGCACTAGTTCCCGCTGCTGGCTCGGCCGTCGTTTCGTAAGATGACGGCATGAACATGCTCCTGGTCGACAGCAGGCAAGACGACAGCTGGCTCGACGAACTTGCCCGGCACCTGCCCGACTTCGACGTTCGGAGCTCAGTCGACGACGTCGACCTTGCGGCGGTCACCCACGTCGCGATGTGGCGGCTCCCGGTCGAGCAACTCGCCGCGATGGCGAACCTCGAAGCAATCTGCATGATGGGTGCAGGCTTCGACCACCTCGAACTCGATGCGCTTCCCGACGTGCCGATCGTCCGGCTCGTTGATCCCGCCATGGCGAACGACATTGCGCTGTACGTCCTCAGCTGGGCGGTCCACTTCCAGCGTGAGTTCGATCGGTTCAGCGCTCATCAAACTGCCGCCACCTGGCGCGACAATGTCGCACCGGTGTTTCAGCGTGACTACACGGTCGGGGTGTTCGGCTCGGGCGCGATCGGCCAGGTCGTGCTCGATACATGCGCGCACCATGGGTTCGCGACCCTCGGCTGGTCGCGCTCGAACCACGACCGACCACTCGACCAGTTCTTCACTGACTGCGACCTCGTCGTCGACCTCGTCCCACTCTCCGCTGCCACCCGTGGCGTGATCGGTGCTGCCGAACTGAGGGCCCTCGGCGACGGAGTTCTGATCAACGTCGGCCGTGGCGCCACCATCGACACCGACGCGCTGCTCGAAGCACTCGACGGCCAACTACGCGCTGCCGTCTTGGACGTGTTCGAAATCGAACCGCTTCCTGCTGACTCGCCGCTGTGGAGCCACGACAAGGTGACGGTCACGCCGCACATTGCCGGGCGTTCTGACCCGGTGACCGCAGCGCCGATCATCGCGGCAAGCATTGCGGAACTGCGCAGCGGAGCACTTCCCGCAACGACCGTCTCGCGTTGATTGCCGACGAGGAGAGTGCGGTGCACGAAACCCCGCGGTTGTGCAGGGCTGACCAGCTGCTGCCTGGGACAGCGACGGAGGTCCCGGGCGCGACCCGCGCGATGCCAGTCCTAGCGGTGCCAGTCCGAACGAGGCCAACGCAGCCAGCCGGATAAGAGCGACTCGTCAGCGCAGTGCGATGTTGAAACAGCGGTCGCCGAGTGCGCCGAGCGCGTAGGCGGCGTAGTCGACGCCGTCGGCGGCATAGAGCGTCCGACACTGCTCGCTCCAGGCGAGGGCCTCAGGCGACGACATCCGGTGGACGACCTGCATGACACCGCCCTCGTGGACGCGGTACTCGGCCCACGTGCCCGGGAAGTCCTTGGTGCAGCCGACCTCGATCGTCGGGATGCGTGATGCCGTCATCGTGCGGACCCGATGGCGATGCGTGTGGCCTGCCGTGTAAGCAATGAGCCGGGGGCAACGAGTAGCGACCTCGTCGAGGAGGTCGCTCCCGTCGGGGTGTAGACCGAAGTACGTATCGCTGCGTCGGCCGCTGGCTTCGCCGACCCACTGTTGGTGGTGGCCCATCGCGATGACCGGCGTTGGCGAGTTGCTGCACTGGTCAGCGAGCCACTCCATTTGCGTGGCCGTGACTTGCCCGGTGGTCTCACCCGGTATGGCCGTGTCGAGCAGGGCGATGTTCACGCCGGGTAGCTGGATCCACTGGTCGCCGGCGTAGCTGTCTTGGTTCTGGTAGCTGTCGTGGTTTCCGCGGACGACGTGCAAGCGATCGCCGAAAGGCTCGCGGTAACACCTTTCGAATGCCGCCCACTCATGCGGACGTCCGTCGACGGACAAATCACCCTTGACGATGAGCGCCGCGACTCCGAGCGCGTCGATCTCGTCCGCTGCAGTCCGGTTCATCACCTCGGGGTACGGCTCGGCACCCTCGGGGACGCGCTGCACCGGCCCGGTCGAGTGCTCCCCGAGCCGTCCCGCCTCGACCTCGCCGAAGTGCAGGTCGTTGACAGTGGCGAACCGGCAAAGCAGCGAACCGGCCGGCCGAGCAAGCGTTCGGACACGCACGCCATCGAGGTCGTGTTCGGTGTCGGGGGTCAGATCTGTGAACCGGCGCATTTTGACACCGTCGTAGATGACCACTTCGTCATCGGCAACCGTCGTGATCTCCATGTTGTCCAATTCGTACTCAGGTCCGTGCAGGATCAGCGCCAGGGACGCAGGCGGCGAATCGGGGTGGGCTGGACCCAACTCCGACTACTGAAACGCCACGAGGTGTTGCGGGGCTCGCTCACCGGGCCCAGGGCTGCAGCTCTGGGCCACAGCGCTTCGATGGCAGCGACGATCACTGCAGTTTCTTCGTCGGTCGGTGTCGGCGACATCGTGATGTTCAACGGACGATCACAGGGGAACATTGCCGTGCTTGCGTTTCGGCAGTTCCTCACGCTTGGTGGACAGCATCCGCAACCCAGCAACGAGCTTCCTCCGCGTGTCGGCGGGGTCGATCACGTCGTCGATGTAGCCGCGCTCGGCAGCCGCGTAGGGGTTGGCGTATTTCTCGGTGTAGTTCGCAACGAGCTCGGCACGTCGCTCGACCGGGTTGGCGGCTTGCTGTAATTCGCGGCGGTAGACGATTTCGACGGCGCCCTGGGGGCCCATGACAGCGAGCTCGGCGGTGGGCCATGCGAAGGCGAGGTCGGAACCGATCGACTTCGAGTCCATCACGACGTATGCACCGCCGTAGGCCTTGCGGGTGATGATTGAGATGCGCGGGACGGTGGCCTCGCAGTATGCGTAGAGCAGCTTGGCGCCGTGGCGGATGATGCCGCCGTACTCCTGGTCGACACCGGGGAGGAAGCCGGGAACGTCGACGAACGTGATGAGCGGAATGTTGAATGCGTCGCACGTGCGTACAAACCGGGCCGCCTTTTCGGCCGACTCGATGTCGAGCACACCAGCGAGCACCTTCGGCTGATTGCCAACGATCCCGACGGGCTTGCCGTCGATCCGCGAGAAACCACAGATGATCGACTTCGCAAAGTGCGGGAAGTATTCGAAGAATTCACCGTTGTCGACACAGGTGCGAACCACCTCGATCATGTCGTACGGCAGGTTCGATGAGTCGGGAAGAATGTCGCGCAGTTCGGGGCAGTAACGATCGGGGTCATCGGTCGGCGCGTCGACCGGTGGCTCTTCAAGATTGTTAGCAGGGAGGAACGAGAGCAGGAACCGCACGTCGTCGAGGCAAGACTTCTCGTCGTCCGACACGAACGTGGCGACGCCAGACTTCGAGGCGTGGCTCATTGCGCCACCGAGTTCTTCGAGCGTGACGTCTTCGCCGGTCACCGTCTTGACGACGTCAGGCCCGGTGATGAACATGTGGCTCGTCTCGCGGACCATAAAGATGAAGTCGGTCATCGCGGGGCTATAGACGGCTCCTCCGGCACACGGGCCGAGGATCACCGAGATCTGCGGTACGACGCCGGAGGCCTGGACGTTGCGGTGGAAGATGCCGCCGTAGCTGGCAAGGCTGACCACGCCCTCCTGGATGCGGGCGCCTGCGCCGTCGTTGAGGCCGATCAGCGGAGCGCCGACCTTGAGCGACAGATCCATCAGCTTGTGGATCTTCTCGGCGAAGACTTCGCCGAGCGCGCCGCCGAAGACGGTGAAGTCTTGCGAGAACACGAAGACTTTGCGGCCATCGACAGTTCCCCAGCCCGTGATCACACCATCGGTGTAGGGCCGTTCTTCGAGGCCTGATGCCTGGGCGCGGTGCCTGGCCAACTGGTCAAGTTCGTGGAACGAGCCGTCATCAAGGAAGTAGTCGATCCGCTCACGAGCGAGCATCTTTCCTTTTTCGTGCTGGCGATCAATCGACCGCTGAGACCCAGCGTTGTGGGCCTCCTTGCGACGCTCGGCCAATTCATCGATTTTCTCCTGCATGCTCACTCCCGCAACATACCCGCAGAGTGGCCGCGAGAAAAACCGGTGGGTGCTTGAGAATTGCATTGTGATTGCCGAACTTCCTGTCACCCGCCGGTCCAGCCGATGTTGACGAAGCAACCGCACACCTGCCGACTGTCGCTACGGCCAACTCCCATTCCTGAGGTCCGTCTTTCGCCCGATCACAGCGCGGTCGGCGCAGGCCGGGTGGATGGGTTTTGGTAGTGGCCCGTCTGGGAATTTCCAGCGTCAGCCGCCGGCGAGGGTCGTGGAGCTCTCGATCGGAACCAGGATCGGTTCTGGAATCGTGATCGACGTGGTCGGCGCAGCGCCGGTCTCGTCGAGGATCGAGATCAGAACTGGGTCGCTCTGCACCACGCCAGCAGCGGTTTGGGCATTGATCTGCAGCAGCCAGTCGCCTGGCACGATGATCGGCAGGCCGACTGATTCGCTGCGGGTGGCAACACCGGCGCCCGGCAGCGGCACTGGCTGAATGATGGCCCCGGTGATGGTGTTGAACGGTGGGGTGAGCATCACTTCGAGCCCGGTGAGGCCTTCGGCTGGTGAGTTGACGGTGACTTCGAGGCCGCTGTTCCCGACAATGTTCCGAGTCAGTTTGACGGTGACGCTGAGGTTGGCCTCGGAAACGAGGACAGTCTGAGAGATCGCATAGTTGATGCTCGGTTCGGCGCTGACGTTTGCCGGGGTGAGCGAGAGTAGCCACGAGCTGGCGAGCACCGTGACGATCCCGATCGCTGCTTCGGCTCCAAACGCCCGACGGAGACGGTCCGCCATCGGCATGGTCATTTCGTGGGAGCGATTGAGGCGTTTCTGGGCGAACTGGCGCGCGGACAGGCCGATGAAGACCATCGCAGCAACCAGCATGACCTTCAGGACTGTCAAGAGGCCATGGCCGCTGCCGAAGAGGTCGCCGCCATCGAGGCGGAGCATCTGGGCAAGGCCAGTGCCGATCGTGACGACGATAGCGACGACTGAGAGGCGTGTAAATCCGCGCACCGCATGGACGAGGTCTTCGTCGCCGGGACCGGAAAGTACGACTCGTGCGAGCAGGATCACACCGCCGATCCAGATCGCCATGGCCAGCGCGTGTGCGATACCGAGCAGCACGCCGACAGCTGCGAGTGATCCGTCGACTCGGCCGACACCGGCCATCGCAACGGCGAGTGCGGGGATACCCAGAGCAGCGACTTGCGTGACTGGGTCGATCACGCGGTCGGGGCGGAATGCCGCCCACGCCGACGCGATGACGAAAATCAAGCGGAAGAGCGCGGCGCGTCCGGCCCATCCGGCGTCGAGGAGATCGAACCAGGCCCCCGGGCTGAAGCCTGAACTCAGCGAACTCCCCGTGACTGCGGCCGCAGCAGCCGACGTGAAGAGCAGGGTGCCGATCAGCGCGAGCGCCCATGCGGCGCGCAGGAAACGGACGGTGATCAGGTATTCGACGCCTTCCGGCCAGGCTGCAGCGATGAGGATCAATGCACCGAAGACAACGGCGATGCCGATCGTCGACAACACGCGACCAAGCCACAGTGGGCCCTTGCCGGTCTCGACGCGGTTGAGTGCAACCGTTTTGGTTTCGGCATCACCGGCGGAAGTTGTCGCGAGGCTCGCTTCCGGTGTCGAACCGTCGGCGGACCCGACGTTTGACGCCGTGCCGTCTTGGCGAGCTGCCGTGGTGGTGGCAGCCGGTTCCGCATCGACCGTAAATGAGATCAGCGAGTTGCCGTTCGGCTCGCCGTCGGCATCGCTGACGCGCCACGTCGCGACACAGAGGCCACGAGGAAGTGCATCGGGAATCTCGACCGTCATCACTCGCGAGTTGCCGCTGAGTGTCGGTGCGGGCAGGTTGATCGGTTCGGTGTTGCACTCAAGCGAAACGATGCGTAGCTCGCCGATTTCCTCGGTGAAGTTGATGACGATCTGCGTTGGTGACGTGGCGAGCGTCGTGCCGTCAGCGGGCTCAGACGTGACGACTTCGTTCTCGGCGAGGGCGACGGCCGGGATCAGCGTCAGCAACCCGATCAGGGCGGCGGCGAAGACGGCCGCGATCGCCGACATCGGCTTGTCGATTCGTAGGCGGGCCAAGCGGCCGCCGGTGGGAACAGATGTGCGCTTACTCACAGTGTGCCGAGGCTACTGTGGCCTCACCGCCAACCGGGTGAGCCTCGCTGAGGCGACGCGTTGCCGGCATCACAATGCGGCGGCTCGACACGCATCGACGCTCATCGCCACAGCGAGGTCGTCGCGACCGAGAGTGAGCTGCAAGATCGCCGTCTGGACACCACCGAATGCAGCTGGGTCATCGACCGATGTCGAGCCCAACGTGGTCCACTGCCGAGCCTGATCGTCGGTGTTCTGGATGAAGGCCCGGTGATCGTTGTCGAGATCGGCTGGAACCTGCAGCGCCCGTACGGCGTTCGCCTCAGTGGTCAGAATTACGGTCACCTGCTGGGCAAACGCAACCGTTGTCGCCGCATCGACCGGGTCGGTAAGTGCGGCTTGCTGCTGCTTGGTCTGCTCGCAAATGGCGCCGAGTTCGGAGCGGTATGCCGCCGGGTCAACCGGCACGGCTGATTCGGTTGCACATGCTGTGGCGGAGGCCGCGACCACCGCGACTGCAAACCAGAATGTGAGGCGTGGGCGGGAGCCCCGGACCGCGGACGGAGTCGACATCACCCGAACCATACGGCGCGCACGATGGCGGAGGTGCGCAGACCCTCTATCGTGATCGCAATGGCCACTCAGTCGCTGTACCGCCGATATCGGCCCCGTCGCTTCAGCGAAGTCAGGGGTCAGGACCACGTCGTCAAGGCGCTTCGCAATTCGGTCGCTGAGGGGCGTGCTGGTCAGGCGTATCTATTCTCCGGTCCACGCGGAACAGGCAAGACGACCTCGGCGCGCATTTTGGCCAAGGTTCTCAACTGCACCAACGTCCAAGAGGGCGAGCCGTGCTGTGAGTGCGAGTCGTGCCTGTCGGTCGAACGCGGCACGAGCTACGACGTGCACGAACTCGACGCGGCCAGCAACAACGGCGTCGATGCCATGCGCGACCTCATCGATAAGGCGTCGCTCGGAACGCCCGGTCGCCACAAGGTGTACATCCTTGACGAAGCCCACATGCTCACCAAGCCAGCCGAAGCAGCATTACTGAAGACGCTCGAAGAGCCGCCGCCGCACGTGGTGTTCGTCTTGGCAACCACCGACCCGCAGAAGATGTCCGACACCGTTCGGAGCCGCACGCAGCACTTGCAGTTCCACCTCCTGCCAGCAGACACGTTGCAGGAACACGTGCGTTGGGTCGCAAATGACGCCGGCCTAGTCGTCTCCGACGCTGCGATCGAACAGGTCCTCGCTCAGGGTGGCGGCTCGGCGCGCGACACGCTGTCCGCGCTCGAATTGGTCGCGAATGCCGGTGGTGAAGGTGGCGAGATCGTGCCCCTTGGCGAGTTCGTCGAATCAATGATCGAGCGCGATGCCAGCAGGGCACTGACGATGGCGGCTGGAGCCATCAGTCTTGGACGCGACCCGCGGACGCTGGCCGAAGAACTGATCGGCTACCTCCGCAACGGGTTCCTCTCGATGATGGCGCCGGATCTTGTCCAGTTGCCGTCTCTGCACGTTTCCGCGTTGTCTGACCAGGCCCAGCGACTTGGCGCTGCCGGACTTGTGCGCGGGATCGAGCAGCTCGGTGAAGCGCTGACCGAGATGCGTCACGCACCCGACCCACGAGTCCTGCTGGACGTCGCCATGGTCAAACTCACCTCAGACACCGCTGCGGCCGGAGATGCTGGCGCCGCGCTTGGAGCGTTGACGGCACGCGTCGCGAAGCTGGAGAAGCAGATTGCTGCGGGCATCCCCGCGGCTGCAGCACCGCGCGCGGTTGCTGATGCCGCGTTGCCGACCGACCCGAAAACCGGCCGCGCCCAGCTCGGCGGTCGCGCCCGCCGTTCGGCCGTTCCGACTTCTGAACCGACTCCGGCTGAGCCCGCTCCGGCGTCTGAACACGCCCAACCGGCTCCCGCGGTCCAGCATGTTGAACCGGAGCCCGCTCGCTCTCCGGCAACGCCAATTCCGGAGCCGTTAGGGTCCGCTCCGACTCCAACGTCTACTTCGACTCCAATCGAGCCGATCCCCGGGCCCGCCTCGGCAGCCCCTGCAGGCGGCGTCATGTATCGGGCGCTGTGGGACGACGATGTCAAGCCGGGCCTGCGCGGCATGGCTCGTGCGGTGTTCTCCCCGGCAGTCTATGTTGCGAACACCTCCAGCCAGCTCACGCTGTCCCTGCCGAACCCGGTACATCGCGAGAAGTGTGAACAACACCGGGATGCTGTCGTACAGGCGCTGACTGCTGCTGCAGGCGCACCTGTCACACTCGAGCTCGTCCTCAGGGGCGGAGACAATGGCGGATCGTCTGAACCGGTTCCCGGTGGAGCGCCCGCCCAAGCATCGTCGTCTACCCAGCAGCAAGCTTCCGGTCCGGTTGCATCGAGTGAGTCGGCCGGTGAGGCACCTGACTCGACTGACGGTGCTACGGATGGGTCGTTGCCGCCGACCGAGTCCCCTCGCAAGGCTGCCGAACGTCGACTGGCCGAAGCTGGCGTGCCGCCGTTCCCGGAAGACGACATCAATTCCCAACCGTCGGTCGCTGCCCTCGAATCGTTGCCGGCCGACGACGAGATCGATGTGCACGACCTGATCGATGCGCCGCCCGAAACAGTCAAGACGCCGATCGACCGGTTGGCCGAAGCATTCCCCGGCTCCGAACTCGTCGACGATACGTACTGACTCATGAGCAACACCACCTACACCGCTCCGGTCCAAGCGCTGATCGACGAGTTCGGACGCCTTCCCGGCATTGGCCCAAAGTCGGCTCAACGAATCGCGTTCCATCTCCTCAAGGTTCCTGAGGACGATGTCGCGAGGTTGACGCACGCGATCACCGACGCCAAAGCGCGTGTCCGCTTCTGCGAGCGGTGTTTCAACGTCGCTGACGACACGCTTTGCCCGATCTGCAAGGACGACGGCCGAGACCCCCACGTTCTCTGTGTCGTCGAAGAGTCGCGCGACATCGTCGCGGTCGAGAAAACCGGCGAGTTCCGCGGTCGCTACCACGTGCTGCTCGGCGCCATGTCGCCGTTGGAGGGCATCGGGCCGGAGCAGTTGAAGATTCGCGAACTGCTGACTCGGCTTGACCCTGAAGGGATCACCGAGGTGATCCTGTGCACGAACCCGAACACTGAAGGCGAGGTCACCGCCATGTACCTCGGTCGGCTGCTGAAGCCGCTCGGTATCACGGTCACACGGATCGCCAGCGGCCTCCCGGTTGGTGGTGACTTGGAGTATGCCGATGAGTTGACGCTCGGTCGAGCTCTCGAAGGCCGACGCGTCGTCGACTGATCGGCGGGCTGTTGCTCGGGCTGAGCGATACCTGGTCAAAAACGAAAGCACCAGCACCGAGAGTCAGAGGCTGGCCGGCTCGTCGGCACTGTCGCTCGCCCGCCTGATATTAGAGGGTACGCAGAATGGCGGCGTCGCCCTGGCCGCCGCCGCCGCACAGCGAGGCAACGCCAACACCGCCGCCACGACGCCTGAGCTCGTGGAGCAGTGTGAGTGCCAAGCGGTTACCGCTCATGCCGATCGGGTGGCCGAGAGCGATTGCTCCGCCGTTGACGTTGACTTTGTTGGGGTCGATCCCGAGTTCTGCTGTCGATGCGATCCCAACAGCGGCGAACGCCTCGTTCAGCTCGAAAAGGTCGAGATCGGCAATGGCGATGCCGGCCTTCTGGGCGGCGAGCATCGCGGCTCGGCTGGGCTGATGCAGGAGTGAGGCGCTGTCCGGGCCGGCGACCATGCCGTACGACACGAATTCGCCGAGCGGATTCACGCCGCGGCGCTCGGCCTCAGCCTTGCTCATCAGCACCATGGCGCTGCCACCATCGGAAAGCTGCGATGCGTTGGCGGCGGTGATTGTGCCGTCCTTGTCGAATGCCGGGCGCATCGCGGCGAGGCTCTCGACGGTGGTGCCGGGCCGCACACCTTCGTCGTGCTCGACGAGGATCGGGTCGCCCTTGCGCTGCGGGACCCAGACCGGAACGATCTCGTCGGCGAGGCGGCCGGCCTTGATGGCTTCGGCCGCGAGCTCGTTGGAGCGGGCAGCGAACTCGTCTTGCTGCTTGCGGGTGATGCTGTCGCCCGTATAGCGATCAGTGCCGAGACCCATGAGGCAGGCGTCGAAGGCACACCAGAGGCCGTCGGCGATGATTGCATCACGCAGTTCGGTGTTGCCGTAGCGGAAGCCGCTGCGAGCCCCGTCGGCGAGGTAGGGGGCGTTGCTCATCGACTCCATGCCGCCGGCAACGACGATGTCAGCTTCGCCAGTGGCGATCATTTGGTTGGCGAGGTACATCGAGTTGAGGCCCGAGAGGCAAACCTTGTTGATGTTGACCGACGGGACGCTCATCGGGATACCGGCCTTCGACGCAGCCTGACGGGCGGGTACTTGGCCCTGGCCAGCCATGAGCACCTGGCCCATGATCACGTAGTCGACCTCTTCGGGGGCGACGCCGGAGCGTTCGAGCGCTGCGCTGATCGCGAAACCACCGAGGTCCGCAGCCGAGAACGACGCCAACGCGCCGCTCATCTTCCCGATCGGGGTGCGTGCACCAGCGACAATGACGGAGTTGTTTGCAGCCATGCGTGAAGGATAGGCGCGCACTTCGTGAGGAGAACAAAACCGAACACCAGCCCGAACACCAGCCCGGGCTGTCGCTGTTTGTTTGCGAAGTAAGGGGGCAAGCATTTCACGCGGACAAGAGGATCGGGGCACGCCTTGGAGCGGGGGGTTACCGATCGGTAATGTCGTCCCGCATGGATCAGTTTCTCGACGCAATTCAGTCCGGTGCCAGCGGCGACGACATCGCCAATATCCCGATCCCGGAGAGCTACCGAGCATGTTTCGTCAAGCGCGACGAAGCTGACATGTTCGAAGGGGTCGACTCCTGGGACAAGGACCCCCGCAAGTCGCTGCACGTCGACGAGGTGCGGACGCCCGAGCTTGCTCCGGATGAGGTCTACATCGCCGTGATGGCATCGAGCATCAACTTCAACACCGTATGGACGTCGATTTTCGAGCCGATGCCCACCTTCGGCTTCCTCGACCGCCTCGCTCGCGAATCCGAATGGGCCAAGCGCCACCAGCGCGATGAACACATCGTCGGCTCCGACGCGTCAGGCGTCGTGCTGCGCATCGGCTCGGCCGTCCGCAACTGGAAGCCTGGCGACAAGGTCACCGTGCAGTGCAACTACGTCGACGACCAAGATCCGTCGGCCCACAACGATTCGATGCTTGCATCGAACCAAAAGATCTGGGGCTTCGAGACCAACTTCGGTGCACTCGCTGATCTCTCGGTGGTCAAAGCCAACCAACTCATGCCGAAGCCGACCCACCTGTCGTGGGAAGAATCCGCAGTCAACGGGCTCTGTAGCGCCACGTCGTACCGGATGCTGGTCAGCGACAACGGCGCACGGATGAAGCAAGGCGACAGCGTCCTCATCTGGGGCGCCACGGGCGGAATTGGCGGTTACGCCGTGCAGTACGTTCTCAATGGCGGCGGTACACCGATCGGTGTCGTGTCGACTCCCGAGCGTGCCGAGATCCTCAACCGAATGGGTTGCGAGGCAGTCATCGACCGCCGAGCCGCCAACTATCAGTTTTGGTCTGACGAGCACACCCAGGATGAGTCGGAATGGCGCCGTTTCGGCAAAGACATCCGCGGGTTGAACAACGGCGAAGACGTCGACATCGTGTTCGAGCACCCGGGGCGGTCCACAATGGGCGCCTCGGTCTTTGCCGCCAAGCGCGGCGGAACCATTGTCACCTGTGCCGCCACCTCGGGCTACATGGTCGAGTTCGACAACCGGCACTTCTGGATGAAGCTCAAGAAGCTCCTCTCCTCACACTTCGCGAACTACGCCGAGTCGTGGGCGGCCAACAAACTGCTCTGCGACGGCAAGATCCAGCCGCTCCTCACCGACACGTACACACTCGACGGCGTCGGCGAAGCGTCACTTGCTGTCCATCACAACGAGGCCGAAGGCAAACTCGGCATCTTGTGCCTCGCTCCCGGCGAAGGTCTGGGCATCGACGATCCCGAGCGCCGCGCGGTCATCGGCGAAGACAAGATCACCGTCTTCAGAAACTGATCCCGAGATTCTGTTTGCGTCGAAGCTCACGTTGGGCTGACCACTGATGCTTCGACGCAAACGAATTGTGCTGGCAGACTCTCGGGCGTGACGGAATTGGCCGCGGTGCTCTGGGACATGGACGGGACGCTTGTCGACAGTGAGCCCTACTGGATCGAGTGCGAGCAGCGGCTCGTCGAGGAACACGGCGGCACCTGGTCGGAGGATCAGGCGAAGGATCTCATCGGTTCAGATCTGCTCGATTCGGCCGCTGTGTTGCGTGCGGCAGGCGTCGATTTGGAGCCGGTCGATCTCGTCAATCGCCTGATGGATGGTGTTATCCAACGCGTCCAGGCTGAGCTGCCGTGGCGACCCGGCGCACGGGAACTCCTCGCCGAGTGCAAGATCGCCGGCGTGCGCTGCGCCCTCGTCACGATGTCGTGGCGTCGCTTTGCGCAGGCGGTGCTGATTGCATGCCCTGATGGATCGTTTGAGTTGACGATCGCCGGCGATGAAGTGGCCCATGGCAAGCCGCACCCCGAACCGTACGAAGCGGCGGCTCGGGGCCTCGGCGTCGACCCTGCGGCGTGCGTCGCGATCGAGGACTCTCGGACTGGTGTTGCCTCAGCTCTGGCTGCCGGGTGTGCGACGCTGGGCATCCCCCATGTCGTCCAACTTAATTCTGCTCAGAACCTTACGATTCTCGACACGTTGGTCGGCGTCACCGTTGACGATCTGCGCGCCCTCGTTGGCTGACACCGATCTCACCGCAGATCCGCTCGATCGTTCGGACTGTTTGCAATGACGCTTGACGACACGCCAACGGCAGCTGAAACGCCGGCGGTCGTATTGCGTCGCCCTTCGGCGTTGGTAGCGCTCACCGCCGTGCTGGTCGTCCTGCTCGGGGGTGCGGCTTTTGCCGTCACTCGGCGGGCATCCGTTCCTGCACCGAAGCCGGACATTCCGCTCGACGTCTGGGCGCCCTACTGGGCCCTCGACGACTCGCTCCCCGAGTTTGAGCGGCGGGTCGGGTCGCTTCGAGACATTTCGCCGTTCTGGTACAACGCGACCGGCGTCTCCACGATCGAGATCGACCCGAACGCACGCGACGAAGACATCGAGCAGTTCATGTCCATTGCCGACGAGGCCGGAGCGAACGTCGTGCCGTCGATCGTGGACGCGCTCCCCGCCGGTGAAATGGCAGCGCTCCTCGCGGACCCGTTGACCCGCACGGTACACGTCGACACCATCGTCGAATTCGCGGCAAGCGACGACTTCGGTGGCATCGACATCGACTACGAACAGTTTGCCTTCGCTGACGGCCGAGACACCTGGGCCGCGACCCGCCCGAATTGGGTGGCGTTCATTACTGAACTCGGGGCAGCGCTCCGTGCCGATGGTCGAACGCTGACGGTCAGTATCCCGCCGGTGTACGACGCTGGCCAGACGCCAGCAAGTGGTTTCTGGGTCTACGACTATGGCGCGATTGCTCCGCATGTCGATCGAATTCGCATTATGGCGTACGATTTTTCGGTCGTGGAGCCGGGGCCCATCGCACCGCTCGAGTTCGTTGAGCGCTCGATTAACGGCGCCATCGAGGCAATGGGACAGCCAGACAAACTGGTGCTTGGGCTTGCGGCGTATGGACGGAACTGGCCGGTTGGCGAGTCAGGCGTGTGTCCGGCGTCGCAATTGCAGGGCCGCACGAGTGTCACGGCGCGCTCGGTCGACGATCTGATCGCTCTACGCGGAGCGACTCCCATCGCCGTGCCCGAGACTGGCGAGTGGACCTTCGACTACGACCTCGAGGTCACCGACGGAACGACCACGTGTATCCAGGGCCGTCGAGTCCACTATGTCGATGGCGACGGTGTCCGCCTGCGGATGAACCTGGCACGTGAGTATGAGTTGAACGGCGTGTCGCTGTGGGCGCTCGGCTTCGAAGACGACGCGGTGTGGGATGAGATCCTGCCGACCGTGGCCGACGAGAATCCCTGACCCTGACTTGGTTCTGAATTCAGTACTGGTCGAGGATCGTCGACTCGGTGATGCGAGTGAGCGTGTCACGGACGCTGCGCGCCATTGCCTCATCGACTCCTTCGACTGACATCAGGTCGTCGAGCGTGGCCCGCTGCATCTTTGCCAAGCTGCCGAAGTGATTGGCGACGTCGTCGGCAATGTTGGCGTTGAGTCGCTTCACACGGCGCAGGAATCGCAGACCCTTCGGGGCGACTTCTTGGGTGAGGTCGTCGTTGTCGCCGGCGCGGCCGAGGACGTCGGCGGTCACACGCAGGTTGAGTACGTCGTCGTCCGACAGCTTCGACATGTCGGACATCGCTTGCTCAGCTGTCTTGTCGGCGGGCATGTAGTCAGCGACCACGAGGTCGAGTTCATCGTTGATCTCGTCGTACAGTTCGTCGAGCTGGAGGCGCAGCAGTCGGGCGTCGATGCCGAGTTCGATGATCATCGTCTCGATCTCGTCGGCGACGCGATGAACCATTTCGCCTCGCTGGAGCACAGCAACGACGTCGCGCAATGTGGCGACATCTTCGACCTCGACGGCCGTCAGGTTGTTGATCCCGTCGTCGAGCTTGGCCTTGTAGCGCTCAAGGGTCTGTAGTGCTTGGTTGGCGCGCTCGAGCAGGTGGCCGACTTCTTGGAGCTGGCGCTTCTCGCCACCTGCGTAGACGTTGATCACGCCCATTTCTTCGCTGGCCGAGACCACAGGCACGTCAAGCGATCGGGCGACGCGCTCGGCTGTGCGGTGGCGGGTACCGGTCTCGCTGGTCGGAACGGTGGGATCGGGGACGAGGTGGACGTTCGCTCGGGCGATTCGCCCACCCTCGGTCGAAATGATGATCGCGCCGTCCATCTTTGCGAGTTCGGACAGCCGCTGCGGGCTGTACGGGGCGTCAACGAGGAATCCGCCCGAGCAGATCGACAGCACGTCGGGTTCGTCGCTGAGGACCAGCAGCGCGCCAGCTTTGGCGAGCACCACGCGGTCGATGCCGTCACGCAGCGGGGTGCCAGGCGAGACACGAGCGAGCGCATTGCGCATCTTCTCATTTGCCCCTCCATACCGATACTCCACAGGGCGAGCTTACGCGAGATGGGGTCACATGGTTCTGTCAGTCACCCTGCTGGTCGGCCCCCGGACGGGAGCGAGTCGCATTGCAGCCCGTCAGGCCTCGCTGTTGAGGCCGACGGCGGCGATGGCTTCGCTCAGCGTTTGAGCGCGAATGACGCGCATCTCGCCGTCGCCATCGGGTGAATTGGTGGGCACGACAACGCGGGAGAACCCCAGGCGAGCAGCTTCGGTGAGCCGGCGAGCGGCTTGGCCGACTTGACGGAGTTCGCCACCGAGGCCCACCTCGCCGAACACGGCGACGTCGGCAGGCATCGGTTGGTTGCGTAATGCGCTGACGACTGCGAGGCAGACGCCGAGGTCGAGGCCCGGCTCGACGAGCTTCACGCCCCCCGCAGTCGACGCATAGATGTCGTTCTCGCCGACGGGGAGCCGAGCGCGGCGGCCGAGTACGGCCATCAGCATCGACAAGCGCGCACCGTCGAGGCCCAGTGCGCTCCGTCGGGAAGGCACGCCTGGAACACCCGGCGAGGTCAGCGCCTGGACCTCGACCACGATCGGACGCTGCCCTTCCATTGTCGGGACGACCGCTGAACCCGGGATGCCGGTTCGGCGGTCGGAGAGGAACATTGTCGATGGATCCGGCACGCCGATCAGGCCGCCGCCTGCCATCTCGAAGATGCCGAGTTCGTTGGTGGGGCCGAACCGATGCTTGGAGGCTCGCAGCAGCCGGAGGGCATGATGTTTGTCGCCTTCGAATTGGAGGACGGTGTCGACGACATGTTCGAGCACTCGCGGCCCGGCCAAGCCGCCGTCTTTGGTGACGTGCCCGACGAGCACGATCGCGATGTCGCGTTCCTTGGCCACGTTGACGAGTCGCTGTGCGCAACCGCGGACCTGCCCGACGCTGCCGGGCAGCGAACCGAGCGATGGGTCAAAGACGGTTTGGATGGAGTCGATGACGACCAGCTCGGGCTTGGTCTCTTCGATTGATTCGAGAATGTGCGGCAGCGATGTTTCGGCATGAAGCCAAAGTTGCGGTCGGACTGCATCGAGCCGCTCGGCGCGTAGACGCACCTGCTGGGCGCTCTCCTCGGCGCTGACATACAGCGTTGGCCCGTCCCACGATGCGAGGAGCTGGAGAAGGAGCGTGCTTTTACCGATGCCGGGTTCGCCGCCGAGCAGCATGACGGCGCCGGGCACGATGCCACCGCCCAACACCCTGTCGAGTTCGTCGATGTGGGTCAATCTCGGTTGGCCGGCTTCGGTACCCACGTCGCCGATGAGTGTCGGGCCCGGTCGATTGGTCGGTGGCGGGGGGGCCTTGAGGGCGTCGCCGGGGCCTTCGATCTCTTCGACGAGGGTGTTCCAGTCGCCGCAGCTGCCGCACTGCCCCGACCACTTGGGATACGACGAACCGCATTCGCTGCACGCGTAGACAATGCGGATCTTGCCGCTCAACTTAGCCATGGATGCCACCCTAGAGATCGCTTGTCACAACGCCAGGCCCGGGTTTGTGTGAGCTGAAGCGGCGTCGGTTGCTGGAATCGCTCACACAGAACGCCCCGGCGACCAGAATGGGCATTCGGGACGTGAGCTTCAGAGGTGGCGATGCTTGTAAGCGCGGGCTCGGCGGGAGCGGGCGAAGGCGACGTAGACGATGAAGAACCCCATGAAGACGACCCAGCCGACGAGCGCGACGAGCGCGGCGATCGAGAGCGGGCGCGCCCAACGCTGACCTTCGCTGGGCTGCTGTGTGGTCTCGGCCTGCCACTGGAGCGCGGAGCCGTCGAGTGGGACCGCCCATTCCAGGATGCCGCCTTCGTTCGGCTCGACGTTCGTTGTGTCGCTCTTCAAGACGCCGGGCAGTAAGGCCCGGACAGTGATCGACATGTTTTGCTCTGGCGTTGCACCGGAGGCGGCGATTTTTGCGGCGAACGGCTGTGATCCGACTGCAGCGACGAGGTCGGCGTCGGCGAACGCGTTGAATCCGTCGACGAGGATGAGTCGACCCCGGAGCTGGTTCGTGGTGACGTCACCGTTGAGGTCGCGACCTACCTCCATTTGTGTGAATGGTGGGCCGAGGGACTGCAGGAGGTTGGTCGCTTCGCCTTGCGACCGGAATGGGTGCGTCATCTGGAGGAACAGCCCGCCTGATCCATCGTCTGGCGCACGCGGCCCGTCGATCGACCAGCCAGCTTCGATCACATCGGCGAGAACGAGGTCCTCGGCAAGCGTCGGAATCTGATCGAGAATCTCCTGGTCGGCCACGATGGTTACGGCAATCTGGCCGGTCCCGTCGGGATCAACGACCACATCGACGGTCACGTCGAGCTGGCAGGCAGTGAGCGCGACGGCCAGTGCGAGAAGTGCCATCAACCGCCGAACCACGTCCGCCAGTATGTCGCGCAGCCGCGCCGGAAAGGTGGCAAGAGTTGGCCCGTGACCCGAAAACGACAAACGCCCCGACAGCGAACCGTCGGGGCGTTTGATCAGCCGATCGCTGAGATCACTCGGCTACTGCGGGCGGTGGCAGCTGGCTCTCCGGCGGTGCGACCTGCTTTTCGGTCGTCGTCATCTCGAGTTCGACCGACGCCGCAGGGACGAAGCCTTCGACAGCAGTGAAGACGAACTTTTTCTTGCCCTCGCGCTCGGGATCTTCCTCAGTGTCGACCACGATGATCTCGCCTGCAGAAAATGCCTTGTACAGGATCTTCTCGGACAACGAGTCTTCGATGTGGCGCTGGATCGCACGACGCAACGGGCGACCACCGAGCTGCGGGTCGTAACCCAATTCGGCGAGTAGTTCTTTGGCGGACTGCTTGACCTCGATGCCCAGACCCTGACTCTCGAGCTGTCCGGTGAGGCGGACCAACTGCAGGTCAACCATCTGAAGCACTTCGTCCCTCGAGAGCTCGTGGAAGACAATGGTCTCGTCGATGCGGTTGAGGAACTCCGGCCGGAAGTGGTTCTTCAGGCTGTCGTTGACCTTCTCCTTCATGCGCTCGTAGCTCATGGCGGAGTCGTCGGTCGTGAAGCCGAGGTTGGCCTTGCGGAGATCCTGTGTGCCGAGGTTCGAGGTCATGATCAGCACGGTGTTGCGGAAGTCGACGCTGCGACCCTGGCTGTCGGTGAGACGACCCTCTTCCAAAATCTGGAGGAGCGTGTTGAACACGTCGGGATGGGCTTTTTCGATCTCGTCGAACAGGACAACGGAGAACGGCTTGCGACGCACCGCTTCGGTGAGCTGGCCACCGTCTTCGTACCCGACATAACCGGGAGGCGAACCGACGAGACGGCTGACCGTGTGCTTCTCCATGTACTCCGACATGTCGAGTGTGATCAGCGCATCGTCATCACCGAACAGGAACTCAGTGAGTGTCTTGGCGAGCTCGGTCTTGCCGACGCCGGTCGGGCCGAGGAAGATGAACGAACCCGACGGACGCTTGGGGTCCTTGAGGCCGGCACGAGTACGGCGGATCGACTGCGACACGGCGGCCACAGCGTTCTCCTGGCCGATGATCCGCTTGTGCAGTTCGTCTTCCATCTTCAAGAGACGCTCGGTCTCTTCTTCGGTCAACCTGTAGACGGGGATGCCGGTCCAGAGTGCGAGCACTTCGGCGACGGCTTCTTCGTCGACTTCGTCGAAGAGGTCGACACCAGAAGCCTTGACCTCGGTCTCTTTTTCGGCCTTCTCTTCGAGCAGCTTCTTCTCTTCGTCGCGCAGACGGCCGGCCTCTTCGAATTGCTGCTCTTCGACAGCGGTCTTTTTGGCGTCCTGTACATCGGTCAGCTTCTGCTCGAGCTCGCGGAGATCGGGCGGTGTGGCCATGCGCTTGATGCGCAGGCGTGAACCGGCCTCGTCGATGAGGTCGATCGCCTTGTCAGGAAGGAAGCGGTCACTGATGTACCGGTCGGCGAGGTTGGCCGCAGTAACAAGGGCCTGGTCGGTGATGGTGACTCGGTGGTGCGACTCGTACTTGTCGCGGATGCCTTTGAGGATTTCGATCGTGTGTGCCAGCGACGGCTCTTCGACCTTGACCGGCTGGAACCGGCGCTCGAGTGCGGCGTCTTTTTCGACGTGCTTGCGGTACTCGTCCGTCGTGGTCGCACCAATGGTCTGGAGCTCGCCGCGAGCGAGCATCGGCTTGAGGATTGACGCAGCATCGATTGCGCCTTCGGCAGCACCGGCACCCACGAGGGTGTGAATCTCATCGATGAACAGCAAGATGTCGCCGCGCGATTTGATCTCTTTGAGGACCTTCTTCAAACGCTCTTCAAAGTCACCGCGGTAACGCGAACCGGCGACGAGTGAGCCGAGGTCGAGCGTGTAGAGCTGCTTGCCGGTGAGCGTGTCGGGGACGTCGTTGTTGACAATCTTCTGGGCGAGGCCCTCGACGATGGCGGTCTTGCCGACGCCGGGCTCACCGATGAGTACCGGGTTGTTCTTGGTGCGACGCGAAAGGATCTGCATCACGCGTTCGAGTTCTTTCGAGCGACCGATGACCGGATCAAGTTCACCATTGCGGGCAGCTTCGGTGAGGTTGCGGCCGAACTGATCGAGGATCTGAGAGTTGCCACCCTTCTCGTCGCCGCCTTCCGTGTTGCCGATGCCGACACCTGTTGCCGGCTGGCCACTTTCGGAGCGGCCGGAGCCGCTGCCACCGGTGGAACCGGCTGGCCCCTGGTAACCGGACAGCAACTGGATGACCTGCTGGCGGACACGAGAGAGGTCAGCGCCAAGCTTGACGAGCACTTGTGCTGCAACGCCTTCACCCTCACGGATGAGGCCGAGCAGAATGTGCTCGGTGCCGATGTAGTTATGGCCGAGCTGCAGGGCTTCACGCAGCGACAGCTCGAGGACCTTCTTCGCGCGCGGGGTGAAGGGGATGTGGCCCGACGGCGATGAGCCGCCCTGGCCGATGATCTCTTCGACCTGGCTGCGCACGGCTTCGAGGCTGATACCCAGCGACTCGAGTGCCTTGGCTGCAACGCCTTCACCCTCGTGGATGAGGCCGAGCAGGATGTGCTCGGTGCCGATGTAGCTGTGGTTGAGTAGCCGGGCTTCTTCCTGCGCGAGCACGACAACTCGTCGTGCTCGGTCGGTAAATCGTTCGAACATCTGCTGCCCTTTCGTTCGTGGGCCCCTCGATGAGCGCCGCCTGCGGGATGCGAAACAGCACTCGGAACCTCTGCAGTGACTCTACCGTCGACCTGTCACGGTGCCCGGTCGAGCTACGTGACAGGTTTTCGACAAGTTCTGGGAATACACGAACGCGATGTCGACGTTGCGCTCAGCGCCCGTCAGCGTGGTTTCGGCGGATGCCGACCTCCTGATCGGACGCGGGGCACTGCACGAAAGGGACCCGGGCACGAAAATAGGGCATGATCGGCGGATGCGTATCGCCTTAATGATTGTCGGGCTCCTTGTGACTGCGTTGGTGGTCGCAGGAATCATGATTCGCCGCCTCGACCATGATGCGGCGATCTGGCACGTTGATCCGCTCGTCGCAGCGAAGCCCAGCACACCGAACTCGTATCGAGTCGGGCCCGACGGTACGACGGAACCCGACGCACTGGCACCGACCTTCTCGCTTTCTTCAGCGGAACTCGCCGCTCAGTTCGACGCCATCGCCCGCGGTGCTGGCAGTGGCGTCGTCGGTGGCTCGGCAGCCGAGGGCCATGTCACCTATGTGCAGACCAGCGGTCTGTTCGGCTTTCCGGACTATGTGTCGGTGAAATTCATGGAGATCGATGCGACCAATAGCACGCTGGCGATCTTCTCCCGATCGCGCCTCGGTCAAAGCGACCTTGGGGTCAACAAGAAGCGCGTCGAGGCGTGGCTCGGCCAGCTCAGCAGCTGAGCTGAGGCAAGCGATTCGTGCGAATGTCGCGCGCTGGCGTCCGCGATCAGGCAGGCTGATGGAATGCATGTCGTAATCGTCGGAGCTGGCGAGGTCGGCTGGTACCTCGCACAACGTCTCGGGGCCGAGGGCCACGACGTCGTCGTCATCGAGCAGAACGAGGCGATCGCGTCGGCCATCGCTGCCCAGCTCGACGTCCAGGTCGTCGTTGGCAGCGCCACGTTGCCGTCCACGCTGAAGGCCGCCCGCATCGATCGCGCCGACCTGCTGGCGGGTGTCACGCAGAATGACGAGGTCAATCTCATCGTGTCACTCTTGGCGAAAGAGGCGGGTGTCCCGCAGACCGTCGTCCGGATCCAGACCGAAGAACTCCGTGGAGAGAGTGGTGCACGGCTCCGCGAGATCATGCAGGCCGATGTTGTCATCGACCCCGACGCTGACACTGCCGACGAGATCATGGCGCTCACGCAGGCATCGGGTGCCGACGAGGTGTACCGGATGTCCGGTGGCGACCTGCTCGTCCTTGGCTGCACGATCGGTGAGGGTGCCGCGTTGGCCGGAAGCACGCTCGCCGAGATCGGAGCGTCGTTCGAGCCCGACTGGCGCTTCCTCTTCGGCGCGTTAACGCGCCACGGAGAGACCGTCATTCCTCGAGGCGATCAACGGCTCGAAGTCGGCGACCACGTCCGAGTGCTCACCAACCAGCAGAGCCGTAACGAGATCCTCGAATTGCTCGGCGCTTCACACCAGCGCGCCAAGCGGGTCATGGTGCTCGGCGGCGGGGCCGTCGGCACCCGCGTTGCCGAGCGACTCGAAGCTGCCGGGGCCGATGTCGTCCTCGTTGAGCACGGCATCGAACGGGCACGCGTGCTGAGCGAGAAGTTGCCTCGCGTCACGGTGGTGCAAGGCGACATCGAAGACACCGACATGCTGAATGAGGAGTCGATCACCGATAAAGACCTTGTGATCGCGGCCACGGGTGACGACGCGGCCAACGTGCTCGCTTGTGCCTTCGCAGCGACTGGTCGAAACACGTTCACCGTTGCCGTGATTCATCGGCTCAGCCTGCTGCCACTGGTTCGCCAATTCGGTATCGACGCCGCCCTCAGCCCGCGCACCGCATCGGCCAACGCGGTGCTGCGCCATGTGCGCGGCGGAACCGCGTCGGTGGCGACCTTCCTCGAGAGCGACATCGAGGTCGACGAGATCGAGATCGAAGCCGACTCCGCAGCCGACGGTGCCGTGGTCGCCGAGTTGCATTTGCCGCACTCGGTCGTGCTCGGCGCGGTCATTCGCCCCGGAGAAGCCGGTCGTATCGTGCGCGGCAACACCGTCCTCCATGCTGGAGACAACGTCGTTGTCTTTGCCCGTCCCGATTCGCTGCCAGCGTTGCGCAAGGCGTTCACCTGTGGGACAGACCATCGGTGAGCAACATCGAACCCCAAGGTTCGCATCGGATTCACCGGCCTGACACGCATGCGCTCCTCAGCTCGCGTGTGTCGGTTTTCGGTGAGCGCGGCGAAAAGCTGTTCACGAAGAAGCGGCGACCTTCGCTCCTGTTGAACGTCGTTGGGCTCACGCTCACTGTTGTCGGAATCGGCATTGCCATTTCCGGCGTGGTCGACGCGATCGATGGCGGTCCCGATGTCGCAGCTCTGCTCATCACCGGCATTATTACGTCGATCGTCGGAGCGATCATGTGGCAGCGCACCGTCGCCCCAAAGCAGATCCGCGTGCTCGACGTGTTCACCACCGTCACCCTCGCGTGGGTGACCATTGCCGCTGTTGGCGCAATTCCGTACCTGGTCACGGGCCACTTCACCCGCGTCGACGACGCCCTGTTCGAAGCGATGTCCGGTTTCACAACGACTGGCGCAACGGTCACCCCCGACATCGAGGCCACGTCGAAGGGTTTGCTGTTCTGGCGGTCGATGACACAGTGGATGGGTGGGATGGGCGTCATCGTGCTCGTCGTCGCCGTGTTGCCGACGGTTGGCTCGGGCGGCATGAGCCTGCTCGAAGCGGAAGCCCCTGGCCCCACAGGCGATCGGCTCACCCCGCGAGTCCGCGAGACGGCACGCCGGCTCTGGGGGGTCTACGTCGGCTTCACGTTGCTGATGGCCGCGGCGTATTTTGCCGCCGGGATGAGCATGTACGACGCGGTGAGTCATTCGTTCACGACGGTCTCGACAGGCGGGTTTTCCCCGTACCAAGGGTCGTTCGGGCACTTCGAATCGGCCCTACTCGAATGGATTTGTATCGTCGGCATGCTGCTGGCTGGGGGCAGCTTCACGCTGTACTGGCGTGCGCTGCGCGGCAACGTGAAGCCGCTCCTGCGCTCCACAGAGTTCCACGTCTACCTGGCGTTCGTCGGCGCCGTTGCACTGTGGGCGTTCGTGACCTCGGGGAACAACGGCGGTCAGCCGACCGGTTTCCGCGACGCGCTTTTCACTGCTGCGTCGACGGTGACCACGACCGGCTACGTGGCGACCGAGTACGGCCTCTGGAGCCAGACGGCCCAATCGTTGCTGCTGATTGCGTTGCCACTTGGAGCCATGGCCGGCTCGACTGCGGGTGGCATCAAGCTGCTGCGCGTGATGGCCGTGTCGAGTTTCGCCCACCGCGAGGCACTGAAGCATCTCCACCCAAAGCTGGTTCGTCCAGTTCGTGTCGGCAATGCGTCGTTGTCAGATGACGTGGCCGGCAAGGTGGTCGGGTTCCTGATGCTGGCGCTGGTGATCTTCGGTGGCGGATCGTTCGCTATCGCTGCGACGGGGCCGGACTTGATCACGTCGTTCTCTGCGTCGGCGACTGCGCTCGGCAACGTTGGCCCCGGCCTCGGCCTCCTTGATCACACCGGCGACTTCACGGTGATTCCTCCGACCGGCCGATGGATTGCGACGTTGCAGATGCTTCTCGGGCGCCTCGAGATCTACCCGGTGATCCTGGCCCTCTCGGTCGTCACCCTCCGGATCCCCAAAAGAGTCCTTCCGCGCCGTCGCAGCCGCTGACCCGCACCCGACCCCTGGTGACCGCCTGTGCGGTGCCCGGTGTGGCGTTGGACCCAGAAAGCGCTCACGCAAACGAGCGGGTCGGTTGCTGTGTGAGCGGGTGCAGTGTCGTTTTGCGGAATCCCCCTCACACAAACACCTGGGTCGAGTCACTGGGCGAGGGCAGCGGTGAGCCGCCGGAGGACGGCTCCAGGCTCGTCGACGACATCGTGATATGTGAACTGATACACCCGGAACCCGTCGTCAACGAGCGCGTTCATCCGGGCAGTATCGCGTGCGATTTGATCCGTCGTGCGGTGGTACCGAAGGCCCAAGACTTCGACAACGATGTTTGTCCCCGGAAATCGGAAGTCGACACGGACGACGCGGTCTTGGGCCCGAGTGAGGATCTGTTGCGTGTCGGGCCGAGGCAGCGCCGCGGTAGCGACAAGTCGGAGAAACTCTCGCTCGAGCCAGCTGTGACCACCTCGACCGAACTCGAACGAGTTGATTGCGTCGAGCAGCTTGGGGATCCCGTACCTTCCCTGTGTCGCCAGCGCGACGATTCGCCGGTGCACGAGCCCTTCGCTGAACTTGCCGTCTCGGAGGCCCGAGTCGTATGCCGCGACGAGTCGTTCCGAAGTTTCCGTTCGTGCGAGGTCGACGACGGTTCGCGCCCCGCTGGTGACGGCCAGTTCAGCAACCCGGCTGCGATCGATGAGCGGCAGAGCAGTGGTCGTGTGGATTCGATGACCGATGCGCCGGACGTTTCGATGTCGCTGAGTGGTGACATCGAAAGGTGCACCGAGCTCGAACCCGTCGAATCCGAGGAGGGCGGCGGCTGTGGGTCCGCTCGCCCAGACATCGCCGCCGATGTCGAGGAGCAGTGCGGTGAGTTGTGCGCGTGGTCCGGTTGGTGCGCCGGGCAGGCGATAGGTGTGCGTGCCGGATTGTGTGAGGGCGCCGCTCTGGACTCGGCTCCGAAGCTGGTCATTCGATCCGCCTAACGACCGCATCTGCGTGCGGGTGACGAACCCCAGCTGACCGTTCGCCACCGACGCGATGCGTCGATTCAGATTGGTCATGTCACCATCTTGCCGGCGCCCTGTCACAGGGTTCGACCCACCTGGAGTCCCTTCCTCAGTTTTGTGTGAGCGATTGCCCGAAACGACGCCGCTATCGCTCACACAAAAACCAGACCAGCGTTTTGTGTGAGCGATTGCCCGAAACGACGCCGCTATCGCTCACACAAAACAAGGTGGGTGGGGTCAGGTGGGTGGGGGAGCCCACACACCGCGCTGGGCCGCGGTC
>CALCXK010000121.1 GCA_937905835.1 uncultured Ilumatobacter sp. | reverse complement strand
AACACTGTCAAATGCCACTGATTGCCATTATCGATTGGGCCGCTTCGCCGCTGGATGACTCCGACGCCGAAGTTGAACGTGCAGTGATTGGGGATGCTGCACGAGTGAAACGATTCCTCTGTTCGAGCGACTCTGATTTCAATGATGAAATCTACGAAGCCGATGCGATCATCGTCTGGCACAACACGCCGATCACGGCCCATGGACTCCATCGACTACGCAACTGCAAAGCGATTATTCGCAACGGCGTCGGGTTCGATTCTGTCGACGTTGATTCGGCCCGGCAGTTGGAGATACCGGTCTGCAACGTGCCGGACTATGGAACCGAAGAAGTTGCAGATCACGCAATCGCTTTGACACTGGCTCTGTGTCGGCAATTGTTTCCGCTCGATGAAGAAGCCAAACGCCTCGGCTGGGTAATTCGCGTTCAGCCGAAGCTCCGCAGACTCCGCGAACTGGTGTTTGCCGTGATTGGACTGGGGCGCATCGGAACGGCCACAGCACTGCGAGCCAAAGCGATGGGCTTTCAGGTTTGTTTTTTCGACCCTTATCTGCCCAACGGTGTCGACAAGGCAATCGGGATTGCCCGCGCGAAATCGCTGCCGGAACTGCTGGCAAAAGCCGATGTTCTTTCGGTGCATTGCCCGTTGAACGACGAAACACACCACATGATTGCGGAGGGTGAATTGGCTCTCATGAAGCCTTCTGCCTTCGTGGTGAATACGGCTCGCGGTGCCGTCATCAAGAAGACTGCGATCCTGAACGCCCTGCGAAATGGTCAACTGGCCGGCGCGGGTTTGGATGTCGTCGAGGACGAGCCGCTGAAGACGTCGGACGAAGCCGCGACACCGAACCTGATTGTCACCTGCCATGCCGCCTTTTGCAGCGTGGAGTCGAAGAACGAGATGCGGGCGACTTCAGCACGCATCGCCCTGGCCGCAGTCAGAGGTTTGCCGCTGGAAAACGTCGTCAATGGCGAGGAAACGTCGCTTTCTCTCGCGCCAGGTATGGAAGGGATGTCGATATGAGCAACGCAACAGCGAACCGAGCCCCGCGTCCTACGGGGGTGGCTGAGGTCATTTCTTTGAACTGTGTGTGGTTGATGGCTGTGTGTTGCTCCACGACGGCAGCCGATGAGCAGGTTGATTTCGGCAGGCAGATTGCACCAATCATTGAGCAGCATTGCGTGCGATGCCATTCGCCGGGGAACAGCAAGGGCGACGTGTCGTTGGCGACGCTCGACGATTTGAAGTCGAACGAGTATGTCGTCGCTGGTGATGCGGATGGCAGCTATCTGATCGAACTGGTGACATCGCAGGATGGTGAGCCACCTGCCATGCCGAAACAGGCAAAGCCGCTGTCAGCAGATGAAGTGGCCCGACTGCGTCAATGGATCGATCAGGGGGCAAAGTGGCCCGACGGCGTTGTGATCAAAGAGAAGGCGAAGGCCGATGCGTCGTGGTGGTCGCTGCAGCCGTTGAAAGTAGCAGGCACACTCCGTGTGCCCCAGCCTGGCAACGACCAGTCTGGCAACGACCAGCCAATAGCGGACGGCACACGGAGTGTGCCTGCTACGATCGACGAATTCATTCGTGCGAAACTCGCTGATAAGAAACTTACGGTGAACCCGCCAGCGGACCGCCGCGTGCTGATTCGTCGCGCCACGTACGACCTGATCGGGCTGCCGCCGACTCCGGAGGACGTCGAAGCGTTCATCAACGATCCTGATCCGAAAGCTTATGAAAAACTGATCGATCGCCTGCTGGCCTCGCCACATCACGGCGAACGATGGGGTCGACACTGGCTGGACGTCGTCCGCTTCGGAGAAAGCATCGGGTACGAACGGAACGTCATCGTCAACGACATCTGGCCGTTTCGCGATTACGTGATCCGGTCGATCAACGAAGACAAACCAATCGATCAGTTCATTCGCGAACACATCGCGGGTGACGTCTTTGGGAAGAACGATCCTGACGTGGCGGTCGGTTCGGCATTTCTGGTGGCGGGTCCGTACGACGATGTCGGCAATCAGGATCCAGTTCAGGCGGCTCAGATTCGCGCCAACACGCTGGACGAAATCATCAGCGCCACCGGCGAAGCGTTTCTGGGAATGACGCTGGGATGTTCGCGATGTCACGACCACAAGTTCGACCCGATTACACAGGCTGACTACTACGGTCTCTATTCGACGTTTGCCGGAGTTCGTCACGGCTCGGTTCCTCTGGCGACTCCTCTGGAACATGCCGCGCGTGCCGAGAAACTCGGACCGCTCAATGATCGCAAGGCGGAGCTGGAGAAGGCTTTGGCTGCAGTGGATGCCGGCATTCTCAAACGCGCCGATGAGAAGCGGGCTGAGTATGAAGCCGCGTGGACTCGTGACCCTGTGGACCGCACCGGAACCGAAGACCGCTTTGAGCCAGTGACTGCAAAGTTCGTCCGGTTGGTGTGTGAAGCGCAGGACGGCAACCTAAATTCAGCATCCGGATTCGGGATTGATGAGTTTGAAGTGTGGTCGGCCGACGATAACTCCAGAAATGTTGCATTGGCCCGCAACGGCGGTAAGGCAACGGGTAGCGCTCGGAATATTGAAGACTTCCCCGGAGCGTACGGACCGCAACATGCCATTGATGGAAAGACCGGAGCTCGGTTCCTCGCGACCGGTAACGACCTGACGATCGAACTGGCCGAGCCAGCGCGGATTGATCGCGTCGTGTTTTCCAGCGCCCGCAATGAAACGACACCCGAGCATCGCAAGTTTACTTTTGTCGCCGAGTATCGAATTGAAGTCTCGGAAGACGGCCAGCAGTGGCAGGCAGTTGCCAGCAGCAAAGACCGCAAGCCGATTCCTGAACCGGCGTTCGTGAATCATCGACTGCTCGAACTGGAAACCACCGCCGAAGACCGCGCCGAGAAACAACGCCTCGGTCAGGAGCTCGCAGTGGTGAACCGAGAGATCGCTCAAGTACCCGCCTTGCCTTCGGTGTGGATCGGTCGCCGAGTAGATGCTGATGCCAAGGGGCCATTCCACGTGTTCCTTGGTGGTAACCCACAGAAGAAAGGTGACGAAGTTGCCGCAGCGAGTCTTGAGGTATTGAGCAGCAAGGCGTTTAACGAACTCGGCTATCGCCTGTCTGCCAACGTCCCCGAATCCGAACGCCGACTCGCGCTGGCCGACTGGCTGGTTCATCCCGACAACCCGCTCACGCCGAGGGTGCTGGCGAATCGGTTGTGGCATTACCACTTCGGCACCGGCATCGTCGATACGCCGAGCGACTTCGGCTACATGGGTGGTCGACCAACTCATCCGGAGTTGCTCGACTTCCTCGCGCTTAAGCTCAAAGAAAACGGTTGGCGCATCAAGGCGATGCACCGGCTGATCATGTTGTCGGATACGTACCAACAATCGTCCGAGTACCGCGAAGACGCAGCGAAGATTGATGGCGATTCGCGGCTGTTGTGGCG
>CALCXK010000120.1 GCA_937905835.1 uncultured Ilumatobacter sp. | reverse complement strand
ACCGTGGTGGTGATGCTGCCGCCGACCATCAGATTGCTGAGTGCGTTGAACAGGCCAGTGCCATGCATCAGCGGTGCCCCGGGCATGTTGCGCGGGCCAGGCCTGGTGGCGCGAGCGTCGAGGTTTTGCTCAGGCGGAAGCCGCATGCGATTGTTGGCGTCGAGCACGCCAAATAGGTCGTCTTGACGCCACATGACGCCTTTCGGCATGCCGGTGGTGCCGCCGGTGTAGAGGAGGAGCAGGTGATCACCGGATCGGCCCCAGGACCCCGAGACGTTCTCGTCGGTTCCGGCAATCGCCGCGGCTTCGTACAGCGTTGCCCAGTCGGGGCATGGTCCCGTTCCGTCGTCAACCCAAAGCCATGTCGTGACGCGTGGAACGCGATCACGGATGGCTTCGATTTGATCGACAAACGTTCCGTGGAAGACAACGGTGGTGACGTCGCCGTTGTCCCAGAGATAGACGAGTTCGTCAGCGGCGTAGCGGTAGTTGGTGTTGACCGTGGCGAAGCCGGCCTTGAATGCAGCGAATGTCGACTCGAGGTATTCGGGGCAGTTGTAGAGGTACTGGGCGACCTTGTCCTGCTCGGCGGCTCCGGGGACAGCGAGCATCGCCGTGGCGACGCCGTTGGCGCGCCGGTTCATCTCGGTCCAGCTGATCTGACGGGACCCTTGCTGCTGGGCGAGTGCGTCCCCGAGGCCCTTGGCAATCGTCTCCCAGACGTCGGCGAGATTCCATCCCGTTGGGGTGGGATTTGAGTCCATTTTCGTCACGACGGAGGACGGTAGTCACCGAGCTGGGCGGTCCCTGCATCAGCCGGTGAGACGCGGCCGCAACAGGGAGGTGTTTGGACATCGCATCCCACATCGATTTGATCCACCAGGTGGCTCCGGCGTCTTTGTATGCGCCCGGCGAGTGCTCGGTCCCCTGGCCCGCTACGACGATGTCGAAGCCACTGTCGGTCGCTCCGAGGCCGACCGAGATCCACGTGTCGACATCCCAGACCGGTTCTCACTCGAAGAGGCCGTCCCAGCCAGCGTGTTCGGCAGCAGCAGCGAGATCACAGCAACCCGGCGCGCCGGAAAGGCTTGTTTGCGTCGAGCTTTCTGCACGAATGCCAACTGATTTGTCGACGCAAATTGGGTGAGGTGGGTGATGCTGGGTCCTACAGTGCTGCGATGGTCACGCTCGTCGATGCCGCTCACGGTCTCATTGAACTGATTGAGGCGCACGCCGATCTTGGGGAACTTCATCGGCGGTTGCCGGGCGAGACTGTCAAGGCGCTGACCGATGCGGGTCTGATGCGGATGTGTGCTCCAGCGCAATACGGTGGCCCAGAGGCGGACCCGCTGACGCTCCTGGAAGCAATCGCCGTGCTCTCATTCGCCGACGGGGCAGCCGGGTGGTGCTCGATGATCGCCTCCACCACGTCGTCGATGGCGGCGTTTCTCCCAGCGAGTTCAGCAGAGCAGATCTACGGCGACCCGAAGGTGGTCACCGGCGGAGTCTTCGCGCCGAATGGTAAGGGAAGCGCGACCGAGTTCGAAGGCGTCGACGGTTTCAGCGTCCACGGCCGTTGGGCCTGGGGGAGCGGTACGCAGCACTGCCAATGGGTGCTCGGTGGAACCCGCTGCGACGATGGCACATTCCGGCTTTGCTGGTTTCCGCAAGCCGACGTCACCTTCCACGACACCTGGCACACCTCTGGGATGCGCGGCTCCGGGTCGCTCGACTATTCGGTCGAGGCAGCGTTCGCTCCCGCCGAGTTCACGATGCAGCCCGGAGTCACCCGGCCAGTGATCGACACGCCCCTGGCTCGGTTCCCGAATTTCGCCCTCCTCGCGGCGGCAGTCAGCGCCGTCGGTCTGGGCATTGCCCGACGAGCGCTCGATGAAGTGATCGACACAGCACAGGGCAAAAAGCCGCAGTACTCCTCGCGGACGCTTGCCCAAAGTGGTTTCACTCAGATCGAAGTCGCCCGAGCCGAAGCCAAGCTGCGATCAGCCAGAGCGTTCCTGCATGACGAAGTCGGCACCGCATGGGATGCGGTCCTTTCGGGCGACGTGGCGACAATCGAACAGCGCACCGGCATCCGGCTCGCCGCAGTAAATGCGGCCACCGTCGGCGCTGAAGTCACCGACGCCGCATTCACGTTGGCCGGCGGCACCGCCGTCTACGACACCAGCCTGCTCGGACGGTGTCTACGCGACGCACACGTCGTCACCCAGCACATCCAGACCGCGCCCAAGCTGAACGAGAAGATCGGTCAGCTCCTGCTCGGCCAGGACACCGACACGTCAATGTTCTGAGTGTGCAGCTGCGCTGCACGGCCGACTTCGTCGGCTCTGCGACTGGCGTCGCAGCTCAGAAGTCTTCGGGCTGCGCCCGAATTCGCTGCGCTCTCAGGGCCACGCCCACCGACTGTCGTCGGTGACACTCTGCTCCTTTACTTGAGCAATGCGATCTCTTCGTAGCGCTTGCCGAGGATCTGTTCGACGTCACCGCCGAGCCAGTCGAGGCAGGCGGTGAACATCACCCGGGGGTCGAGCTGCGGGCGAAGATCGCCGTCGAGGAGGCCGCTGGTGTCGAGTGCTCCGAACAGCGCGCCGTTGACCGAATTGCCCATCAGGAACGACACGCCGGCGGCGCCGTGGTCGCAACCTTCGCTGGCGTTCTGAGCGACGCGTCGTCCGAACTCGCTGGTCGTGGCAAGCAGAACGCGATCGCTGGCACCGGCGTTGTCGAGCGTCGCCCAGAACTGAGCGAGCCCGTTGGCGAGGTCGGCGAGGAGCGCAGCATGATGCTCCAACTGTTCGCTGTGTGTGTCGAACCCGTTGACCGAGATGGTGACGACACGCGTACCGACGTCGCCGAGAATCATCTCGGCCGCAATAGCCAGCCCCGTGGTGTACGCACCCGACTGGACCCCGAGGGCAGAGCCGTTACGTTTCGGAGTGCGTGCTCGGACAGCGTCGGCGATCGCATCGAACTCTTCGATGGCGCCGACCGAATCGACGAAGGCGCGCTGCGCGGCAGCAACAATCGGATCGTCGCTGAGCTGCTCGCCGAGCGCTCGAACGGTGGCGTTGCTCAGCGTTGACGGGAATGCAAACGCAGTGACGTCATCGATGACCGTCGCAGCCTCCGAGGCCCCGATCGTCACTTCTCCGACAGCACCGAGTGACGTGGCGCCGAGCGAGGTGAGTTCGTCCGGCAGCGTGTCGAGCCACCGACCGAGCCAGCCAATGCTGTCCTCGAGTCGGTCAGCACGCGCCCACCGGTCCATCGACACGAAGTGCGATCGGTTCGGATCGTCAAAACCGATGCCCGCAAGTGTTGCCATCCGTCCGTTTTCGATAAAGGTAAGCAGCGGACTCAGCGACGGATGCAGGCCGTGGCCCGGAAGCGCTGCACTCGTCACGATGTCGCTCTCGGCGAGCGACAACGTCGGGCGGAGGTCGCGGTACGCGCCCGTCAACGGCGGCAGGGTATTGACAGCGTCGTTGCCGCCGCGCAACTCGACGAGCACTAAGACAGGTTGGTCGATCATCGCCGCTGATGCGAGTTCGGGAGGGGTCGACACGGTGGTGACGACGCCAGGTGTGGTGGTTGGCACCGTGGTCGTCGGGCCGGTCGTTGAGGTCATCGACGTGGCCAACGGCGATGAGGCGGCAGCGCCGTCCGACCGTGTGGCGGTGCACCCAGTGGCGAGAAGGCCGCCCGACAGCGCAAGGAATCTGCGGCGTGAAATGACGATCACGCGGTCAGGCTTTCTGGGCAGACGAGCGCGATGGTGAGGCGTCCGACAGGATCTACAGCCGAGCCGATGGCCCTTCGGGTGCCAACGCCGAACGGCTCACGTAGGCCCAGGTGTTCAGCAAGCTGGTCGACGTCGTTGTCGGCGGCAGCGATGTGGAGTGGCTCGGATGGGTCAGTAGCTGCGGCGAGCACCGCTGCAACGTTGGTCCGGGCAATAAGCGAACTCGATGTCAGCCATTCGGTTCCCCGTGGCCAACCCGCAACGCTGGGTGGGAATAGCGGGACCTGGCCCATCTCGCGAATCGACTGGGTCGCTGATCGACGGAGCCCGCTCAAGTCGACGCCGGTGGCGCGAGCGCAGATCACGAGCCACCGGATCGGGTCAAGCACGGTCGTTGTCGATGCACCAGCGAGGCCGAGACGGAGGGCCCGTTCAATGACCGCAGTGAGGCGTCGACCAGTGGCTTCGTATGTACTGATCAAATCTGTCCGCACGTCTTCGCGCGTGTCGCCAGTGAGGTCCCCGAGATATTCGGAGATGATGCGGTCGGCAACGAATCCCGGGTGAGCCGGATCGTTGATGACGGCATCGATGACCGATCCGACGTCGTTGACACCGGTGGCGCCAAGCAGCGTTTGGGATGTGTCGTCGTGGCGTCGCGGAACAAACTTTGCACTGCGGTCTCGTCGATTGAATTTCCATCCGGTGAGCGCAATCGCTGCAGCCTGCACGTCAGCTTCGGTGTAGTTGCCTTCGCCGAGGCCAAACAGTTCGAGTAGCTCTCGGCCGTAGTTCTCGTTGGGTGCCTCAGCGGTAGACGTCCAGCCGTCGAGGTACACAAGCATGGCGGGGTCCACCGTCAGGTCACCAAGCAGGTCAGCGAAGTCGACGTCACCGGACCGTTCGAAGAGTTGGATCTGCTCGACCATTGCTTCAGGATTTCGCACCTTGTCCATCGAGCTGACCAGCCATCCGTGCAGCATCCAGGTTCGGCGATCGTGGAACGGGCGGTCGCTCGCGATGAGGGCGCCAAGCCAGGCTTGAACAGCGGTGGCGCGGCCGTTGTTCTTCGGATCGAGGTCGGCGTCAGCCCAGATATCGCGCGGCGTAGCTGGCGGAGCGAGGAAGGCATCCAGCGAGTCGTCAGGATCGCGCTTGCCTTCGGCCTTCAGGTCATGAGGATGGAGGCCGAGCCCAGCTCGGCGATGCAGCCATCCGACTGCCTGTTGTCTGTCCATGTACAGGATCGTCCATGCTCAGAGTAAGGCACTGGCAAGAGGGGTGCAGGAGCCCGGTGGGAACGCGGCGGCGACGCTCGCATACGTTCCCATTATGAAGACGATCTCGCTTGCCCGGTCTGGCCACGTGGTGACGGCCACGATTGACCACCCGAACTCATCGATGAATGCCGTCGACGCTCAGTTACATCACGACTTCGGTGAGCTGTTCCGCATGCTCAAGATGGCTGACGGCGAACTACTCGACGGGGCGAGGGTGATCGTGCTGACCGGATCAGGCCGGGCGTTCTCGGCCGGCGGCGATATGGCCTGGTTCCCCGAACTGCGGTCGCCGGATCGACTGACGCGGCTGCGCCGCGAGGGAAAGCAGATCATCTGGGACCAGCTCGATGTAGAGATCCCGATCGTGTGCGGGCTGAACGGCCCGGCGGTCGGCCTCGGTGCTTCGATCGCGCTCATGTGTGACGTCATCGTGATGGCCGAGACGGCGGCAATCATCGATCCGCATGTCCAAGTCGGTCTCGTTGCCGGTGACGGCGGCGCGGCAATCTGGCCACTCCTGCTCGGCCCATTGGCGGCGAAGCGGCATCTGATGCTCGGTGACCCACTCACCGCTTCTGAGGCACTCCGGCTCGGTGTCGCGGCGGAGATCTGTTCGGCCGACGACGTTGGGGCAGTGGCGATGCGATGGGCGCAACGGATCGCGTCGCAAGCACCACTGGCGGTCCAGGGCACGAAGATTGCTGTTAACCAGCAGGTCAAGCAAGCGTTGCTCACGAGCTTTGATGTGTCGATGGCGTTGGAGATGCCCTGCTTCAACTCTGCTGACCACGCCGAGGCTGTTGCCGCCTTCGTCGAGAAGCGCACCCCCAAGTTCGAGGGCAAGTGAAATGACTGCCACGGAACCAGCACCTGAGCGGCTCCAGTTTGATCTTCTCGACCCCGACTTTTACAGCTCGAACCCACACGGTGCGTGGGCCTGGATGCGGGCCAACGAGCCCGTCTACCGCGACTATCGCAATGGACTCTGGGGAATTACTCGGCACGCCGACCTGCTGGACGTTGAGCGACGATCGACGGTCTTTCTTTCTGGGCAGGGTTACCGGGCCGTCTGGTCGCCAAGCGAGATCAACATGATTGCTCAAGACGACCCGCGGCATCGCCAGCAGCGGATGCTGGTGCAGGGTGACTTCACGAAAAAGTCGGTTGAAGAACGTCAGGCCGGCATCGACGATGTGACGCGTGGACTCATCGATGCTGCGCTCGCGGCCGGTGACCACATGGAAGTCATCGATGCGATCGCAGGTCAGCTCCCGGCCAGGCTGACAGCGCAATTGCTTGGTTATCCCGAAGAACGTTGGCCTGACCTGAAGTCATGGTCTGAGCGGTTGATGCGAACCGACATGCGCGAGCGCGACGGCAAGGTCTTCCGTGAATTCTTCGCGGCGAACATGGAGTTTGTCGAGGCGCTGCAGAGAGCGGCGATGGAAAAGTACTCCGACCCCGCCGACGACCTGATCTCGCGATGGGTGCATGCCACCATCGACGGCGAGCCGTTGTCACCCGAGGCAATCGTCCACGAAGTCGGCCTCTTCATTTCGGGCGGTGCGGAGACGACTCGAACCGCGATCAGCCACGGGCTGCGCACCTTCGTCGATCACCCCGAGCAGTGGGACGCCATGGCAGCAGACCCGAGCTTGGTGTCTGGTGCGGTCGAAGAGGTCTTGCGCTGGGTGACACCGCTGAACAATATGTTCCGGCGTGCAGCTGTTGATGCCGTGGTCGGTGGGCAGAAGATCGAGCGAGGGGACCGCATTGTGTTGCTGTACCCGGCTGCGAACTTTGACGAGGCGGTGTTCGATGAGCCGTTGACGTTCGACATCCGACGCAGCCCGAACCCGCACGTCGCATTCGGCTTCGGAACGCACTTGTGTATTGGTACCCATGTTGCTCGAGCGACACTCAGCTCGGTGTTTGGTCAGCTGAGCCAGCGCGTGACCAAGCTGACGGCCATCACCGAACCCGATGTCGAGTCGAACGTCTTCGCACGTGCGGTTCGCTCCTTCGAGCTCGGTTACACCCAGCGGTAGACCGTCTCGCACAGTTCTTGTCACACCGAGGTCAGATCTCGGTGAGCAGCGCACTGGAGGATGAAAAAATCAGGCTGAGATTGATGTTGTAGGCGGTCGCGTCGGTCGGGGCTGGAGCCGACGACCGTGTGGCGTTCCTTGACAAGAACGGCATCGAACACTTCGATGTGTTTTTCGGTTCGTCGCTACTCAACGCTGTGGCGGTCGACGTCAATTGGCGCTTGGCTCCGCCCGAAGTTGCTCCCGATGGCCAAGGAGATTTGGGAGCTTTCCGGCGATGCGGTCAATCTCGCAGCGATGCCGCTGTTCCACATCGGTGGTGGCGGCTGGGCGACTGCAGGCATGTATGAGGGTTGCCCTGCGTGAGCTCGACCCGGCCGGCCTGATTCAGAACGAGAAGGTCACCCACGGCTTCGTCGTGCCGGCGGCCTGTGTCGAGAAGTTCAAGCCGTGCAAGTTCTGGCAGGCCTACGGGTTGACCGAAACGACGGGTGCAGTGTTCAACCTTCCCCCGGAAGACCACGACCCGAATGGGCCGAACAAGCATCGCCTCCGTTCGTGTGGTGTTGCCGGCCCAGGGGTCGAGGCGCGGATCGTGGGCGACGGTGATGAAGACGTCGCCGTCATCGGCGTGCCGCATGAGAAGTGGGGCGAAACCGGCAAGGCTGTCGTGGTTGCAGCTGAGGGAGTAACTGCCGATGACGCCACGGCTGCTGCCATCATTGCGTTTGCCAAAACACAGCTCGCCGGCTTCAAGTGCCCGACGACCGTTGACTGGGTGACCGAACTCCTACGTAACCCGACGGGCAAAATCCTGAAGAAAGACCTGCGCGAGCCGTATTGGGTCGGGCGCGAAAGGCGCGTGGGCAACCGGCTCCTGCCGTTGAGATGGTTCGCAACCGGTTTGGCCTCGCAGGCCTCGGCTGTGACGCGGGGCGCATCGATCGTTCGGTTGTGAAACGTGGATAGCGTGGTCAATCGTGTCTTCTACCGAAACAACCCAGACGCTCGCAAACGGACGGTCTTTGCGAACTGACATCCGCAACCTCGCGATCGTCGCGCACGTCGATCATGGCAAGACGACGCTCGTCGACGCGATGCTCCAGCAGTCGGGTGCTTTTAGCGCCCACGAAGAAATCGTTGAGCGAGTCATGGACTCCGGCGACCTCGAACGGGAAAAGGGCATCACGATCCTCGCCAAGAACACATCCCTCGTCTGGGATGACAAAGCGAGCGGTGAGAAGATCACCCTCAACATCGTCGACACGCCCGGCCACGCCGACTTCGGTGGCGAGGTCGAGCGTGCGCTCACCATGGTCGACGGCATCGTGCTTCTCGTCGACTCCGCCGAGGGCCCGCTTCCGCAGACCCGCTTTGTGCTGCGTAAGGCGCTTGCTCGCAACCTGCCGGTGATCCTCGCCATCAACAAGATCGACCGAGCCGACGCGCGCACCGCCGAAGTCGTCGACGAGGTCTACGAGCTCTTCTTCGATCTCGATGCACGTGAAGACCAGGTCGAGTTTCCGATCGTCTACTGCTCGGGCCGCGACGGCTGGGCAACGCTCGACCTCGACGAGGCGCAGGCCATTGTCAAGGGCGACGTGACCGGCAAAGACCTGACGGCGTTCGTCGATGTCATTCTGGAGAGCATTCCCGCACCGACCTACACCGAGGGTGCACCACTGCAGGCATGGGTCACCAACCTCGATTCCTCGCCGTACCTGGGACGCATGGCGTTGCTCCGCATCATGGAAGGCGAGATCAAGAAGGGCCAGCAGGTTGCCTGGTGCAAGGTTGACGGCACGATCGCCCGAGCCAAGATCTCCGAGCTGTTCCTCACCGAACACCTCACTCGCGTGCCGGTTGAGTCGGCTCGCCAGGGCGACCTCGCAGCGATCGCCGGCATCGAAGACATCTTCATCGGCGAGACATTGGCCGACCTGGAGAACCCAATCGCGCTGCCGCTGATCACTGTTGACGAGCCAGCACTGTCGATGACCATCGGCATCAACACCTCACCGCTCGCTGGCCGCGAGGGCAAGAAGCTCACCGCTCGATTGGTGAAGGCCCGGCTCGACCAAGAACTGGTCGGCAACGTCTCAATCCGCGTACTCCCGACAGTGCGGCCTGACGCCTGGGAAGTGCAAGCCCGTGGCGAACTGCAGTTGGCGATCCTCGTCGAGCAGATGCGTCGCGAAGGATTCGAGCTGACCGTTGGTAAGCCGATTGTGTTGACCAAAGAAGTCGACGGCAAGGTCCACGAGCCGGTCGAGCGTGTCACCATTGACGTCCCCGACGAGTACCTCGGCGCCGTCACGCAGTTGCTGGCCACCCGCAAGGGTCGGATGCAGAACATGGGTGGCACCGGCTGGGTACGCCTCGACTACCTCGTGCCGGCCCGTGGCCTCATCGGTTTCCGCACACAGTTCATGACCGAGACCCGCGGTACTGGCATCATCAGCCACATCTTCGAAGGCTACGAACTCTGGGCAGGCGAGATCCGTGCTCGCGCACAAGGTGTGCTGGTCAGCGACCGTATGGGCCCCGTCACCAACTACGCGATGATCAACCTGCAGGACCGCTCGGCCATGATGGTCAAGGCTGGCGACGACGTCTACGAAGGCATGATCATCGGCGAGAACTCCCGCGCCGGCGACATGGACGTCAACATCTGCCGTGAGAAGAAGCAGACCAACGTGCGTGCGTCGTCGTCCGACGAAACCGTCAAGGTCACGCCGCCGAAGCTACTGTCGCTCGAAGGTGCACTGGAGTTCATCAGCGTCGACGAATGCGTCGAAGTGACGCCGGACAACATCCGCATCCGCAAGGTCGAGCTCGACCCCACGATTCGTGCCCGTCACGCCAAAAAGGTGAGCAACGAACTGAAGGCCGAAGACGAAGCCCGTAAGGGCTAATCAACCGAGCTCGGGCATACTGCCTCTCATGGTGGCCACGCTCGACCCCGCACTTGTAGCGAAGATCGAGGCACTCGACGCTGGCCTGCGCCGGCTCGGCAACACGGTCATCGCATTCAGCGGAGGCGCCGACTCTGCGTTTCTGGCTGCTTGCGCCCGGCGCGTCCTCGGCGCCGAACGCGCCCACTGCGTCACTGCAGTGTCGCCATCATTGGCCGGTGACGAAGAACGAGACTGTCGGGCACTTGCCCAAGAGTGGGACCTGCGCTGGACGCCGGTTACTACCAACGAGATGGAGCGAGCGGCCTATCGGCTCAACGATACCGACCGCTGCTACCACTGTAAGGCCGAGTTGATGGACGTTGTCGGGCCCATCGCACAGGCCGAGGGGGCAACCATCGTGCTCGGTGTGAACGTCGATGACCTTGGCGATCATCGCCCGGGTCAGCAGGCGGCCGAACAAGCGGGGGCAGTATTCCCTCTTGTCGAGGCCGGTTTCACTAAGGCCGATGTCCGTGCAGCATCGGCCTATCTTGGGTTACGCACGCACGACAAGCCTGCAGCGGCGTGCCTCGCCTCTCGAATTCCGTACGGCACTGAGGTGTCGGTCGGGATCCTCTCGCGAGTCGACCGCGCCGAAGCAGCGCTTCATCGGCTCGGTTTCGCCCAGGTGCGTGTGCGTCACTACGACAACATGGCGCGCATCGAGGTCGACTCCTCGGAACTACTTGGAGCCGTCGAGCGGCGTGTCGAAATCGTCGACGCGGTCAAGGGTGCTGGCTACAAGTACGTGACGCTGGACCTCGAAGGTTTCCGCAGCGGCAACCTCAACGGCTGACTCACTGCTCGCTCCGGATCGATTGTTCGAGTGCGCGGCTGTTCACGTATCATCAGAGCCATGAAGCTCTCCATGCAGATCAGCTACTCCGGTGACTTCCACGCCGACGTTGCAAAGGTTCAGGAACTCGAAAAGGCTGGCCTTGACGTCGTCTGGGTGCCCGAGGCGTACAGCTTCGACGCGGTGTCGCAAATGGGCTATCTCGCCGCCAAGACCGACACGATCGAAATCGGTGCTGGCATCCTGAATGTGTTTTCGCGTACGGCAACGTGCATGGGCCAGACCGCGGCAGGCCTCGACTTCGTGTCGAGTGGCCGGTTCATCCTCGGCCTCGGCGCCTCTGGCCCGCAGGTCATCGAGGGCTTCCACGGCGTTCCATACGAGAAGCCGATGCCGCGCATCCGTGACTACATCAACGTCTGCCGCATGGTCACCAAGCGCGAGAAGGTCGTCTACGACGGCCCCACCGTCCAGATCCCGCTGCCCGATGGGCAAGGAACGGGCCTCGGCAAACCGCTGAAGCTGATCAACCATCCGGTGCGCGAGCATGTCCCGATTTTTTGGGCCAGCCTGATGGGCCTTTCCGTCACGGCAACCGCCGAACACGCTGATGGTTGGCTGCCGATCTTCTTCGACCCGGAGAAGTTCCACAACGTCTGGGGTGACGAACTCAAGAAGGGCACCGCCAAGCGTGATGCGTCGCTTGGGCCAGTTCAGATCTCCGCTGGCGGCATGGTTGCGATTGGCGAAGACCTCGTTGGCGACAAGGCTAATGCAGTCCTCGACATGGCCCGTCCGAGCGTGGCGCTCTACGTGGGTGGCATGGGGGCCCGCGATCAGAACTTTTACAACACGATCATGCAGAAGTACGGCTACGTGGATGAAGCCATCGCAATTCAGGACAACTACCTCGATGGCAGCAAGGACAAGGCCGCCTCGCTCGTACCGGCCGAGATGCTCGCGAACACGAACCTCGTTGGCCCGGCCAGCTACGTGAAGGAGCGCATCGCTGCGTACAAAGAGGCCGGGGTCACGCACCTCTCGGTCAACCCGGTCGGCGCTGATTCGACTGCCATGATCGAGCAACTCCGAGGACTTATCGACTGACGGGAACCAACCCGGGGTTGGCGACGTCCAAAGGACATGCATCAGCGCACACAACTCCAACGTCTCGTGGCCACGATCGCCGGGCTCACGTTGGTGGTGGCCGCCTGCGGCAGCGACGACTCCGAAGTTGATCTCGGCGTGGGCACACCGGCTTCGACGTCGGTCACGTTCGCTGAAGCAGTTCCCTCGACGACGACACCCGCCAGCGGTGGATGGATTGGCGGTGAACCGGCGTGGTCGGGTGGCGAAGGCGAACTGAAGCTTGCTGCCGAGTCCGGCGTCTTTGAAGACGTTGTCACCGAGTCGCTGCCCATTGAAGACCGGCCGATTGATGGCCCTGTCGAGACGATGCCCCTCCGCGCCGGAAGCGTCGACGACAATGCTGACTACCAGGGTTTCCTCGACTACCTCGACCGCATTCAGGGCCTCGGCATCGTCACCCGCGACCTCGATGCCGCTGGGCGCACGATTGTCAGCGTTGTCGACGAGGCAGGCAACCCGGTTCCGGGCGCAGTGGTTGAAGCATCATCGAGCACCCTCACGCCCGACGGGATTCCGATCAAGCTCCGCACCACGGCCGACGGCACTGTCCGATTCCACCCGGGCTTCTACGGCGGGGCAATCGACGGCATTGTGGACTTCGGTCTCGGCATGGGCATGTCCGACATGGAGCGAGTGTCGGCCGCAGCAGGCGAAGACATCACGATCGTCGCTCCGTCCGCCACGATCGCCACGCCGGTACCGCTCGACATCTTGTTTCTGCTCGATGCCACCGGCTCGATGGGCGACGAGATCGATCGGTTGAAGCAGACCATCGACACCGTTGCAGATCGCGTCGCGTCACTCGACCCGGTGCCTGACGTGCGGTTCGCAATGACGCTGTACCGAGACGTGGGCGATGCCTTCGTCACCGCCAACTACGACTTCACGTCCGACGTCGAACAGTTCCGTGCCGCATTGGCCGATGTGGTGGCAGATGGTGGCGGCGACTATCCGGAGGCACTCGACGAGGGGCTCGCCGATGCGCTTGCCAAGCCGGCCTGGCGTGATCCGGCCGAGGCGATCCAGCTGATATTCATCGTCGCAGATGCGCCGCCCCAGGTCGGCCGGCAGGTGGCGACGCCCTACACCGAGTCGGTCGTCACTGCGATAGAACGCGGGATCAAAATCTTCCCGGTCGCATCGTCAGAGAGCGATGACCAGGCAGAAGCAGTGTTCCGCCAATTGGCGCAGGCAACAGGGGCCCCGTTCGTTTTCTTGAGCAATGGAGCAGGCGGCGCAGCGACCGGAGGGTCGACCGATATTGCCTCCACCGACTACGAAGAGCTCGCACTCGATGAGTTGGTCGTGCGGCTCATTGCCGAAGAGTTGTCTGCGCTGTCGCGGAGCGCCGCTGGAAATGTGACGGTGCCGACGACGGTGACTCCTGTTCAGTAGTGACGTTGAACGCGGCGAACTGGACTTTGGTTCCGAGCGTCTTCGCAAGACCCGGAACCGATTCGAGCAGAAAGTGGCCGCGACACAAAGCGCCGACGAGTGAACGTCCAACAATCGCGACCACCTACTCGGCGTCAGTGTTTTTCAGTATTCTTCGGGCATGAGCGACGATCTCGGCAGCGCTGCAACCGCGGCCCCGGACCGAGTTGACCCCCAGGAGCTCGCCGTGCCGGACGAGAAACTGCAGGAGCGGATCGTCCGCGACCGGGAGGAGTACCGGGCGTCACGGAAACTCTCCTCGATCGAAGCCGGTCGTCGCAAGGGTGGATTGCTTGGTGCAGCGCTGGCCGCGGCCATGGTCACCCTCAGCGAGCTGTACGAGGGCAAAGAGATCAGAGACGACATTGAAGAAGTGTCGGAGAGCGCCGGCAAAGTGGGCGACATCGACAAGGACGGTATCGACCTGACGGTCGCTGGCGTCAGGGTCCACGCCGCACTGCCTGACTGAACCGGTGGTTTTGTTTCTCCTTCTTGTCCTCACTTCTTCTTCTCGTTTTTTTCAGGAGACGGAACTGGTGACACATCGACAAGCGTGGTCATGCACTTGCCGCTGAGCGCTTCTAGCCTGCACAACGTGAACGAGACCGTGTCGACCGACGTGCTAGTGGTGGGTGGCGGCCCCGCCGGATCGGCCGCAGCAATCGCCCTCGCCCGGTCTGGGCGCGACGTCGTGTTGATCGATCGAGCGGTCTTCCCGCGCGACAAGTGCTGCGGGGACGGCCTGACCACTCTGGCATTGCGTGAGCTCGAACTGCTCGCCTTCGACCCAGACACTGTCGACGATTGGTTTGAGGTTGACGGAGCATCGCTGCGTTCGCCGTCAGGTCGTTCGGTCGATGTTCCGCTCGATGGACCCGGCACGTACGCCGCCGTTGCGCCGCGACTCCAACTCGACAACGCACTTCTCGATCTCGCGCGAGCCGTCGGCGTCAACGTGCGCGACGGGCACGGATTCGAATCGATGGTCGAGCACGATGACCGCATCGAGGTCGTCGCCGACCATCTCGACATCACCACTCGCTACGTGATTGCTGCTGACGGCATGTGGAGCCCGGTGCGCAAGGCGATCGGAATCAACGAGCAGGGATATCTGGGGGAGTGGCATGGCTTTCGGCAGTACGGCCGCGGCGCGACTGGCACAGCAACGAAGCAGCTACACGTATGGTTCGATGCAGACCTTCTCCCTGGGTACGCCTGGTCGTTCCCACTTCCGAACGGTCGGTTCAACATCGGCTTCGGGGTGCTGCGCGGCGGTGAACGCAAGACCAAGCACATGAAGCAGCTGTGGGCCGACTTGCTTGAGCGCCCGCACATCGTTGAGGCGCTGGGCCCTGACTTCGAGCTGGAGGATCGGCACACGGCGTGGCCGATCCCGGCGCGTATCGACGAAGCAGTTCTCACTCGCGGGCGCGTCCTGTTCACCGGCGATGCTGCGATGGCCACCGATGTCATGACGGGCGAAGGCATCGGTCAGGCATTATTGACGGGCCGCCTGGCAGCCGAGGCGATCGACGCTGCCGGCGCACTCCATCCGAGCGTGGCAGCAGGTATCTACGAGCGGGAAGTCGAGCATCATCTGTTCGCCGACCACAAAATGTCGCTGGCGCTCGGCAAAGTACTCGCCAAACCGTGGGGTGCCCGCGGTGCGATCAGAGTCGTTGCCGCGAGCGGTATGTGGGGCAAGCGCAACTTCGCCCGCTGGATGTTTGAAGACGAGCCGCGCGCTGTCGTTCTCACCCCGAGTCGATGGCACCGAAAGCTGTTCAAGCGCCCCGGCGTCACCCTCCAATAACTACCTATGGGGTCAGGCCCCTTTCGCAACTCTGTGCGGGCTGTGGCCTTCGACCCGATCAATCACCCGGCAGATCCATACAGTCGTCGGCATGGCACGACTCTGTGAAGGCAAAATCGCAATCGTCACTGGCGCAGGCCGAGGCATCGGCCGTGAGCATGCGCTGAGCCTGGCTCGCCATGGAGCGAAAGTTGTCGTGAACGATCTCGGTGGTGAGCGTGATGGAACGGGAATCGACGTCTCACCTGCCCAACAAGTCGTCGACGAGATCGTCGCCGGCGGTGGCGAGGCAATTGCGAACGGCGACAACGTGGCCGATTGGGACGGTGCCAAGCGGATGGTCGACATGGCGATCGAGACCTTCGGCGGCCTCGACGCGGTCGTCAACAACGCCGGAATTCTTCGCGATCGGATGCTCGCCAACATGACGGAGCAGGAGTGGGACGCAGTCATCAACGTGCATCTGAAGGGCACGTTTGCTCCGGCTCGTCATGCGGCGGCCTACTGGCGTGAGCAGTCGAAGGCGGGCCACGCGGTTGCTGGTCGTATCGTCAACACGTCGTCGGTTTCGGGTATCTACGGCAACGTCGGTCAGTCGAACTATGGCGCCGCAAAGGCCGGCATCGCGGCGTTTACACAGATCACGTCGATGGAGCTCGGTCGCTACGGAGTGACAGTGAACGCCGTCGCTCCGGTGGCGCTCACCCGCATGACCGAAGACCTCGGCCCGGCGCCGGAGACTGACGAGGAGCGCGAGGCTCGATCGCCGAAATGGATCGCCCCGATCGTCACCTGGCTCGTTTCTGACGAGGCGGCTGACGTCACCGGTCGTGTCTTCGAGGCGTCCGGGCAGTTCCTCGCCGTTGCCGAAGGTTGGGTGCGTGGCCCGGCGGTCGACCCCACTGACGACCCCGAGTCGCTCGGGCCGATTGTCGAGTCGTTGCTCGCCAACGCCCGCGGGAGAACGGGCATGGACGGCAAGACCGTCACAGGCTGAGCGCTGAGAAACTCAAGGAACCCCGAAGAAAACGTCAACAAGCCAGGGAGTAACAACATGCCAATCAACCCCGATGCCGTCGGATCCACGAGCGATTCGGTTCAGGCCAGTTGGAACTCGAAGGACGCGTTGCTCTACGCGGTCGGCATTGGTGCCGGCCATGACGACCTGCCGTTCACGACCGAGAACAGCAACAACATCGAGCAACTCGTGTACCCGACGTTCCCGGTTGTCGTCGGGTGGGGTCGAGGCTCGGCGATGGGCAAGATCGGGTCGTTCAACCCGGCGATGCTCGTTCACGGCCAGCAGGCCGTCACGCTGCATCGTCCGATTCCCGTCGAGGGCACGGTCACCTTGACCAGCAAAATCACCGGCATCTTCGATAAGGGCAGTGCCGCGGTCGTGGTGTCAGAGACGGTCGCCGTGATGGACGGCGATCCGCTGTACACGACCGTGGGCTCATCGTTCATGCGCGGCGAAGGAGGCTGGGGTGGCGACCGTGGCCCGTCCGGCCCGAAGAACGTGCCGCCTGAGCGACCTGCCGACCATGAGGTCACCTACGTGACGAATCGTGACCAAGCGTTCGTGTACCGCTTGTCGGGTGACCGTAACCCGCTGCACACCGACCCGGCTTTTGCCGCCCTTGGTGGCTTCGAGACGCCCATTCTGCACGGCCTCTGCTCATACGGCTTCACCGCCCGAGCGCTGCTGCATTCATTGTGTGGCAACGACCCGGCTCTGTTCCATCACATCGAGGGTCGCTTTGCTTCGCCGGTTATCCCCGGCGACGCGCTCACGGTGCGCATGTGGTCGACCGAGAACGGCGAGGCGATGTTCACCACGAGCGCACGACCGGCCGGAGGCGGCGCCGAGCGGGTCGTGATTGACCAGGGCTTGGTGCGCCACGGCAGGTAGTTGCGAAAGGGGCCTGACCCCAGACGTAATTATCTGGCGAGGGCGATGAGGTGATCCACGATTACCGAGGTCGAGATGTCCTCGCGCTCGCCGGTTTTGCGATCTTTGACCTCGATGGTCGGGTCGTCCTCGTTGTTCAGCCCGCGGCCGACAACGACGATCGTCGGGACGCCGATCAACTCGGCGTCCTTGAACTTGACGCCGGGTGAGGTCTTCGGCCGATCGTCGAGGAGGACCCGCAGTCCAGCAGCCTCGAGTGAGGAGGCCAACTCTTCGGCATAAGGTCCGTGCGGCGTGCCTTCCTTGCCGGCGCTGACGATGTGGAAGTCGGCGGGAGAGATCTCGCGTGGCCAGCACAAGCCGTTGTCGTCGAGGGTTGCTTCAGCGACAGCTGCGAGACAGCGCGACACACCGACTCCGTACGAACCCATCGTGGGGGTGACCGGCTTATCGTTCTCGTCGCGCACGGTCAGTTCGAGTGCGGTGGCGTACTTGGTGCCGAGCTGGAAGATGTGGCCGATCTCGATGCCGCGTGCGATTTCGACGTTCGAGCCACATGACGGGCACACGTCACCGTCGAGGATCTCGGCAGCTTCGACCACCCCGTCACCTGTGAAGTCACGACCTGCAGTGAGGTGCAGAACGTGTTGGTTGTACTGGTCGGCACCGGTGATCCATTGGGTGCCATCGACGATGCGGGGATCGAGGAGGTAGCGGATGCCCGATTCTTTGTTGGCGCCGAGCGCGCCCGGACCGATATAGCCTTTCTTCAGTGCGGGGTACTTCTTGAAGTCGTCTTCGTCGAACGGCGCGACTTCGGCCGGAGCGACCTGAGCTTCGAGGCGCTTCATGTCGACCTCGCGGTGGCCTTCGAGGCCCACAGCCAGCGGCTCAGTTGTGCCGTCGGGGTGCCTCAACGTGACGACGACGTTCTTCAATGTGTCCGCAGCGGTCCAGTCACGGTCCGGGTGGCGCAGCGACGCATCGCCGTTCTCGCCGACACCATTCACGTAGTCGACGAGCTTGGCAATCGTCGGCGTCTTCGGCGTGTTGTGCACCATCGACGCCGGCAACCCATCGAACGGGATTGCATCGGGCACTGGCGTATGGACGGCCTCGACGTTTGCTGCGAAGTCGCAGCTGGTGCAGCGGACGAACGTGTCTTCACCAACCGGCAGGGGAGCGAGGAACTCTTCCGATGCCGAACCGCCCATGGCGCCAGAGGTCGCGGCGACGATGACGAATGGGAGCTGCATCCGCTCGAACAGCTTGATGTATGCGTTGCGATGGGCTTGATAAGCGACGTCGAGGCCGGCCTGGTCGAGGTCGAAGCTGTACGAGTCCTTCATCGAGAATTCGCGAGTCCGTAACAGACCTGCTCGCGGGCGTGCTTCGTCGCGAAACTTTGTCTGGATCTGATAGATCACCAGCGGCAGATCGCGGTACGAGCTGTAGAGGTCTTTCACCGTCAGGGTGAACATCTCCTCGTGCGTCGGCGCCAGCAAGAACTCGGCGCCGTGCCGATCCGTGAGGCGAAACAGATTGTCGCCGTACTCGTGGTAGCGGTGAGTGGCCTCGTAAGGCTCCTTCGGGAGCAGTGCAGGGAAGTGGACTTCCTGGAACCCCGCGGCGTTCATCTCCTCGCGGACGATGCGCTCAACGTTGCGAAACACCTCCCAGCCCAGGGGGAGCCAGCTGAATCCCCCTGGCGCAGCGCGGCGGATGTAGCTCGCACGGACCAGGAGGCGATGGCTGGGAACCTCGGCGTCAGACGGGTCATCACGCAAGGTTCGAAGAAAGAGATTGGACATCCGGAGCACGTGACGAAGCTACCGGCTTGGGTCGACACAGTCAGCCTTCTGGTGCCAGAGTGCTTCGTGAGGTTCCAGTCAACGATTGCGCAGTGCTGTGCGACGTGTTTCCCGTGTGCGACATGTTTACCGTGGGCGGCTCGCACCCCGCCGGTCTGGCAACGACCCCGCTGATGCGGCAATGGGGATCGCCGAGTAGCAACTACCTTCGGGCCCGGCCCGAACAGTGCGGTCTTCTGCTATCATCGGATTTCGCAATTTGGTTCGTGACCAAGGCGTGGGGCTCTGCCTCACGCCTTGTTCTTTGAACGGGGTACAGAAAGGAGGCAGATCGACATGACCGAGAACAGTGAGATCGCACGCGTCCGTGAAATCGTCGAACCGATCGCCTCCGATCTCGACCTCGAGGTGTACGACATCGAACGCCGGGGCGTCACCGTGCGCGTCACGCTCGACACGCAACCCGGTTCCGACGGGGGCATCACGCTCGATAATTTGTCGCTGGCCACGCGTTTGATCTCTCGTGAAATCGATCACGAAGACCCGATCAACACGCGGTTCACGCTTGAAGTAACCAGCCCGGGCCTCGAGCGGCACCTTCGCACGCCCCGCCACTTTCAGCGCGAGGTCGGCAAAGACGTCACGGTGCGATTCCGTGACCCCAATGCCGACCCTCGCCGCATCGAGGGGCAGTTGACTGCAGTCGACGATACGAACGTCACGATGCTGCTCGACGACGGCACAGAGTGCACGTTCACGACCGACGAGGTCGACAAAGCGCGCACGGTGTTTGCGTGGGGGCCGGGTCCGAAGCCGGGCGCCCCGAAGCAACACCCAAAGAACGCCGGCACGACGCAAGACGGCAGGAAGCAGCCGGCCAAAAACCAGGCTGCGAACATGATCACGACCGCTACTCAGAAGGAGACGCAGACGTCATGACCAATATGGACATGAGTGAAGCAATTGGCATGTTGGCCCAGGAGAAGGGCCTGTCCGAAGAGGCGCTCCTGCACGTCCTCGTCGACGCACTGGTCTCGGCCTATAAGCGTCGCGACAATGCCGCCGACGAAGTCGTTGTCGAAGTGAACCCCGAAACGCTGGAGTTCTCCTTCACTGCGTATGACGTCGACGAAGACGGCAACTGGGTCAACGAGCGCGACGACACGCCGCGCAAGGAAGAGATGGGCCGCATCGCCGCCATGACCTTCCGTCAGGTGATGGGCCAACGCATTCGCGAAGTCGAATCGGACCGCAAGTTCGAGGAGTACGCGAACCGCGAGGGTGACATCGTTACCGGCATCATCCAGCGAACCGACGCCCGATACACCCTGCTCGACCTGGGCCGCGCCGAAGCGCTGCTGCCGCAGGCCGAGCAGGTGCCGTTCGAACGCCCCGCCCAGGGCGATCGCCAGAAGGCATACATCGTCGAAGTTCGGCGGACGCCCAAAGGCCCGCAGATCGTTGTCTCTCGTACCCACCCCGGCCTCATCAAGCGGCTCTTCGAACTCGAAGTTCCTGAGATCGCTGACGGCATCGTCGAGATCAAAGCCTGCGCCCGTGAACCCGGACACCGCACCAAGATTGCCGTCTGGTCGAACGACCACAACGTCGATCCTGTTGGTGCCTGCGTCGGGGCGCGTGGCGGCCGTGTTCGTATGGTCGTCAACGAAATGCGCGGCGAAAAGATCGACATCGTGCCGTTCAGTGAAGACCTCGCCGACTTTGTTGCCAAGGCGCTCTCGCCGGCCAAGGTCACGCAGGTGATCATCTCGGAAGATGGCACGGCGGCCGATGTGATCGTGCCCGACCATCAGCTCAGCCTTGCAATCGGTCGCGAAGGCCAGAATGCCCGTCTGTCTGCTCGCCTCACCGGCGTGAGAGTTGACATTCGTTCTGAGACGCAACTCGCCGAAGGAATCCCGGCCGGTCATGGTCGTGACTCCGACGTGGAGTACGCCGTCGGCGAGTGGCGCCCGAACCCAGAGACCGGTGAGAACGAGTGGCATGCAGCCGACGGTTCCGTTATCTCCGAGTCCGAGTGGAAAAAGAAGGCCGAAGAGGCGCAGGTCGAAGCTGAAGCTGCTGCTGCTGCTGACGCCGAGATCCCCGAAGTGCTCGAAGAGCTCAAGGCTGGCCCCTGGGCCGGCTCGGTGAGGCCGATGGCTGACCCCGATCAGGTGCCCCCGGGCTTCGAGATCAAGGGCAACGAGCAGTCAGAGATGTATCACGTCCCCGGCTCGCGTTACTACGACGCCACCAAGGCCGAGCTGTGGTTCCGTAGCGTTGACGCTGCCGAAGGTGCCGGCTACACATCGCCCGGCGGAAGCGACGACACGTCCGAGTCTGAAGTTGATGCATCTGCTGAAGTCGCAGAAGCGCTGGCCGACGACGCAGCAGCTCCGGCTGAAGCAACCGAGGCAGCAGATGACGAAGCGACGAGTGAGGAAGACGACTGAGATTCCTGGCCCCGTCCGTAGCTGCATCGGCTGCCGCTCCAAGCGACCACAATCCGAACTTGTTCGGATCACACGGTCGCCCAGTGGTATCACCGTCGATGGTTCGAGCAGCGGGCGAGGGGCATGGATTTGTCGAGATCAACGAAACGATGGTGTTGCGGGGGAGTGTCTCGACACCGCAATCACTCAGCGGGCGTTCGCTCGTGCCTGGCGCAGCGACGTCAGTGGTGGCGACATCACAAACATCAAAAAACAATCCAGCCGTCCATGACACCAGCCGTCGGAAATCCGACGGTCTGACGGGTGAAATGAACACCGCGCGATGTGCATTCATTGACACATCAGCGAGGGAATGACGACTGGGAAAGGTTGAATCGAAGCGTGGCAGCAAAGAAGATACGAATCCACGAGCTTGCCAAAGATCTCGGGATGACAAATGCGGAGGTCATTGGCCTCTGTGGAGTACTCGGTGTTGCCGCGAAAGGGCCTTCGTCGTCGCTCGCAGAGGCCTACGCCGACATGGTGATCCGTCGCGCACAGCGTGATGGGTTGACGCGTGACGAGCAACCCGGTGAGGTGAAGCCCGTCAAAAAGACGGCGGCCAAGAAGAAGGCTGCAGCCAAGAAGGTGCCGGCCCAGAAGACGGCAGCAACACAGACTGAATCCATCGAGGACAAGCCCGTCGACGAGGTCGTTCAGCCAGCGGTCGACGAGCCAGCTTCCGACCTACCTATTGAGTCGGCTCCTGATGTCCCGGTTGAGGCAACTCCGGTTGCAGACGAGCCCGCGCCGACATCTCCCGTTACCGAAATGGCACCTGAGCCGGCAGCTCCAGTCGCTGTCGAACTGGCACCTGAACCGGCTCCGGCCCCCGCTCCGATGAGCGCTGCCGACGCAGTTGTCGCCGCGGCGGAAGGTCGCCTGCCAGTTGCTGCGCCAGCACCTCGGCCTGCACCGGCACCGGCACCTCGGCCCGCACCGGAGCCAACGTCCCGCGTTATTTCGAGCGCACGGCCCGATGCACGTGGCCGCCCTCCAGAGCAAGACACACCAGCAGCTGGCACCGCCGATACATCCGCATCGACGGCACCCAAGCCTTTGTCGCTCAGCGGCAAGCTAGTGCCGCCGCCTCCCGGCCGTCCCCTGTCGCACAGCGGCAAGATCATTCCGCCGCCTCCTGGCTCGTCTCTTCCTCAGCCTGGTTCCAACACGCGTCCTGGTGGTCGTCCAGGCGGTTACGCCCCGCGTCCCGGTGGTGCTCCCGGAGCTCCGCGCCCCGGCGGCGGCGGCCCCGGCGGTCCTGGTGGCGGTCCCGGTCGTGGACCGGGCAACCGGCCCAGTGGTCAGCGCAGGCCCCCACGTCGCACCGGCCGTCGTCGGCGTCGTCGCGATCAAGACGATCTGCAGCCCCAGGCAATGCAGTACACGTCGTCAGACGTACCCGTCCCCGACGGTATCGTGGTCATCGAGCGCGGCGTCTCGGCGCAGGAGTTCGGTCCCAAGCTGAACCGTACGTCTGCGGACGTGCTCCGGTTCCTGCTCACGAACGGTGAAATGGTCACCGCGACCATGACGCTCGGCGATGAGCAGATGGAGCTCTTCGCTCTCGAGGTTGGCGCCGAGATCCTCATGGTCGAGCCTGGACAGCAGGAAGAGCTCGAGCTGCAGTCGTTGTTCGACGATTCAGACGATGAAGAGGACATGGAGCCTCGCCCGCCGGTCATCACTGTCATGGGTCACGTTGACCATGGCAAGACCACGTTGCTCGACCGCATCCGCGATGCCAACGTCGTCGATGGTGAAGCAGGTGGCATCACGCAGCACATTGGTGCGTACCAGGTGCACAACGAGCATGGTTCGGTCACGTTCCTCGACACCCCGGGCCACGCCGCGTTCACGCAGATGCGTGCTCGCGGAGCCGATGCCACCGACATCGTCGTGCTCGTGGTCGCTGCTGATGACGGCCTGATGCCGCAGACGATCGAGGCCATCAACCACGCCCGTGCCGCGGACGTGCCGATCGTGGTCGCTGTCAACAAGATCGACAAGGACAACGCCGATCCGCAGCGCGTGCTTACGCAACTCGCCGAATATGAACTCGTTCCAGAGTCGTGGGGCGGCGACACAATCGTCGTCGAGATGTCGGCCCTCGAGGGTGTCGGTGTCGACGAGTTGATCGCGCAACTCCAGGTTGTTGCCGAAATCGAAGACCTTCAGGCCAATCCGAACGGCCGAGCCAAGGGCATCGTCATCGAGGCACAGCTCGACAAGGGACGTGGCCCGGTTGCCACAATTCTTATCGACAAGGGCACGCTCAAGATCGGCGATCCAATCGTCGCTGGTGGCGCCTGGGGCAAGGTTCGGGCCATGATCAACGACAAGGGCGAGATGATAAAGTCGGCCGGTCCGTCGACACCGGTACAGGTCCTCGGCCTGTCCGATGTACCCGAGGCTGGTGACGAGTTCCGCTCGGCGCCGAACACCAAGATCGCTCAGACCGTTGGCCAGGCCCGTGCGCTCCGTTTGAAGGCACGTCATCTCCGTGAAGACAGCCGAGTCAAGACGGGCACCAAACTTGAGGATCTGTTCGCACAGATCCAGGCCGGCGAAAAGGCATCGTTGAACATCATCCTCAAGGCTGATGTTCAGGGTTCCCTCGAAGCCGTCACCGAGTCGCTTCGTCGACTTGAGCGGCCAGAAGTCGACCTGCAGTTCGTCCACCGAGCTGTCGGCGGCATCACCGAGAACGACATCACATTGGCCAATGCGACCAACGCGACGATCCTCGGCTTCAACGTCCGCCCTGACGGCAAGGCCCGCAAGTTGGCTGAGCAGGAAGAAGTGGAGATCCGTACCTACGAGATCATCTACAAACTGCTTGAAGACATTGAGCAGGCTCTGATCGGCATGCTCGACCCCGAGTACGAAGAAGTGGTCACCGGCGAATCCGAGGTCCGCGAAATCTTCCGGGTGCCGAAGCAGGGTGCAATCGCAGGTTGCATGGTCACGTCAGGCGTCATCACACGTGGCTCCAAGGTGCGGTTCCTCCGAGACGGCACGATCATCTGGAAGGGCGCAATCGCAACATTGCGTCGATTCAAGGACGATGTGCGCGAAGTTCGTGAGGGCTTCGAGTGCGGTATCGGCCTCGACGACTTCCAGGACCTGAAGCCCGGCGACCTCATCGAGACCTACGACGACCGAGAGATTCCGCGTACCTGATCGTGCTGTGGTCACATTGTGCCAGGCACAGCGTGACCACATTTCGTAGATAGGTTGCACTTCATGGCACATCCCGATGCGACCAAGCAGCCGGATCTCGATTTTTTTTGGGATCCTGTTTGACCTTGGGCCTGGATCACCTCCCGTTGGGTGGTGGATGTGCAACAGCAACGCTCGTACGAAGTCGACTGGCGATTCATCTCACTATGGATCCTCAATGAAGAAACCAAGCAGGAGTGGTACACACCTGAGTACCGTGCTGGCCACTATCTCGGCCACAAGGGGCTCCGTATCGCCAATGCGATCCGGCTTCAGGAGGACGGCGAAGCAGTCGGGGCCTGGTATACGGCGCTCGGTGAGGCCCTGCATCTCAACAACCGTCGAGACGAAGCGCGGGCTGACAACGAGGCGTTTCTCGAAACCGTGCTCGATGAGGCGGGCTTCTCGGCGGCGTACCTGAGCGACGCTGACGACAAGAGCCATGACGAATACATCAGAGCCGAGACCGAGTTGGCGCTGAGCCGAGCAGGCAAGGACGTCGGTACGCCGATCATCACCTTCTGCCCCGGGAGCGACAGGGAAGGTAGCTTCTTTGGTCCGGTCATCTCGAAGGCGCCGAAAGGTGTGGAAGCATCCGAACTGTGGGACGCCATCGAGAAGCTCGCCACGTCAGGCGTTGCCGAACTCAAACGATCCAACCGAGACGCACCCGACTACACCTGAGTTTCAGTTGGGGTCAGACCCCAACTGGCACTGATCCGAGAGGATGCCGATATGGCACAGCGACGCGGCCGCAACACCGGCCAGAAATATCCGAGAAGCGCTCGCGTCGGTGAGACGCTGCGCGAGATCATCGCAGACGATCTCGTCAGGCTTGACGACGAACGGCTCGCGTTCGTGACGATCACGTCGGTCGATGTCGACCCTGAACTGAACCGCGCCATCGTCTTCTTCGACTCGCTCGCTGGTGAGGAAGGCGACGACGACATCGTTGAGACGCTCGGCGAGTATCGCATCAAGCTCCAGTCGTCGATCGCTCGTCAGATCAAAGCAAAGAAGACTCCGATCCTCAGCTTCAGGCCGGACATGGTGATCCGGTCAGCCGAGCGCATCGACACCATTCTGCGCGCCGACCGCGAGCGCGATGAATACCGCTCGCCCGAAGCCACCGACTGATCGTTGCGGTACTGATATGGCTCGCAAGAAGCCGCCGACGACGCACGGCATCGTCATCGTCGACAAACCAACAGGTATCACGAGTCACGACGTGGTCGCCATGCTGCGGCTTCGTTTCAATGAACGCCAGGTCGGTCACGGTGGGACGCTTGATCCGAGCGCCACCGGGGTCCTCGTGGTTGCTGTCGGCAAGGCCACCAAGTTGCTTCGCTTTGTCGAAAAGACACGCAAGGCGTACCTCGGCGAGATTGTGTTCGGGAGCGAGACCGACACCCTCGACGCCGATGGCGTAGTGACTGCCACCTACGACATGGGCGACGTGTCACTCGCTGACGCCCAGGCGTTGGTCGCCAAACATTTCACTGGGGAAATCGTGCAGATCCCGCCGATGGTCTCGGCGATCAAGATCGACGGCAAGCGCCTCCACGAGCTGGCCCGCCAGGGGATCGAAGTCGAGCGGCCGCCCCGGCCCTGCACGATTTACTCGTTCCAGCTGCTGCCGACCGACGAGCCCAATGTGTTTCTCGCAGCAGTGGAGTGCACGCCCGGCACGTATATCCGCACGCTTGCTGCGGACCTCGGCAAGATGCTCGGCGGTGGCGCCCACCTTCGCAACCTGCGCCGCACCGCGGTCGGACGTTTTACGATCGGCGAGGCGGCCGCCCCGGATGACTGCGAACTCCTCCCGGTCGAAGAAGCTGTTCGCACGCTCGATCGCGTCGACATCACCGACGACCTCGCTGCGGTCGTCGCAAACGGCCGTGTGCTTCCGCACTTCGGAGGCGAAGGGCCGTGGGCGCTCTTCGACCCAGCTGGTTCGCTGATCGCCGTCTACGAGTCGTACCGCGGCGAGGCCAAGCCCGCTGTCGTTGTCCCGCAGGGGTAGAGATCGCGCTGGGGCACTGTCTGCTCGAATGGTGCCAGTTGGGTGCCCACCGATAGCGTCGAGCGCGATGCAGATCATCAACAATCACACCGTTCCTGCGTTCCCTGGTGAGCGGACCGTCATCACTATTGGCGCCTATGACGGGGTGCACCTTGGACATCAAGCCGTGATTTCTCACGTCAGGCAGCGTGCGCTCGACTTGGGAGCGAGGTCGGCCGTTGTGACGTTCGACCGTCACCCCGCTTCGATCGTGCGGCCCGAGTCAGCGCCATTACTCCTCACTGGTCCGGAACAGAAGATGGAACTACTCGAAGCAACCGGCGTCGACGCCGTCGTGGTCGTCCCGTTCGATGCAGAGCAAGCAGCCGAGTCGCCCGAATCATTCGTGCAGCGTGTGCTCGTCGAGTGTCTCGCCACCAAGGTGATCGTCGTCGGTGAAGACTTCCACTTCGGACGACACCGAGACGGCAATGTCAATCTGCTGCGCAAACTCGGTGCTGAGCATGACTTCGAGGTCGAGCCACTCGCGCTGTTACCGCGTGTCGACGGGGTCGACGAGCCGGTCAGCAGTACTGCAATCCGTCGTGCGCTCGCCGGCGGCGATGTCACCCGTGCGAACGAGATGCTCGGACGCACGTTCGAAGCACGTGGATCGGTCGTCACCGGCGATCAGCGCGGACGGCTGCTCGGATTCCCGACTGCGAACGTCGAAGTGCCGAACTCGATTTCGCTGCCTGCCGATGGAGTGTATGCCGGCTGGTATGAACGGGCATCGGGTGGGTCGCATGTCTGCGCCATCAACCTCGGTCGGCGTCCGACGTTCTACGAACACGCCGACAGCTCACTCCTCGAAGCTCATCTTCTTGACTTCGAGGGCGATCTGTACGGCGAGCAAGCACGAGTCCGTTTCACTCACTTCCTGAGAAGCGAGCGAAAATTCGACGGCATCGAATCGTTGAAAGAACAGCTCGAACTCGACATCGCTCACGCTCGGGGATTACTCAGCAAGTAGGCGTAGCCCAGCGGCACCACGGGCCGTGGATCGCGTGCAAGAGCGAGAGCAGCCTCAGAGCAACAGCTCAGCTGGGCCAGATGACCATACCGTTGGCATCGTAGACGCTGGTGATGATGTCATTGCTGAGGAGTGATGCAGCGTCGGGAGGCTCGCTGTCGCCAAACAGGCCGACAGCGGCATACGCGTCGAGTTCGGCGAGCAGCAGGGTTGCGTCCGGGACACCAAATGACACGCCTTCGGGCGTCGTGTCGATGATCAGCTTGGCGTCGGTTTCCCACCGGAACACTTCGCCTTCAGGGGACAGAAAGTTTGGGTTGCCGTTGGCGTTGACCTTCTCGACCGCAATGTTGGCGGTGCCGACCGGATCGGCGAGTGAGTCAGCAAGCCCCCGCATCGTCGCCCGCATGAAGTCTTCGGCTGCGGTGGGGTGATTGTCGATAAAAGTCTGGTTCGTGTAGATCGCGCCGAACGAGCCCGGAATGTTGTAGTCGAGCGGATCGAACGTCTGGAAGCCGATGCCGGCCCGGTTGAGCCCGCCCGGCTCGTTGCTCTTGTAACCGGGGAAGCCGACGATCGCGGAAATGGCGATGTGCTGCGTGGGATCGAACCCGTCGAGCAGCACCGTCTCGAAGTCGACGCCCTCGGTCAGACCGGCACCGAGCATCATGGCCTCGATACTCGGTGGCAACTTGCCCTTCACGCCGATGGTCGCGCCGACGAGATCCCCGAGCTCAGCAGCCTTGCCAGCCTTCACGATGAGGGTTTCGATTGCGGTGCGTCCTTCGACAGCGGTAACGACGAAGTCAGCGTTGTTTGCCAGCGCGAACGCAGCCACCTCGCTGAACGAACCACCGGAGGCGAACTGGGCAGTGTTGTCGGCGATCAGCGGGTAATTGGCAACCGAGAAGCTCGCTTTGATGTCGACGTCGAGGCACAGTTCGGTGTAATAGCCGGCTGCCTCGGCGGCGATGATCTCGACGATCGATGCTGCTGCAGCGAAGTCGAAGCCGGTCAGGTAGGTGATGGTGCCTGCGGCCTTGTTTGCTGCACAGCGAGCATCTGGAAAGGGTTCGCCCGCGAGGACGTCGGTGTTCGCTGCGTCGTTGGTGGCTGCCACAGCAGTGCCCCCGTCGAGAGGAGGTGTCGGAGCGGTGGTCGTGTCGTCGCTGCCACACCCCGTGAGTAGCAAGATGGTGGCGCTGGCGAGAGCGGTGAGGTGTCGCGTTCGCATGTAAATCTCCAGTGAGGTTCGACGGGAGGCGGCCGGCCAACGCTGAAGACGGTTGGACGGACTGCACCCATTCGGATGATCGAAGGCTAACGATCACCGACATTGCGACGAGCGATCGTCACTGGATTGTCGCTCCTTCGACATATCTACATCTCGGCGCTGCGCGGGACGTTTTAGCGTTGGGAAACGTGCCAGCGAAGGGCTGTTCGCTCGATCGCAGCGATGATACCGAGACCGATGAGGCCCAGCGCTGCGGTCGTGACGATGGTGGCCCAAAGTGTGGGGCCGTTGTTGAACGCTGCGGCCCGCTTGCCTGCGGCGCCCAAACCAGCGTTGGAGAGTGCTGCGCCTTCGCTGAAGTACGCCGCAGCCAGGCCGAGCGCCATGGCGAACCGGGCAGTCGTGAAGATGGACGGCAGGGCGGCTGGCAGCCGGAGCCGGAAGAGCACATCGATGCGGCGGGCATCAATCGAGGCGAAGACTTCCCGCGTCGACTGGTCGGCGGACTTCATCCCACCGACGACGCCGAACGTGAAGATCGGGAGGGAGGTGAACGCGACCATGAAGACGATCGGCGCCTCGCCGAAGCCGAGCCACGTGACGACCGAGGTGACGTAGGCAACCCACGGGGTGACGAGAATCAAGACGAGAACTGGTTGTGTTGCCTCCTCGATGAAGCTGGCCGACGCCATCACAGCCCCGACTCCGATCGACACGATCAGCGAGATGACCAATCCGATCAGCATGTGGCGGCCTGTCACCAAAGCGTTCTCGAAGAAAAAACCGGGTGTGGCGTTCAGTTCGGCACCGATCTCGGAAGGTGCAAGCAGCACGAACGGCCGGACATCGAAGATTCGAACGACGGCTTCCCAGAGGCCAGCGAAGAGGACCACGCCGACCAACGGGGCGATCCACCCGGCGCGAATCAGACGGGTCATGAATGGATTGAGATTGGTCATAGTGCAGCCCGGCCCTTGCTGAGCTCTTGCCGCAATTCCCGGGTGATCGCAAAGAACCCCGGGTCGTCCTCGAGGTTGGGTTGTCGCGGGCGTTCGAACGGCACGTCGACCAGTTGCATGATCCGGCCCGGTCGACCGGACATCACTGCCACACGATCGGAGAGGAACACGGCCTCGGGGATCGAATGCGTCACAAAGACCAGCGTCGAGTTGCGCTGGTCTCTGAGTTGGATAAGGAGATGCCGCATGTCGGCTCGGGTGAGCTCGTCGAGAGCAGCAAACGGCTCGTCCATCAAAATGAGCGGGGCGTCGAGGGCGAAGGCACGAACGAGGCCGACTCGCTGCTGCATCCCGCCCGACAGTTCGTGCGGGTACGCCTCGACGAAGTCGCCGAGGCCAACCGACCGAAGGAGTTCGTCGACATTGGCGGAGCTCTTGGTGCCAGCATTGGGATTCACTTCGAGCAGGACACGGGCGTTGGCAGCGACTGTCCGCCAAGGGAGCAGTGCCGGCGCCTGCGGGACAAAGGCGATCTGCTTACGTGATCGAATTTCGGCTGGGAGGTGGCCGTCGATCGTGATCGAGCCGCTACTGATGCGATCCAATCCAGCGATCAGACGGAGCAGAGTTGTCTTGCCGCACCCAGACGGCCCGAGCAGAGCGACCGCCTCGCCCGATTCGATTTCGAGGTTGATCGAAGCGAGGGCCTCGACTCGGCCGGGGCCGCGTCGGCCACGGTTCACGAAGGTCTTGGAGACATTCGAGATGGAAACGGCGCTGGGCACTTGGGCGAGCGTAACCGTGCCGTTCCTTTCGGCGTGGATTTGGCCCGTTGTGGCTCCGCTCGCGACGCCGTAGTATTGCAGCGTCCGTTCAGGCTGAGGCGTGGGCGTGATGCAGACCGCCTCATCCGAGCTGGCTGCGACCTCCACAACGGTCGGCCCGAAGCCGACACAATGGTCAGCATCATGCTGACGAGGAAGGCAGTCTTATGCCCAACAAGGCACAGACCATCGAAAACAACCGGATTCACGACACCGACACTGGGTCCCCCGAGGTGCAGATCGCGCTCATGACCGAGCGCATCACCCACCTCACGGAGCATCTCAAGATGCACAAGAAGGATCACCACAGCCGTCGTGGACTCCTGATGATCGTCGGCCGTCGCCGTCGCATGCTCGACTACGTCAAGGGTATTGACATTGAGCGCTACCGCAAGATCGTTGCAGACCTCGGCCTCCGCCGCTGAGCATCGGTCCGGCTTGCCCGATTGCGGCGTTGCGTGAAGTTGCCTGGAGGCAACGTCGTCCTCACGCGCCTTGCACTCGGACGACCTGATCCCGAATCTCAGGACTGAGAATCACGAAGAAATACAGTGAAACGGCTGCTCGCCTCGGCGGGCGGCCGGTGTACGTTTTGGGGGTCCGCGTGGAGTTGCTGCCGTGGTGGGTACACTGCCCCCTGGCCGGATCGCCCGGTCGACGGAGTTCTGGCGCTTGTTGCCGGTGGATGACTCCGAGATGTCGTGCGGAGTCTTTGATTTCAAGCCGTCGATCTCGGGTCAGACCTCGGAACCGGCTCCTTTCTCCGCACAGAAGCCACGCGGCAGGGTGTCGCGTGATCGAAAGGAATCATCATGGCTGAAGCCATTACCGTGTCCGGACCCGTTTCAGGGACCGACAAGACACTCACCTTTGAAACGGGCAGATTTGCCCCCCAGTCGATGGGTGCCGTCGTGGCATCGATTGGCGCAACACAAGTACTGACCACTGCGAACGCAGCGAAGTCCGTCCGCGATGGCATGGACTTCTTCCCGCTCACGGTCGACGTCGAAGAGCGTGCATACGCCGCTGGCAAGATCCCCGGTTCGTTCTTCCGTCGTGAAGGCCGCCCGACCGAGGATGCAATCCTCACCTGCCGCCTCACCGACCGGCCGTTGCGCCCGTCGTTCCCCGAGGGTTTCCGCCACGAGACGCAAGTTGTCACCACTGTCCTCGGCGCTGACCAGTCGAACCCGCACGACGTGCTTTCGATCAACGCAGCCTCCGCTGCCCTGATGATCTCGGGCATCCCGTTTGACGGGCCGCTCGGCACCGTCCGCCTGGCCTACAGCCAGGAAGGCGAATGGATCCCGCATCCGACCTACGAAGAAGCCGAGAATGGCACCTTCGAGATCGTCATCGCTGGCCGAGAGCTGGAAGACGGCGACGTCGCCGTGATGATGGTCGAAGCCGGTGGTTCCGAGAACGCGTTCTATTACTACGACGATGGCGCCAAGAAGGTCACCGAAGAAGTGCTGGGCGACGCCCTCCAGGCGTGCAAGGTGTGGATCAAGGAATCGATCGCACTGCAGCGTCAGCTTGTTGCCTCGGTCATCGCCACACACGGCCCGATTGAGCCCATGTCGTGGACCCCGGTCCTTGACTACACCCCCGAGATCTTCGACGCAGTCGAAAAGATCGGCGCCAAGGGTATGGCTCCCGCGGTCAAGATCTCTGCCAAGGGCGACCGCAACGCCGCCGTCGATGCAGTTGCTGCCGACTGTGTCGCACAGCTCTGCGGTGATGACGGAGAGTTCCCCGGCCAGGCCAAGATGGTTAAAGAAGCTGTTCGCTCCCTCATGAAAAAGATGGTGCGTCGCCGCGTTCTCGACGAAGGTATTCGCATCGACGGCCGTGCGCCCGGCGATCTTCGCGAGGTCACTGCCGAAGTCGGTGTGCTCGCGAGTGCACACGGCTCCGGTCTGTTCCAGCGTGGCGAGACGCAGGTCATGAACGTTCTGACGATGGCGATGCCGCGGATGAACCAAATGATCGATTCACTGTCGCCGAACCACACGAAGCGTTACCTGCACCACTACAACATGCCGCCATGGGCCAACGGCGAGACCGGCCGCGTCGGTTCGCCGAAGCGCCGCGAAATCGGCCATGGTGCCCTCGCTGCTCGCGCAGTCCTGCCGACCATCCCGAACCAGGAAGACTTCGCGTACACGTTGCGCCTCGTCTCAGAGGTTATGGCCTCCAACGGCTCGACCTCGATGGGTTCGGTCTGCGCCTCCAGCCTTTCACTGATGGACGCCGGCGTGCCGGTGCGTAGCCACGTGTCGGGTATCGCCATGGGCCTCATCTACGAAGACGGCAAGTACATCACGCTCACCGACATCCTCGGTGCCGAAGATGCCATGGGCGACATGGACTTCAAGGTCGCTGGTACCGAAGACGCCATCACGGCCCTCCAACTCGACACCAAGATCGACGGCATCCCCGCCGACGTTCTGTCCGCCGCGCTGGCCCAGGCTCGTGTTGCTCGCCTCGAGATCCTCGAAGTGATGAACGCCTGTATCCCGGCTACCCGTGACGAAATCGCCGAGACGGCGCCGAAGATCAGCACCATCTACATCCCGATGGACAAGATCGGTGAAGTCATTGGCCCGAAGGGCAAGGTCATCAACACGATCCAGCAGGAGACCGGCGCAGACATCGCCGTCGATGACGACGGTGCCCGCGGCATCGTCACCATTGGTGCTGTTGAGGCATGGCGTATGGAGGAGGCCAAGACGGCCATCCTCAACATCGTCGATCCGCCGAAGGCTGAGCTCGAAAAGGAGTATGACGGCCGTGTCGTGAACATCACCAAGTTCGGTGCATTCGTCAACATCCTCCCGGGTCGTGACGGCCTGCTGCACATCTCCAAGATGGGTGGCGGCAAGCGCATCAACTCGGTGGACGACGTCCTCGAACTCGGCCAGGTCGTCAAGGTCAAGGTCGAAGAGATTGACGACAAAGGCAAGGTCAGCCTCATGCTCTCCCAAGAGCTCGAGATCCCCGAGGGCGCGACAAGTAGCTCCGGTGGCGGCGACCGCGAGAGCGACCGTGGTGGCCGCGAAGAGCGTGCACCGCGCCATGAGCGTGGCAACGATAGGGGTGGCGACAGGTCCGCTCCGGCCAGCGACGTTGTCGAAATGAGCTTCGAAGACAGCTTCGACGCCGAACTCGCTGGCGAACTCGGCGACCTCGGTCCGAAGAGCGAACGCCCGGCTGCTGACCGTGACGGTGGCAACCGTCGGGGTGGCGGTGGTGGCGGCAACGGTGGCGCTCGCCGCCGTCATCGCTGATCCACTCCAGCAACTGAAGGACGTCGCGGCCGAGTGCCGCGGCGTCCTTCGTCGTTTTCGGACCGACCTCCCAAAATGGAGACCGTTTTGCAGCGTCGGCGCGTCGGGGCGATCTCGGTTTGCGTGCGCTTGGACGAGTCACCCGAAATAGAGACTGTTCTCGCGCTCTGGTGCGGCAAGGCGGTCCATTTTTCGGGAGACGTGCGAGAATGCGGGTATGCGCGTTGGAGTAAGTGGAGCAGCAGGTCAGATGGGGCGCACCGTGTGTGCCGCGATGGAGAGCGACCCCGATCTCGAACTGGCCGCAGCGGTTGATCGCCACAGCGCTGGTCAGTTGATCTCGGGTGTCGAGATCAGCACCGAGCTGAGCGCCTTTGCCGACGCAGGGTGCGACGTCGTCGTCGATTTCACGACAGCCGACGCCGCCCGAATGACGCTGCCCTGGCTCGCGATGCACGGAATTCATGCAGTGGTCGGCACCACCGGGTTTACTGCCGACGACCTCGCGCTGTTCGAATCGACGTTCGGTGGCGATGCGAAAGTGCCCGGAAGCCCGAACTGTTTGATCGCTCCGAACTTTGCGATCTCAGCCGTCTTGATGATGCGCTTTGCCGAGATGGCCGCGCCTTGGTTCGACACCGCCGAAGTAATCGAACTCCATCACAACCATAAAATCGACGCGCCATCTGGCACCGCAGTGAAGACGATCGAGCAAATGGCTGCCGCTCGCGACACCGACTTCAACGAAGACCCCACCGAGATCGAGATCTATCCGGGAGCGCGCGGGGGCCTGGGCCCGCGTGGCATCCGGGCTCATGCGATCCGGATGGAGGGCATGGTGGCCCACCAGGAAGTGATTCTTGGCGCACAGGGCCAAACGATCACGATCCGCCAGGACAGTTATGACCGATCGAGTTTCATGCCTGGCGTCGTGCTGGCCTGCAAACAGATCTACATGCACCCGGGCCTGGTCCTCAGCCTCGACCCCTACCTCGACTGATCGCGATACTGACCGCGAAAACGACGAAAGCGTGAGATAGGTGCGCACCAGGTGCGCACCTACCTCACGCCAACGGTGAGTCAGTGAATGGGTTGGATCAAATGCTGCCCAAGGCCGCGTCGTAGTTCGGTTCCTGAGCGATTTCGCTGACCATCTCGGTGTGCTTCACGTTGCCGTCGGGGCCGACAACGACCACGGCGCGAGCGAGGATGCCTTCGAACTTGCCGTCGACGAGGGTGACGCCATAGTCGGCACCGAAGGTCGACTTGAAGGTCGAAGCGGTCGTGACGTTCTCGATGCCCTCGGCACCGCAGAAGCGGCCCTGGGCAAACGGGAGGTCAGCTGACACGCACAGCACGACGGTGTTATCGAGGCCAGCAGCGCGCTCGTTAAACGTGCGGACGCTGGTTGCGCAGGTTGATGTATCGAGGCTCGGGAAGATGTTGAGGATCACGTTCTTGCCCACGAGGTCGCCGCTGGCGATGCTGCTGAGGTCAGCAGCGGCGAGGTCAAACGACGGTGCGGCACTGCCCACTGTGGGGAGGTCGCCGGATGTGTGGACGGGGTTGCCGCCAAGGGTTACTTCAGCCATACCGCAGTTGTAGCAGAAGAATTGGCAACTCAGGTCAGCGACGGAGGTTGCGGGTGTTCACGAGCACGATAAGACCAACGGAGGCTCCGACGGCCCACCACTGATAACGCTGGAGCCATCCGAGGAAGTCGACGAGCTGATCCTCGAACGTTCGAGCCAACCACCACATTAGGGTGAGCCGGCCCGCAATGCCGACGGCAAGCAGGGCAGCTAGTTTTGCGGGCGGGGTCTGCTTTACGCCGCTCAGCGCAGCAACGATGTTCGATCCGGCAAAGATCGGGATCAGCGCCCACTCGGCCTTCTCGAATCCGCGGTCGAAGGCGTCGAGCGATTCCTTGGTGAGGCCGAGGTACTTGGTGAACCAGCCCATCACGTCGTCCCGATAGGCCCGGCCAACGAGATGGCAGACGACGAACGCCGCACCGACACGCAGAAATCCGATGACGACGTAGAACGGCAGAGAAACACCGGCCGCCAACGTGAGCGCTAGGTAGCGGTTGCGCGAGGACAGCAGGAGCAGACCCTCGGGATTGGTGTTGACCCAGCGAGCCCAGACCGCAGATGCGATGTTCGAGCAGATCACGAGGCCGATGAATGCCGCCAGGATCAGTGGAGCCCAAGCAGGTCGGACGTGCGGTTGCTCGTTCGATTCGAGGGCAGTCGGGTCACTCACAGGCGCAGACGGTAGCTGTTCGAGTCCTAGCTTTGTGGCCGGATCCACTACGTTCTGCCGACATGCAAGGGCTTATGCAAGACGTACCGCTCACGATCAACCACATCTTCGATCGGGTTGAGAAGTACCACGGCCACAAAGAGATCATTACGTCGACGGCGACGGGTCTCGAACGGAGGACATATGCCGAGTTCGCTCGACGCACGAGGCAGTTGGCCGGCGTGCTGGACACGCTTGGCATTTCCGCCGATGGCCGCGTTGCAACGTTTGCATGGAACACCGCTCGTCACCTCGAGCTGTACTTCGCAGCGCCGTGCACGGGCCGGGTGCTCCACACGCTCAACATCCGTCTGTTCCCCGAGCAGTTGACGTACATCGTCAATCACGCCGACGATGAAGTGATCTTCGTCGACCGCTCGATTTTGGCGCTACTCGCGCCGCTTCTCCCGACGTTTACGAACCTCCGGCATCTCGTGTTGATGGACGATGGCAAAGGCGATATCCCGGAAGATCTCGCGGGCCACACATTACTCAACTACGAAGACCTCCTTGCCGCCGAGGAGCCGATCGACTTCCCGGAAATTGCCGACGAACACCAAGCCGCGAGCATGTGTTACACGTCCGGTACCACGGGCAACCCGAAGGGTGTTGTCTATAGCCATCGCTCGACGTTCATGCACACGATGGGGGCGATGATGGTTGACAGCCTCGCGGCCTGCGAGTCCGATGTGATTCTGCCCGTCGTACCGATGTTCCATGCCAACGCATGGGGCCTTGCCCACGCGGCGGTTGCTACGGGTGCAACGCTGGTCATGCCTGGCGCTGACCTGTCAGGTCCGGCGCTTGCAGATCTGATCGTTGAGCAACGCGTCACGGTTGCCGCTGGGGTGCCGACCATTTGGATGGCCGTGCTCCCCGAACTCAAAGGTCGAGACACATCGTCGCTTCGGTCGATTCCGTGTGGCGGATCGGCGGTTCCCCGCTCGCTGTCAGAGGCCTACCGAGAGCAGACGGGTCTGCCGATTTTGCAGGCGTGGGGGATGACCGAGACCAGCCCAATCGCGTCGGTCTGCCATCTCGATGTCGATCAACGGTTGCTGTCGGTTGATGAGCAAGCCGATCTCCGGACCCAGGTTGGTCGCATTTCGTTCGGTATCGAAGCACGCGTCGTCGAACCCGGCTCGGCCACTCCTGTTGCATGGGACGGCGAGCAGAGCGGCGAACTGCAGTGTCGCGGCCAGTGGATTGCTTCGTCCTACTACGACGACGAGCGCTCGAAGGAGAGCTTTACGGACGACGGCTGGTTGAAGACAGGCGACGTCGCGACCGTCGATGCCCGGGGCCGGATCCGGCTTGTCGACCGCACAAAGGACCTCATCAAGTCGGGCGGCGAGTGGATCAGCTCGGTGGAGTTGGAGAACGAGATCATGTCTCATCCAGACGTCGCCGAAGCTGCCGTGGTCGGCATCGTGCACCCAAAGTGGGGCGAGGCAGCGCTCGCCTGCGTTGTGCGTACCAATGACTCGCTGACCGAAGCGGCCGTGATCGCCCATCTCGAGGGCAAGATTGCCCAGTGGCAGATGCCCAAGGGAGTCGTCTGGATCGATGAAGTTCCGAAGACCAGCGTCGGCAAGTTTTCGAAGAAGACTCTGCGTGACGATCACGCGAACCTCTTCATGAACCAGTGAGGCTGTCGAATTGTGCGCTGGCTCCACTTCTCTGTGGTGTGGCCGGCCTGATCTGCCTGGCTGCGTGCGCGTCCGACGGGCCTGACGCCTATTCGGCTCCAATGCAAGACGCCGTGGTGACAACCGAGCGGGTGCTGCCGCCGACAACGTTGCTGCCTCCGCCCGAGCCGGGCGAGACGGTCCCGCCGTCGACGACAATCGCTCCGGTTGCGCCCAACGGCGAGGTCCTGCAGGTCCGATCCCTTGACAACTCGTATCGGCTCCCGGATGTCGAGGTTTCGGCAGGTACCGAAATTTGGTGGACCAACAACGGTCGCAACGACCACAACGTCCTGCCGGTCAACGACGATGAGGCCTGGGGTGTCAACACCGAGAATTTCACGCCGGGCGACGAATACCGCCACGTCTTCGATACACCCGGCACGTACCTGTACTACTGCTCGATCCATGGCACGAAGACTGCTGGCATGATTGGTTCCGTCACAGTTTCGGCCACGGGTGCCTGACCTGCCATCATCTCGATAGAACTCTGGGCGACGCAGTGCTTGGCACCGACTCGTCCGCCGACACCTAGGGGAAACATGAAACGCAAACTCGCCGTGGCGTTGACCGCCGTGCTCACTCTCGCCGCCTGCGGAAGCAGTGCAAGCAATGATGCAGCACCAGCGACGGAGGCCGCCGTTGCGACTGATGCACCGGCCGCCACCGATGCCCCGGCCGCCACCGACGCCCCGGCCGCCACCGACGCCCCCGTCGAAACCGATCCGCCCACCGGCGCCGATGGCGTGCTCCGTGTGCCGGGCGACTTCGGCGCAATCCAGGAGGCGGTCGATGCAGCGGCGCCAGGCGACCTCGTGCTCGTCTCACCCGGCACGTACAACGAAGCCGTCAACGTCGTCACCGACGAGATCACGATCCGTGGCACCGACCGCGCTGGCGTGGTGCTCGATGGTGAGTTTGAACTCGACAATGGTATTCGCGTCCTCGGAGCGAAAGGCGTCGTCGTCGAAAACTTGACCACGCAGAACTACACCAGCAACGGTGTGTTCTTCACCTCTGCGATTGGCTATCGGGCTTCGTACATCACGGCGATCCGCAACGGCGACTACGGCATCTATGCCTTTGACTCGATCAACGGCCAGATCGATAACTCGTACGCGTCGGGCAGCCCCGACGCTGGCTTCTACATCGGCCAATGTTTCCCGTGTGACTCGATCATCGACAACGTGATCTCGGAGCACAACGGGCTCGGCTACTCGGGCACCAACGCCGGCGGCAACCTCGTCATCATAAATTCGACCTTCCGCTATAACCGTGCCGGCATTGTTCCGAACTCGGGCAGCTACGAGCTGTGTTACCCAGAGCGCGACACCACGATTGTCAGCAACATTGTGCACTCCAACAACCAGGCCGACACGCCGGCCATCGACGTGGCGATTCTCGCTATGGGCAACGGCATCCTGGCACCCGGCGGTATCGACAACACGATCACGAAGAACCTTGTATTCGATCATGACAAGACGGGCATCGGCCTGGTCCCGTTTCTCGAAGAGGGTGCCAACGACGACTTGCCCACGCCTGATGAATGGGACGTCGGCTGCGCCGAACAGCGCGAAGAGCCGCCGGCGGACGAGTTCCCTGACACGCTCCTTTGGGAAGCACAGAACAACCGCGTGACACTCAACGACGTCAGTGACAGCCGTGTTGCTGACATCGCCGTCGAAGGCGTTGGTATGGCGACCGAAGAACTCGGCAACTGCTGGGGTGGAAACATCTTTGGTACTTCGGCGCCGCAGGACCTCGAGAACCTCGCACCGTGTGAGGGAGAGGGAAGCGGCGACTGGACACTCGGCGTGCTGAACGTGCTCACCTGGTTGGCCGACGTCGAGACTGCACCGCCGTCGGTCGACTACAGGGAGGCAGTTATCCCCGATCCGCCGGAACTGCCGAACATGCCTGACGCCGAGACTGCACCGGTCGACCCGGCCATCAACATCATCGTCGACGTCGACCTCGACGCGATGGTCGTCCCGGATAAGCCGGCCTGATCAACTCGACACCCGGGATTGAACCGATGGTGGGGCAGTGGTGAACATTGCCGCACCATCGGTCGGCCGGGCCGAGCGGTCTCTACGCTGCACGCCGTGAAGCGATTTCGATCAGCAGCGCTCGTCGCCACGCTGCTGGTGCTGGCGGCGTGCGGATCGAGTGCACAGTCCAACGTCACTCGTGATCCGGACCCTGAGCGGCGCGGTCCGCAGGGGCGTCTCGCCCAGTTTGTGGTGCAGTGCGACCTGAGTCACGTTGCGTTCGACGACCCGCTCGTGCTGCCGTGGCAGCCAGGCAAGAGCCACCTTCACCTGTTCTTTGGCAACAACTCGGTGGACTCGAACCCGGGATACGGCGACCGGCTGCTGAATGCGAACACATCGTGCGAGCAGCGTCGTGACACAGCGTCGTATTGGGCACCGGCCCTCCTCGATCCGACGGGGCGCGCCATCGAGCCGACCAGTATGACGGCTTACTACCGGCCTGGCCAGGGTGTCGACCACGAAGAGATCGTTGCCTATCCCGAGGGGCTGATGCTGATCGGTGGCGACTCCGCGTCGCAGCAGTCCCAGTCGACGAACATCGTTGCCTGGTCGTGCGGAACGGGAGCAGTGCGAGAAGATGCGCCGCTCCAGTGCGGTGCCAGCTCGACGCTGCGGATGATTGTCACGTTCCCTGACTGCTGGGACGGTGAACGCCTCACCGGCTTCGGATCGTCTGCGCACGCCCGATACAGCAGCGTCGAGGCCAACGGCTGCCCTGACAGTCACCCGGTGGTGCTACCGCAGTTGACGATCGGGATCGACTATCCGCCCGTCGACCCCACCGACCTGTCGCTCAGCTCGGGCGGCGTCGAGACAGCCCACGCCGACTTCTGGAACGTTTGGGACCAGACCAAGCTGGAGGGCGAAGTCGCCAACTGCCTCAACCGGAATCTCGTCTGCGGCGTTTCGAGTTAGAGCGGTCGGGTGTTTCGGCGCGCGCGGCGAAACCGCCGATACCACGAAAAACGCCGACGGTCAGAGTCGGCCTGAGTCGATCACGCGCTGCAGGAACTCGCGGGTGCGCTGCTCTTGCGGATCGCCGAAGATCTGCTCGGGCGGGCCCTGTTCGAGAATCCGGCCCTTGTGGAGGAAGCAGACTCGGTCACTGATCTCACGGGCGAAGGTCATCTCGTGAGTGGCGAATAGCATGGTCATTCCGTCGGCCTTGAGCCCGCGGATCACGTCGAGCACCTCACCAACCAGTTCCGGGTCGAGCGCCGACGTGATCTCGTCGAGCAGCATCACCTCGGGCCCCATTGCAAGTGACCTGGCGATTGCCACGCGCTGCTGCTGGCCACCAGAGAGTTGGTCGGGATAGGCGTCAGCGCGGTCTGCGAGCCCGAGCCGTGTCAACAGTTCGGCCGCTGTGGCGTTCGCTGTGGCCTTGTCAACGCCGAGCACCTTGCGCGGCCCGATTGCCACGTTCTTGGTGACGCTCATGTGCGGAAAGAGGTTGAAGCTCTGGAAGACCATGCCGATGCGGCGACGGATCGGGTCGGCCTCGAGGCCGGGTTCGCTAATGTCGTCACCGTCGAACAGAATCGCTCCGTCGTCGATCGGCTCGAGCAGGTTGCAGCAACGGAGCAGCGTGGACTTGCCCGAACCGGACGCGCCGATCAGGGTGATTACTTCGCCAGGAGCGACGTCGAGGTCGATGCCGTCGAGCACCGTGTTGGTGCCGAAGGCCTTGCACACTGCACGCATCGAGAGCTTGGGAGTCGTCACGAAACTGCTGTTGCTCCGGTGCGGCGCCGTTCCCGATTGAGAAGGTAGTCAGCGAGTCGGGTGCAGGGAATCGTGACGATCAGGAAGATGACGGCTGCTGCGACGTACGGGGTGAAGTTGGCGAACTTTGACTTGTCGAGCCCGGCCTGGCGGAGGATCTCGACGGGGCCGATCAGGCTGACGAGCGCCACGTCTTTCTGCAGCGAAACGAGACTGTTCATCATCGGCGGCACGATGCGGCGCAGGGCCTGGGGGAGGACGACGCTGGCCATGGTCTGGGTACTGGTCATACCGAGCGAGCGTGCGGCGGCACGCTGGCTCTCGTGCACGCCTTCGATGCCGGCGCGGATCTCTTCGGACACGTACGCCGAATACGACAGGACGAGTGCTGCGGAGCCCCAGATCAAGGGGTTGCTCCAGGCTCGTGATTCGAACAGGCCCGGGACGCCGAAGCCGATGAGAAAAATCGTCAGAATGACGGGGATGCCGCGGAACACGTCGGTGTAGATCACTGCGGCAGCGCGCAGCGGAAAGAGCGCGGGGGAGCGCGTGTTACGCGAGACCGCTATCGCCAATGACAGGGCGAAGATCAACGGGACGGACCAGGCAAAGATCTTGACGTCGAGCCAAAAGGCTTCGAGAAGGCGGGGAAATGATTCGGTGAAGATGTCGCCGTCGAAGAACGACTTCCTCACTCGGTCCCAACGGGGTGCCCGCGGAACGAGCACGGCGATCGTCGCGATGACGACCGCCGTGCTCGCCGACGCGATGCCGATTGACCGGCGTCGCTGTCGCTGTTCGTACGCCTCGCGACGTGTCTGACTGTCCATAGGGTTCAAAGAGTTGCGAAAGGGGCCTGACCCCGTACGCAACTCTTGCATCATTCGGAGATGGTTGGAGCGCCGGTGAATTCGGACAGCCACTCGTTGGTGATCGCGGCGAGTTCACCGGAATCAGACAACGCCTGCACAGCAGCGTTGACGCAAGGCGTCAGCGGGCTGTCCTTTTCGAGGAGCAGGCCGAATTCGTCGGTCGTTCCGCCAGTTGCGGCCGGGAACTGGCCGACGACCGAACTTCCGTCGATTTCGACCCCAGACACGTAGAGAGCGGTCGGAAGGTCGAACACAGCGGCGTCGATCTGGTTGGCTTCGAGTGCGGCCTTGGCGCCGACGTTGTCGTCGTAGGCGAAGACGTCTTGTGTCGGCTGGATCACGTCAGTGATGAAGGCGAAGCTGGTCGTGCCGGCCTGAGCGCCGAACTTGACGTCCTTGAGGTCAGCGATCGAGGTAGCGCCTTCGGCAGATGATCCGTTGAGTGCAACGATTGCTTGGTTGGCGGTGTAGTAGGGGTCGGAGAAGTCAACCGTCGCCTTGCGCTCGTCGGTGATCGTGAACTGCTGCAAGTTGAAGTCGAAGTCCTTGGCGCCAGGTTGGATGGCGGCATCGAAGTCGGTGCGCACCCAGGTGACGGCGTCGCCCGAGTAGCCCATCTGTGTTCCGACGGCAAGTGCGACGGCGGCTTCAAAGCCCTGGCCTGACTCGGGAGTATCGTCAATCACCCACGGGTAGAACGCCGGGTTGCCCGTGGCGATCGTGAGCATGCCATCGTCAATCGTGTTCGAGCAGGCGTCGGCCGTGGCCTCGCTGGTGGCGTCGTCGCTGCCGCAAGCGGCGAGGACGAGGGTGGCTGCCGCAGCGACGGCGATGAGCTTGGTTGTACGCATTTGGGTCTCCTTCAGAGGTTGTTCACGCGACCGTCGAATCTACCGGCGCCGCTTGCCGGGCGTTTCGTTGGAGTCATCCTGGGAAAAAAGACCTGGCACAGCAAAAACACCGGACACTTGGTCGGTGGGAGGCGACGGTAGATTCGTTGCCTTATGTCGAAGCCTCCCGCCACGCAGTACTCGATCTCACTCGATGTCACGTTGGACAACGTGCCAGGGGTACTTGGGCGTCTCTGCACGGCCATTGGGGAGGCAGGCGGCAACATCTTCGCTATCGAGGGCTTCGTTGCCAAGGGCAAGGAACTTGAACGCGACATTGTCGTCAACTGCTCCAGCGTCGAACACCAGGCTGAGATCGTGTCTGCTGTCCAGGCGACAGAGGGTGTCACTCTCGAGCAGTGGCACGACCGCACCTTCCGGATGCACGAGGGCGGCAAGATCGAAGTGCTGTCACTCTGCCCGGTGGGGGACGCGGACGACTTGTCGATGGCCTACACACCGGGCGTCGCACGCGTGTGCAAGGCCATCGCGGCCGACGAGCGTCTGGCCGACGTGTACACGATCCGCAAGAACACCGTGGCAATTGTCTCCGATGGCAGCGCAGTGCTTGGCCTCGGCAACATTGGCCCGAAGGGTGCCATGCCCGTGATGGAGGGTAAGGCGCTGCTGTTCAAAGAGTTCGGTGGCGTCGATGCGTTCCCGATCTGCCTCGACGTGTCGAGCCCCGAAGAGATCATCGAGACCGTCATCCGGCTGGCTCCGACCTTCGGTGGAATCAACCTCGAAGACATTGCTGCACCGGGTGCTTTCCAGGTCGAAGAGGCGCTTAAAGCAGCGCTCGACATCCCGGTCTTCCACGACGACCAGCACGGCACCGCTGTGGTCACTCTCGCTGCCCTCGAGAACGCATTGCGCATCACCGGTAAGAAGATGGCCGACCTGAACATCGTGATCTCCGGCGTCGGTGCGGCCGGCGTTGCCATCGGCAAGATCCTGCTCGGCGCCGGTGCGAGCAAGATCGTCGGTGTCGACAGCAAGGGTGCGGTGTACGACGGACGCGAGGGGCTCAACGCCTGGAAGCAGTGGTTCGCAGAGAACACTAATCCTGACGGCAAGCAGGGAGCGCTCTCTGATGTCATGCACGGGGCAGACGTGTTCATCGGCGTCAGTGCGCCTGATGTGCTCACCGTCGACGACATCGGCAACATGGCCGCGGATCCCATCGTGTTTGCGATGGCGAATCCCGACCCCGAGATCCGCCCTGAGCTCGTGGGCGACCTCGTCGCTGTTATGGGCACGGGCCGCAGTGACTACCCGAACCAGATCAACAACGTGTTGGCCTTCCCCGGGATCTTCCGCGGTGCACTCGACGCACAGGCCACCGACATCACCGAAGGCATGAAACTCGCTGCAGCGAAGGCAATCGCCGAATCGGTGACAGACGACATGCTGAGTCCGACCAACATCATGCCCTCGGTGTTCGACCGTGAAGTATCGATGGCGGTGGCTAAAGCAGTTGCTGCTGCAGCGATCGCCGACGGTGTCAGCCGCAAGCAAATCCCGGGCTGAAATTGTCTCGGCTGAAACCGCCCAGGCTGGAAAGAATCGAGGCCGAAAAGAAGCGAGGCCGGTCTGGCAGTTGTTGGCTGATCGTTCTACTTTGAGCGAATGCGGCGGCTGGCGAGCGACTCACGGGTGCGCCGCTTCGCCGTACTGGTGGTCGTTGCCCTGCTCGTCGGAGCGACTGTTGTGCAGCGCCGGACCATCGTCGATGCGATTGGTTTACTTCGAGGTTTTTCCGGATCGACGCTGGCCATCTTGGCAGTGCTTGGGGTCATCGAGCGGGTGTCGCGAGCCGACGTGATCCGATCGCTGTTGCCTGGAACGTCGCTCGGCCGCGCCGAGGTCATTGGTGACGTCGGGTCGGCAGTGACCAAGGGTGTTCCGGCTGGCGGACCGCTCGCTACGTTGCTGCGGTGGCAGATTGCGCGTGACAGCGGAGCGTCTGCGGGACCATTCGTCCACATGCTCGTGGCGTCTGGTGTGGCGACAGCCTTCGTGAGCTGGGGGTATCCGTTGGTGGCGACGTTGGCGGATATCAGCCGGCGCGATGCCAGCCTGGCTGATCTGCTGATCATTGCCGGTTCCGCCGCGGTCTTGGTCGGTTCAGCGGCGTTTTGGTCCGTTGCCCTCTTCTCGCCGAAAGCCCACCGTTGGACCACAGAACGAGCCGAATGGGTGCGGTCCAAGTTTGCTGGTTCGACGCCGGGGCTGGCACGTGGCGATGCTGTGGCCTTGGTTGTCGAGGTTCGAGGCTTGCTTCGAGCGACTGCTCGTCGACCGTTCGCGCTCTTGCTGCGAACAACGATCGCGCAGGGGACGGGCGTCATCATCCTTTGGACGGCATTGCGCGGGCTCGGCGTCGGGGACGAATTGGGAGTCACGGAATTCGCACGTGTCTTTTTTGTCGCCCAAATCCTCGGCTCGTTTGCTCCGACCCCGGGTGGTATCGGCGTGATTGAAGCAGGGCTGACGGGTGCGCTTGTGGCAGCGGGCGTACAGACCGACGTGGCGCTCGCTGGTGTGCTGGTGTACCGGTTCATCACCTACGTTCTCCCGATTCTCGTCGGAACCGGGCTGTATCTCTGGTGGCGACGAACGAGGACGCCGCCCGTGCCGACGGTCGTCGCGGTGGTGGGATTCACTGCCGAACCGACCAGTCGTTAATGTTAGGTAAATGGGGCACACCTCGACACCGAAGTTCTGCACATTCCACGCATTGCGAATCAAAGGTTTTGCGACCGTCGACACGCTTCGGGAAATGACCGGTTTTGACGCAGCGACGGTGCAGGCGCATCTCGACGACCTGGCAGCGGCAGCACACGCTCAGTTCCGAGAGGCCAGATCGCTGTGGCAGTTAACTCCTGACGGTCGCGCCGCCCACCCCGCCATGCTCGAGACTGATCTTGTCGGTGCCGACCTCGCTGCGCTGGCGCCGCTGTATGCCGGCTACCTGGAACTCAACACCGAGTTCAAGACACTCTGTGGCGACTGGCAGCTTCGCAACGGTGGCGTCAACGATCACACCGACGCCGCTTATGACGCGGCGGTGGTCGCTCGGCTTGTCGACCTCGATGGCCGGGCTCAACCGATCCTGGTTTCGACAGCCAGCCTTGTTGACCGCCTCGCCTGCTACGGGCCACGCCTCGCATCTTCGATCGGCCGACTGCAGGCGGGTGAGTCCAACATGTTCACCGGTGTGATGTGCGGGAGCTACCACGACGCCTGGATGGAGTTACATGAGGACCTGATCCTCACTCAGGGAATCGATCGCTCAGCCGAAGGTTCGTTCTAGCCCGACGTCCCGCCTGCACACCGTGGCAACTCATCCCTTCTGCTCATCGCGATAAGTCAGCCGCATGAAATGGCGAGACATCCAATAGGTTCTGTGCCGTGAACAGCACTGTGTTTCTGAGGTCCTGCTGATGCCGCGCTTCGGTGTGGTCTCTGTTGCGATGGTCACCCCGTTTGACAACGACGGTGAGCTCGACGTCGATGCGGCGGTCGCTTTGGCCAAGTTTTTGGTCGCCGAAGGCAATGAGTCGCTCGTCGTTTCTGGCACGACCGGCGAATCAGCAACACTGAGTATCGAGGAGAAGTTGACGCTGTTCGAAACGATCTCGGCAGCGGTCACGGTGCCCGTCATCGGCGGCACCACTGGTTCGAACACCCGCCAGGACGTCGGCCTCACCGCCGAAGCGAGCAAGCTCGGCCTCGCTGCGATCCTCGGTGTCAGCCCGTATTACAACCGACCGTCACAGATCGGCATCGAGGCCCACTTCCGAGCTATCGCGTCTGCGACCGACCTGGCCGTGATGATCTACGACATCCCGAAGCGCACCGGTCGCAAGATGTCGAACGACACCATGATCCGCCTTGCCACTGACGTCACGAACATTGTGGCGCTCAAGGATGCCGCAGGCGATCCGAGTGAGACCGCCAAGGTCATCGCGGCTGTCCCGGACGACTTCGAGGTGTACTCGGGCGACTCGCCGATGAACTTGCCGCTGCTTGCAGTTGGGGCGGTCGGGGCGGTCGGGGTGTGCACCCACTGGGCCGCACCCGAGCACACCAAGATGTTTGCAGCATGGAACCGGGGAGACATCGCCGAAGCCCAGCGGATCAACCGTCTGCTGATCGAGAGCTACTCGTTCGAAGGCAACGACGACGCACCGAACCCGGTGCAACCCAAAGTCATGATGCAGACGCTCGGCCACCGGGTTGGCGCATGTCGTCTCCCGATGGGCCCAGCCCCGACCGGCACCGAAGACGCCGCCCGAGCGGTCTACCGCAACCTGCTCGCCACCCGTGAAAGATCCCAGCAATGAGTAACCCCCAACCGATGACAGCGCCACTCGACCCGAAGGTGCCCGTCCGTGTCGTGTTTCTCGGTGGGCTCGGCGAGATTGGCCGAAACTGCATGGTCATCGAGCAAGGCTCGGCTGATGATCCCGAACGCACGATGATGCTCATCGATTGCGGCTTGATGTTCCCTGACCCGCATCACCACGGGATCGATTTGATCCTCCCCGACTTCACGTATCTCCGTGAGAACGCCGAGAGGCTCTCGGCCATCGTGCTCACGCACGGCCACGAGGATCACATCGGCGCCATTCAGTACTTGGTTCGCGACCGCAAAGAAGGCGGCCTCGGCGACCTGCGGAGCGAACCACTCCCGGTGTATGGCTCGGCCCTTGCGCTCGGCCTGGCCCGAAACCGGATCGAAGAAGCCGGCCTGATGTCGAGAATTGACATGCGTCCGGTCCATGATGGTCAGCAGATCGACATTGGTTCCCTGCTCGTCGAGTTCATTCCGGTCACCCACTCGGTGCCCCACGCACATGCCATCGCTGTCCACACTGCGCAGGGCGTCGTGCTGCACTCGGGCGACTTCAAGATCGACCTGACGCCGGTTGATTCACGCCGCGCTGACCTTGCCCGCATCGGCCAGCTCGCAAAGAACGAAGGCATCCGGTTGCTGATGAGCGACTCGACGAATGCCGAAGAGCCCGGTTACGCGTCGAGCGAGACCAATGTCGGCGGAGTGCTTCGCTCGCTGTTCGCGCAGGAACGTGGTCGCCGGATCATCACTGCCAGCTTCGCGAGCCACCTCCACCGCATCCAACAGATCGCGGATGCAGCAGTCGGCGAGGGACGCAAGGTCGCCACGCTTGGTCTGAGCATGAAGAAGAACATCCGTCTGGGCCTCGACCTCGGCGTGTTCAGCATCCCCGAGTCGTCGCTGATCGACATCGAAGAGATCGGCAAATACCAGCCGGGCGAGGTGTGCATCATCTCGACTGGTTCGCAGGGTGAGCCGATGTCGGCGCTCGGTCTGATGGCCCGCGGCGAGAACAAGTGGCTCCAGCTTGGCGAAGACGACACGGTCGTGCTGTCGAGCCATGCCATCCCCGGCAACGAGGGAAGCGTCAACAAGGTGATCGACGGGCTGCTGCGCCGCGGCGCCCACGTCGTGCACTCCGGTGTCATGGACGTGCATGCCACCGGCCATGCGAAGGCTGATGACATCAAGACCTATCTCTCGATCGTCAACCCTGAGTGGTTCGTGCCGATCCACGGCGAGTACCGCCACATGGTTGCCAACGCCAAGCTCGGTGAACTGATGGGCGTTCCCACTGACCGGGTCATCGAATGCGAAGACGGCGATGTCCTCGAACTGTCGTCCGGCGGCCTGGCCCCAGTCGGCCGCGTACCCGCTGGCTACCTGTACGTCGACGGTATTGTCGGCGACGTTGGCCAAGGCGTGCTGCGCGACCGACAGAAGCTCTCCGAAGAGGGCGTGGTCGTCGTTGTGGTCACCGTCGATATTCAGACCGGCAAGGTTCTGGTGGGCCCTGAGATCATTACACGCGGCTGGGTGTACGCACCCGAAGCCGACGACCTGCTCGACGAAGCCTGCGACACGGTTGCGGCCCGCGTCGAGAAGGCGCTTGCTGACGGCGTCCGCGATGTTGAGCAGTTGGAGCGCGAGGTTCGGCGTGCAGCAGGGAAGTTCGTCAGCGATCGGACCAAGCGCAAGCCCATGATCGTTCCCGTCGTCATGGAGGCGTAGCGGTCCAGATCACTCGATCTCGGCGTCAGCCGCACCGCTCGTTGGCGGAGGCCAACTCGGGTTCATGCTTCCTTGACCTCGAACTATCTGATCCCGCCACTCCCAAGGGCGAATTGCAGGGTTGGTTGATTTCGGTCCCATACTCGCAGGGTGAATCGACGCTCGCTGCTGCTTGCTGCCTCACTCATTGCTCTTGTTTCCTGCTCTGGCGGCAGCGACGGGACAACCTCAGGCGGCGGTGACTCGTTCGTCAGCAACATCGCAGCTGCAGCTGCAGCGGTCGACGCTGCGCTCGGAGGGCCGCAGGAATTTTTCGAAATAACTGCAACACCCCAGCTCACGAATGTCTTTGTGGCAATCGACCGAGCCACAGCTGCAGTGCCGTACGTCTACCTTGATGGCGAGCTGCAAGAACCCGCGCCACGAATCGATGGGGCCACTGGCCAGACCTTCACGGCCGAGGCGATCGATTTCGACGAGGCAAGGGTGCTCGTTGGCGTCGAAACCGACCTTCCAACCGCCACCATCGATGCGTTTAGTGTCGAGGGTGGTCCTGGTGGTTTCGTTCGTTACGTGGTCTCTGCTCGGTCTGAGCAGGGTGGGGTGCTTGACGTCGTCGTCGCTCCCAGTGGTGCGGTTATCGAGGTCGCCCTGCTCTGATCGGCAATGTCCACTTCCCCTCGGGTGAGAAGTGGACATTTGCTCGGGGACTTCGGGGAGAGGTCGATCATTGCCCGGTCGGACCATGCGAGACCGCTGTGACAGTGGGTTGGTACGGTTGGTGGTGTCATGTCCACGTGGGGTCCGTCCAAAAAGAAGCCGCCAGCCAAGAAGCGCGCTGTCAACCAGAGGTCGTCGGCCAAGCGGTCGACGTCGGTGAGCAGTTTGTCGCGTACGGCCCGAGCGTCGTCGAAAGCAGACGATACCGAGGTGATGCCATCGAGTCGCTCGAACGTGCGTGATCAGACGCCGCCTCAAATGACTCGCGGCGATCGTGCTGCTTCGGAACTGCGGGGCGCGCTTGAAGGTCGCGAGCACGAGTTCCTCGGCCTTGGCCTCATTGGTGGAGGCGTGCTGTGTGCACTCGCTGTCTACGTCGACGACCTCGCCGGCCCATTGGGTCGCGGCAGTGAGACGCTGATCGGTTGGTTCATGGGCCTCGGGCGCTTCGCCGTACCGCTGATCCTCATCGCGACCGGCGTCTCGTTGGTCAAGCGTGGTCGTTCCTCTAGCCCTGTTCGCCTCGCGGTGGGCTGGACTGCGATCACCCTCTCGCTGCTTGGTCTGCTGCATCTGCTGCGCGGACCCGACAAAATTTCGGCGAGCGCCGACGATCTCGGCCTCGCCGGCGGTTGGTTCGGTGCGCTCGCAGCTGAGCCGCTCCGGGCAGCGGTTGACGGTCCCGGTGCCGTGGTGATCCTCACCGCCATCTTGACGAGTGGCGGCCTGCTGGTCACCCAGACGTCATTGCGCACGGCGGCCGCGGCGACTGGTGGGTTCCTTTCAACGATACTCCGGCCGCTGGGTCGGGCCGCCCGGTCCGGGATCAGCAGCATCTCGACATTGAGCAGTGACCACGACGAGAGCGGTGAACTGCGCAGTTACGACTCGTCAGGGATGGGCACATCGGGCGATCTTTCCGGCCCAGGTTCGGTTGCCGGCGAGCCGATGACGCTGCAGGCCGGCGCCGAGCTCTATGACTTCGAAGACGACGGTGATGAGTGGAGCGAGGTCGACGAGGCCGCTGGCGGGGTATCCGCAAAGCGCAAACGTGCGGCGAAGAAGCCCAAGGTCAACACCGGATCCAAGCCGGGCGACCTGTCGGTCGATGGTGTACGGGTCGGCAACTGGATCCTCCCACCCAACAAGTTCCTCGAAACTACCGGCGAGCAAAAGATGGACATCCAGGCCATTGAAAAGCGCGGCGAAATGCTGCAAGAGTCGCTCAGCTCGCACAACGTCGAGACCGAACTGATCGGCATGACCGTCGGCCCGACCGTGACTCGGTACGAGCTCGAACTCGGCCCAGGCGTCAAAGTCGCCAAGGTCACGAACTTGCAGAAAGACATCGCCTACGCCATGGCGGCGACCGACGTCCGCATACTGGCCCCGATCCCGGGTCGCTCGGCCATTGGCGTCGAAGTGCCAAACCACCAACGTCAGCTCGTCGTACTTGGTGACCTCATGAGGTCGCTCGAGGCGAAGAAGGCTGATGCGCCGCTCGACGTCGCGATCGGCAAAGACATCACGGGCAAGGCCGTCTTCCTCGATCTCGAATCCACGCCGCACCTGCTCATCGCCGGTGCCACGGGTGCCGGTAAGTCGTCAGGCATTAATTGCATCATCACGTCGCTGCTGATGCGGACGACACCCGACGTGGTGCGTTTGATTCTGATCGACCCCAAACAGGTCGAGATGGGGCAGTACCAGCGTTTACCGCACCTGCTCACGCAGCCGGTCACCAACCCGAAGAAGGCAGCCAACGCACTCGGGTGGGCGGTCAAGGAGATGGAGCGTCGCTACGACGTGCTCTCGGAGGTCGGCTACCGCGATATCGGTGGCTACAACAAGTCCTTCAAGAAAGGCGAGATCGAGCAACCGATGGGCTGGGATCCCGACAGCGCGCCGGTCTACGAGCACATGCCCTACATCGTCATCGTTGTCGACGAACTCAACGACCTGATGATGGTCGCTGCACGCGACGTCGAGGAGTCGATCACCCGCATCGCTCAGAAAGCGCGTGCGGTCGGTATCCATCTCATCGTCGCCACTCAGCGCCCCTCGGTCAACGTCATCACCGGTGTCATCAAGGCAAACATTCCGGCCCGTATGGCGTTTGCCGTGTCGTCGTTGACCGACTCGCGAGTCATCCTCGACCAGCCCGGTGCCGACAAGCTCGTCGGTAAGGGCGACATGCTGTTGCTGCCAGGAAACTCGTCGGTCGCGAACCGTATTCAAGGTGCCTTCATCACCGAGGAAGAGGTCCGCAAGGTGGTTGCTCACTGGCGTGCGCAAGCCCCGGAGACGATTCATTCGACGGCTGTCGAAGACGGCGACGACGCACCGAAGTCCGATGCACATGGATTCGCCGGCAGCGATCATCCCGCACTCGTGCCGCCGCCACTGGGTGCGCCCGGAGCTGCTCCGATGGGGTCGATGGGGTCGATGGATCTCACCTCTGATGCCAACGCCTTCTCCGCCGGCGAAGAAGACGAAGACACCGTCATGATGCGCCAGGCAATGGAACTCATCGTGCGCAGCCAACTCGGGTCGACCTCAATGTTGCAGCGCAAGCTGAAAGTTGGCTTTGCTCGAGCAGGACGCATCATGGACCTCCTCGAAACGCGCGGTGTGGTTGGGCCCAGTGAGGGCTCGAAGGCCCGCTCGGTGCTGATGACGGTCGAAGAGTTCGAACTACTCCAGCAAAACGGCCAGCTCTAGTCGAGACCGCTGCGGTCTGCGAGCATGGGTTCATGGCCCATTCCGTTCTGACGCCGCAGTTGACTGAAATCACCGACGGGTTGCGTTTCCCCGAGGGGCCGATCGCGATGCCTGACGGCTCGGTGATCGTCGTCGAACTGTTTTCCGCTTGCCTCACTCGGGTGTGGCCTGATGGCACCAAGGAACGGGTTGCTGAAACACCGGGCGGTCCAAACGGAGCCGCCATCGGGCCTGACGGCGCGATTTATTTGTGCAACAACGGAGGGTGCTTCACGCCGATCGAACGCAATGGCCGGTTCCAACCGGGCCGCTACGACCCGGAGCGATACCTCGGCGGCAAGATTCAGCGGGTAGATCTGTACGACGGCTCGGTCACCGATCTGTACACCGAGTGTGAGGGACGCCCGCTGCGAGCCCCGAACGATCTGGTGATGGACGGTCACGGCGGATTCTGGTTCACCGATCACGGCATCCGCGACCTCGACGCACGGACGGCTGATCTCACCGCGATCTATCACGCAAAGTGCGATGGTTCGGAGATTACCGAGGCCATTTTCCCGGTCGAGGGTCCGAATGGGATCGGCTTGTCGCCTGCTGGCACGACGCTGTATTGGGCCGAAACGCACACGGGGCGGGTGTTTGAGCGAGAGCTCGAAGAGCCCGGCCGCCTGGCGGCGGGCGGGCGGCCGCGCGTCCTTTACGGGTTGCCCGGCCACCAACTACTCGACTCGCTGGCGGTGGATCACGACGGTTGGGTGTGCGTGGCGACATTGCTCAACGGTGGCATCACTGCGATCTCACCCGACGGAGAGCACACCGAGCACCACTGCACCGGCGACATATTCACGACCAACATTTGTTTCGGTGGTGACGACATGTCGACGGCGTTCGTGACCTTGTCGGGCACGGGTCGGCTGGTCTCGTTCCCATGGCCGCGTCTCGGGCTGCGACTCGCGCACCAGTAACAGTCTTCAGTCGTTTGCGTCGACGAGTTGGTTGGTATGCCACCCGATTTGTCGACGCAAACGTGCACAAACGGATAAAGGTGGGTCCGAATGGGCGTCGGATAGCGTCGGGGCCATGGTGCAGCGGTTTTATATTGAAACACTGGGCTGCCCGAAGAACGATGTCGATTCAGACAAACTTGTCGGCGCACTACTTGCGGACGGCATGGAAGCCACCGACGATGCCGCAGCGGCCGATCTCCTGGTCGTCAACACGTGTGCGTTCATCGATGCGGCGCGACGCGAATCGATCGACACGATCTTGGCGCTCGACGCGCAGCGCCTCAAGGGTTCGAAGCTTGTCGTCACCGGCTGCATGGCCGAGCGCTACGGCGACGAGTTGGCTGCCGAACTGCCGGAAGTCGACCAGGTCGCGGGGTTTGGCATGGCGTTCAACATGCGTCCCGAGCAGCGTGACGGCACCGAAGTCCCCAAACTCAAGCGCGGGCGCAAGCTCATCCCCGTGTCCGAAGCGCCGCTCCCCGACTTCGATCTACTCAACCTACCGCGGCCGAAGTCAGCCGTGCCGTGGGCGTACGTCAAGATCGCCGAAGGCTGCGACCGGTCGTGCGGCTTCTGTGCTATTCCGAGCTTCCGTGGCCCCCAGCGCAGCCGTGACGTGTCGTCGATTCTCGCCGAGGTCGAACAGTTGGCCGCGCGTGAGATCGTGCTCGTGGCTCAGGATCTCGCCTCGTACGGGAAGGACCGTCCGGACGAAATGGGCGCCGGTTCGATCGTGCCACTGATCGACGCGGTGGCTGCACAAGTCGACCGTGTCCGGTTGCTCTATCTGTACCCGAGCGACCTCACCGATGGGCTGATCGACTCGATCTGTAACTCGGGTGTGCCGTATTTCGACCTCTCGCTGCAGCACGTGAGTAAGCCGCTGCTGCGCAAGATGCGCCGCTGGGGGGACGGTCAGCGCTTCCTGAATCGCATTGGCGATATTCGTGAACGCGAACCCGAAGCGGCATTCCGCAGCAACTTCATCGTCGGTTACCCGGGCGAAACCGAAGACGACCACGACCAGATGGTGCGCTTCATTGAAGAGGCACAGCTCGATTGGTGCGGATTCTTTTCCTACAGCGACGAAGATGGCACCTATGCAGCCAACTTGGTAAAAAAGGGTGAGGGTGTCGTGCCCGCCGGGCTGATGCACGAGCGGCTCGCTGAGCTCCGTGAAATGCAGGACGACATCACTGCTGCTCGACGTGACGACCTGATCGGCACCACGATGTCGGTGCTTGTCGATGCCCCGGGCGTGGCTCGTAGTCACCGTGAAGCCCCCGAGATCGATGGCATTATCCACGTCGGTGACGATGTGATGGTGGGTGAGTTTGCCGAGGTCGAGATCGTCGACGCACTGGGGCCTGATCTGGTCGCCGCTGGCGTCGACGTCGCATCGCTCGACATCGAGGAATCGGCAGTTCGGTAGTGGCAACAACGGAAGTAGCGCAGAGCGAAGGCTTGTCGATCGCCAGCTGGGCGAACGCCATCACCACCGGGCGTCTGTTGTTGTCGCCCGTCATGTTCTGGGTGATTCCGAATCACCAACGAGGCGCATGGATCGCATGTGTCTTCTGGTTCGTCTTGTGCTTCAGCGACTTCATCGATGGTTACGTCGCTCGGCGGCGTGGCCCCACGGCAGCGGGTGCATTTCTCGACCCGCTCGCCGACAAGGTGCTTATTCTCGGCGCCATGTTCACGCTGGTCAGTACCGATGTTTTTTGGGTCGTGCCGGTGATCGTCATCGCGGCACGTGAACTCATCATCAGCGTGTACCGGGTTGTGGTGAGCGGCAAGGGCATCAGCGTGCCGGCTTCGAAACTTGCGAAGTACAAGACGTTCGCCCAGCAACTCGCTGTCGGGTTCGTACTCCTGCCATGGACGGCGCTCGACGCCACCTGGTTGTGGACGGGTCTGCTGTGGACGGCCGTCGGGCTTGCCTTGATCAGCGGCGCCCAATACCTGAACCACGCCCGCGCGTCGCAATAGCCCGTTGAGATATGACGTTGAACGTCGTGTCTGCGCCACACTGGTTGGATGCGTTGTGATGTGTTGGCTGTTGGAACCGAGTTGTTGCTCGGCCAGATCATCGATTCGAACTCGGCCTGGATGGGCAGCGAGTTGGCACTTCATGGGATCGACTCGCTCGTACAGGTCAAGGTCGGCGACAATGTTGGCCGGATCGAAGTACAGCTCCGGCGGATGCTCGCTGACGCGGACGCTGTGATCGTGTGCGGCGGGCTTGGCCCGACGCATGACGATCTGACGCGCCGCGCGATCGCCGCCGTGATGGGCGTCGAACTCATTGAAGATCCGGCGCTCGTTGAGGTCATCCGAGCGATGTTCGAGTCGCGGGGACGGGTGATGGCCGAGAGCAACCGGCAGCAGGCAGAGGTGCCGGTCGGCGCATCGATCATTCCGCAGACCCGTGGCACGGCGCCCGGCTTGATCTGTCCGATCACGATTGATGGCGTGGTCAAGGTGGTCTACGCGGTACCTGGTGTCCCACATGAGATGAACGACATGGTCCATCGGGCGATCATCCCTGACCTGCTGGAGCGCAGCGGCGAACGCGCTGTGATTGCCTCGCGGGTTCTGCGCACTTGGGGCGAGAGTGAGAGCGGTTTGAACGAACGTCTCGACGCCATCATCGACCAGCTGGAAACGCTGGACACACCGACGCTCGCGTTTCTGGCGAGTGGTTGGAACGGCCTGAAGGTCCGGCTGACGGCGAAGGGTAAGACTGCTGACGACTGCGTTGCCCAGCTCGATCACTGGGAAGCAGTGGTTCGCGAGGAGATCGACGAGTTCGTGTTCGGAACCAACGAAGACACCATGGAATCCGTCGTCCTTGATCTGTGCCGCCAGCGCGGGTTGACGCTGGCCGTTGCGGAGTCGGTCACTGGCGGGCTCGTGGGCGGGCGCCTCACCGACATCCCAGGGGCGAGCGATGTGTTTGTCGGCGGAATTGTCTGCTACGCCACCTCGGTGAAGCAGCAATTGCTCGGCGTGTCGGACGGCCCGGTGGTCAGCGAGTTGGCCGCACGAGAGATGGCTGCCGGTGTCCGAGAGCGGCTTGGCGCGGACGTCGGGCTTGCGCTTACCGGGGTTGCCGGTCCGGACGAACAGGATGGACAACCCGCTGGGACCCTTTTCGTGGGCATGGTTGGCCCGGGGTTCGAGGAGGTCCGCCTGGTGCGGCTGCCCGGCATTCGCGAGCAGATGCGGCAGTTCTCCGTGATCACCGCGCTGGGGTTTCTGCGCCACCACCTCGACGCCTGATACGACGGGTGCCACAACGTAGGCGTGTGTGATCGCTACGGTCGGTGGTCGAAGGGCGCATGATGACTGACGATTGGAATTCCGACCGAGCCTTTCCGGGCCGAGGCCCAGCGGGTCCACCTCGCCGGTTTCCCTTCAGTGACAGCCAACAACGTCAGCGCAACCTGATCGTCGGGTTGAGTGTCGGGTCAGTTGTTGTTCTGCTCGCCGGGATGATTGCGTTCGTCGCGACTCGAGACAGCGGAACGGCGACGACAGTGCAGTCGTCTGTGCGTCCCGCGTCGGCGTCCGACATGATTGCGGTCGCATCGTCAACGTCGGCACCATCGACAACCATGGTCGAAACCACGTTGCCCCCGTCGACGGTTCCGATTGTTGCGAATGCCGACGCGGGCGCTGATCTCTTGGTGAACCGGGGCGACGAGTTTAGGCTCGTCGCAGCCGACTTGGCCCCGGGTACGCCGAACGCTGCTGTGCGCTGGACACAGATCGAAGGCCCTGATGCAACGGCAGGCGTGGGCAGTCTGCGCGGCGCCGAAGCCGTTGCAATCGCACCGGATGATGTAGCCACGCTGGTCTTCACGCTCGAAGTTGCCGGAACGGACGGCGTGGACACCGATGACGTGGTCGTCCGGGTGTTTGAAGACGCCAGTCGGGCTGCATTCGTCGACGGTGAGCGTGGAATCGATTCGGGGGACGGGACGATGGCGGCGCCGTTCAAGTCGATTGCGGCGGCAGCTACCGCGGCGAGGGGCAGCGATCTCTACGTGCGCAGCGTGGGTATCTATGACGAGTCGGATGCGACGATCGAGTTGGCATCAGGGATGAGCATCTACGGCGGCTTCGACGAGAATTGGAAGCGTGATGCTGATCGGCGTGTGGTGATCATCGGCGACGAGGTGGCGATCGCGGTGTTTGGTGATGCCGAGCGGTGGATCGCGTCGATTGAGCTGAAGAGTGCCGACGTCTCCGGTGAAGGTCCGTCGATCGGCGTTCTGATTTCAGGCGCGCAGGTGGTCAACCTCATTGACAGCCGAGTGGTGTCGGGCCAAGGGGGCGCCGGGGCCCCGGGAGGCAGCGGAGCACTCAGTATTGGGCTCTCAGCCACGGATGTCGATCGGCTGTCGATTGAGCGCAGCACCGTCAATGGCGGCAGCGGTGGCGATGGCGGCATCGCGCCCGACGCCGTTACCGCGGTCGGCGCCGGTGGTGCTGGCGGAGCTGCAAATGGGCGCAACGCCGGAGTGGGTTCGGGCGGTGGCGGTGCAGGTGGCCGTGGTGGTGACACGAGTAACGGTGTCAACGGTGGCAGCGGACAATCGAGTGGCGGCCAAGGCGGAACGAACGGTGCGCCAGACGGTCTGGCGGGGAGTGGCGGAGATGGTGGCGTCGGTGGTGTCGGTGGCGATGGCGGCGACGACCTGGTGTCCGCAGCAGATGAAGAGACGGTCCCCGTCGGCGCTGTCGGCGGCACAGGCGAGCCGGGCATCGCAGGGCGCGGTGGCGGTGGTGGCGGTGGCGGGTTTGGTCCGCTGTTCGTCGTCGGTGGTGGCGGCGGCGGCGCAGGCGCAGGGGGTGCCCCTGGCAGCGGTGGCAGCGGTGGCGGTGGCGGTGGCGGATCTGTCGGCCTTCATGCTGTCGGCGTCGATCGCATTGTGATTTTGGAATCGCTCATCGCAGGTGGCCGCGGCGGTAGCGGTGCTGCCGGAGGCGCCGGAGAACCGGGAGGCGCAGGCGGACCCGGTGGCTCAGGAGCTGTCGGAATCGGTGGCGGCGATGGCGGTGGCGGTGGAGCTGGTGGCGGCGGTGGTGGTGGCGGCGGTGGCGGTGGTGGTGCTGGCGGACCTTCCTACGGCATGTTGACGACTCGCGTCACCGAATTGTTCATCGACTCGACCAGGATCCGTGGTGGCGGTGGTGGTGCAGGTGGTGACGGTGGTGCAGGTGGCAGCGTGGGTGGCGGCGGTGGCGGTGGCAGCGGCCGAACGGGCGGGATCCCCGGTTCGCCGGTTGGGCCCGACGCTGATTTGCAGGGCGATGGTGCATCTGGTGGCTCGTCGTACGGATGGTTTGACGACTCAGGAGCCGATCAGGCGTTCAACGACGCATCGTTCGGAGAGGGCACAGCTGGCTTTGGCGGCGACGGCGCATCCCCTGGCGACGACGGCGCGGTCATCACCTCCAACGTCTGATCAAAGCAGTCGGAGCACGGCGGGCTCGGCGCCACGAATGTCGGGCGATAACGTCTACGTTCTTGCCTCCGTAGCTCAGCCCGGATAGAGCAGCGGGTTTCTACCCCGTCGGTCGCAGGTTCGAATCCTGCCGGAGGCGCCAATCGTCAGGTTCGGGGTTAGCCTCGTCTTTCCGCTATCCGACGACCCAAGAGGTTTTGCGTGAAATTTAAGAAGGGCGAAACCGTCATCTATCCCCAGCACGGCGCATGTGTCGTTCAGGGGACCAAGAAGATGGAGTTCTTCGGCGAGAATCAGGAGTACTTGATCCTGAAGACCGTCATTAACGAAATGACCTTGCGCGTGCCGCTCGACAACACCGATGGGGTGGGCGTGCGTCCGCCTGTGTCGGCTGACGAGCTCGAAGATCTCGTGTCAGTGCTGGCAAAGCCTGATCCGCGTGTGCCCAGCAACTGGAGTCGTCGTTTCAAGAACCACCAGGAAAAGCTGAAGAGCGGCGATGTGTATCAGGTCGCTGAAGTCGTGCGCAATCTGGCTGCCCGAAACCGTGATGCGTCGCTGTCTGCAGCCGAGCGCACCATGTACGAGCGTGCCCGGGTGAACCTGGTGTCAGAGATCTCTCCTGCGTTGAAGGTGTCGGCTGAAGATGCCGAGATCTATCTCGATGACGCGCTCGCGAAGGGCGTGCTCAAAGACGGCGAAGCAGAAACACCCAAAAAGAAGAAGAAGTGAGCTCGGCGGGGCTTGTCCTCGCACGCTTGCTCAGGTGAAGCCGCCCCCGCGATCGTGGGCTGTGTCATCGGGCCGGTGGTCGCCGTGTGTAGTTGTGACCTGAAAGACTCGGGTGCATGAGTGACCAGTCGAAAATCGCATTTCTTGGAACCGGCGTGATGGGCGCACCGATGGCCCGGCACCTCAAGCGGGCAGGGCACGAACTTGTCATCTTCAACCGCACGGGAGCTAAGGCGCTGGCATGGGTCGCACTCAATGGTGGCCAGGCTGCACCGACTCCGGCCGAATGTGTCGACGGTGCCGATTTCGTCATGATGTGCGTCGGAAACGATGACGACGTCCGCGAGGTGGTGTTCGGCGAGACGGGAGCGCTTGGGTCGATGGCTGCAGGGTCGGTCTTGATCGATCACACGACGGCATCGGCCAGCCTGGCACGCGAGTTGGCGGCGGCCTGCGCAGAACGTGGCATCGGGTTCGTCGACGCTCCGGTGTCGGGCGGTCAGGCCGGAGCCGAGAACGGGCAACTGACAGTGATGTGCGGGTGCGACGACGTCGAGACCTACAAACGTGCCGCCGCCGTGATCGCGGCATTTGCCAAGCAATGCGCGTTACTCGGCCCGGCAGGGTCGGGCCAGTTGACCAAGATGGTCAACCAAATCTGTATTGCCGGTGTCGTGCAGGGCCTCGCCGAAGGCTTGAATTTCGCTGAACGGGCGGGGCTCGACATCGCCGAAGTTGTCGGAGTTATCGGCAAGGGCGCAGCCCAGAGCTGGCAGATGGACAACCGAGCCGGCACCATGGCTGACGGCGAGTACGACTTCGGGTTCGCCGTCGAATTGATGCGTAAAGACCTTGGTATTTGCCTTGAGGAAGCCGAACGCAACAGTGCACGGCTCCCGGTGACTGCGGTGATCGATCAGTTCTACAAACAGGTCGTCGCACGTGGCGGGGATCGCTGGGACACGAGCAGCTTGATCGATTTGCTGCGCAACTCCTGAGTTTTAGGAGACCGTGGTGGCGAGGACGTCGACGATGCGATCGACCTGCTCGTCGGTCGTGACGAGCGGCGGGCAGTACGTGATGGTGTCGGTGCCGATGGCCCGAGTGATGACGCCGGCTTCGATCATCGCGTCGCGAATGTGCATCGCGTCTTGATCAGCGCGCAAGCCGACTGCGAACACCGCGCCCTCTCCGCGGACGTGATCGACGCCACCGTCTTCGGCGATTGCGCGGAGCCCACGGTGGAGGCGGTAGCCCATACCTTGACCGGCTCGGAGCAGCTTCTGCTGTTCGATGATCTCGATGTTCTTCAGCCCAGCAGCGCAGGCGGCAGCGTGCCCCGAGTAGGTGTAGCCGTGGCGGAGGATGAAGTCGCGGTCGGCTTCGAGCGCGTCGCGCACCTGCCGGCCCACGATGACGCCGCCGAGGGGTTGATAGCCAGAGGTGACGCCCTTTGCGAACGTGGTGAGGTCAGGCGTGACACCGTAGTGCTCTGCAGCGAACCACGTTCCGAGCCTGCCGAACCCGGTGATCACCTCATCGAAGATCAGAAGGGCGCCGTGCTGGTCGCATAGGCGTCGCGCGTCAGCGAGGTAGCCGTCCGGGGGCGGGAAGACACCGGCTGCCCCCTGGAGCGGTTCGGTGAGCACGGCAGCGATCTCGCCGGACCGCTCGGCCATGAGCCGGGAGAGTGCCTCGATGTCGTCGGCAGGAACCTGCACCACGTCCTCGAGCAGCGTGCCGTAGCCAACCTTGTTGAGTGGGAGGCCTTGGGCGCTGGTGCCGCCGTAGTTGGTGCCGTGGTATCCCCGCTCGCGGGAGATGATCAGCCGGCGTTCGGGGTTCCCATCGAGGGCCTGGGCGAGGCGGGCGAGTTTCATGGCGGAGTCGATTGCTTCGGATCCGGACCCGGTGAAGAACACCCGGGCTTCAGGCATCGGCGTGAGGCTGACGATTTTCTCGGCCAGCGCATCGGCCGGTGCGTTGGTGAACGGGTCGAAGCAAGAGTAGGACGCGATCTGGCGAATCTGAGCGGCGATTGCGTCAGCCATGTCGCCGCGTCCGTGACCGACCTGGCAGTACCACAGGCTTGCCATTGCGTCGATCATCTCGTGCCCGGTGTGGTCCCAGACGAGGGAGCCGCGGCCGTGTGTGATGCTTGGAAAGCGCTCACGTGTCGGTTTCGCGAATGGGTGTAAAAAGGCGCCGGGCATGAGACCATTGTGCCAGTCCGCGACGGTGCTGACCGACTTTGACGTCGCCGCTGTTCGGTCAGTTTCTGGTGCCGTTAGCCTTCGGGGGATGCAGAAGCCTGAAATCACTATTCCCGCCGAAGGTCCGCCAGCGGAGCTCGTCGTCGACGACATCACCGTCGGTGACGGCGACGAGGCTGTTGCGGGCCGTGCGGTCACTGTTCACTATGCAGGCGTCTCCTGGTCGACCGGTGTCGAATTTGATGCCTCCTGGAACCGTATGGAGCCCTTCCAGTTCGGCCTCGGCCAGAGCCAGGTCATCCAGGGCTGGGACGAAGGCGTCCAGGGCATGAAGGTCGGCGGTCGTCGTCGTCTCACCATCCCGCCGCACATGGGCTACGGCGCGGCAGGCGCCGGTGGCGTCATTGCTGGCAACGAGACGCTTGTCTTCGTTGTCGACCTCCTCGGCGTCGGCTGACTCAGGGTTCGAGGACGACCCAGCCGCGACGTTGCAGCTCGGCCGCGAGCTCTTCGACGGGAACATCGCTGAGCGAGGTGGTCGTTGCCGGGGGAGTGCTTGGCCGTTTGGCAGCCGTCTTGCGAGGCGGTGGTTTTGCCGCAGCAGGTTTCGGTGCTCTGGCCGCCGGGGGAGGGCGTGATCCAGGGGGAGGGCCGTCGCCGTGGATTTCGATTTGGAGGCGCTCGATGAACTCGTCGGCTTCTCCACTGGTGAACTTGCCAGCTGCTTGACGTTGGGAGAATCCCATTGGTCCGCGGGCGTCGCGATAGTCGGAGTGTCCGGCGGCTTCGAGGAGCTCAAGGAGCTCGCGAAGCTGCTTGCCGTTCGCTGGTGGACCGGACGACTGACCAAACGCCATGCTGCACTCTTCCACATGGTTGAGCCTCAGCAGCGTGTGGTCGGCCCTGGTGTGGTCGGAATGGTTACGCGATGATCCGAGCGATGGACGAGGCGTACGCCGACGGGTTCCTGACGGAGTTGTTCTACGGGCCGAAGTTCTTGATGCCCACGCTGTTTTTGTCAGATCGCGTCGATCTTGTATTCGACACCGTCGGCAAATGTTTGCTGCCGACTGAGGCGATCAGGTGAACTCGATTGGAGCGGGTGAGGGGAATCGAACCCCTGTAGTCAGGTTGGAAACCTGAGGTTCTACCATTGAACTACACCCGCATGATCAACGGAGCATAGCGGCGTACAGCGCTTCGCCGACCTACTGACCCGCCTACTCGGCGGCAGCGGTGACGTCGGTTAGGTCGTTGAGATGAGGGTTGATGAAGCTGCTCATGCCCAGTCGGAGAATCTGCTCACTGATCGCAAACGTGTCGGCAGGCGAGACCGTGCTGGCCCACTCTGGGTGCGCAACGTTCGCAGCTATTGCCGAGCCAAAAGCACCTTCGATTTCTCTATGATCATGAATAATGGGTGGTGCGATGAGTCGAAGTCGATGAATTGCTGAATAGATGACAAAAGTTTCAGTACGACGAGCTACGGGTGTCCCCGTAAGTTCGGGCACAAAATGACGGCTCGTGCTACCGCTGACCTGCTGATTCGAGTCCGCAAACTGCTGGACAAAGCAGAGGGAACGAGTAACGCTCACGAGGCCGATGCATTTTCTCGGAAAGCAGCAAAAATCATTGCGGCGCACCGGATTGACCCGGCCCGACTCGTCGACATCGACCTCTCTGACGACCTCCGCGTTCGCGAATTCGACCTCGGGAGAGGGGCCTATGTGCGAGCGCGCCTCTCCCTGCTGCAGGCGGTCGCCGAGGTTCATGATGTGCGAGTGGTCTTCGAGTCGCGGCCCAATGGCACGGTTGCTATCGCCGCGGGCTTCCGTAGCGACCTTGACGTTGTCGAGGTGCTCTACAACTCGCTGCACCAGCAGGCGGCGTCACAGATGGCGCGGGAACGCCGAGGGACGCCAGCAGCAACCCAGCGTTTCCGACGTTCGTTCCTGTTCGGGTTTGCCGAGGAGATCAGCCAGACATTGAAAGATACGCAGGCAGTTGCCGCCGACTCATCGAGTTCCGTTGATGATTCTGGACAGCGTGCGCTTGCCGTACTGAGCCGAAACGCTCGGATCGATGACTTTGCAGCGACGGCTTTCGGTCGAGTTCGAACGGCTCGGGCGCCAAGTGCGGCGCACGCAGGCGGTTGGGATGCCGGTTCCGTTGCAGCCAGCCGAGCGGACGTTGGGCGATCGAAGCTTTCGGGTCGACGCGGGATCGGGCGCGGCCACCCGTGAGCGACTCGGATCACAGTGCGCTCTACGCGGCCGAGTTGTCCGCGTTCGACGGTACCGACCTCGAAGACGTGCGATCGTTTGAGCAGGTGCGATCACTGATTGACGCGGTTGCCGCTGACCCCTGGTGGCCGAGCGGGGGAGTGGTCGTTCGAGCGGCCCGGTCGGATGCCCACTCGTCGAGCGCCCGATGCGCCGCCTCGGGTGGAGGGCCGGGAGCGATCCGCCTTGCTGCATCACAGACGACGATCGCCACGGCGGCCCACGAACTCGCGCATGTCTTGGCTGGCCAGGCCCACGGGCATGGAGCGCTGTATCGCCGGGCGTACCTCGACGTGGTGCGGGTAATCACAAACATCGACTCGACCGACCGCCGTCTTGGCCTCCATGTCGACCAGCTCACCGAGGCGTTTAGCGCCGCTGGCCTGGAGGTCGCGCCGCGCCGTTGGCCTGCTCCGCCGGCTGGAACAGGCAGCGCATTTGCGCTCTGACTCTCAGTAGGCTCGCCAGGCCCATCAGGGTGGATACGGGGTGTAGCGCAGCTTGGTTAGCGCGCCTGCTTTGGGAGCAGGAGGCCGGGAGTTCGAATCTCCCCACCCCGACCAATAGACGTAAAGATCTAGCGGGATCGGCAACGAGCCGAATCGGGCGTGCGGGGGACGTTGCGGGGGAACTCAACGCCATTTCTCGAGCCCAGCTTCGTTGAGCGACTTGAGCTTGAGCCGGGCTTGCAGGTCGGAGGGGAGAGGGTCGAGGTGTCTGCCGACTGCAACCACCATGCTCCAGCTACCGGCAGGGGGTATAGCGGCCCCGCCCCCGGGGCAGTGCGGAGGGAGGTCGGGCTGCGCTGGAGATTTGTGAGGTTTCTTGCGAGGTCGTCGGGAACGGTTGTGTTCTGTGCTGCCACGGTGAGTCGGTTGAGTAGGTCCGCTACTGCGTTGCGGGTGTGGGTGCGTTGGTTCGCGATGGCGATAACGCCGATGATTCTGACGACTACAGCCGGGACGAGGGCTTGGATGTCGTAGCGGATAACCAGTCGGATTGCTCGGAGCAACGCACCGCCCGCTCACCTCTCGGTTGTACGAACGACGACGACAGGCACAGGCACTGACGATCGCCGATGAGAGGTCCGCGACCCTTTCGACCTTCGCTCACTCAGCGCGGGTCAGGCGCAGGCGATGCCTAGGGCCACAAAAGCTGCGTTGTACACCCCAACACACGTGACATTGGCACCTGCGGTGACTGGTCCGTCGAGCATGGTGTCAGCCACCTGCGCGATCGACAAAGGGTCGTTGAAAATGCTGTTGGTGGTGCCGGTGATTGACGAGTTCCGAATCGACGGATACGACCCGTCATAGTTGTACACGCCGTAGCTGTTGGTGCCGCCGGTCGCGGTGGCGGTCACATGGGTCTGCCCCCAGTCCGCAAACCGGGCGAACCACGCCCCCAGATCGACCAACGCAACAGTGCCGTTGA
>CALCXK010000119.1 GCA_937905835.1 uncultured Ilumatobacter sp. | reverse complement strand
AGGTGGGTGGGGTCAGGTGGGTGGGGGAGCCCACACACCGCGCTGGGCCGCGGTCGTTACCAGCTGGGAGCGAAGCGGGAGACAATGGCGGCGAGGCGATAGGCGCGTTCAGCACCACCGGCGCTGGTGTCGTTACGCATTTCGTTCGTGGCGATCCGCAAAACGGCGCCCATCGCGGCGTCGCTGCGTGAGGCGACGCGCAGTGCTGGTTTGAGGATCGCTGGGCGACCGAGGAAGCGAGCAGAGAGTCGACCGACCTTGCGGTATCGGCCGAGTTCCTCATTGAGCAGAAGCGGGTAACGCTGGAGCGAGGTTGAGTTGCCTGTGGTCAATGCCTCTTCGAGGACGGCGGCGGCCAGACGGCCACCCAAGAAGGCTGCCTCAAGGCCGTCGCCGTTGATCGGATTGGCGGCGCCGGCGGCGTCGCCGGCGACGAGGAAGGTCGGGCCCATTTTCGGCACGACGGACCCGCCAAGTGGAAGTCGAAGCCGGGTCGGCGCCTTCAGCCCTGCTTCGGGGTCGATTCCCCAGTCGTCGGCGATTGACGAACAAAAGGAATTCAGGAGCTTCAGCGTGTTCAGGCTCTTAATATTTCGGTGGCTTGACAACACGCCCACGCCGACGTTTACGTTGCCATCCCCCATCGGGGCAATCCAGCCGTACCCGGCAACAGGTTGGCCGTTCGGGTCGGGCAGACCGAGTGAGGTCTCGACCCAGGTTTCGCGTGTGCGAGGCGACGCGAAATAGGTGCGGGCGGCAATCGCATACGGCCACTTGCGTTGGCGGCTGGTGCCCAGCCCGCGCCCGAACCGGCTGTTCGCGCCATCGGCGACCACGATGAATCGGGCGCGAATGATGCGAGTGCCGGTGACGTCACCCTCGTCGCCGACGAGTTGGACCGTTGCACCACGAACGAATCCCCGCTCGGCGATCGGCGACACGGCCTCGTGACCCATCAACATGGTGGCGCCTGCCGCGACCGCCTGTTCACGCAGGTGCTCGTCGAGTAGATCGCGGCGCACGACGATGCCGTGGGGAGGGAAGTCGGGATGTTCTGGCCACGGCGATTCGACCGCGCATCCCCCGTACGTGAACCGGACGCCCTGCACGAGGTGTCCGCCGATCTGTGTGGGGTCGACGTGGATGTCCGAGAGTTCGGCAACTGCTCGCGGCGACAGGATGTCGCCGCACGCCTTGTGGCGCGGGCCGCTGCGCTTCTCGACGACAGTGACGTGGTGTCCGGCACGAGCGAGCCGTGTGGCGATGCTCGATCCACACGGACCGCCACCGATCACGAGAACATCAGTGGAGATGGCAGTCGTCGGGTTCGGCATGAAGATCAGTCTGGCCCGAAGAGATGGGTGTGCTTGTCGACGGCGACGCGTCGGCCGGCTCAGCCGCGACCAGGAATCGGCGCGGTGCCGATCGGCGTGACTTCGACCATCGAGTCGCCGACCGGGATCGGCTCGATGGCATCGGCGGATGCAAGAACGACCGCGCCGGTTGCGACCTCTTCGAACAGCACGGATTCTTGCGAGCACCAGGTCTCGAATTCGGTTTCGTACTCTTCACTGGTCGGGTCGGCGCCGCCAAGGGTGTAACGCTCGTGGCAGATCACTGCGACAATTTCCTCGTCGGTGAGCTGGCCACCGAAGCCGGGCATGACGCCCCGAACTCCCGTTTGGTGGGCTCCGCCTTCACGCTCCGGATTGCCGTACACATCGACGCCAGAGATGTTGTACTGCTCGGTGCCGTAATAGACGTAGCGGATCTGGTCTTCGATATTTGGGAACGTCTTGAGGACTTCGCCCTCACTGAACTGGTAGCCCACTCCGCCGCCGCCAGCGGCGCCGTGGCAGCTTGCGCAGTTGTTGTAGACCTCAGCGCCTTCACCGAGTGGCCCGGCGGAGACTTCGCCGCCGTCGGTCAGTGCACGCACGTACATGAATCCCCATACGGGCATCAGGGAGAGCGTCGCCATAGCCCAGAACGGCGCCTTGCGCCGCTGCTTGTACGCGGTGACGTAGTGCGGATCAGGCTTCGGCGGCTGCGGAGCTTCCGGCGCAGCAGCGGCCGTGCGTGGGGCAGGAACGCTCGGCGGTGGGGGAGCAGCGGCCGGCGTGGCGGCTGCCGACTTCGTAAGGGCGCCAGCAGCAGGTGCTTCGGCTGGGGCGTCGTCGCCACCCTCGCCGATAGCGGCGCGCCGTTCACGCGACCGCTTGAGGAGATGTTCGGGGATCTCAGTCACCGGGCAGAGGATAGATGGAGAACGACCGGTCGCGTGAAACTTGGAGGGTGACAATTTTGTCGGAACCCGTCACACTGCCTTGAGATCTCCTGATGACATTTTCCCAGAACGTTCGTGCACTTTCGCACAACCTGGCGCGCGCGCCGCTCTTGCGTGCCAGACTTCGCTCATTCCACGACCGCGGGTAGAGTAAGTGATTGAAATCACGAGTGATCCGCTTTGTGCGTCACGATCGAACAACGAACAACTCCGCTGTACGAAAGCAACTTAGAGGACTCACCACCAACGATGATCGCAATCGATGTCTTGAAGTGGCCTGGTGTGAACCAGGCGTTCATCGTGTCCTTCGTGGCAGCCGTACTTCTGACGCTTGCTGTCCTTCCGTATGGCCGGCGACGCAAGAAGGGGCAGACGTTCACCTGGGGCGAAGCAATGCTTGCCAGCACCTACGCGTTTGGCGTCCTTTTCCTGACGTATGGCGTCGTGCCGCACCAGTGGATTGACCATGCTGACAAGAACCTCGGCTGGTCGAAAGACAAGCTCATGCTGGGGCCCGGCCAGATCCTCAAGCCGCAGTCGCTTGGCGGCTGGAACCCCATCACCCTGCAGTACGAAGCGCTTCGCGACATCATCGTCGTTCTCATCCACGCCGTCTTTTTCGGTCTGCATATCTTTGTCGTGGTCTGGTGGCAGAACCGTGGCAAGGAAGTCCAGAAGGAACTCCCCATGTCTACCTATGGTCGCCCACTGGTGAAGAAGGCCTGATCTGATGGCGAAGACCGACGCAAATCCACCGATGATGCCGTTCACCGACCAATACACGTTGGTAGAAGTCGACGCTGACTACCTCAGCAAGGCTGTCAAGCCCAAGCAGTTCATTCACATTGATCAGTCTGAGTGCATTGCCTGCGAGGGCTGCGTCGACATCTGTCCATGGAAGTGCATCCACATGGTGAGCACGTCTGCGGTGACCGAGGCCATCGGCACCGAGCAGCCGGGTACCGACCCGTCTGATGCCTTCATCTTCACGATCGACGATGACATCTGCACACGCTGTGCACTGTGTGTCGACCGTTGCCCGACCGGGGTCATCATTCTCGGCAAGGCTGGCTCCGCAACGGCAGCCGGCGACTATCACATGCGTACCAACAACCATGGCTACGGCTATGGGATGAGGCTCTGAGAGAGATTCATGTCTAAGACGATTGACGACAAACCACGCCCCACGGTGAAGGATCGACTGAACCAAGCGGTTGATGCCACGCAGGGCAGTCAGGCCTGGAGCTCGATCTTCCGACCGGGTTCCATCTTCCGTAAGGGCTACACCGACAGCCCGCGAAATCGTTCGTACGTCATCATGAACTCGGTGCTCTACCACTTGCACCCCGTGAAGGTGAAACGTCACGCGGTCAAGGTGTCGTACACCCTCTGCCTCGGCGGGCTCAGTTTCTTCTTGTTCATCCTGCTGACGGTCACTGGCATCTTCTTGATGTTTTTCTATCGTCCCGAGGCAACCGCTGCCTGGAACGACATCCAGAACCTGCAGACCTCGGTGACCTTCGGCCTGCTGGTCAGAAACATGCACAGGTGGGGGGCTCACTTGATGGTGCTCACCGTATTCCTGCACATGGCCCGAGTCTTTTACCACGGCGCGTATAAGGCGCCGCGTGAGTTCAACTGGGTCATTGGCGTGATTCTCCTCACGCTCACCCTGCTCCTCTCGTTCACCGGCTACCTGCTCCCCTGGGATCAGCTGGCGCTGTGGGCGGTGACTGTGGGAACAAACATGATGGGTTACACGCCTGTGTTCGGTAACGAGGTCAGATTCGTCTTGCTGGGTGGTGCCGAGATTGGCTCCGAGACCTTGCTGCGCTGGTACGTGCTGCATGTCTTGTTCCTGCCGTTCATCATCGTCATCTTCATGGCGATCCACTTCTGGCGAGTGCGGAAAGATGGCGGTATTTCCGGTCCGCTGTGATCTGGATATGACCTCCGAAAGATTTGTGATGTTGAATGGCTGTGTCGCTGAGAACCAGGGACGGAAAGATGAAGGGGCGAACTCATGACTGAGATCCCAGAACATCTGCTGAAGCGGGCCCAGGCTGCCCGTGAGAAGTCCGCAGATGCGGAACCGGCAGCGGCCAGCAGTGAATCTGCTGCGCCAGCAGGCGACTCGCGTATTCCTGAAGCGCTGTTGAAGCGCAGCCAGGCTGCTAAGGCGGCGACAGCCGGTGGCGATGCCTCGAATGACGACGCTGCTCGTGGTGGCGGAGTTGCCGTCGCCGAAAAGGTCGGCGCCATGGTCGCAGCTGTCCCCACCAGCGCTGGTGTTCCTGTAGGTGCAGGCCCCGGTGGTCATACCCAACGCCTGCTCACGGTCGTCAAGTCAGGTTCGATTCAGGACGTAAAGGCCACCCCGGTCGACAAGGTGCACACCTGGCCGCACCTCCTTGCAGCCGAATTCGTTGCCGCGCTGGCGATGACCGCGTTCACGTTCATCTTCTCGGTGTTCGTCAACGCTCCGCTGCTGCAGCTCGCCAACACCAACGCGACACCGAATCCGTCGAAAGCCCCGTGGTACTTCCTCGGTCTGCAGGAATTACTGACGATGTTCCATCCGATGGTGGCTGGCGTGACCCTTCCCGGCGTTGGCATGATCTTCTTGATCCTCGCCCCATTCGTCGATCGCAACCCGTCGAATAAGCCCGAAGATCGCAAGTTCGCCACATCATTGATGACGGTGCACCTGATGTTTTGGGCTGTGCTCGTCATGATCGGTTCCTTCTTCCGTGGCCCTGGCTTCAACTTCGTGTTGCCCTGGGTCGACGGCCTGTTCTTCGAGCTCTGAGCCATCTCACAGCCGACCTAAGTACGTAGTAGAGATAGCAAAGGAGTACCCCCCATGAGTAACGCAGCAGTCATCGCCCTCGCAATCGGCGTTGTCATCGTTCTTGGCGCCATCTCGTTCGCCACGCTCGCTCGCAAGAGCGACGTGCGCGGCGCAGGCGCCCTCTCCGGCGAAGCAGTAAAACGAGACAAAGTAGGCCGCAGTGCCGCAGGTGTCGAGGCCGAAGCAGCAGCTTCGACTCGGACCGGCGCTGTTGCCGAAGCCGAAGGCGTGCAGGCCCGCAGCAAGGACCTGGTCCAAGTCGGCGCCGAAGACTCCACGCTGATTCCGTGGACCCCGCCAGATCCCGAAGCACTCGGCGTGTCACGCCGTCAGTTCTTCAACCGTGCCACCGTCACCCTGATGAGCGCTGGTATTGCGTCGTTCGCCGCGGCTTCCTTCGTGGCATTCCTGTGGCCGTCGGGCACGGGTGGCTTTGGCGGCAGCGTCGCGGCCGGCAAGCTCGATGCCATTAAAGCCGGCATCAAGCAGGGTGGCGGCTTCTTCTATGTTCCCGAGGCCAAGTCGTGGATCACGGCCTACCCGGCCGAAGCAATTCCTGCCGCCAAACAGGTCTACGCTGATTCGCTGCTGCCCGCAATGGAACAGGGAATCGTGGTGCTGAGCCAAAAGTGCCCGCACCTCGGTTGTCGCGTGCCTGAGTGCAAGACGAGCCAATGGTTCGAATGCCAATGCCACGGCTCGCAGTACAACCGCGTCGGTGAGAAAAAGGGTGGTCCGGCGCCGCGCGGCATGGATCGCCATCCGGCCGATGTGTCACCGACTGGTAACGTCACGATCAACACTGGCGTCAAAGTGGCTGGCCCGGCGATCGGCGTGAATACCACAGGTCAAGAGGCCGAAGGTCCGCACTGCACGGGTGGGGGACACTGATGATTCTGGCGACCACTACGGGGACCATCGCCGTTTTCGGCGTGGTCCTCATTGCGATCGGTTGGGTTGTTTATGGCATTTTCAACGTCGTAGCAGGCCGCAAGGAAGTGGGTTCGGAGATCGAACTCGCCGCCAACCGCAAGGAGTATCACGACGATGAAACGCTCGAAGGTTCGCACCTCGAGCGTGTACAGCTCTTCGGTGTGCTGCTCCTTGTCATCATTGTGGTGATGCTGCCGGCGTACTGGGTGTTCGAGCCCAGCCGTCTGGCCGGTGCCGAAGAAGGATGGAACAACCGATTTGCCAGCTGGGGGTCGCAGCTCTTTGCCCCGACCGCTGAAGGTGGCTTCAACTGCGCAGGCTGCCACGGTGGCATGGGTGCCGTTGGCGGCGAAGCGCCGTTCACGGTCACCGACAAACTGACCGGCGAGATCACTGCCGTCAATTGGAAGGCTCCGGCGCTCAACACGGTGTACTACCGCTTCGACGAATCTGAGATCAGGTTTATCTTGAACTACGGCCGTCCGTTCTCGCCGATGTCCCCGTGGGGTCTCGTCGGCGGTGGCCCGATGAACAGCCAGCAGATCGACAACGTGCTCGAGTACCTCAAGTCGATTCAGCTGCCACGTGAGAACTGCGGCGTTGGCGAGGCAGAAGCCTTCAGCTTCTACGGCCAGGAACTCTGCCCGAGCGGTTCCGTGCCCGAGAAAATCGCCAGCGACATCCAGGCATCGATCGACGGTGCACTCGCCTCTGGCGAAGCGTCCAGCGTCGGTGAGGCGGTCTTCAACCTCGACCTCGGTAGTGGCGCTTACAGCTGCGCCCGTTGCCACACCCAAGGTTGGAGCTACGGAAACCCCGGTCAAACCGGACAGGGTGCCTTCGGTTGGAACCTCACCGGCGGCGCAACGAACAGTCACTTCAACAACGAAGTCGACATGGTCGCCTTCTTGAAAAACGGTTCTGAGTTCGGCAAGGTCTACGGTAACCAGGGTCAGGGCAGCGGTCGGATGCCTGGTTTCGGTGCGATGCTGACCGACGAACAAATCGAAGCAGTCGTCGCATACGTACGGAGTTTGTGAACAACATGTCATTGTTGGCAATTGGATGGGAGCCCGAACTACGTGGTCTCCTCACGGTCATCATGGGCGTTTTCGTCCTGATGGGCAGTATTTACATGGTGATGGCGACGAACATGGGCTCGCGCCTCGCGTTCCTCGTCACCCTGACCGGGCTCATGGGTTGGATGGCCTTGATGGGCGCAACCTGGTGGATCTATGGCATCGGCCTCAAGGGGCCCGAGCCGTCGTGGGCTGCAATCCCTGGCCAGACCATCATTCAGGACGTTCCGGCGCTGCGCAGTGCTGGCGCTCTTCAGAGCCTCCCGGATGACCATGAGAATGCACCCGCAACAGAAGTGCATAAACTTGTCGAGCAGCAATTCCTCGATGAGGGATACATCAAGATCTCCAGTGGCAACCCGGCGTACGGCCAGGCTCAGGCCGCAGCGAGCGAGAACATCGAAAAAGATGGTGCACTCGCGGCGGGCCAATACGAAATCACTGAGGTTTTCGACATTGGCGGTGAGCGTTTCCCGTTGATTCTCGGCAACGAGTCGTTGGACTTCTTCGCGTTCTTCCACACGCCGCATTTCATCGTCGTCGAGGTTTCGCCGTTGGTTTCCGTCCGCAGCGAGCCAGGTCGAGCGCCGGCCAGCGCCGAAATCGATGAAGCCGGGCAACGTCAGTACGTGTATATGGTTCGTGACCTCGGTGCGAAGCGTCAGCCGGCAGTGGTTTTAACTCTTGGTGGCGGCGCGATCTTCATTGCGCTCTGCTACCTGTTGCACCGTCGTGAGCGCATCTTGAAAGACAACCTTTCCAGCGCCATCGCCACGGCGTAGGAGCAGCTTCTATGGCGCAATATCTCCCGGTCATCGTCCTGATGTTCTTGGCGATCGCTTTTGGCGGCGTCAGCTTCGTGGCCTCACGAGTGCTCGCACCGAGCCGACCGTCAACAGCCAAGGAAGCGCCGTACGAGTGCGGGATCGTCCCCACACGCGACCTGCCCGAGCGTTTTCCCGTCAGTTTCTACATTGTCGCAATGTTGTTCATCATGTTCGACATTGAGATCATCTTTATCTACCCGTATGCGGTTGCTCGCGACTCACTTGGGTTCTACGGCTTCTGGGCGATCCTTGCTTTCTCCGTGATCTTCTTCCTCACGTTCGTGTACGAAGTAGCGCGCGGCGGCCTCGACTGGGGACCGCTTCACAAGTACCGGAACCTCGAGGCCGAAGCAGCCATTGTCTCTCCCGAGCGAACGATGGCTTCGACCATTCGACGCGTCGGTACCGAAGGTCGACTGCCCAGCAGCGACGAATCATCCGACCACGAAGCCGCATAGACCGCCTTGACGGTCGCGACAGCCCGAACGCCCCCGAAAGCCAGAGGAGTCACAACATGGGCATCGTCAACGATGTGCTCGACGACGGAATCGGTGGGATTGCGCATAACGTCATCACCGCCAAGCTGGAAGACCTCGTCAATTGGTCGCGCTCCCGCTCGTCGTGGCCTGCGTCATTCGGTCTCGCATGCTGCGCGATCGAAATGATGGCCACTGGTGCCGCGCACTACGACATCTCCCGCTTCGGCATGGAAGTGTTTCGGGCGTCCCCACGCCAGGCCGACATCATGATCGTCGCCGGTCGTGTGAGCCAGAAGATGGCTCCGGTCCTGCGCCAGGTGTATGACCAAATGATGGAACCCAAGTGGGTCATCTCCATGGGCGTGTGCGCAAGTTCTGGCGGGATGTTCAACAACTATGCCATCGTGCAGGGCGTTGACCAGATCGTTCCGGTCGATGTCTATGCACCCGGCTGCCCGCCCACCCCTGAGACGCTGATCCACGCCATCGAGACGCTGCACGGCCTCATCGAGAACGAAGAGATCCTCAAGCGCCGCTCCGAATCAGGTGCGGGTGCGAATATCCACGTCGAGCACATCGACGCAACTTCGACCCCCGTGCTCCTCGGAATGAAGTCATGAGCGACGATGTCACCGCCACCGAAGAAGTAGCTGACGCGGCTTCAGTCGACCAGCCGACGATTCACGGCTGCCCTGTCACCGACTCGAATGACCAAGAAGTCGTCCATGCCAGCGCCGAGCAGTATCTCGACGTCGTGAAGGCCCTCGCCGACGAGGGCTACACGATGTGTATCGACTTGTGCGGCATCGACTATCTAGAGTTCATGGACCGTGCCCTTCCTGCCGGTGTAGAGCCGCAGCGCTTCGAAATCGTCGTCAACCTCCTCGACATGGGTCAGCGCCGCCGAACCCGGCTGCGTGTGCAGGTGCCTGAGGCCGACCCAACCGTTGCGTCGCTGTTCGACATTTACCCCGGCACCGAAGCTATGGAACGCGAGGCCTACGACATGTTCGGCATCTTGTTCGCCGACCATCCCGATCTGACGCGCATCCTGATGCCCGAAGACTGGGAAGGCCACCCGCTCCGCAAGGACTACGAAATGGGCCGCATCCCGGTGCAATTCAAGGGAGCCAACGCATGAGCACCACCGAAGAGGAACTCACTGGTCGGCACGCCGAGGCGGCCCGACTCGACCCGTCGGCGGCCAGGACCGACGATCTCGGCACGAACTATCACTTGTTCGTTGCAGGCACAGACGAAGGCGATCAGAAGCTCAAGCCGCGCAGCCAGACAACGGCGCGCGAGTTGCTGCGCGAAGTCGGCTCTGTTCTGCGCATGTCCGAGGCCGATGCAGCCAATTTGGGTGAGCTTCCTGACGACCCCGAAGAAGATCAGACGATGATCATCAACATGGGGCCCCAGCATCCGTCCACCCACGGCGTGCTCCGTCTCATGCTTGAACTCCAGGGCGAAACCGTGCTTCGCTGCAAGCCAATTATCGGCTACCTGCACACGGGCATGGAGAAGACCGCCGAGCAACTCACCTTTATGCAGGGCGGCACGAACGTCACCCGCATGGACTACCTGAGCCCGCTCAATAACGAGCTGGTCTTTTCGATGGCCACCGAGAAACTCCTTGGCATCGACGGCGACATCCCCGACCGTGCGGTGTGGGTTCGCATGCTGCTTTCCGAGCTGAACCGCATGTCCAGCCATCTGCTGTTTATGGCCACCAACGGCATGGACCTCGGTGCCGTGTCGATGATGATTTATGGGTGGCGTGAGCGTGAAGAAGTGCTGCGTTTCTTCCAGGAGGTCACCGGCCTCCGGATGAACCACAACTACATCCGCCCTGGCGGTCTCGCAGCCGACCTACCGGCCGGCTGGCGTGATGGTGTGCTCCGCATCCTTGATCTCCTTCCGGCTCGCCTCGACGAGTACGACGTCTTGATGACCGGCCAGCCGATCTGGCGCGAGCGTCTGCAGGGTGTCGGTGTGATTACGCCTCGCGAAGCACTTGCTCTTGGCGCCACAGGCCCCATCCTTCGTTCGACTGGTGTCGAGTGGGACCTCCGTCGCGACCAGCCCTACTTGCACTACGACGAACTCGAATTCGACGTCGTGGTCGGTTCGTACGGCGATGCGTTCGACCGGTATGCAATCCGTCTCGCCGAGATTCGTGAGTCAATGGTGTTGATTCGCCAGATCCTTGAACGGATACCGGAGGGCGACTACCGCATCCAGAACAAGAAGGTCACCCCGCCACCACGTGCTCGTATCGACGAGTCGATGGAAGCGCTCATCCATCACTTCAAGATCTTCACCGAAGGTTTTAAGGTGCCAGAGGGCGAGGTCTACTTGGGCATCGAGAGCCCTCGTGGCGAGATCGGTTGCTACATCGCTTCCGACGGTGGCCCGAATCCGTACCGTCTCCACATGCGCGATCCGTCGTTCGTCAACATTCAGTGCCTACCGCACATGATGCGGGGCGGCCTCGTTGCCGACGCCGTGGCGATCATCTCCTCGGTTGATCCTGTGCTCGGCGGCGTCGACCGATGATCTGGTTCTCGTTTGCCACGAACATGGCTGTGATGAACGGCGTCGACCGATGATGAATGTTGTCGACATTTTTTCTTACACAGGAGCTGGCTCATGAGCCGTTTGTCCGACCACAACGTGATCATTGCCAAAGAGATCATCGGGCAGTACCCGAAGCAAAAGTCGGCGTTGATCCCGCTCGTCCATCTCAGCCAGGAGCAGAACGGTTATGTCACCGAAGACGCAATGAGGCATATTGCCGAACTGGTCAACGTCACGCCGGCCGAAGTGCTGGGCACCGCATCGTTCTACGAGATGTTCAAGTTCGAACCCGTCGGTAAGTACGTGATCAACGTGTGTACGACGTTGTCGTGTGCACTGCTCGGTGCCGGTGAACTTCTACACCACGCCGAAGAGAAGCTCGGCGTCAAGGCTGGCGGCACCACCGCCGATGGGCTGATCACGCTTGAGCCTGCCGAGTGCCAGGCGGCATGCACCGAGGCCCCATGCCTGCAGGTCAACTACCGCCACAAATACCGCGTCACCCACGACGACTTCGACCAAATGATTGATGATCTCCGGTCCGGCAAGCTCGACGCCGAGATTCCTCCCCACGGCACGCTCGGCCTCCAACGCCAACACATTCCTCACGACAAAGGCGTCGGTGCTGTGCACCCTGACGACGTCACCAGTGGTCCGGTATGGATCCCTGTCGTCGTATCGCCAGACAATGAAGGGGCTTCCAAGTGAGCCACCCCACGAACTCGTCCGGTGCCGTGACGCACGATTACATCCCGGGCTTCTACATCGGTGACCGCCCGAAGGTCGTGACGTCGCGCTTTGAGTACGAAGACAGTCACACCCTCGAACGTTTCCTTGCGACCGACGGCTATGAAGGGCTCAAGAAATGCCTGGCCATGTCGCCGCAGGAGATGCATGACGAAGTCCGCAACTCCACGGTCCTTGGTCGCGGTGGCGCAGGCTTTCCGGCGGGCGTCAAATGGGGTTTCACGCCAGAGGGTGTGTGGCCGCGCTACCTCGTTGTCAACGGTGACGAGTCGGAGCCGGGTACCTACAAGGACCGTCTCCTCATGGAACGCGATCCGCACCAGCTCATCGAAGGCTGCCTGATCGCGTGCTACGCCGCCGGTCTGTCGCAGTGCTTCCTCTATGTCCGCGGCGAGATGCCCGTCGCGCAAGAGCGCATCGCCACTGCGCTGAATGACGCATATGCAGCCGGCTACATCGGCAAGAACATCCTCGGCACCGACTTCTCCGTCGACATCGTGCTGCACTGGGGTGCAGGCGCCTACGTCGTCGGTGAAGAGACTGCCCTGATCGAATCGCTGGAAGGCGAGCGCGGTATGCCTCGCCTCAAGCCGCCGTTTTTCCCGGCAGCTGTTGGCCTGTACGGCAAGCCGACCATCGTCAACAACGTCGAGACCCTCGCGAACCTTCCGTTCGTTGCGATTCACGGTTCGGCGGCCTACACGGCGATCGGTACGCCCACTTCGCCCGGCACTCGCATGGTTGCCGTGTCAGGGCACGTCAAGCGGCCCGGTGTGTATGAGATCATCAACGGCTCGACAACCTTCCGCGACATCATCTACGGCGACGAGTTCAGCCAGGGCATCCGCGACGGCAACGACATCAAGGCCTTCGTGCCCGGTGGCGGTTCGGCGCCTTGGTTCCTTGAGGATCAGCTGGACATTCCGTTCGAAGGCAAGGAAGCCGGCGCCGCCGGTTCGATGCTCGGGTCGGGCGCCATCATGGTGATGGACTCCACCACCGATATCCCAGCCGCCGCGTACACACTCACGAAGTTCTACGCCCACGAGTCGTGTGGCAAGTGCACACCGTGCCGCGAAGGCGGCACCTGGCTCATGCGGATGCTCGAACGAGTCGTTGCCGGTCATGGCACCGACGCCGACCTCGACCAGATGCGTGAAGTCGGCCAGACGATCTGCCCCGGCGATATGCCGCACGCCTCGAGCGAACGTCTCGGCCTCGAAGCCGTGCCGTTCCCGTACAAGATGACCACGATCTGCTTCGTCGGTCCGTCTGCCTGGGCGCCGTTGCATTCGGCCCTCACGCTGTTCCCCGAAGAGTTCGAAGCGCGTGTCACCAAGGTGCCCAAGCGAATCTCCATTCCCGTCACCGCACTCTCAGGAGCTGACGCATGACTGATGTCCCCACCGAGATTGCCGAAGAACAAGCAATCGAAGAAGTCCCCGAGTGGGAGCCCGACCCCAACGCTGTGCATGTCACGCTGAACGGCCGCGCCATCACCGCGCAGAAAGGCGACCTCGTCATCGCAGTCGCCGAAGGGAACGGCGCCGCGGTGCCGCATTTTTGCTACCACCCCCGAATGAGCTCGGTCGGCATGTGCCGCCAGTGCCTCGTCGAGATCGACACCGGCCGCGGCATGCAGCTGCAGCCGTCCTGCATGATCACCGTGTCTCCCGACATGAAGATCGACACCGAGTCGCCGACTGCCAAGCGTGCCCAAGAAGGCATGATCGAGCTCCTGCTCGCCAACCACCCGCTCGACTGTCCGATTTGTGACAAGGGCGGTGAGTGCCCGCTCCAAGATCAGTCGTACGCCGTCGGTCCCGGGGAGAGCCGTTACGTCGAAGAAAAGCGTCACTACGAGAAGCCGATCCCGATCAGCGACCTCGTGTTGCTCGATCGTGAGCGCTGCATTCTCTGCGACCGCTGCACACGCTTCGCTGACGAAGTGGCTGGCGACAAGCTGATTGTCTTCACCGAACGCGGCAACAACACGCAGGTGATGACCTTTCCCGATGAGCCGTTCGCCTCGTATTTCTCGGGCAACACCGTCCAGATCTGCCCGGTCGGTGCACTCACCGCCGAGCCGTATCGCTTCAAGGCCCGTCCGTGGGACCTCGAACAGCAAGAGTCCACGTGCACCACGTGCTCGGTCGGCTGCCGCACGATTATCCAGTCGAGCCGTGATGAACTGCTCCGATATCAGGGTGTCGACTCCGACCCCGTCAACCACAGCTGGTTGTGCGATCGCGGTCGCTTCAACTTCGAAGCGGTCAACTCGGAGCATCGTCTCTCCAACCCGATGGTCCGCACCGACGCGGGCCTGATTGAAACCACATGGAGCGGTGCCATGGCGACCGCCAGCGGCCTCATCCGTGAAGCTCTCGCCAACGGCGGTCCCCAGCGCATTGCCATCCTGGGTGGTGCACGCGGCAGCAACGAAGATGCCTTCGCCTGGGGCCAACTCGCCGACGCGATCGACACCCCGTACCGCGATGCACAACTCGGTGACGGCCTGCCTGCCGAACTGCTCGGCCTCAACCGCGCCACCATCGACGAAGCAGCGAATGCCTCGACAATCGTGCTCCTCAGCCCTGACCTGAAAGAAGAGCTGCCGGTCCTCTACCTCCGTCTTCGTGACGCTGCAGTGAAGAAGCGCAGCAAGATCATCGAGTTCTCTGCGATCGACACTGGCCTCAGTCGGTACGCATGGAAGAGCGTGCGTCACGAGCCTGGTAACCAAGCCGACGCAGTGGCCAAGGCCGTTGCTGATGTCGACGTCGCTGCCCAACTTGCTCGCGGTGGGGTGGTCATTGTCGCTGGTCGGCCCAACCTCGCCGAGTCGTCCGACGCCACCGTTGCGGCGTTGCAGGCAATGCTCAATGCCGTGCCCCGCGCCAAAGTGCTTCCGGCATTGCGCCGTGGCAATGTTGTCGGGGCGCTCTCGCTTGGCATGGCACCGACCGGCCCGGTCGGTGACCGCGGCGATGCGATCGACGCCTTGACCGCTGCTGCCGACGGCAAGATCGACCTGCTGATTCTGGTCGGCGCCGACCCGCTCAACGACTGCCCCGATAGAGACCTGGCACGTCGCGCGTTGGCCGGTGTTCGTCGCATTATTTCGGTTGACACGCATCCGTCCGAGTCCACCAAGCTCGCCGACGTTGTGCTCGCCGCTGCCGCCTATGGTGAGAAGTCCGGCACCACGACGAACCTCGAGGGTCGCGTCACAACCCTTGCGCAGAAGGTCACCGTGACCGGCACGGCTCGTCCCGACTGGATGATTGCTGTCGAACTCGGTATGTCGCTCGGCGACAGCTCGTTTGGCGCCGACCACCCCCTCGCCGACGTCGCCACGGTCAACGATGTCACCGACGCCATCGCGGCGATCGCTCCGCTCTATCCGATGGTCACTCGCGAGGCGCTCGCCAGCGACCCCAACGGAGTGATGTCGGCGCAGCCTGCTGCGTCGTTGCCGGCAGTATCGGTCGCCGTAGCAGGACGCAACAGCTACGACTACCGGCTCGTTGTCAGCCGCAAATTGTACGACCGGGCCATTGGTACGGCGCTGTCGCGTTCGCTCGTCAACCTCGCACCGGGTGCAGCTGCCCACCTGCACCCGCTTGATCTCGACGGCATCGGCGTTACCGCAGGCACCGAGGTCAAGCTGATTAGTGCCAAGGCAACTGCGGTGCTGCCGGTCGTCGGCAACAGCAACGTCCCCCGTGGTGTCGTGTGGGCGCCGTTCAATCAGGCCGGAGCTGGCAGTATCGAAGTCATCATCGATGCAACTGCTGTCAACACCGACGTTCGAATCGAGCGGATCTGATGCTCGCCGCTCAGCTGGTCAACGGCTTGGTCGCCATCGACCCCATTACTGAGGGCGGCCTGTTGTGGACGCCGTTGCTGATCGTTCTCGTCAAGGTGTTGGTCGTCTTCGTGCTCGGCCTCGTCGGCACGATGCTGATGGTCTGGTTCGAGCGGAAGATCGTCTCAGGCATGCAGAACCGCGTCGGCCCGAACAAGGCCGGCCCGGCTGGTCTGCTCCAGACGCTCGCTGACGGCATCAAGCTCTTCTTCAAAGAAGACCTCCTACCGAACCGCGCTGATCGGATCGTGTTCCGCCTGGCGCCGTTCCTTGCCTTCGTGCCGGCATTTCTCGTTTGGGCAGTCATCCCGCTGGGTGGAGACTTCTCCCAGAATGCAGATGGAACATTTAAGAACGGGACGGTCGAGATCTTCGGCCAGACCACGCGCCTGCAACTCGCTGACCCGCCGGTCGGCATCCTGCTCGTCCTCGCGCTCAGCTCGATCGCCGTCTATGGCATCATGCTCGCCGGCTGGGCTTCGGGATCGAAGTACCCGCTGCTCGGTTCGGTCCGGGCCTCGGCGCAGATGATCTCGTACGAAGCAGCCCTTGGCTTGAGCCTTGCGGCGGTGCTGCTGTCGTCACGCACACTGTCGACTTCGGGCATCGTTGCAACCCAGGATCGCTTCGTCGACTGGAACCTGATCACCACCGGCTTGCTGCCATTCTTCGTGTTCGTCATCGCCACCACGGCCGAACTCAACCGCCCGCCGTTCGACCTCGTCGAGGCTGAGCAAGAACTCGTTGGTGGCTTTAACACCGAGTACTCGGGCATCCGCTTCGCCCTCTTCTTCCTCGCAGAGTTCATGAACGTCATCACAATGTCCGGCGTGATGGTCACGCTGTTCCTCGGCGGGCCGCAGGGCCTCTTCGACATCCCAATCATTCCGGGCTGGATTGAAGGTTCGGTTTGGTTCATTCTCAAGCTGCTGATGTTCTTGTACATGTACGTCTGGTTCCGTGCAACGCTGCCCCGCCTGCGCTACGACCAGTTGATGGACCTCGGCTGGAAGGTGCTCATCCCGGTTTCACTCGGCTGGTTCCTACTGCTCGCGGCACTCCGCGAGTTCGCCAATGGCGATCGTGTGGCCAGTCTCCGAGTCGTCGCCATCTCACTGGTGGTCGGAGCCATAGCGATGAGCTTGTTTATGGCGGCGCTCAGCGTCAGCCGTAAAAATCGTGAGGCGAGCAGCAGTCTGGCGCCGGTGCCCTTCGGATCAACGCCAGCGCAATCAACGACAGCCGGCTCCGGAAAGGGCTCGAACTGATGGGTTACTTCGAAGGATTTCTGATCCCACTTCGCCAGCACCGCCTCTTTGGCGGGAAGCAGGTGACCACACAGTACTCCGGTGGTCGTCGCGCCAAGAAGAAGGGCGACTTCACCTCGACGTCACAAGGCGACGAAAAGATTCCGAAGCCCGAGCGGCTGCACGGTCGCCATGTGCTCAACCGTTACGAAGACGGCATGGAGAAGTGCATCGGGTGTGAGCTGTGTGCTGGGGTGTGTCCGGCTGACTGCATCCACGTGCGTGGTGCCGACAACGATCCGGAGAACCCCACGTCTCCCGGCGAGCGCTTCGGCTGGATCTACGAGATCAACTACTTGCGTTGCATTCATTGCGATCTCTGTGTCGAGGCCTGCCCAACCGAGGCGATCACCGAGTCGAAGATGTTTGAGTTCTCGTTCACCAATCGGCAAGACGCGATCTACACCAAGACCGAACTTGTCGTGGACGACGAGGGCAAGGCTCAGCGCCTTCCCTGGGAAGACTGGCGCGAGGGTGAAGACGACAACACGTCCGGCTGGATGCGCGCCACGTCGCCGTCAGGCGACGCCACCTTCGAAGGGGAGGTGGGTTGGAGCAACGAACTTGGCTACGGTCTGCGTGCTCCTGAGCCCAAGCAGACCGAGCGTGATGCTTCTGGGTATCCGGCCAAGCTGTCTGGAATTCGAACGGTGAAGCGCTGAACACATGGATACGACATTTCTCGAATATCTCGTCTTTTTCGCGGCCGCCGCGATGGTGCTGGGCGGTGCCATTGGCGTCATCACGCTGAAAAATCCGGTCCATGCTGCACTCGGCTTGGTGCTCACGCTCTTCGGTATCGCCGTGCAGTTCGTTGCGCAGGAAGCACACTTCCTCGCGGCCGTGCAGATCATCGTCTATGCCGGCGCCATCGTCGTGCTGTTCCTCTTCGTGATCATGCTGCTCGGTGTCGACAATGCAATGGATCTCTCGATCGAACCCATCAAGGTGCAGCGTCCGCTCGCAGCGATCATGGGCCTCGGGCTCGTCTCGCTCCTGACGGCCGCGATCGTCAAGGCCGACAGTGCCACGGTGCTGCCCAATGCGATCGGTGACGGCCTCGACATCGCCACGGTCACCGGTGACAGCGATGGCAACATACAGCAGCTCGCCGAGAACCTCTACGGCGACCACATCTTTGCGTTCGAGCTCACCTCGGTGCTGCTGATCGTCGCCGTTGCCGGCACGGTCGTGCTGACCCGCAAGTGGCCGCGCAACCAGGAAATAGCTGATGCCGGATCATCGAGCACGTCGGGAGCATCGAAGTGATCGCTGCCATCGAACCGTCGTGGTACCTCATTCTCGCGGCGCTGCTCTTCAGCGTCGGTGCGGTTGGCCTGTTGATCCGCCGCAACCCTCTGGTGATGTTCATGTGCATCGAATTGATGCTCAACGCTGCCAACCTCACCTTCGTTGCGCTCGCCATCAAGCTGGGCGACATCAACGGCCAGACCGCCGTGTTCTTCGTGATGGTCGTTGCGGCCGCCGAAGTCGTCGTCGGCCTCAGCATTATTGTGTCGATCTTGCGCCGCAAGCCTGGCGCCACCGCTGACGACCTCGCGGAATTGAAGGGCTAGTCATGATTGATCTTGTTTGGCTGGTGCCACTCTTCCCACTCGTCGGCTTCCTGACGATCCTCATCGGAGGCCGCAAGCTCGGTGAGCCAAAGGCTGGCCACGTCGCTACAACGATGGTGTTGCTGTCGTTCGCTGCTGCGGTTGGCATCTTCTTCGACCTGCTGTCGCGAAATGCTGTTGACCGCTCCGAAGTCGTGACCCTCTTCTCCTGGGTGCCGGTCGGTGACCTGAAGATCGACATGGCCTTCCTCGTCGATCCGCTGAGCAGCACGATGCTGCTGTTCGTCACGGGCATCGGCTCGCTGATCCACCTGTATTCGGTCGGCTACATGCACGGCGATCCGAAGTTCTCCAAGTTCTTCCTGTACCTCAACCTCTTCGTTCTTTCGATGACGTTGCTGGTGCTCGGTTCGAACCTGCTGGTCACCTTCCTTGGTTGGGAAGGCGTCGGTACGTGCTCGTACTTCCTCATCTCCTTCTGGCACACCAAAGATGCGAACGCCTCGGCAGGCAAGAAGGCCTTCGTCACCAACCGCATCGGTGACTTCGGCGTGATGCTCGCGATGTTCCTCGCCTTCGGTGCCGTTGGCTCGATCGACTACGGCGTCATGAACGAAAGCGCCCTCGCTGGCACGCTGACCCAGGCAACTGCCACCGGCATCGCCGCGCTGCTGTTCCTCGGTGCTGTTGGCAAGTCTGCTCAGCTGCCGCTGTACGTCTGGCTGCCCGACGCCATGGCCGGTCCGACCCCCGTGTCGGCGCTCATCCACGCCGCAACGATGGTCACCGCCGGCGTCTTCCTGATGGTTCGCATCAACCCGGTCCTCGGCGCTGCTGCCGACTGGGTCCCGACGCTCATTGCCTACACCGGTGCGATCACTGCGCTGTTCGCAGCCACGATCGCCCTGGCGCAGAACGACATCAAGAAGGTATTGGCCTACTCGACGGTGTCGCAGCTCGGTTACATGTTCCTCGCTGTCGGCACCGGCGCCTACGTGGCAGCCATCTTCCATATGATCACGCACGCCTTCTTTAAGGCGCTGCTTTTCCTTGGTTCGGGCTCCGTCATCCACGGCATGCACGACGAGCAAGACATGCGCAAAATGGGCAAGCTGTTCACGCTCATGCCGATCACCGCATCAACGTTCATCATTGGCTGGCTCGCCATTGCCGGAGTGCCGCCGTTCGCTGGGTTCTGGTCGAAAGACGAGATCCTGCTTTTCGCTCTCGCCGAAAGCCCGGTCCTTTACGTGATCGGCATCGTCACGGCGATTCTCACCGCGTTCTACATGACCCGCCAGGTCGTCATGACCTTCTTTGGCGAGCAGAGGTGGGGCTCGCTGGCCAACGCCGAAGAAGCAGCTCATCTCGAAGCTTCCGACGCTGATGGCGACGGCGCAGAGGCAACAGCCGAATCGCCCGCACCTGTGGAAACGCATGGCGCACACGGCGAGTTCAAGCCGCACGAGTCGCCCCCGACCATGCTGTTTCCGCTCGTGGTCCTTGCTGGGCTCTCGGTGGTCGGCGGCATCATCCAGCTCCCGTCACTCGGCATCATCCCGAAGGGCGCGCAGCACAAACTGCTCGACTGGCTCCACCCGATCGTCGAGTTTGGCGAAGGCCCCGAAGAACGGGGCATCGGTGAAGCAGTCATCAAGGGCACGTGGGCGTACGACAACAAGACGATCTTGATTGCCATCGCTGTTGCGTGTGCGCTCGTCGGCATCGCCGGCGCGTTCGCCGTGTATCAGAAAAAGATGGCCAAGCCGTTCGAGCCGAAGCTGTTCGCCGACGGCTGGAACTACGACAACATGATTGGCTGGTTCATGGGCAACCCGGGCCGCAGGGGCTTCGACGGTGTTGCTGAATTCGACACCAAGGTTGTCGATGGTGCAGTCAATGGCGTTGCCACGTTGGTCCGTGAAACGGCGAACCAGGTTCGCAAGGTCCAGACCGGCTACTTGCGCCAATACGCCGGGGTGATCGGCATCGGTGTCGTCGTGCTCCTCGGCTGGTTCGTGGTGATTCGAGGAATTCTTTAATGTCTGGTTTATTCGCTCTTCTTCCCGCTGGGGGCATGCTCGCTGTTGAGGACTCACACGGTGCTGCGGTGTCGTTCCCGATTCTCACGATGCTCATCCTCGTGCCCTTCATCGGCGCGGTCGCTGTTGCACTGGCCTCTACGTCGCGTCCCGAGATCACCAAACTCATTGCCCTGATGGCGTCGGTCAGTACGGTCGCTCTGTCGATCTGGCTGCTGTTTGCCTTCGAGCAGGGCGAGGCTGGCTTCCAGTTCTCGTCGCAGCACGCGTGGATCGAACAGTGGGGCATTGGCTGGCATCTCGGTGTCGACGGCATCTCGTTGTTCCTCGTCGTGTTGACCGGCGTGTTGTTCCCGTTGGCGATCGTGGGCATTGACCCGCACCACGGTCCGGGTCAAGAGAAGCCATACCTCGCTTGGCTGCTGATGTTGCAGGCTGGCGTGATGGGTTCGTTCCTCTCGCTCGACCTGTTCCTGTTCTTCATCTTCTTCGAGATCGTGCTCGTGCCGATGTATTTCCTCATCGGCGGCTGGGGCTACGAGAACCGCGTGTATGCGGCGACGAAGTTCTTCCTCTACACAATGTTCGGTTCGGCCTTCATGCTCGTCGGGATCATCGCCACAGCGATGCTCGCTCGCGAAGATGTCGGTCGCCTCACATTCGACCTCGTCGAAATCGCCGAGAACGCCAACTTCAGCGCGAACGCTGGCCGCTGGCTGTTCTTCTCGATTGCGATTGCATTCGCCGTCAAGGTTCCAATTTTCCCGCTGCACACCTGGTTACCCGATGCACACACGCAGGCCCCAACTGCTGGCTCGGTCGTCTTGGCTGGCGTGATGCTCAAGCTCGGCACGTACGGCTTCTTACGCTTTGGCCTCTATCTCTTCCCTGAGGCAGCGGTGTGGAGCCGGTCGCTTTGGCTCACGCTTGCCGTCATCGGCATCATCTATGGCGCTATCGCTGCGACGATGCAAAAGGACCTCAAGCGGCTGGTTGCGTACTCGTCGGTCGCCCACCTTGGCTTCATCATCCTCGGCACGTTTGCCTTCACCACACAGGCGATTTCCGGTTCGGTGCTCCAGATGGTCAACCACGGCGTGTCGACCGGTGCGCTCTTCCTCCTCGTCGGCATGATCTACGAGCGTCGCAAAACCCGTCAGATTGCCGAACTCGGTGGTATCCAGAAAGTCGCCCCGATCTTTGCGGCCGGCTTCATGGTCGTGATGCTGTCGTCGATCGGCGTGCCCGGTCTCAACGGCTTCATTGGTGAGTACCTGATTCTGCTCGGCTCGTTCCAAACAGCTCGCTGGTGGACCGTCGTTGCTACGGCCGGCGTGGTTCTCGCTGCGCTCTATCTGCTCTGGGCGTATCAGCGTGTCTTCCACGGCGAACCAGACGAAGCTAACGCGGCATTCCCCGAGCTGCGGGCCAAGGAGGCCATGGTGCTCTTGCCATTCATCGCAGCCATCGTCTTCACCGGCGTGTACCCGAAGCCGCTCCTCGATCGCATCGAACCCAGCGTCGAGGCACTCGTCACCCATGTGGCCGACAACAGCGCCTTCAACATTCCTGAGCCCGGCCAGCAGTGCGGCACCTTTGAAGTCGAGCACGCCGAAGCGGGTGTCGAAGCAGATGCGAGCGCTGAAGCGCACGGTGACGAGAGCAACGGTTGTGAGAGCGGTGACGTTGAGTCCCATGACAGTGGTGACAATGAGTCTCACGATGACGAGCGTCAAGGTAACGAGGGAGAGGAGCAGGGCGAATGATCTCTGAACTCGCTACTTCAATCGCTGGCAGCCTCCCGGCACAGTTCCCCGCACAAACATTCCAGGGGCCCGAGATCAACTGGTTCGCACTGTCGCCGATGCTGGCGTTGCTCGCCGGGGCACTCGGCATCATGGTGGTGGGCGCGCTGACCCCCCAGTGGCCCAAGGGCATGTACGCCCTCGTGTCGGCAATGACCGCTGTTACGGCCGGTGCGTTGGCAATGGTTCAGTGGGACGACATCACCGACAATGGCGTGCAGACGCTCGTTGGTGGCGCAATTGCTTTCGACACGTTCGCGATGTTCCTGTCGATCACGATCTGCATCAGCCTGCTGCTTGTGTCGCTCTTGACCGACTCGTTCCTGCGTGGAACGCCGAACGATGGCCCCGAGATCTACGCGCTGTACATGGTTGCTGCTCTCGGTGGCGTTGTCATGGCGTCGGCCAACGACCTCATCGTGATGTTCCTCGGCCTGGAAACACTGTCGCTCGCTCTGTACGTGTTGGCGGCATCGAACCGTCGCTCGCTCGCGTCGGCTGAGTCGGGCATCAAGTACTTCGTGCTCGGTGGCTTCGCCTCGGCGTTCTTCCTCTACGGCATTGCGCTGCTCTATGGCGCAGCGGGCACCACGAACATCACCGAGATGGTCATCGTCTTCCGTAACGGTATCGACCTTGACAACCCTGATGCATTGGCGCTCGCGGGCATCGCGATGTTGATCGTCGGGCTCGGCTTCAAGGTCGCTGCGGCTCCGTTCCACGTGTGGACGCCCGACGTGTACCAGGGTGCACCGTCGCCGGTCACCGCCTTCATGGCGTCGGTTGGCAAGGCCGCAGCCTTTGCCGCCATGATCCGTGTACTGGTCACCGCCCTCCCATTCTTCCGTGACGACTGGGGCCCGGTCATCTGGGTCCTGGCCGTGCTCTCGCTGGTTGTCGGGTCGTTCCTCGCTGTTGTGCAGACCAACGTCAAGCGGATGCTTGCCTACTCGTCCGTCAGTCACGCCGGCTTCCTGCTGGTAGGTGTCGAGGCAGCCCGCAACACAGCCGGCGACGCTCTGCCCGGCGACGGCATTGCCGCTGTGGCGCTCTATCTGATGCTGTACTCGGTGCTCGTCATTGGTTCGTTCGGTGTCGTCACCATTGTGTCGAAGGGATCAGGCGACGAAGATGGTGACTCGTCGCTCGACTCGTTCAAGGGTCTTGCCAAGCGCCGCCCGACTCTGGCCCTCGCGTTCACCGTCTTCCTGCTCGCACAGGCTGGCGTGCCGCTCACCTCCGGCTTCATCGCGAAGTTCGGTGTCATCCAGGCCGCTGTGGAAGAAGAGAGCTACGTCATCGCGGTCATCGCGATGGTTGCTGCTGTCGTTGCTGCATTCCTCTACTTGCGGATCATGGTCAACATGTGGCTTGCCAATCCGGAAGGTGGCGACGACCCCGAAGCCGTGACGGTTCCGTTCTCGGCTGGTGTGGCGATCTTCGGTGCGGCAGCGTTCACGCTGTTCATCGGTGTCTTCCCCGGCTGGCTCCTCGACGCAGCCGAGACCGTCTCCATCATCGCTCGCTGACAGGCCAGATCGTCCGATCCGGCCGCCGATGGTTGCGTTGGGTCCGGTCAACTGCCCACCGATCTGCCGTTTTGTGTGAGCGATAGCGGGAACCGACGCCGCTTCAGCTCACACAAAACCGGGGTAGGCGGGGGCGTGGGGGAGCCGGTCGGCTGACAGGCCTGCTCCAGATCTGCGCTCGGTACTCTGGCACGGTGACCGACTCGCCGACTGCTGCAGTTTCACCGCCACCCCGTTACCCGGTCGTCTTGTTCGACTTGGATAACACGCTCTCTGACTTCACGTCGGCCCAGTCGGAAGCGCTTCCGGGGCTGCTGGCCGCGCACGGAGTCGCCGAAGCCGAAAGCTACCTGCCCACCTTCAAGCGCCTTGCGGAGCCACTGTGGGAACAGATCGAAGCCGGCACCCTCACGCTCGACACGCTCAACGGCGAACGGTTTCGCCTCCTGGTCGAGCACACCGACATCGACGTCGATCCATCTGTTCTCGCTTCCAAATACCTCGGGTGGTTGAGCACGAGCGGACGGTTGATTCCCGGCGCCATCGATCTCCTCGAGGCACTCCACGGCACTGTTCGAATGGGCATGATCACCAACGGCTACGCCGAGGTGCAGCGGCCTCGGCTCGAACGGTTCGAGCTCACGCACTACTTCGAGTCGGTGACCGTCTCGAGTGAGATCGGCCACGCCAAGCCGGCCCAAGCATTCTTCGACGTCGCTCTCAGACAACTCGGCAACCCGGACCCGGCGACGGTCCTGGTCGTCGGTGACAGCCTCAGCTCAGATATCGCCGGCGGCGCAAACGCTGGCTGTGCGACGTGCTGGTATAACCCCGCCGATCATCCGCGGCCGGAGAACGCTGTTGGTATTGATCACATGATCACCGATCTCGCGGAGCTCCCGAATCTGATTCATGGCGCGTAGCGACCAGTCATCCCGGGGCCTCGGCTTGGTCGAGCCGGTCTCGACCGATGGAGTTGTGGCACGCTGGGCAGGTGACTGACGCATCCGAAACCGCTGGCCTGTACGCATCGATGAGCACGCTGCGGGCGGTGCGCAAGCTGCGGCCCGACCCGATTCCCGACGACGTGATGGAGCGCGTGCTGCAGGCAGCGTGTTGGGCGCCGACAGGGGGCAACACGCAGCCGTGGCGAGTCGTGGTCATCACTGATCCTGAGGTCAAGACGGCGATGAAGGAGATCTACGCACCGGAGTGGGCCAAATACGTCGGCGGCTTCATGAAGATGATGGAAGGACTGCCGCCCGAACAGCTCGCACCGTGGGAACGTGTCGCTGCTGCTGGCGACTATCTCGCTGACCACCTCGACGAGGCGCCCGCGTTGTTGGTGTTTTGCGCCAACCCGAAGATGATGGCGATTACCGATGCCAAACTCGATCGTGTCAGTGTGGTCGGCGGCGGGTCGATCTATCCGGCCGTGCAGAACGCGATGCTCGCCTGTGTTGCCGAAGGACTCGGTTGCACGCTGACAACGCTCCACTGCCTCCGCGAGGCGCAAGTGATGGAACTCCTCAAGATTCCCGAGGGCTGGGCAACTGCGGCGCTGGTTCCGATCGGCTATCCGGTCGGCAAGGGCCATGGTCCGATCACGCGGCAGCCTCCGAGTAAGCTGGCCTTTCGCGACGCGTTCGGAACCGCTTGGTCCTCAAGTCCACTTTTGACCCGAGGGGAAACGGACTTGTAGCGCCCATCGGCACGCGTGTAGTCGTCAGCGATCCAGTAGACAACGTCTTCCCACTCCCGAGCCCACATTTTGATCAGCATGACGCGTTCGGCAACCGTTGGGGGTTCGAACTCGATCCAGGGCATCCACACTCGCTGGCGTCTTCAGGCAGCGCTCACCTTCGCGGTGCCTGTCGGCGGGCTGGGCTGTGCAGCAGCGGGACGTCAGCAGAGCGATTGTGCGCTTCTTGCCGGGACGGGCGAGGATGCACGGATGGAATCACAGCATTCGGACATGAAGCGTCGGCTCGTGCTCTTCGCGCTGATGGTGCTCGTCGTCGCCCTTGTCGCCGGAACGGCGTTTGCCTAGGAGACTTCTGAATCCCCGCGACCCCAGGCCCCCTGGGTGTCGTGGTACGCAGGAAGCGCTGAGCCGAATGTAGGAACTGGTCGAGGCGGCGGGGTCCGTGTCCGGGGTCGCGCAGATCGTTGAGCTGGCTGGCCAGCGGTCACAGGGGGCGGTCGCCCCGGGGTAACGACCATTGGAGGCATCACAGACTCCGGCCTGCAGATGGTCGGTTTCGCCCGGAACTGTCGCGTTCGTTGGAGGGTGGCTCAACCGGGTTCGGCTTCGTGGCCCGGGGCAGTCCGGAACAGCCCACGGAAAGCATGGTCGCCGGTGATGTCGCCTCTGATCACGCCGTCCACTTCGCTGCAGATGGGAAGTTCGACGCCGTGTCGCCCGGCGAGCGTCATCACGCTGCTTGCGGTCTTGACGCCCTCGGCAACCATCTTCATCTCGTCAAGGATGTCTTCGAGCGAGCGGCCTTGGCCGAGCTGTTCGCCGACGTACCGATTCCGGCTGTGCTTCGAAACGCACGTGGCGATGAGGTCACCCATTCCTGCAAGGCCAGCGAAGGTCGCGACCTCTCCACCCATTGCCTCACCAAGGCGTGAAAGTTCGGCCAATCCGCGGGTGATCACTGCCGAGCGGGTGTTGTCGCCGACGCTCAATCCTTCGGCCATTCCAGCAGCGATCGCGATCACGTTCTTGAGGGCGCCACCCATTTCACAGCCGATGACGTCATGGTTCTTATAGACGCGGAACAAGCCCTGCTGGAACACGGCTTGGAGTGCACTGGCGACCTGGAGGTCTTCGGTGGCGATCACGCTCGCCGCAGCTTGGCCCGCCATGATTTCCTTCGCCAGGTTCGGCCCGGAAAGCGCTGCAGCCGGATGGCCCGGCAACACGTCTTTGATCACTTCGGTCATTCGCATCATCGAATCAGCCTCGAGGCCCTTGGTGAGCGAGACGATTGGGATCCACGGATGTACGAACGGCGTTGCTGCTTCTAACGTCGAACGGAATGCATGCGACGGCACGCCGACGACCAAGACATGGGCGCCGCTCACTGCCGCTTCGAGGTCGGCCGTTCCGTCGAGGCGTTCCGGGAGCGTGAAGCCGTCGAGATACTTCGAGTTCGTGTGCTGCTCGCGCACCTCGGCCATCTGCTCGAGATCGCGACCCCATAGCGTGGTCTCATTCGTCCCGGCGACGAGCGATGCAACGGTCGTCCCCCATGAGCCCGCACCCAACACTGTGACTTTCATGAGGTCCCTCTCGATCGACTGATGTGTCGACCGTATACGGTCGGTGCACGAGGTTCCGAACGAACGACTTTGGGGGTCAAACATGTACGCAGCACAGCACGCCATCGCGTGTCCGGATCAGGCGGCCTTCGTTATGGCTTCGACCGGCGAGTCGGTCAGCTACCGCGAGTTTGAGGGGCGGAGCAATCAGCTTGCTCACCTTCTCGTCAAGCATGGACTCCAACCGCTTGATCACTATTCGATTTTCATGGAGAACAACAACAGATACTTCGAGTCGTGTGCTGCAGGCGAACGGTCAGGGATGTACTACACGTGCATCAACTCGTACCTCACGGCCGACGAGATGGCGTACATCGTCAACAACTCCGAGTCACAAGTGGTCATCACGTCAGCCGCCAAGCTCCCGCTCATCGTCGAAGCAATGGCAAGCTTCAACAACGTCTCCCTCATCCTCGTGGTCGGCGGTGCACCGGCGGGGTCCGACGAGCGCATTCGGGACTATGCCGCGGCGATTGCCGACCAGCCGACGACGGCAATCGACCACGAACTGCTCGGCACGTCGATGCTGTACTCGTCGGGTACGACGGGGCAGCCGAAGGGAATCATCCGGCCGCTGCCCGAGCAGCCCCCGTCGCAAAACCTGCCGATCTTCGACTTCCTTTCCAACCTCTGGAAGTACCGCGACGGCATGATCTACCTGTCGCCCGCACCGCTGTATCACTCTGCGCCCCAGGCTGCGGTCAACCTCACGATCCGCCAGGGAGGCACAGCGATCATCATGGAGCGATTCGACCCGCTCGAATACCTCCATCTCGTCGAGAAATACCACGTCACGCACAGCCAGCTTGTCCCCACGATGTTCAGCCGCATGCTCAAGTTGCCCGTCGCCGAGCGGGAACAGCCGGATCTCTCGTCGCTCGAAATCGCGGTCCACGCGGCAGCTCCTTGCCCGGTGCAGGTCAAAGAGCAGATGATCGACTGGTGGGGGCCGATCATCCACGAGTACTACGGCGCCACCGAGGGGCTCGGGTTCTCCGCCTGCAACTCTGAGGAGTGGCTGGCGCATAGGGGCACGGTCGGCAAGATCGTGCTGGGCGAGGTGTTCGTCGCTGATGACGACATGAACGAGATGCCGGCTGGCGTGCCGGGCACGCTGTGGTTTAAGTCCGGGACCGAGTTTCGGTACCACAATGACCCCGACAAGACTGCCGAGTCGACCTCGGGCGACGGCACGATGACGACGGTCAACGATGTCGGATACGTCGACGAGGACAACTTCCTGTACCTCACCGACCGTAAGACCTTCATGATCATCTCGGGCGGCGTGAACATCTATCCGCAAGAGACCGAGAATCTGCTGATCACTCACCCGAAGGTTGCCGATGCCGCTGTCTTCGGTGTGCCGAACGTCGACCTCGGCGAAGAGGTCAAGGCCGTTGTGCAACCGCTTGACGGCGTCGTGGGCGACGATGCGCTGGCACAGGAACTGATCAAATTCTGCGGTCAACATCTTTCCCGCCAAAAGGTTCCGCGCTCGATCGATTTCGATGCGCAGCTGCCGCGTCTGCCGACCGGCAAGCTCTACAAGCGTGTGCTTCGCGACCGGTACTGGGGTGACGGCCAGAACAAGATCGTCTAGCAGCAACACTGTGCCAGGCACAGTGTCCGCTCGTCCATCTCCGCCTCGTGAGGATGTGTAGTGTGATCTTTGACGCAACGCCGTTGATCTGGGGGTTTCTGCAATGAGCGAGAAGTACTACGTCACCGATTCCGAGCTGTCAGTGCGGTTTCCTCTCTACACCCGAGCCAACGTCGGTGAGGTCTTTCCTGAACCCGTAACGCCGCTCACCGGCTCGGGAATCATGTTCCACTCTGAGATCGCATGGCGCGAAGCATGGGAGCGCATCGGCGCCTTCCAGATGGACGAGTTCCCGCCTGACGAGATGGCTCAGTTGGGCATCGTTGGCGGCTACTGCTACCTCAACGCGTCGCTGATCCGCCTGTTCGGCGAGCGTGCGCCCGGTCTGACATGGAAGGACATGGACGAACAGTTCTTCGGCGCGCAGCCAGGCATCCCGCCCTACGTCGCTGTTGATGGTGACGAAGACCTTGTGGCAACCAAGAAGACCGGCGACACGTTCGGCTGGGCGCTCTCGCTCACGAAGATCGACGAACTCGACGAACTGACCGCGGACCGCAATGACACACGGCAGCTGCGGGCCGACCGGCCCGATTACGCGGCGATGGCGGACGACGAAATCTGGCAACTCTACGCAAAAGCGGCTCTGGGGCATCGGCGATACTTCGCGCACCACATCTTCACCACGTACATGGCAACCGTGCCCGTCGGCATCATCAGTGCTGCCGCTACGGCGGTCGGCCGCCCCGATCTGTTCATGCCGATCATCGCCGGTATTGGCCAGGTCGATTCTGCTGAGCCATCGCACGCCATGTGGGATCTTGGACGAAGCGCAGCGGCCAGCGCTGAGGTTACGGCGGCATTCGACGCCGGAGTTCACGGCATGCTCGATCGTCTCCGCGGGAGTTGTGGAGCTGATGTGGCCGCCTGGCTCGAACAGTTCGAGGCATTCCTTTACGAGTTTGGATCCCGCGGTCCAAATGAGTGGGAGACCCGCTCGAACTCGTGGGAGACACATCCCGAACTGGCCCTCAGCGCCATCGATCGGATGCGCATCTCGCCCGCAAGAATGGCGCCGGGCCTTCAATTCGAAGCGCGTGCATCTGAGCGTGCAACAGTGAGTGCAATTTTGCTGGCCATGGTTGAAGGCGATGCTGAAACGCACGGCCAGCTCAGCGCAGCGATCGCATCGTCAGCTGCGTGGCTGCCCGGTCGCGAGCGCTCCAAGACCAACAACATCCGTTTCATCCACGAATTACGCGTCGCGCTCCGCGAACTGGGTCGCCGTATCGTCGAGGCCGGTGGCTTTGACGAGATTGAAGACTTTGCGATGGTCCAAGAGGATGAGTGGCCTGCGCTTCTTGCGGCCCCGACCTCGATGCTCAACATCGTGCGGCAGCGTCGTGCCGAGTACGGCGACCTGCTCACGCGTGAGCCGCCGTTTGTCTTTGACGGACATCCGGAGCCGCCGTCGGCATGGCGGATCAAGGGCGAAGATGTTCCCGACAAGCTCGTTGCAGGCGACATGCTGCAGGGGATGCCAGGATGCCCCGGCTCGGCCGAGGGGCGTGCCCGCGTCATCCTCGACAGCCACAATCCGGTCGCGCTTGAACCGGGCGACATCCTGATCGCGCCGATTACTGACCCGTCATGGACTCCGCTCTTTGTCCCGTCGGCTGCCGTGGTTGTCGACGTCGGTGCTGCGTTGTCGCACGCGATTATCGTCAGCCGCGAGCTCGGTATACCGTGCGTGATCAGCGCGACGCAGGCCACCGAGAAGATCCCGGATGGCGCCATGATCAAGGTCAACGGCGATACCGGAGAAGTCACGATCCTGAGCCTCGAATAGTTACGGATGGGGTCAGGCCCCTTTCGCAACTCTGTGGACCGCCACGCGGAACTCGGGACGCTTCAGAGCGGAATCTGCTGCGTGGGGTCCCGAGATCGCCGAGCGCCCTACTTCAGGACTTCCTTGCTGATGATCGTTTTCATGATCTCGCTGGTGCCGCCGTAGATCGTCGTGACGCGGGCATCGACGTAGGCCGGCCCGATCGGGTACTCGGTCATGAAGCCGTAGCCGCCGAACAGTTGGAGGCAGCGGTCGGTTGCACGGTTTTGCAATTCGGTGCCGTGCAGCTTCGCCATCGCTGCCTCAGCGGGGGTAAGCGTGCCCTCGTTCAGTTTGAGCAGGCATTGGTCGATGAACGGCTGGGCAACAGCAACCTCGGTGGCGACTTCGGCGAGTACAAACTTGGTGTTCTGGAACGAGGCGATCGTTGTGCCGAAGGCGGTGCGCTCCTTGACGTACTCCACCGTCCAGTCGAGTGCGGCCTTCGCGGCAGCGACACCGAAAATACCGATCGACAGCCGCTCTTGAGCGAGGTTGAAGGCGAGGTACTCCATTGCCTTGCCCTCCTCTCCGAGGACATTGGCTGCCGGAACGCGGACATCTGAGAAGAACAGTTCGGCGGTGTCGGCGGACTTCTGCCCGATCTTGTCGAGGTTGCGGCCGCGCTCGAAACCGTCCATGCCGCGCTCGACGACCAGCAGCGACATTCCGCCGCGGCCTGCCTCGGGGTCGGTAATACACACGACGACGACGAGGTCAGAGTTGATGCCGTTGGTGATGAATGTTTTGGCCCCGTTCAGCACGAACTCATCGCCGTCGCGCACGGCGGTGGTCGTGATGCCAGCGAGGTCGGAGCCGGTGCCGGGCTCGGTCATCGCGATTGCTGTGACCAGCTCGCCCGATGCGATCCCTGGCAGCCAGCGATCGGCTTGCTCGTCATTGCAGTATTCGATGAAATACGGGGTGACGATGTCGTTGTGGAGCGTCAGGCCGAGGCCGGCGCCGTTGATCCCGCGCTTGGCAAGCTCCTCGGCGATAATCGCGTTGAACCGAAAGTCGTCGCTCCCGCCGCCACCGTGCTGCTCGGGAACGGCCATGCCGACGAAACCGTGCTTGCCGGCAGTGGTGTACAGCTCCCGGTCCATGATTCCGGCGACCTCCCAGTCGTGGTACTTCGGGACCATCTCGGCATCGACGAAGGCAGCGAAGCTCTCCCGGAACAGTTCGTGCGTCCCGTCATACATCGTCGACATACCCCGAGTCTCGCGCAGGAGGCCAAGACGACACGGTGCCGGGAGCCAAGTTGTCTCAGACGGTGAGTTCGCGGACGCGGGCAAGGAGAACTTCGAGGGCTGGACGGTTGAGGCCACCTTCGGGAATGATGACATCGGCGTGGCGCTTGCTGGGCTCGATGAAGCGCTCGTGGGCGGGCCGCACGGTTTCGAGGTACTGGTCGATGACGCTCTCAACGGTGCGTCCGCGGTCGGCGACGTCGCGGGTGAGGCGACGGATAAAGCGGATGTCCGGTGCCGTATCGACGAAGATCTTGAGGTCGAAACGCTCGCGGAGCGCCCGGTCCCAGAGGACCAGGATGCCGTCGACCACGACGATCTTCTTCGGTTGAACCGTGCGGGTCTCACCGCTGCGGTTGTGATCGGCGTAGTCGTAGATCGGAACTTCGACAGATTCGCCGTTGGCCAGTGTGGCCAGATGGCCGTTCAGCAGGGGCCAGTCGAAGGCGTCGGGATGGTCGTAGTTGGCCTTTGCACGCGCTTCCCAGGGCTGATCTGTGCGGTCGAGATAATACGAGTCGAGCTCAATTCGAGACAGGTGTTCTTCGCCCGTCAGCTCGACGAGTCGCTCGGAAATCGTGGTCTTGCCGGAGCTGCTGCCGCCAGCGACGCCGATCAGGAAGGGGCGGTTGGTCGCATGTTCGGCCATGAATCAGCAACATATCTTGCGTGGTGCTTGTAATTCGCGCTGCGGAACAGGCAGTCTGTGCAGTGATGCTCAGCGAACGACATGCCGCCATGCTCGATTTTGAACGCTCATGGTGGAGCAACGACGAGCCACGCGATCAGGTGGTTCGCGCTCGTTTCCAGTGTTCACCCGAGGAATACGACGCCGAGATAACCATCGTGCTCGAAAACTCTGATGCTGTGGAGCACGATCCGCTCGTGGTTCGCCGACTCAAGCGCCTTCGGCTACGGGCACGCAAGGCACGGATTGACGGCGTCGCCGCGTCCGCTTCAGGAGAAGGAGTGCACGCATGAGCAATGAAGATCTCGCAGTTGGTGGAGGCGGAGGAGCTACTCGCCGGAGCCCACGCCAGGGTGTCAGCGGTTCGCCCGTTGGCTCGACGCTCAGCATCGTGCTGGCCGTCGTAGCGGTCATTGCAGGCTTTTTGATCCTTCGTGACTTGACCAATCAAGACAGCTCGGCTGCCGGTTCAGGCGACCCATCCGAACAAGTCGTCAGGGCTGGTAGTACGACGACCACCATTGATGTCGGTGTCGCCACTACGGCAGCGCCGATGACCACGACGACGGTCGCGCTCGTGACCGAAGGTGCCGTCGTCGTTGTCGCCAACGGGAACAACGTCGCCGGCTCTGCCGGCCGGATGAGCGAAACGCTGGCGAGCGCTGGCTACAAAATGGGCTCACCCGTGAACGCCGGACAGACGATCGACGACAGCATTGTCTACTTCGACCCGGCAAACACCTCGGCTCAAACCGTCGCCGAATCAGTCGCTCGGACGCTTGGCAACGTGTCTGTCCTCACCGTCTCGACCCCTGCGCCGACCATGAATGGTTCGCTCGGTGAAGCCGGCGTACTCGTCGTCCTCGGTAACAACCAGGTCGACATGACACTTGTGCAGCTCGCTGAAGCGGGTGGGGTGCCAACCGCTGAACTCGGCTCGGCTCCGGTTGTCGCTGGCGACGTCGTTGCACCAGCTGACCCGAATGCCGAAGAAACCACTGGCGAATAGCGAACGGTTGGGGCCGGGCCCCGTTCGTATCTATTGGTCGAGGTGTGAGCGAAGCAGCAGTGTTGCTGCGCGCTGGATGCTCTCTTTTGTCTGATGGAGGGCGACGTCTTCGCCGAAGCGTTCGACGAGTGATTCGACTGTGATGCGGTCGGCCCACTCGCGCACTACCGCGTGATCGGCAACGCCGACGATCGCTGCGACCGGTACGCCGTATTCGCCCGCCAGTTCGGTGATGCCGCCGATGACTTTGCCGTCGAAGCTCGTTTCGTCGAGGTGGCCCTCGCCGGTGATCACCAGGTCAACGGTCGGGAGCACGTCGTACAGATCGAGTTCATCGGCAACGAGTTCGAAGCCGGGGACGAGCCGCCCACCGATTGCAGCAAGTGCGCCGCCGAGGCCGCCTGCGGCGCCGCCGCCTTCGACAGCGGTGACATCGAAGGCGAAGTCTTCGACGAACATCTGAGCGAGCCGGTCAAGTCTCCGTGTGAGCATCTTGACCTGTGCTGGTGACGCACCTTTCTGTGGGCCAAAGACGATCGCAGCGTCGGTGAACGTGGTCTTCACGTCGCAGGCGACGAGCAGGTCGATCTGTTTAAGCCGCGAGATTGCACTGATGGCGCGAATTGCGCCGAATCCGCCATCGGTGGATGCCGAACCGCCGAGGCCGACGACGATGCGCTTGGCTCCAAGATCGAGCGCCTTGTCGATCAGCTCACCAGTGCCCGTGGTGGTGGCGTCGAGTGGGTTGTTGCCAGTCTTGCCGCCGGCGAGTACCAAGCCGCTTGCCCTGGCCATTTCGATGACAGCGGTGTCTTTGTGGAGCCGCCAGGCCGCCTCGATCGGGTTGCCGAGCGGCCCGGTGACGATCGAGGTGCGGTTGGGGCCACCGAGCACGTCGAGGATCCCATCGCCACCGTCGGCTATCGGGAGTTCGATGCATTCGATGTCGAGCTCCCAGCACGCATGGCCGATCGCCTGGGCCACCTCGTGCGCGGTCGCTGTGCCCTTGAACTTGTCAGGTGCCGCCAACACGCGCATGGCGCACCCTACGCCTGATGGATCAGCGATGGTGCGCATCAGCCGTCAACCGGTGCGTGCGGTGACGCCGGGATACAGCACTGTGGATTCGGTCTCGAAATGCGCCGGGAGTGCCGCAGCTCCGACGTGGAGGTGGAACCTGGATCAGCCGCCGGCGACGGCAGGAATGATGCTGACGGTCCAGTTATCTTTGACGGCGGTGTCGAGGCCGTTGAGGTACCGGACGTCGTCGTCATCGACGAAGACGTTGACGAACTTGCGCAGAGCCCCGTCTTCGTCGATGAGGCGCTCGCCCATGCCGGGGTGCTTGGCTTCGAGGGCAGCGATGACCTCGAACAGCGAACCGGGCTCAAGGGCAACCTGCTTCTCGCCGCCCGTGATCGGGCGCATTGTGGTGGGGATTCGTACGTTCACTGCCATTGGAACACGATACCGGTAATCCTTACCAGACTGGTCGGGAATAGGGGAGGAAGCATCACGTTAGGCAGGGGAATGCAGCGCTGTGTTTGACGGTCGGGTCACGACCCAGAAGGCAGCGAACGTGATGATGCCGAGCGAGGCGGCACCGATCAGTGCACCCGGCACGCTCATGCCGAGCACAGGAATCCAGATGACCGGGCCGATGCCGTGCCCGAGGAATCGGAAGGCCAGCACGAACGACAGCGCGCCGCCTCGGTTACCGTCGACGACGGTGCTTGCCAGCGACTGCACGACAACGATAACGAAGCCGACCAGCGCACCACTCGCTGCGCTGATCATGGCGAGCGAAACGGGTGTGGTGCCGAGGGCGAGGAACCCACCGACCGTCGTTGCGGCGGCGGTGGCAACCAGGCCGCTCCGCCGTGGCCCCCAGTTGTCGAGGAGCCGACCCCACCACGGGCCGGTGATCATCGCTGCAAGCGGTCCGCAGAGCAGCAAGAGGCCTGCTGCACCACCGGACAGGTGCAACTCGTCGCGCGCCGTCACGCCGACCAGTACAGCGATGCCGATCGGGCCGGCTGCCGCGAAGAACACGCCGCCACCGAAGACCAACATGCGTCGGGTGAGGAGCGGCCGGAACTCGGGCGCGGCTGCGTCGATGCGTGGTTCGCCCGGCGGGGGAGCGGTTGCCAGGAGTGCTGCCATGATTGCCACGCCGACGAATGCCCATCGCCAGTTCACATCAGCTGCGAGGCCGCCCACCACGGGTGCCAGGCCGCCACCGGCAGCCTGGAAGCTTGAGTAGATGCCGACCGATCGGCCGAATGCGGCCGGCTCGACTACCTCGGCGAGCCCGGCGACGAGTAGCGGCGTGATGAACGCATTTGCCACGCCCTGCAACGCTCGCCCGATGAGGAACACGGCGAGGTTGGGTGCCACGGCGCAGAGGAGCGAGGCGATGGCGAAGACCAGAAACGCGGAGCGGACCGATCGACGCCGTCCCCAGCGTTCGCCGAGCGTGCCCGACACGAGGAGCGCGGCCGCGAACGGGAGCATATAGATCGTGAATCCCCAGCTGACCGCCGCCGACGAGGCACTCAAGTTCTCCCGGAGCTCTGGGAACATCGGAACAATGACGGTGGTGCCGAACGGGCCCATCATGCCGCCGAGGTAGAGCGGCAGCCGGGCCCAGCGGGTCGTGCGGCTGCTCATGTCGCCGACGCTATTGCACATGGCGGACTCGCAGCGACGCGACCGCCGGCTCAGTCGGGGCCCGTCGGTCGAACCTTGCGCGTAGTCTGCATGCATGGCACGTCGTCGCTCCGAGCGCATGCTCGTCACGAAAGTGACCGGCGTCGGCGAAGCTCGTCATTTACAGCGCAGCCCTGACGAACTGATCGTCGAGGAGCCCATGTCGATCCAGCTCGACGGAACGCTGATCGCCACAACGATGCGCACACCCGGCAACGACTACGAGTTGGCGGCCGGGTTTTGCCATACCGAAGGACTGCTCGGTGGCGCCTCGATCATCGGCGTTCGTTACTGCGTCGACAGGGATGCTGTCGACGGCGAGTTCAACATCGTCAGGGTCGAGACCGGTGGTCGTGCCCCCAAGCCGACTCCACGCCTCGGCAACGTGTCGTCCAGTTGCGGATGGTGCGGAAGTGAACAACTCGACGACCTCTGTGCCCGGCTCACGCCAATTCCATCGAGCGAAGCGTTCGATCTCGACGTGATTGCATCGATGCCCGACCGGGTGCTCGGCGACCAGGGGCTGTTCGCCCGGACAGGCTCGGTCCACGCCGCTGCAGCGTTCAGCCGATCTGGCGAGGTTCTGCTGATGCGCGAGGATGTCGGCCGCCACAACGCTGTCGACAAGGTCATCGGTTCGATGTTGCTCGACCCTGCCCACATGCTGCCGTCTCAGAGCGACGAGCAGTTCGGGCTCTTCGTCAGCGGCCGGGCCAGCATCGAGATGGTGCAGAAGGCATGGGCGGCAGGTTTCAGCGCAGTCGTCGCAGTGAGTGCACCGACAGCGTTGGCCGTCGACGCCGCACGTCGAGCGAACCTGCTGCTTGCAGGCTTTGTTCGTGGTGCCACGTTCAACGTTTACGCACCTGAACGGCTCTGATCATCTGGTTCGTCGGGCCGAAGCCGGGGGCGCCGATTCGCCAGTAGCGTGGTTCATATGTTGATGGAGCAAGGTCTCAGCGTCGTTCATCTCTTTGGCAAATTGACCCCGACCCTCGATCGAGAAGCGGTCGTCGCGGCGGTCAAGTCAGCAGAAGCAGCCGACTGTCAAGTGATTACCGCTGCGATGCTCGGGCACAAGTCTGACGTGGGGTTCATGGCGCTCTGCGCCGATTGGCGCACACTGCGTCGGCTGCAAACCGAGCTCCAGCAGGCGGGCCTCGACATCGTCGACAGTTACGTCTCGATCACCGAGATCTCGGAGTACACGAAGGGCATGCCCGACGAGATGTTGCGCGGTCGGCTCACCCCGACGATTCCGCCAGAGGGCCTCAACGCCTTTTGCTTCTACCCGATGAGCAAGAAGCGTGAGCAGGGCGCCAACTGGTTTGCCACGCCGTTCGAGCGTCGTTACGAGATGATGATGGAGCACGGCAAGAGTGGCCGCCAATTCGCCGGCAAGGTCGCTCAGGTCATCTCTGGCTCCACCGGCCTCGACGACTTCGAGTGGGGTGTCACGCTCTTCGCCAAGAGCCCCGACGTCGTGAAAGAGGTCGTGTACACGATGCGCTTCGACGAGGGCTCGGCCCTGTATGGCGAGTTTGGCGCCTTCTACGTCGGCTACCTCGAGTACATCGAGAATATTTTCTGATCTGACGCTGTCAGCGCCTCTGCGAGTCAGAGGCGCGAGGCGACGATCGACTGCTCGAACACGCCACGGCCGGTCTCATCGAACGCGAACACGTCGAAGCGTGCCCGTGCCGGGTGGCCGACGACGAGCAACTCGGTGATTCCGTCGGGCCCGTTGTAGTTGATGTTTAAGCTCTCATCGAGGAGGCTTTTACACTCGTCGAACGATCGGCACACCCGGCCGCGAGTCGTCAACGCCGGAATCTGTGCGGAGAACACCGATGGGTCGTCTGTGCCGACCAGGTCGACGGCGAGCGCAATGAGGTTCACGCAGTCGAAGGCGTTCGCTGCGAACAGGCCGGGCGGGTCAAACGGCCGGTCTTCATCGGCTGACTGAGCTTGAGGTGCCACGCCACGGATGCGATCGCGTAGGCTGGGGTCGAGTGTTTCGATGCGCTGTGCCCCGGCCGGATCCCGAAACTGATCGTTCACGATGACGTCGATGAGCGAGCCGAAGTTGGTCCTACTCAAAGCCTCGAGGAAGGCGGTGCCGTCGTCGTTGCCAGCGAGTACGACCACGACCCGTGCCCCTGACTCGACGAGGTCTTGTGCGACGCCTTCAATTCCATCGCCGCGAACGAACGGATAGGTGGTGACTGTCCGGGTGCCTTCAGAGAGGGCATCGCTGACAGCTTCGGCGAAGGGTCGGCCGTAGACGTCGTCGACATGGGCGACGGCGATGTTCTGGACGCCTGTTCGTTGGGCCAGATCGGCGATCGCCAGCGCCTGCAAGGAATCACTCGGCGCGGTGCGAAAGAAGAGTCCGTTGTCGGGGAAGTCGTCGAGCGCCAAAGCTGTTGCAGTTGGAGAGCACGACATCACTCCGGCCGACACGAGCGTGTCGAGTTCGTTGAGCGCCGTGAGTGAAGATGCCGGGCCGACCACGGCATCGATTTGCGGGTTGCTTGCGAGGAGTGCTGCAACACCAGCTGCACCGCCGTCGCCGAGCCCTTCGCTCTGTTCGACGATTCGAACGGGGCGGCCGATCACTCCACCGGCTTCGTTGATTCGTTCGACAGCAGTGTTCGCCGCCTTGATGAGGCCCTGGCCCATGACGGGGTCCGAGGATGGCAGGAGTAGGCCGATCGTGAGCTGGCCGTCACTCGACCGTTGCGGCGTGGTCGTCGTGGTCGGAGCAGGAACAATGGTTTCAGGGGCGCTGCCATCGCCACCGGTGCAGGCCGCGGCCAGGGTGGCCATTGCACACGCGACGCCAACGATGCGTTGCGCTGTCTGACTCATGGGTTGCACAGTAGAAGAGCGGGGGCCGTCAGATCGGGCACCAGGCCGGCAACGTTTCGTCTGCCCGGATTTCCTTCCGACGACAACGACTTCGGAATGGACATCGACGCATATGATCTGAGGATCGACGCTCCAGAAGGCAACCTCCTCATCGAAGCCACTTCCGACAAAGACGGTATTCGCCTGGCCGCCCTCGTCGTCGAGGTCAAGTGACGCCGCCGTTGCCGGGCAGCCGGCAGGGCCATCTCGATGCAGCGGCTGCTGCGCACTTTGGCGAACTCCGCAACGGCGGGGCGGCGTACTGCGAGTTACTCGCTGTCATCACTGACGACTGGGTTCGTTCGGTGTTCACGGCAGCGGTCAGTGCGCACGCGCCTGCACAGGGTCGGTTTGCATTGCTCGCTGTTGGCGGGTTCGGACGCAGCGAGCTCGCTCCCTGGAGCGACCTTGATCTGCTCCTCGTCCACGACCTCAAAGGCAAGCAGGCCGTATCCGCCGTCGAGGCCGTGGCGAGTGCGCTCTGGTATCCGCTGTGGGACGCAGGCGTCAAGGTCGGTCACGCAGTCCGCACCGTCAAGGAACAGCTGACGATCATCAGTGCAGATCTGGACTCTGCAACGGCGTTGCTCACGGCTCGATTCCTCGCCGGTGACCGCGATCTCGCCGGTGAAGTGACGACCAAGGGGCGCGCCAGCTGGGACAAACACAGCAGCACCTTCTTGGCTGGTCTGCGTGCACGAGTGCGCGAACGCCAAGACAATGCGGGCGACGTGGCGTATCGGCTCGAACCCGATCTCAAGCTGGGGCACGGTGGCCTTCGCGACGTGCAGTCGCTCGTGTGGGCTCACCAGAGTGGGCTGTCGATTCTTCCCGAAGATCTCGTGGAGCTCGAGCGTTGCTATGACGTTCTGCTGGGTGCACGAGTCGCGCTCCATCGTGCCACCGGGCGACCGGGCGATGTCCTGCGCCTCGAAGATCAGGACTCGACGGCTCACGTCGGCGGCTGGAGCGATGCCGATGACTTGATGGCCGACATCGCCGCAGCTGGCCGCACCATCGCCTGGCTCGTCGACGAGAACTGGGGCCGATCAGTCGCGATCGCTGACCGCCTGCCAGACCGTGCGATCTCGTCAGGGATCGTGCTTCGTAATGGTGAGATCGAATTGGCCGATGCGGCTGACCCGGTCGCGGACCCCACGCTCGTTCTGCAAGCAGCCGTCGCCGCTGCCCGCAACGACTGCCGGATCGGTCGCAGCACGCTCGACAGGCTGCACGATGAGGTCGAACCGTGGACGGGAACGTGGCCCGTTGGCGCCACGGCCCAACTTGTGGCACTGCTCCTCGAAGGGCACCGTTCGATACGTGTGCTCGAGGCGCTCGATCAGCGAGAGTTGTTCGCTCGGCTGCTTCCCGAGTGGGAACCGAACCGATCTCGGCCGCAACGCAATGCCTATCATCGCTTCACCGTCGACCGACATCTCTGGGAGACCGCTGCCAATGCATCCCAACTCGTCGACCGCGTGGCGCGACCTGACCTCCTCGTGCTCGGCGGATTATTCCACGATCTCGGCAAGGGCTACCCGGGCGATCACACGGTCGTCGGGATGGAGTTGGTCCGACAGGTCGGTCCGAAGCTGGGGTTCCCGACCGCCGACGTCGACACCCTTGTTGCCATGGTGGAGCATCACCTGCTACTCCCCGACGTTGCTGTCCGTCGTGACCTCACTGACGAGGCCACGATCAACCAGGTCGCGGAATCCCTTTGCTCGGTCGAACGACTCGATCTGTTGCACGCTCTCACCGAAGCCGACTCACTGGCCACCGGCCCGTCGGCATGGGGCTCCTGGAAAGAAGACTTGGTCAACGAACTGGCGGCTCGTGTGCGCCACGTGCTCGGTGGCGGCGACGTCACCGAGGTGACCTGGAGCCTGTTTCCCGATGCCAGCACGCTGATGCTGATGGCAGCCGGCGAGATCGCTCTGCATCGCAAGGATGACGTCATCACGGTGGTCAGTCCCGACTCGGCCGGTACGTTCAGCCAGGTTGCTGGCGTGCTGTCGCTGCACGGTCTCGACGTGCTCACTGCTCGGGCGCACTCCGATGAGCAGGGCATGGCGGTATCAGAGTTTCGAATTATCCTCCCTGCAGATGGGATCGCCTGGCGCACGCTGAAGACTGACCTCGGTCGCGCACTCGCTCACCAGTTGGCGATCGAGTCGCGGCTGGTCGAACGCGCCAAGACCTACCGGCGTCGTCGCCGGACCCAGGCGCAGCAGCCGGAGCCGCCCAGGGTGGTGTTCCACGATGGAGCCTCCAGCAACGCAACGGTGATCGAAGTTCGTGCGGTCACAAAGATTGGGATTCTCCATCAGATCACGAAGGCGATCGGCGAACTCGGCCTCGATATCCGTCATGCCACGGTGCAGACCATCGGCATTGAGGTCGTCGACACGTTCTATGTCCGCACGTCGGCGGGCGAACTCGTCACCGACAAGTTTCACCGCAAAGAAATCCAGCGGGCGCTGCTGCACGCTGTCACCTGAGTTTCGCTCTGGTGGGCACGAACCTCCCGCACCCGTGTTGATGACGTAGCGTGCACCACGTGAGTAGCGACAAGTCTGACGGTGGCGCAGTGAGCCCCGCAATGGCATCGGATCTGGCGCGTTGGAGCGAAACTCTCGCCGGTATTGCCCGAACAGGGATGGGCTTTACCGAAAGCCTGTACGAACGTGAACGCTTCGAAGAGGTGCTGCACGTCGCCAGCGACATCAAGGCCGCAGCGGCAGGTGTTTCTGGGTCGGATACCGCTCGCGACGAGTTCGTAGGCGAATGGGTCGAGTCGATCGGCGAGGGCGTACCGGGCTACGTCACGCCAAAGGTTGCAGTAGGCGCGATTGTCGGTAACGACGACGGCGAGATACTGCTGGTTCAACGCAAGGATTCCGGTGTCTGGCTGTATCCCACCGGCTGGGCCGACGTTGGCTACTCGCCCGCTGAGGTGGCGGTGAAAGAGGTGTACGAAGAGACCGGCATCGAGTGCGAGCCGACTCGGTTGCTCGGCGTGGTCGATGGCCAACGCATGGGCTTCAGCCGATTCGGGATGTACATGCTGCTTTTTCACTGCCGTGCAACGGGCGGGTCGTTGGATCCGCACCCGCTTGAGACCGGCGACGTCGGCTGGTTCGCGCAGGGCCAACTCCCCGAGGCCACCGCTGGTGCTGGCTGGTGGGGCGACATGGCGTTCGACGCCATCAACGGGGTGCCAGCCCCGGCAACCTTCGATGAGGTTCGCGACCCCATCTGGCGAACCTGATACGGCGCGGCGATCGGTATCGGGCCGTCGTTGTGAGCAACTCAGTCTTGTTCGCGAAGAAACTGTTCGACTTCGTTGACCAGACCTTCAGGGTCAACCGGTTCGGCCGCGACGAGTTCGTCGTCGGCTGAATCGTCGGAGATTTCTTCGAGTCGAGTCAGGTACTCGATCATGTCGTCGTCGTCGCCGATCAACGCGGCCACATGGGCTTCATAGTCGGCAGCGCCGGCTGCGAGCAGCTGCAGCGGGGCGGGAGTGCCGATCATGTTGCAGGCCCGTTCGACCAATGCCGACGCAGCCTTCGGCGACGGCACCTGGGATGCGTAACCTGGAATTGCTGCCCAGAGTGAGGCGGTGGCAAGGCCGGCTCGGTGCAACTGATCATGGAGGACACCGACGATGCCGGTCGGCCCTTCGTATTCGGATCGCTGGAGCTCGAACCGCTCGATGAGCCCCTCGTCGGTGGCGGTTCCGATGAGGGGTACTGGCCGCGAGTGCGGGACGTCGGCGAGTAATGCACCCAACGAGATCGCCATGGTGACGCCGAACGTCTCACAGATGCCGAGGACCTGTTCGGAGAAGGAGCGCCACCGCAAGGCGGGTTCGGGGCCGAGCACCAAGATCACATCGGTGCCAGGCACTGAGACCGACCAGACGCCGACAGTCGGCCACACGATGCTGCGCTGGTTGTCGCTGTCGAGTTTGATTTGTGGGCGCACCGTGGCGAAGTCGGTGAACGGCTCAGGGTCGATCTCAGCGATCGCCTCGGCACCCCATGCTTCGATCATCGTTCGTAAGGCGCTTGACGCGGCATCACCGGCGTCATTCCAGCCGGTGAACCCGGCGATCAGAACAGGTCGCGTCAATGACGGTTGCTTCTGCCAGCGAACGTGCTCGGACCCCACGGTTTCCACGCTACCGTCCTTGGACCGTGAGCGACTTCAACGACTCCTCAGTAGCTGGCGCCGATACTTCGGTGACAATCGAAGCGGCCGCTCTTGTCGACGACGAGTTGGTTGCAGCATTCGCCCGTCTGATTCCGCAGCTTTCGTCGTCGTCGCCGGCGCCAGACGCCGATCAACTGGGTCTGGTCGTGCATGGCGACGACACGGTGCTGTTCATTGCCCGTGTCGACGGAACGATCGTCGGCAGCCTGACGCTGGCCTTCTACCGCATCCCGACCGGCCTCAAGTCGTGGATCGAAGATGTGGTCGTTGACGATGCCGCACGGGGCCACGGAGTCGGGCGCAAGCTGAACGAAGCTGCACTCGCCGAAGCTCAAGCACGCGGAGCGAAAGACGTCAGCCTCACCAGCCGGCCGTCACGCGAAACGGCCAACCGCCTCTACCAGCGCATCGGGTTCGAAGCCCGCACCACCAACGTCTACCGCTTCAAACTCTAAGTCGGGCCAGATCGCCCGATCTCTGCGGCAGCCCTCGCAGCTGTTCAGTCGGGTCGGGCTTGGGCTCTTCGTAAATCTTCGGCGGCTTGTCTGACTTGCCAGTCGCGGTCTTCTAAGGCCTGGTCGATGGCGGCTTCTACTTGTGGTCCCTCGAAGGGGGCCAGGGCCAGGACGGCTCGGCGGCGGACGGCGGGCTTGTCGCTGCAGGCGGCGATGATCACGTCGACGGCGGCTGGATCACCGATTGCGCCGAGCGCTGCGACGGACGCCTCCCGCACGAGCGATTCTTTGGCGCTTTGCGCCAGTTCCAGCAGACGGTTGAGCACTGCAGGTCGATTTGATTCGTGTTCTCCTGCGGTCCACGCCGCCATCTCAACCACGTTCACGTCGTGGTCTGCGAGCAGCGGGACGAGGTCGACCGACGGATGTGTCGCGGCCAGCTCGGCGGCTCGGCGGCGGACGCGAGGGTCGTCGTCGCTGAATGCTTTTGTCAGCTGCTCGTCGGCCAGTTCGCCGAGCCGCTCGAGGGCACCCAACGCGGTGGCACGAATGTTGCCGTCGTCGCTGGCGAGCCCGGCCAGAGCGGTGTCGGCACCACCCTGATGGCCGGCGATAGCGACGTCACGGCGGGTTGGCCCAGTCATTGCTTCAACAGATCGGTCAGGGTGATCACGGCGAACGACAATGCGAACGAAATGACGATGGCAAGGACGGCACCGATCACGATGGCGATGCCGGAACTCGCGGCGACCGCCCACACGCGGCGGATCACATTTGGACGCTTGTAGAGCGGCACAATGGTCTCAGCAACGCCGATTGGAACCCATTTTCTGCGAACAACTGGCGCCTTGCGTGGCGTTCGGGCCGTCGCTCTGGCAGTCTTTCGCCAGCCGGTCGCAAGCAGAGCCACGATGGCGAGCCCGACCATCCAACCGGCCTGAGTGGTGAGATCTGTGACCGACACAACAAACAACATGGTACTCAACCCTCCGATGGTCTCACCGGGTATGCCGGCACCCAACAGCACGATCGTTGAGTTGCCTCGTGCAAGGTGGCTCGGATGGCTGCTCGGTGGCTTGGGTTTGGTTGTGATGGTGGGCATCGCCGTCGCGGCGTTGGTTCCAGCGGCTCTTGTTGCTCAGAAGGAAAACCGTCGTTTGATGGAGTTGCAGCCGGCGCCGTTTGCGCAGACTCCGGCCTCGGCCGAGTCGGTGAACGAGCGGGTCGTGTTTGGCGATCTTCCGGACGAAGTCAAACGATTCGAGACCAGCGGAGACTTCTTCTTCGTCACCGTCAGCGCCCCCGAACAGTCGCTCCTGTCGTGGTTCGCTGGTCGGGATGACCCTGCGATCGACCTGCTCACCGCTGAAGACAAGTTCGGTGTCCGGACACCATCGCAACGTCGCGAAGCGGCATTGCAGCAGATGCGGACAGCATCCCAGGAGGCTCAGTTCGTGGCCCTCACTGCCGCTGGATACGAGCCCGAGATCAGCCTCGGCGAAGTCGTTGTGGAGGAGGTGCTGTGCCGTGAGATTGGTGACGACGGCCTGTGCGCCGAGTTCTACCCGTCGGACCTTGCCATTGACCCGTCCGACACGATTCTCGAAGCCGATGGCATCGAGTTGAACTCGGTCGAAGACCTCTCCGCCGTGCTCGAGGGCAAGATGCCGGGCGACACAATCGACCTCAAGGTCCGACGCCCAGAGGTGGGCATCCTCAACGTGACAGTCGAACTCGCAGCGTCCCCGGACGATCCCACCCGCACAATCGTCGGATTCCGTCCATTCGACACCCGGGTCGTCAGCCTGCCGTTCGAGGTCGATATCGACACCGGCCGGATCGGTGGCCCATCCGCTGGGCTGGCGTTCGCGCTGGCGCTGCTTGACGAGTTGACTGAAGGCGAGCTGACCGGTGGGCGGAACATTGCCGTGACTGGCACGATCTCACTCGATGGCTCTGTCGGGCCGATCGGCGGCCTGTCGCAGAAGGTCAATGCGGTCTGGCAGCATCATGTCGACGTGTTCCTCGTACCGGCCTCGCAGCGCGAGCTGGCCGAGGGCGAAGATGAGCTCCGAAAGAAGCTCATCGACGCAGGCCACGGCGATGTCGAGATCGTTCCGGTGGCGACGCTCGAAGAAGCCCTCCAGGTACTGGAAGACTTGGGTGGGGACCCGCTGGTTTCCGTCAATGTCGTGCTGAGCTGATTGCCACCATCTCCGTGGTTGAGACGCGTAGCTTTACCATATGGCTCTGTCGATTTCGCGCCCTGACCCAGCATCGCCGGCGTCTATTGCCGATGCGTCGTTCGCTACGTCCCGCCGGGGGTTTGATCAGGCCGAGGTCAAAAACTTCCTGAGAATGGTCGCCGCCGAGCTCGGCCGCATGCGCGAACGCGAACGTTTTCTCGAGCGTGAGCTCAAGGCGGCCCAGAACTACTCGGGCGTTGCTGCTCCGTTTGATGACGAGGCGATGACCCGGCTGCTTGGTGAAGAATCAATGCGCGTTCTGATTACGGCCCGCGAGAGCGCCAGCGCGATCCGCCAGAAAGCGGAGCAGTCGGCAGCACAGATGCTGAGTGAGGCCAGCGACGAAGCCAATCGTGTGCGCGAGGAATCTGACATCGAAGCCTCACGTCGCCGTGGCGACGCTGCAGCCGATGCTGAGGCCGAACTGTCGATGGCCAAGCAGCAGGGCCGCGAGATGGTCAACGAGGCCCGCGCCTATCGAGAGCGTGTGCTCAGCGAACTGGCACGTCGTCGTGAACTGGCGCGTGAACAGATTGAGCAACTGATCCACGGCCGTGATCGGCTGATGCAGGCCTTCGAGCGAGCGCGCCTTGTTGCCGTCGACGTCGTTGCCGAGATGCAGCCGCTCGGTGAGCCCGACGAATATGTCAACCTCGCGCCGACCACCGGGCCGCTCCCCGTGATGATTGCAAACTCAGCCCGCCCCGAAGAGGCGTCCGAGGTTGCCGAAGTCGAGGTTGCCGAAGTCAGTCAGCCTGAGCTTGAAGCCGAAGCTGTACCGGTTGCCACAAGTGGCGCCGGCGTACTTCGTGTGGTCAAGGACATCGTGGAGTCCGCTCAGGTTGAAGTGGGCGACGAAACCGAGCCAGTAACGGACAGCGACACTCAAGTCGAAGAGACCGTCGTTGAATCGGTCGCCGAGCCGGTTCAGTCAGAAGTGGATGACGTCGAGAATGACAGCGACGTGGTTGTCGATCTGTTTGCCCGCATCCGGGCTGACGTGCCGGCCGACATGACGTCGACAGCGGACGAGGAGCTCGTGGACGACGCGGAAGTTGCTGAGCCAGAAATCGATGCAGCAGCGGTTGGTTTCGCCGAACGCGACGAGGTTGTCACGCCTTTGATCGTGTCGAGCGCGAAGAAGTTGAAGCGGGCGCTCGCCGACGAGCAGAATGACGTCCTCGATGCGCTCCGCCGCGGCGAGCCGGTGCACGAACTCGACGAGATGATCCCGACAGCGCGGGAGCATGTGGCCCGCTACACCGCCGCCATCGCCGACGACCTCGCGACCGCCGTTCAGCTCGGTGGCGCCACATCGAGGATCGGCGCAAGGAAGCTGCGAAAGAGTCTCGTGACCGAATCGGTCAGCGCTGCGAACGACGCTGTCGAGCAGTGGCTGGTCGTGCCGTTGCGTGATCGCCTGGCCCGCTGCATCGCAGAAGGAGCCGGCGACAACGCCGTCGTCACGAAGAAGGTCCGTTCCGTGTATAGGGAATGGAAGACCCAACACATCGATGAGCACCTCGACGACGTGCTGCGCCGTGCCCACGGCCGTGGCGTGCTCGCTGGTTTCGCACCGGACACGCCCATCGTGTGGGAGACCGATCCGCGCTTCCCGACGTGCCCCGATTGCGAAGACAATGTGCTCGCTGGTGCCGTCGCTGCAGGCGACGAATTCCCGACGAGTGACGTCTTTGCTCCAGCGCATCAAGGGTGCCGTTGCCTGTTGGTCGCCGCTGACCGGTAATCTCTTTGCCAATGCGGCGTTCACAAGACCTTCCGGTCGATCGCCCACGACGCCGGTTCACCGGCCGTGGCATCCTGATTGCACTTGGCGGACTGTTTATGTTCGTCCTGGTCTTCGGGCGTGCGATCGCTCGATTCTACGTTGACTATTTGTGGCACGACGCGCTCGATCGCGGTGACGTTTTTTGGGGTGTGATCGGTGCAAAGTTCACACTGTTTGCGATTTTCTTTCTCTTCTTTGCGGTGCTGGCGTGCGTCAACCTCTTCATCGCAGATCGGACGGCGCCCACGTCGTTCCCGGCCAATGTGCATCCGTACGTCGAGCGTTTTCACGAGGTGTTCGGCAAGCGACTTCGCCTTGTCCGCTACGCCTCGGCGCTCGTCCTTGCCGTACTGATCGCGCTTCCCGCAGTGGCGCAGTGGCAGCTCTGGCTGCTCTTTCGCAACTCCAAGTCGTTTGGCCGGCCTGACCCGCAGTTTGGTGCCGATATCGGTTTCTACATCTTTCAGTTGCCGTTCCTGACCTTCCTGCTCGACTGGATGTACATCGCGGTCATCCTCGTCCTCTTCTTCACCGCAGCCGCGCACATCTTGAACGGTGGTGTCGTGTTCGCGTCGCCTTTCCCGGTGATCCGGAATGCGACGAAAGCACATTTGGCCGTGCTCCTCGCCGTTCTTGCCGTGCTGAAGGCTGGCGATTACTGGCTTGATCGCTACGAACTGACCAGCACCACTCGCGGCATCGTTGATGGCGCCACCTATTCGGTCGTCAACGCGCAGATCCCGGCGATCATGCTCCTCATCCTGATTGCCTTGCTGACCGCTGGCCTGTACCTCTCGGTCATCAAGACCAACTCCTGGCGCCTCCCACTCCTTGCCTCGGCGCTCTGGCTGGTCGTCTCCATCATCGGTGGCGTGATCTATCCGGCCGTTGTCCAGTCGCTCATCGTCGATCCGAACCAGGAAATTCGCGAGGCGCCGTTCATCGAACGCAACGTCGATGCAACCCGGGAAGCACTCGGCCTGACCGACATCAGCATCCGCGAAGTGCAGTTCGGCACGCTCACCGCTGCCGAGGTCGAGGCTGACATCGAGCCCCTCACCAACGTGCGCTTGCTCAACCCGGCTGAGATGGAAACCCGCTTCCTCGTCGACGAGGGCGAAGTCGCTGGTCTGAGCATCGAAGACCTCGACGTCGACCGCTACGAGCTCGACGGCAAAGTCGAAGAGGTGCTCGTGGCAGCCCGCGAGCTCGATCTCAGTGGTGTCACCAACCGCAGCTGGCAGGGGATCCACTTGATCAACACTCGCGGGTGTGGTCTTGTGGCGGCGCCGACCAGCAAGGTCCAGTCGAACCAGCGGCCCGACTACCGGACGCTCGAACTCGATCGACCAGAGCTGTACTTCAGCCCGACACTGAGCGGCTACGGCATTGCCAACACGGCGTCGAGTGAACGCGAATGCGACGAGCCCCACCAATACGAAGGCGACCAAGGCGTGCCAATGAGCTCGTTCGCCCGCCGCGCGGCCTTTGCCCTTGCCTTTTTGGACTACAACGTCGTCGGCTCGGGTGCAATCCAGCCCGACTCCCAGATGCTTTGGGTGCGCAACGTCAACGACCGCCTCAACAAGCTTGCACCCTTCTTATCGTATGACGCCGATCCCTACCCGGTTGCCGTTGATGGCAAAGCAGTTTGGGTGGTCGACGGCTATACGACCTCGTCACGCTTCCCGTACGCCCAGGCCATCGGCGCCGTACAGCGCTCGCGGCAATCGGGACTGTCGGACAGCGACAACTATGTGCGCAACAGCGTCAAGGCCGTCGTCGATGCGTACACGGGCGACGTCACCTTCTACATCGTCGACGACGAAGATCCGATTCTCAAGGCATGGCAGAGCGCATTCCCGAACCTGTTCACTCCCGGCGCTGAGATGCCCGATGTGATCCGCGAACACCTTCGCTATCCGGAAGATTTGTTCCGCATCCAAACCGACATCTACTCGAAGTACCGCCTCGACCCGGGGCTGTTCTTCCAGCGCGACGGCAACGCTTGGTCGGTGGCTCAGGCCCCGAGCGCCACGCCAGCGAACAACACGCGGACGGCCGCGACAGAAAACGATACGGGGGCTCCTTCGGCGGCTGCCAACACGTTCGCCACCGAGTCGAATGCCGAACGTTTCACGCCGTATTACACGATATTGGACACCAGTAAGCCCGGCGACGAGCCTCAGGAAGAGTTCGTCATCCTTCGCCCGTTTGTGCCGTTCTCGACTGGTGACACCCGCACCCAGTTACAGGCGTACATGACCGCGTCGAGTGACCCTGATACGTACGGTCAGCTCACGACATACGTGGTGCAGGAGCGCAACGGTCAGCTTCCTGATGGGCCGCTCCGGGTGGCGGGCAACGCCGAGTCGCAGTCGGAGATCTCCGACCGCATCACACTTGACAACCAGGATGCAGGTGGCACCAAGGTGCGCTTCGGTGACCTCCAGTTGGTCCCCGTCGGTGACGGTCTGATCTGGGTGCGGCCCTACTACGTCGCTGTTCCGCAGGAGACTGGCACGGTCCGGTCGGTGAGCGAGTTCCGCTTCGTTATCGTCTCGAACGGCAATAACTCGGTGCTGGCACGCACGATCACCGAAGGCGTCCGACGGCTCTTCCCCGGCTTCGAAGGCAATGTCGGTGACGTGCTCGGTGCGCCGAGCGAAGCTAGCGACGTCGTCCCGGTTGAGGACGACGGCATCGATGTATCGGGGCTGCCTGTCGACGCCGCCGAACTGCTGACGCTGGCAGATTCGCTCTTCGAAGAGGCCGACGACGCACTCGCCATCGGTGACCTCGGCGGGTATCAGGCGAAGATCGAAGAAGCCCGTGCTCGCCTCACCGACGCACTCGCCATCCTCGAAGCCGGTTGATTCCGGATGCCCCGAGCGATGAATCTCAAACCGGGTGAGCAGCCCCGGCGCTTATCCCCTTGTTGAGCGAGTGCCCGAGTTTGGCGGGCGCCGGAAAAGATCGGCCAGCTCGGCGAGGTCGGCGCGGAACTGAATTTCGTAGCGGGCCTGCTCGGCAGCGAGCTTTTCGGTGCTGCGCTGGACTGCCCCAATTGCTTCGCTGACGAGTGTGTTCGCAGCCACCGCGTCGTTGGCCGATGGCTCTTCTGTGGTGTCGGCCTGATCGAGGAGTACATCGAGATCGTTGCTCAACTCGGTCAACTGGTTGGCTAATTCGAGCGACACCTTGTTCATTCGGTTGTCGAGCGCTGACATCTTCTCGGTCATCTGGCCGACCTGTTGCTGCACGACCTGGATGTCGTCAGCGCTTCCGGCGTTCGGATCGGCTGCAGCGTCAGCAAGCTGTGCGGCGAGCTCATCGACGCTTTGCTGGATCGCGGCCAGTTCGGCGAGGCGAGCCTGTTCACGGTCAGTGCGTGCAACGTCAGCGGCGCTCAACGCCGCTTGGGCTGCATTGATGCGTCCGCTGTGATCGGTGACCTTTCCAGCGAGGTTGTCGATGCGTCCGCTGTGATCGGTGACTTTGCCTGCGAGGTTGTCGATGCGGATGAGGAGTTCGTTGATCCGAGGGTCCTGCGGCGGAGGTGGCGGCGGGCGAGTTGGCGGCGGGTGAGTCGGCGGTGGAACTTTCGTGGACGCAATGTCGAGCCGGTCGGCGAGTGCACGAACCTGGCCGGAGAGTTCGGTGACGGTGCCGACACGTTGCGTGAAGTCGCCAACTCGGGCGTCAACTTCGCCGACTCGCTGGTCGACAGCGTCGACCATGGAGCGGAGCTCGGTCTTCTGCTGATCAGCCGAATCGAGTCGCTGTTGGAGGTCGACCATCTCGGCGCGGAGCACGTCGATCTGATTCGGTTCGTCGGTTTTCTTGCGGAAGAGTCTCATGGTCCGAGACGAAACTTAGCTGACTACTGTCGGGTCATCGCTGGCAAAGAGCAGGTCATCCTCACAGCGCTGTGCGGCCACGCCCACCTCGACCTGGCCAGCTACGAAAAATAACTGTCGGTGGTCGCCTCGGCTCGAAGCTGCGTGATGCCATGTTGGCGGAGGACGTTTGCTCTGCGCCCGTGCAGCCAGTCGCCGAGCCGGGAGTTGCGATACGCGGTGAGCGCATAGTCGATGCCGACGGGCGTGGCGAAGTCTGGCTGGAACCCGATGTCGATCGCAGTGATGGCGATGATGCAGCGGACTCACGCAGCTGTGACAGCAGGCTTGGTTTGATTGCGCACGATCATTGCCAACGCACCGATCACGCTGACCATCGCGATGCCTTGCAACGCAGTGACGGCCTCGTCGAGGATCAGCCAGGCGAGCATGGCGGAGACGACGGGCATAAAGAGCGTGAACGTCGACCCGACCCAGAGAGGAATTCGCTGCAGCGACCAGTTCATCAGCGAATGGCCGATGATGCCGGAGCCGATGATCATCAGAATCAGCCAACCCCAATTGGAGGCGTTCGGCCACGACAGGTCTTGGCCGAGGGGGAGCCCGATCACCAGGCATATCGCCGCCGTCCAGATGGAGGTACCTGCAGTGAACTCGGTCGAGGTCATCGTTGAGCGGGACTCTTTCGAGGCGATGAAATATGCGCCCCACGAGAACATGGCGCCGACGGCGAGCAGGTCGCCGCGCAAACTGGTGACGCCGTTGCTTGCTGAAGCGGCGACGACCCCAAACGCTCCAACCAGGGCGACGATCGACCAGAGAGCATCGCGGGGTCGGATCTTTTCGCCGAAGAAGCGGGCTGCGACCGCGCCGACCAAGATCGGTTGCAGCGAGCCGATGATCGTGGCGTTGACGACGCTCGTTGCCTTGATTGCCGAGAAGAACAGCACGATGTCGGCACCGAGTGCGATGCCGCCCCACACCGACTTGCGGATGATCTGCACGGTGAACGGCACGCCACGGGCCCGCATGTAGAGGGTGAGGCCAATGAAGAAGACGAAAAACCGGTAGGCACCGATCGCCAACGCGTCCATGTCGAGGTACTTCGCGAGGATTGTTCCGGTCGACCACGCTGTGACGGCAATGCCGGCGCCGAGTAACCCACGTGGCCCCTCGCTCGCAACGCCGGTTTCGGTCACTGCGGCAACGTATCTGGTCAGCCGTTGCTGAGGGCTTGTTGGGCGGTGTTCACAGCACCCCGAATGGCCTCGATCGGCTCGCCGCGTCGTTCTGGAGAGACCGGTTGTGTTCGCATCGTGACGGCTCTATCATGTCGTCACTGATCGCCGCGGGGTGGAGCAGTTCGGTAGCTCGTCGGGCTCATAACCCGAAGGTCG
>CALCXK010000118.1 GCA_937905835.1 uncultured Ilumatobacter sp. | reverse complement strand
TGATGACCGTGCTGATGACCGTGCTGATGACCGTGCTGATGACGGCGACGAAGCGATGCGCGCCGAACAGGATGAGTCGGCTGGCGGCTCATCGATGCGGGTCGTCGAGGCCGAGACCAAGGGCGATATGCAGCGTGCGCTTGCGGTGATGACGATCATTGAGGCGGTGCAGGAGAGCCCAGGCGTTCTGATCAACGCACAGCTCCGCAAAGCAAAAGACGAGGTAATGGCCGAGATGAAATCGTCCGGCGTCGAGTACGAGGAACGCATGGAACGGCTCGCCAAGGTCGAACCGCCGCGACCAATGAAGGAGTGGATGTACGCGGACTTCAACGAGTTTCGTGCACGCCACCCGTGGGTTGGCGGCAACACGGTCAAGCCGAAGTCGATTGCTCGCGACATGTTCGAACGGTCGATGACATTCGGCGAGTACACGGGGCACTACGGCCTGAAGCAGAGCGAGGGTGTCCTCCTGCGCTACCTGTCCGACGTCTATAAAGGGATCACGCAGAACGTTCCCGCCGATGCGATGAACGACGAACTCGATGAGATCGCGCACTGGCTCGGCACGCTCGTTCGACAGGTCGATTCGAGTCTGCTCGACGAATGGGAACGCCTGCAGAACCCTGACGAGTACGAGGGCGCAGTCCGCCCGCCGACCGGCGAGAAGGCCGAGAGCGGCGAGGTCACGATCACCTCCGACCGTCGGGCGTTCAACACGATGGTTCGCAATGCGGCGTTCAGGTGGATCGAGCAGCTCGCCCGCCGTCAGCGTCCGGCTGGATCGATCGAAGGACTGAACGCCCGCGAGCTCATGGAGTCCTACTGGCAGGAGTACGACGCGATCGAGATCGACGGCGATGCTCGCCATTCCAGTCGTTTCCAGCTCGACTGGGCGTCGGGCGCGGTGAGCCAGACGATTCATGATCCCGAGGGCCACGACGAATGGCGCGTGCTGGGCGAGGTCGACTTTGCTGCTTCTCGCGATGAAGATCGCCTCGTGATTGCACTCACAGGCATCGAGCGGCGTTGAGCGGCTGGCGGTGTATCGAGCCAGCGTGAACTCTTTGCCACGTGGCTGACGTGTCGTAGTATCCGGACATGGAAAACATTGTGAAGGCCGCACTTCTGCAGACTGATTGGACGGGCGACAAGGAATCGATGATTGTCAAGCACGAAGAAGCGGCGCGCGAGGCAGCTGCACAGGGTGCACAGATCATCTGTTTTCAGGAGCTGTTCTACGGCCCGTACTTCTGCCAGGTGCAGGACGCCGAGTACTACGAGTACACCGAATACATCCCCGACGGGCCAACCACCAAACGTTTCCAGGCGCTTGCCAAGGAACTCAACATGGTGATGGTGCTGCCGATGTACGAGATCGAGCAACCTGGCGTGTACTACAACACTGCAGCAGTGATCGACGCTGACGGCACCTACCTCGGCAAGTACCGCAAGCAGCACATTCCTCAGGTGAAGGGCTTCTGGGAGAAGTTCTATTTCAAGCCAGGCAACGGCGGCTACCCCATCTTCGACACCGCCGTCGGCAAGGTCGGCGTCTACATCTGCTACGACCGCCACTTCCCCGAAGGTTGGCGAGCGCTCGGCCTCAATGGTGCCGAGATTGTCTTCAATCCGTCCGCGACCCACCGCGGCCTCAGCGAGTATCTCTGGTCGATTGAACAGCCGGCTGCGGCTGTGGCCAACATGTATTACGTCGGTGCGATCAACCGAGTGGGCATCGAGCCGCTGGGTGACAATGACTTTTACGGACAGAGCTACTTCATCGGCCCACGTGGTGAGTACGTTGGCGACAAGGGGAGCTCAACCGACCCCGAACTCATCGTTCGTGAATTCGACCTTGATCTGATTCGCCAAGTCCGCGATGGCTGGCAGTTCTACCGCGACCGTCGTCCGGAGGCGTACGGCGAGCTGGTGGAAGGCTGAGAGGGGTCTGACGATGGCAACCACACTGATTCAGGGCGGTACGGTCGTCTCGGCAATCGGACGTCGCGAAGCTGATGTGCTGATCGACGGCGAATCGATCGCCGCGATCCTCGCTCCGGGGCACGCTGCGGCCTACGGCATCACACCCGATGTGGTGATTGACGCGACCGGGAAATATGTCGTGCCTGGTGGCGTCGATGCCCACGTTCATATGTCGCTGCCGTTTGGTGGGACGGTGTCCGCCGACGACTTCGATACGGGTTCGCGGGCTGCGGCGTGGGGAGGCGTGACCACGATCATCGATTTCGCGTCGCAGACGGTCGGTCTGGACGTACGCGAGACCCTTGCGGCTCGACACGCGGAGGCAGCTGGCGAATGCCATGTCGACTACGCGTTCCACCAGATCATCGGTGATGTGAACGAGGAATCGTTGGAGGCAATGACGTACCTCGTCGAGAACGAAGGCGTCACGAGCTTCAAGATGTTCATGGCGTACCCGGGTGTCTTTTACTCCGACGACGGCCAGATCCTTCGAGCAATGCAGAACGCATCGGAATCGGGTGCGTTGATGATGATGCACGCCGAGAACGGCATCGCGATCGACGTGCTGGTCGCCCAGTCGCTGGCCCGTGGCGACAGCGATCCGAAGTATCACTCGTACACCCGACCCGAGGAGCTCGAGTCGGAGGCGACGCATCGTGCGATCAAGCTCGCGCGTGTCGCCGGCAACGTGCCGCTGTATATCGTGCACATGTCGGCATCCGAGGCACTCGAAGAGGTGTCGCGTGCGCAGCACATGGGCCTCAACGTGTTTGCTGAGACCTGCCCGCAATACCTGTACCTGTCGATCGAAGACCACCTCGCTCAGCCCGGGTTCGAAGGGGCGAAGTGGGTGTGTTCGACTCCGCTGCGTTCAAAGCACGAGCACCACCAGAAAGATCTGTGGAAGGGCCTGCGGATGAACGAGCTGGCCGTGGTGTCCACCGACCATTGCCCGTTCTGCATGAAGGATCAGAAAGAACTTGGCATCGGTGATTTCTCGAAGATCCCGAACGGCATGGGCGGCGTCGAGCATCGGATGGAAATGATCTACCAGGGCGTGGTGATGGGGGAGATGACCCTCGAACGCTGGGTCGAGACCTGCTGCACTACCCCGGCGCGCATGTTTGGCCTCGAGAAGAAGGGTGTACTTGAGCCCGGCGCAGACGCCGACGTTCTTGTGTGGGACCCGAATACCAAGACCAAGATCGGTATCAACGACAAACACCACATGGCAATGGACCACTCGTCCTACGAGGGGTTCGAAGTCGACGGCAAGGTTGACACGGTGATCTCACGCGGTCGCGTCGTCGTGGCGAACGACTCCTACCTTGGCGCCAAGGGTCACGGTCAGTTCGTCAAGCGCAGCCTCAACAAGTACATCCACTGACGTCGAGCAAAACGGAGACATCTCATGGACATCGGAGTCGTACTGCAGACCACCCCGCCAGCGGCGCGGGTGATCGATCTCGCTCGGCGCGCTGAGGCATATGGATTCAGTCATGTGTGGACGTTTGATTCACACATCCTGTGGCAAGAGCCCTATGTCATTTACTCCCAGATCCTGGCCGAGACGCGCAACATCGTCGTGGGGCCGATGGTCACGAATCCGGCAACGCGCGACTGGACCGTTACGGCCTCGACGTACGCAACCCTCAACGAGATGTACGGCAACCGCACCGTTTGCGGGATCGGTCGTGGCGACTCGGCAGTCCGTGTCAGCAACGGCAAGCCGACCACCCTGGCCACGATGCGTGACTCGATCAACGTGATTCGTGAACTCGGCTGTGGTCGGAGTGTCGAATACAACGGTTCGACCATCACGCTGCCGTGGGCAGCGAAGAGCGAGCTCGAAGTTTGGGGAGCGGGCTACGGCCCGAAGGCCCTCAAGATGATCGGTGAGACGTGCGACGGCTTCATCCTGCAGCTGGCTGACCTGTCGATCACCGAGTGGATGATCAACGCAGTTCGAACTGCAGCCAGCGATGCTGGTCGCAACCCCGACGACATCACGATGTGTATTGCGGCCCCTGCGTATGTGGGGCCCATCGACAACCTGGCGTACATGCGCGACCAATGTCGCTGGTTCGGTGGCATGGTCGGCAACCACGTGGCTGACATCGTGACCCGATACGGCGATGCAGCACCGGTGCCGCAGGCGCTGACCGACTACATCGCTGGTCGCGAGGCGTACGACTACAACCAGCACGGCCAGGTGGGGAACACCCACGCTGCATTTGTGCCTGACGAGATCATCGATCGGTTTTGCATCCTCGGCCCGGTCGAAGCACAACTCGAACGGCTGCTCGCGCTCCAGGCGCTTGGCGTCGATCAGTTCGCGATCTATCTGCAGCACGATGGCAAAGATCACACGCTGCAGCAGTACGGCGAACACATCATTCCGGCGTTGCGCGACCAGGCGCTTGCCAAGCAGTAGATCGTCGGGAAAATCGCGCTTTTTCTCACGTTGCGTATCGGTGACAGACAAATAGGGTGAGAGCGCGCTCATCATTCGAACAAGGGAACGACATGGACACCATCGCACACTGGATCAACGGCGCTGCCGTGCTTTCGATGTCAGGCAACACCTCGCCGGTGTACAACCCAGCCACGGGCGAACAATCGGCGTTGGTCGGTCTGGCATCGGTCGTCGAGGTCGAGGCCGCAGTTGCGGCAGCGAAGGCGGCGTTCCCAGGCTGGCGCTCGACGTCGCTGACGAAACGCGCCGAGATCATGTTTCGTTTCCGCGAACTGATCGATGCAAACAAGCTCGAAATCGCCACACTCGTGAGCAATGAGCACGGCAAGGTCGTGTCCGACGCCATGGGCGAAGTGTCGCGTGGCCTCGAGAACGTCGAGTACGCCTGTGGTATCTCGGAGCTGATCAAGGGCTCGTACAGCGAGCAGGCCGCAACGGGCGTCGACGTGTATTCGATCCGTCAGCCGCTGGGTGTCGTTGCCGGCATCACGCCGTTCAACTTCCCAGCGATGGTCCCGATGTGGATGTTCGCCAGCGCCATTGCGTGCGGTAACACGTTCATCCTGAAGCCCAGCGAGAAGGACCCCTCAGCGGTGATGTTCATTGCCGAGCTCTTGGCCAAGGCGGGGTTGCCCGCCGGTGTGTTCAACGTCGTGCAGGGCGACAAGCTCGCTGTCGACACGATCCTCGAACACGACGACATTGCGGCGGTGAGCTTCGTCGGCTCGACGCCGATTGCTCGCTACATCTACGAGACTGGTACGAAGAACGGTAAGCGCGTGCAGGCACTCGGCGGTGCGAAGAACCACATGCTGGTGCTGCCCGACGCTGATCTCGACATGGCGGCGGATGCGCTGATCGGTGCCGCCTACGGCTCAGCCGGTGAGCGGTGTATGGCCGTCAGCGTGGTACTCGCGGCTGATGCGATCGCCGACGAACTCGTTGCCAAGATCGCCGACCGCATTCCGGGGATCAAGGTCGGTCCTGGCAACGAACCCGATAACGAGATGGGCCCGCTGATCACTGCCGAACATCGCGACAAGGTGAAGGGTTACATCGACGGTGCGCCCGCCGATGGAGCCACGATCGTCGTTGACGGGCGCGAAAACCTTCCCGCAGACGGTTATTTCGTCAACCCGACCTTGATCGACCACGTTAAGCCGGGCATGGCATGTTACGACGACGAGATCTTTGGCCCGGTGCTCAGCGTCATGCGCGTCTCGGGATACCAAGAGGGCCTTGAGACCATTAACGCGAACCAGTTCGCCAACGGTGTCGCGATTTTCACCCGTGATGGCGGGGCTGCTCGGCAGTTCCAGTTCGACGTGCAGGTCGGCATGGTGGGCATCAACGTGCCGATTCCGGTGCCGGTGAGTTACTACAGCTTCGGTGGGTGGAAAGCGAGCCTGTTTGGTGACACGCACATGTACGGCCCAGAGGGCATCAACTTTTATACGCAGGGTAAGGTCGTCACCAGTCGCTGGCCCGACCCGGCGCACAGCACGATCGACCTCGGCTTTCCGTCAGACCGCTGACAGTTGGTCACACTGTGCCTGACACAGTGTGGCCGCGGTACGTTCGGGGGATGAGCAGTGAAATGGTCGAGTTCCCCAGCAACGGCAACAACGCACGCGGGTATCTCGTCGTGCGGAAAGCGGCTCCGGCCCCGGAGTAATCGTTGTCCAAGAGTGGTGGGGTCGACTACCTCGTCGAGCACGAAGCGACCACCGGCGACGGCATCGGCGTCGTGGGTTTCTGCATGGGCGGCCTGTTGACGTTCGTCCTTGCTTCGCTCCGTCCCGACCGGGTCAAGGCCGCTGTTCCGTTCTATGGATTTCCGCAGGGCGATGATCAACCGGTTTACGCATCGATGACAGCGTCCATCCAGGGGCACATGGCCGAGCACGACGATTTCTTCCCGCCGGAAGCGGCCAAAGAGCTCGAAGGCCGCCTGCAGGCGATGGGCAAAGATGTGACGCTGACCGTGCACGCCACGCGTTCATGGCGCCGCACAACGCCCTCGGCACGCAGGACATCGAGCGAATTGCTGCTATCTGACGGCAGCATCTAGAGGCGTTCCTGCACCAGCACCTCGGCTGAGGTGATATGCCGGTTTCTGTCGGAGCTGGGCAACTAATGTCATTGTCATGATCACGTCCATGTCTCGGCAGCACAAATTCATGGCAGCGTTGGCTGTTGTGCCGCTGCTGTTTGCCGCATGTGGCGGCTCGTCGTCCGACGGATCGACTGCTGACGCATGGTGCGATTTCGCCGATGAGGCCGATGTCGTCGATGAAATCTTGTCGTCGCTCGGTGCCGACTCGAGCGACTTGGAAGCGGGCATCACCCAGATGGAGCTCTTCGTGCAGCGTCTGCCAGATGAGGCGCCTGACGAAATCAAGGAACCAGCCAAGAAACTCGCCGAGGGGACGCAGATGCTCGTCGACGCCATCAAGGCTGCCGACTACAACGTCTTCGACGCAGATCTTGGGTTTATGCAGGATGTGACGCTCGAGGCTGACCTCGCCGCGGCGTCGGAAAAACTTGACGCCTACACAGAGACCAACTGTGGCCGCAGCTTCAGTAGTGGCGACGACACAGACACGGGCGATGGCGCCGTCGATACCAGTGGAGACGCTGTCGACGACTCCGGTGATTTCAACCCAGGCGATGGCACGATTCGCGAACAGTTGGTGGCTCAGTTCGTGTCGATTGGCCTCGCCAACGAGGAAGCAGAGTGCATCGCCGACAAACTCGACTTCAACGATCCGGCTGTGCAGAGCGGTGACATTGCAGCGATGCTCGGCGTGTTCGAGGAATGCGGCATTGGCCTCGACCGCCTCGCCGAACTCGGTGGCGGCTGACCCGCAAGGGCGTAGCTGAGCAATGACGTTCCGTTTCGATGCGGTTCTGTTTGACGCGGGCGGGGTACTTGTCTTGCCTGACCCGACAGTGATCGCCCCGTTACTTGAGTTCTACGGTGGCGACACCACGGTCGCCGTACATCGGCGTGCGCACTATGCCGGCATGGCAGCCAAGTCAAACGCGGGCTCGTCAGAGGTTGAATGGCTTGTCTACGACGAGGCATATGTCGCAGCAGTCGGGGTGTGTGACGCCGACTTGGCAGAGGCTGCCGATGTTCTGAATCGGACCCGCACACCTGATCTGTGGCGATGGCCGATCCCTGAGACGCTTGCAGCGCTCGAGCAGTTCGCAGCAGCGGGTATCCCAATGGGTGTCGTTTCGAATGCCAGTGGGCAGATCGAGGCCTCGCTCAATCGCTCGGTGTGCCAGGTCGGTGTCGGCGCCTTCACCGCCATGCGATGCATTGTCGATAGCCAGGTTGTCGGCGTCGAGAAGCCAGACCCTCGGATCTTCGACTTTGCGTTGCCGTACTTCGCCGAGTTCGTTCCCGAGCGGATTGCGTACGTCGGCGACTCTGTCGCGATGGACATCGTGTCATCACGCGCCGCAAGGTTGCACCCGATCCTGGTGGACCCCTATAACGATCACGACGGTGCCGATTTTGAGCGAATCAACTCGGTTCTGGTGCTGGCCGACGAACTCGCCGGCGCCACCGGAAGCTGAGGATCGTTCCTGACATTGCGCAGATGGCGAAGAGCACCGCTGACACGTTGGCCACTGCCGCCGAGTAGGTGGGATTACCGGGTCACTTGGTACTCGGCCGTCACGTTGGCGAATCTTTCCAATGTTTGGTCGATGTCGTCGTCGCTGGTCTGCCAGCTTGTAACGAGTCGGATGAGGCCGGGGCTGATCCGGTAGAAGAGCAGGCCGGCGGATTCCAACTGTGTTGCAGCTTCGTCTGAGACGCGGGCAAACAGCATGTTCACGTCGGGCGGGTTGAGGAACTCGATGCCTGCATCGACGAGACCGGCGGCAAGTCGCTCCATCTGTCGGTTTGAGTGCGCGGCTAACCGCAACCACAGATTGTCGGTGAGGTAGGCGATCAGCTGCGCCGATTGGAATCGCATCTTCGACGTGACGTGACCGGAGCGCTTGGTGCGGTAGACGAGTTCGTCTGCTGCGTTGTTGTCGAACACTACGATCGCCTCGGCCGACAGTGCTCCGTTCTTGGTGGCGCCAAGTGAGAAAACGTCGACGCCCGCCCGCCAGGTGATGTCGGCGGGGGAGCAGCCCAGCCGCGCAGTTGCGTTCGCGATGCGTGCCCCGTCGATGTGGACGCGCAACCCGCGATCACGGGCAGTGTCGGCGAGTGCGGTGATCTCGGCGACTGTGTAGATGGTCCCCATGTCGGTCGGTTGTGTGAGTGAGAGAGCGGCAGGCTGCGAATGATGTGGGTCGCCCCAGCGGACAGCGTCGAGTGCGGCCTGCAGCCCATCGGGATGGACCCGGTGGTTGCTGCCGGGCACACCTCGCATTACGGCGCCGCCACCGAGCATCGACGTTGCGCCACCCTCGCTTTTCAGGATGTGCGCCGACTCATGGCACAGTACGGCGCCCCAGGGCGGGCAGAGCGATGTGAGTGCGAGGGCGTTGGCGGCAGTTCCGCTGGTGACGGGGAAGACCCGTGCCGTCGGGTGCTCGAATACGTCGCGCACGACGGCCTCGAGTTGCGTGGTGACATCATCGTCGCCATAGGCGAGCGCCGAACCGGTGTTGGCAGCAGCAACCGCCGCCAAGATTTCGGGGGCGACCCCTGCAGCGTTGTCCGAACGAAGCTCGATCTCGGTCATGCGCCAGTGTTACATCTGCACGGGCCTGGGTTGCCAGCGCGCGTGTAGTTGATCGGTTACTGGCTTGGGCAGGCGTCGATCCAGTCGACCTCAAGCTTGAAGCGGCCGTCGATGCCATCTGCGATGATGATGCCGAACTCGACTGCCTCGTCGGGGTTGAAGGCCGGAGCGTCAAGCGGTTGACCGAATACCGACGGGCGCAGTTCGTTGTATGACATGTCCGCCGTTCGCCATCCGTCGGCATCGGCTGGTCCGTCGATGGTGAGGTTGGCTCCGTGGGTAATGGACCGGCGACCGGTTTGTGCAGAGTCTTGGAGGGTCAGCCCGTAAGTGCGTTCGTCCGAACGGAGCCGCAACGCAAGGTAGCCAGAATCGGTGAGCTCGTCGCCGGTCAGTTGCAGCCGGACCGACGTGAAGCCACCGCCTGCTGTTACGACGTCGCCCGTGAACTGCATCGTTGAGTCGGTGAACTCGATTGCGCCGTTGGAGCGTCCGCCCATGACCCCGTCGTTCACGACGACCCAGTTGTCGTCGTCAAAGCCGCCGTCATCGAAGTCGGCCAAGCGCCGGCATGTCTCGGCTGCAGCGATGG
>CALCXK010000117.1 GCA_937905835.1 uncultured Ilumatobacter sp. | reverse complement strand
CCAAACAGTTGTGTGCAACGCCCGAGCGCCACCCGGTGCTCGGGCGTTGCCGCGTGTGGGCGCTGGCCGATGTGGTCTGGGTGGCTGCGCCTGGGTCCGATAGATTCGTTCCTGATGGATCATCACCCGAAGTTCGAACACAGCCGATTCCTCGGCGACAAGCGCACGCAGTTGGTCTACGACCTGGAGAGCTGGGACGACGATGCGGCGATCAACGAGTTCGTCGACCTCGGTGTCGCACTGAGCTTCGCACCCGACACGCTGCCCGAGGCACGCAACCGCGGCTATCGCCTCGCCACCCCAGGCTCCAAAGCCATCAAACGCGCACCTCGCTCCTGAACAGCCAGGTTGAACCATGCCGGGAATGAACGATCGATTTCAGTCCCAGGGCCTCTCGCTCGCATGCCACATCGCCTATCCGTCTGATGATGCACAGCCCAGCCCCGGCATCATCCTCTGCCACGGCTTCCCGATCGGCCCGCTCGACGCGCAGCTCTCGGCCGGCACCTTCCCGCAGCTGATCGATCGGATTTCCCGCCAGCTTGACTGTGTCGCGATGACGTTCAACTTTCGCGGGTGCGGCGAGAGCGCAGGCAACTTCTCACTCCAGGGCTGGGTCGATGACTTGCGTAACGCCATTGCCCACCTTCACAAGGTGAGTAATCCGAACGGCGTGATCCTGCTCGGCACGAACACCGGTGGATCGATCGCCGTGTGTGTCGGAGCCGACGACCCGAATGTCACCGCCGTGGGCCTCCTGAGCCCCCGAGCCGACTTCGACGACTGGGCTGATCATCCCCGCCGATTCCTCGAGCATGCTCGCGAACTTGGGGCGATCAAGGATCCGCGCTTTCCGGCTTCGGTTGACGAGTGGGCCCGAGAGTTCCGCCGCTTCCGCCCGGTTGCGTCAGCACGTCGTTTTGCGCCCCGTCCAATGATGGTGATGCACGGCGAAGAAGACGACTCGGTGCCCGTGTCAGATGCGCGGCAGTTGGTCAACGCCCACGGCTCGGCCGAGCTCAGCCTCTTTGTCGGGGCCGGGCACCGCCTGCGCCACGACCCGCGTGCCGTGGCCGTGCTGATTGGCTGGCTCGACCGGATGCGATCGGCAGCGGTGCATCCGAGCGCAAAACCTTGAGCTGGCGCTAGCGGGTTCCGTCCAGCTGGCTCGAGTGCCAGGCGTAGGCACTTTCGACAATGGATTGGAGGTCGTGTTGCGCCGCCCAGCCAAGCACGTCTTTCGCGTACGTCGGGTTCGCATACGTTGCAACGGGGTCGCCAGCACGGCGGGCCACGATGTGGTGCGGGACCGGCTTGCCTGCAATTTCAGCAGCGGCGTTGATCACGTCGAACACGGACGACCCGGTGCCGGTGCCGACGTTGACTGCTGTGGTTTCGCCGCCGTTGCCGAGGTAGTCCAACGCTCTGACGTGGGCGTCAGCGAGGTCTTCGACGTGGATGTAGTCGCGAATACACGTGCCATCTGGAGTGTCGTAGTCGTCGCCGAACACCTTCATGCTGTGGTCGGGAAGGAGGAGTGCCTTCATGACGTGCGGGATCAGGTTGAACGAGTAGGTCCAGTCTTCGCCGATCCGCCCATCGACACTGGCGCCTGCAGCATTGAAATACCGCAGGCTGACTGAGCGCATCGGGCTGGTCTGTCCATACCAGTACAGGATCTTTTCGACCATTGCTTTCGACTCGGCGTACACACTCTCGGGAGCGATTGGATGGCTTTCAACGACGGGCACGGACGGGGGAGTGCCGTTGACTGAACACGACGATGAGAACACGACGTCTTCGACCCCAGCTGCGAGGCATGCCTCGAACAGTTCCACCGAGCCGGCAACGTTGTTCCGCCAGTACTTGGCGGGTGACTCCATCGACTCGCCGACTGCCTTGTAGGCAGCGAAGTGCACGAGTTGGGTGACGCCGTGCTCGTTGCAGGTTGCGGTGACAAGATCGTTGTCACGGATATCGCCGA
>CALCXK010000116.1 GCA_937905835.1 uncultured Ilumatobacter sp. | reverse complement strand
GCGCCACGGCATCGAGCACGCTCAGAAACCGAAAGCCTCGGTCCCACAGCCACGTGGCGGGCCGTTCGAGAACCGACACGGCGCGTTCGACTGGCGCGGGGAAAGGCTGCGTCGTTCTGTCAGTCTTGGCAGCGGCGGGTGGTGACGTCGAGGTCATCGTCTCGAACGATACTGGTCGGGTGGACATGCGTGTCGGGCATCGTTGCCTGACCGTAGGATTCATCTGTGGTCGAGAATGGAACTTTCCTGGATGTTTCATCGCCAGACACCGTCGCGAGGGGCCGTGGGCTCCGGTCGCGCGATGCCATTCTCGTCTCCCTGGCGCTGCTCCTCATGGTGTCGGCGTGGATTCTCGGCGCTCCTCGATCGGCGGGCCCGGATGAGCCTGGACACAACGTCCGTGCCGGTGCGTTGGCCCGCGGTCAGCTCGACGGCTTCCGCTTACCAGGGGGCAGCGCCGAGCGTGGCTTCGAGCTCCCAGCGCACATCGGCTTCCCGCCACCGAACTGCTTCGCGTTCGAGTCCTACACACCGGCGAGCTGTGCCGCCGACCTGACCGCTCCGGCCGGTACCGGCGTGGGAGTGACACGCGCCGCCAATTACCCCGTGTGGGGTCACCTCGTAGCGGGTCTTGGAACGTTTGCCCCGGCGTCGATTTCGCCGTGGTCGGCGCGAGCTGCCGATGCGTTCCTCCCGATTCTCCTGGTTGCGGCATCGGTCATGCTCGCTGCTCGGCGTGGCGCGCTCGGCGTGGGAGTGACGATGTTGGCGGTCACGCCGATGGCCTGGTTCGTCTTTGCCACGGTGAACCCGAGTGGGATGGCGATCGCAGGAGGGCTTGCGGCGTGGACTGGCCTGTCGGCGCTGACGGCGTGGCATAGATCGGCGCCGATGGCGGCCGATCGGCAAGCGGCGTGGCTGACTGCGATTGGTTGGGCAGCCCTCGTGTTGCCGCGCCGCGATGGGTTGGTCTGGGCTGCGCTCATCCTGGCGCTCGCGCTGGTCACCATGTCGATCGGCCTCCGTTCGCTGGCCCAGCGGATTGGGGCAGGGCCGTTGGCGCTGATCGGCGTGTCCACGTTGGCAACGCTTGCCTGGGCGGCGTGGAGCGAGACCAACGATGCACGAGCACTCTTCCTCACGCCGCTTGCCCCGGTGGTGGCGGTCGTTGGGCGACGGCTGTGGTGGAAGTTGGGCGACAGGAGCGCAGCTCTTCGTTGGGCAGTCTGTGTGGTTGCCGCACTCGGTGGTGTCATGGTGATGATCGCCGTTATGTCCACGAGAATAAATGGATTCGACCGCTTGGTTCTGCGGCTCGTCATCGGCGAGACCGGCAACAGTCTGCGTCAGGCGATTGGGGTACTGGGGTGGCTGGACACACCGGTGCCGACGTCAGCGATGTTCTTGTGTGTGCTCGCGATCGGTGCGCTCGGCGGTGTGGCGGTGCTTGGCGATGAACGCCAGGTCGGAGCCGGAATGGTCGCAGTCCTTGGAGCGGGCGTGCTGGTGTCGTGGACGCTCACGATGCTGCAGAACAACGACTTCGGCGTGTACTGGCAGGGCCGGTACTTCCTCCCGCTGCTTGTCGGTATCCCAGTTCTGGGTGCCCGACTCCGTCTCGATCCTGCTGCAGCTCGGCGCCTCGGACTGGCCGTGCTCGTCGCCGGTCTGGTCGTGGCGAATGTCGGGCTTGCCGCGATGATGCGCCGGTTCGCGGGCGGCATCGCTGGCACGCTGCTGCCCTGGGAGTGGGACACGTATGGCGCCCCCGTGCCGCCTGCGGCACTACTTGCTTTACACGCCCTTGCGTCGGTTGCCATCGTGCGCTGGGCCGCCGGACTCGGCGGCGCTGCGGCAATGGAACGTCCGATGGACTAGTTGCCGTGGCGCGACCAACTCGGATGCATCGTGACGAGGCCGTGTGTCTCGTTCGTCTCGCCGGCGATGACGTCGAAAGTCTGGGCGTTTTGCACGTGGTCATAGATGTGCTGGCGACCCCATCCGCTGATCTCGGTATGGAGGACGTATCGCGATGGGATGAGCGGGATTTTCTCGAATCGCACATCGACGTAGCCGGAGCCCTCAATCGAATCGGGCACATCGCCAGCGTCACGACTCGAAGGGGCCGTGACGGTTGCACCATTGAGGCTGGCGATCGACACCGCGAAAACTGGCTTCGGAACGGGTTCGGTTGCCTGATAATGCATCCGGACAGTGACGTCGTCACTGCTGCGGAAACGATCGACAGGAACGCCGCCGACGAGTAACTCGGTGCTTGTGACCCGAATCCTGCCGTCACCACGACGGCTTGACTCAGCCCCCTCGGTGGTCTCCGCTCCGAGCATGGTCTCGGTGTACTCATCGACCACGTCGGCGGGATCGCCGTCGCGCCGGACGACGCCGTGATCCAACCAAATCGCGCGGTCGCAAAACTCGCGGACGGTGTGGCCATCGTGGGTGACGAGCACCAAGGTGCGGCCCTGAGTGCGGAAGTCGACGAACTTCTCCATGCACTTCTTCTGAAAGGTGACGTCGCCGACTGCGAGGATCTCGTCGATCAGCAGCAACTCCGGGTCGACGTTGATTGCCACCGCGAAAGCGAGGCGAATGTACATGCCTGACGAGTAGGTCTTGACCGGGGTGTCGATGAAGTCGCCGAGGCCGGAAAAGTCGACGATCTCGTCGAAGCGGTTCGCAATCTCCTTGCGTCCCATGCCCAGGATTGAGGCATTGAGAAACACATTGTCGCGTCCGCTCAATTCTTGGTGAAAACCTGCACCCAACTCGAGCAGCGCTGCCATCTTTTTGTTGAGGTGGATCTTGCCAGCGTTGGGCGTCAGGATTTGTGCCATGCACTTGAGCAGGGTTGACTTGCCCGATCCATTGTGCCCAATGATCCCGACCGCTTCGCCTTCGCCGACCTCGAACGAGACGTCGCGCAGAGCGTAAAAATCCTCGTACCGGTTGCGGCCACCGGTGGCGATGAACTGCTTGAGGGACGATGCGCGTTCGTGATGGATTCGAAACGTCTTGGTGACGTTGTCGACTCGCAGGGCAATGCCGGTGCTGCGCTGATCTGGCATGTCAGGTCTCCCGCACTAGATTTCTTCCGCGAACCGCGGCGACAACCGGTTAAAGAACCACGCGCCGAGAACGAATGCGACGGCTGCCCAAGCGGCGATGTAGCCCCATTGAGCAAGGCTCGGGAACACGTTTTCGTACAGGATCTTGTGGGAGGCATCCACAAAGTTGCCCGTTGGACCCCACGGCGCGTACTTGTTGATCACCGGGCTCTCCACCTGGCCGATGACCCAAATGATCGGGCTGGCGTAGAACAGGATCTGCGAGACGATGCCCCACAGGTAGTTAATGTCGTGGAAGAACACGTTCGCCGCCGACAGCGCCAGAGCGACACCCGTCGTAAACAGCGAGATCAACACGAGCAGCGCGGCCATCGGAATCAGCCACTGGAACATGAAATGACCGAACAATAGGAACGACGCGGAGAGAACCAACAGTTCAATGCAGACCGTCACCAGTTGCGCCAACATGATCGACAGCACCAGGTGCTCGTGGGGAAACGCGACCTTCTTGATCAGACTCGCTCCGCCCTGGACCGATCCAATACTGGCGCTGACGGAGATGACGAAGAACTGGAAGGGCAACAGTCCCGACAGAAAGTAGAGCGGGAAGTTCTGGATGCCGCTGGCACTTGAGCGCGGTGCCACGCCGCCGAAGATCTTGAGGAAGATGATACTGAAGATGATCATCTGACTGATCGGGTTCAGCAAGCTCCATGCCCAGCCAAGGATTGACCCGCGATACCGAGTGCGCAGCTCCTTCAGCGTGAAGAGATAGAGAAGATTGCGGTGGGCCACCGCCGACCGAAGCGACATGTTGGGCTGAGCCTACTGGCCGTCGGAGCCGGGCCACGGCAGGCGCGGGTACCGGTTGCGCATACTGACGATGGCGTCGTCGGTCGCCAGATTGGTGAGCGTGATCATCGACGAGTCTTGGACCCGGTACCGGCCGAGGATCTCTGTGCGCAGTACTGCCCGCCCTCCGGTCTCGGCCAATCTCAGCCAGAGATCCCAGTCCTCCCAGCCGTAGACCTCACGGTCGTCGTTGCGGTACCCGCCGAGGGCTTCCCACATCGATCGTCGCCACATTGCCTGGGCATCGATGTAATTCGCAACGCACAGCCGGGCTGGATCCCATGCCAGAGCACTCCGAATGTTGCGCTGTGTACCGAAGTCTTCGAGAATCGAATACGCCGCAGCGGCATCTCTGTGCTCGTCCAGCGTGTCGGCCAGCCGGGCGAGGCAGGTGGGATAGACGTGGTTGTCGGCGTCCATCACGAACACATACTCTCCAACAGCGGCCGCAAAGCCGTCGTTGCGAGCCGCAGCCAGTCCCTCGTTGGCATCCTTGCCGAGTAGCAGCATCGGAACATTGGGGTGGCGATCGAACAGATCCGAAACGACGTGGCGACCGTCGTCGGACGAGTGGTCGTCGACCACGATGATCTCGACGTCCACATCAGTCGAAGCGATCAGGCTCGTCAGTGTCTCACCGACAACTCCGGCATAGTCGTAGAGGGTGACGACCGCCGAGACGCGGGGTGCTGTGGTGCGCCCGAGGTAACTCGGAGTAGCGATCCGTTCGACGTGTTGCCCTTGGCCATGGCGGATTAGGCAGCTGGTTGCGTCGATACGGCGCAGCATGTCGGTGTCGTCGAGCGCCAACCGTTTTGCAGCGCGCTGGAGTGGGGCGTACGGCCGGAAGGCGCCGAGTCGTGTCGGCGGAGGCACCTTGGATGCGCCGAGGCGCCACGGGTCAACGCTCGGATCGTCGGTAGCGGCGTGGTCGCTGATGCGGGGGAGCACCGTGCTTTCGATCCGATCGAGCAGTGGGCCGAGCGTTTGGGCAAATGCCAGGTCAGAGGTGACCGCAGCGAGGGCCCGGTCGGCGATGTCGGAACGCCGCTGGTCATCGGCGAGCAACCTGCGGATTGTGTCGCCCATTGCCTCGATGGGCGCCTCGGCGAATTGTCGACCGTTGACCAGCGGAGCCGACGTATCCGAAGGCTCGGTGACGATGACGCACCGATTCGCCATCGCCTCGATCATGCGCGCCCACTCAAAGTACGAAGATGAATTCTCGCGCTGCCGGTGCAGATTGACGAGCAGTTTGGACGACGCAAGGAGGTCGTATTTGTCGGTGCCGAAGACGACGCCCGGGGTGGCCGAACTGACTGGACGGTCGAATTTGAAAACACGAATGTCAGACTTCACGGTCCACAGCTCGGGCGCAAGGTCGGCAAGCAGGGCACCACGACGGTCGTCGAGCCCGCCCATGAACAGGACGTCGATCGGCCGCCCAGTGGTGGGAGTCAGCGCACTCGGCGCGGTCATCGCTGGCACGGCGCCGAGTTGGACGTGCGACGCGACGAGGCCCGCACCGCGGAGCGCAGCAACTCCGTGTGGGTTGATGTCGAGGCATTCGATCCCACGCCTGCACGCATCAATGGTGAGATCAAACCATGGTGTATCCGGCTGCTCGGTCCCGACGCAGATCGACGCAGCCGCAGCCTGCTGCAGCGCGTGCTGCGGAGCGTCGTACAGCTCGAAGAACTCATGGGGTGCCACCACGAGGTTGATCGCACCATCCACGGCGGGAAGTTCGTCGCTGATGAGTTCGGCGTGTCGGCCAGCGAGCCGAGCCGCGTCGGCGAACCAGGAGGCGATGTCGTGCATGAATTCGTTGCCGTCGGCGGCAACGAACACCCGGACGGGCGCGGTCACGTCCGCCCTCTGAAGAGCCGGATTGCCCTGCGCGGTGCTCGACATGCCTTGGCCACGCCGCGCCGCACAACGCCGGACTTGTCTGGGTGATGGCGTGCGTCGCTCAGCATTTCGCGGAGGACGGCATGGCGGCTCACCGCCGTGGGTAATGACTCTGCCAGTACCCGAACCTCGGCTCGGCGTGCTCGTGCCTCGGCGGCGAGTGCCTCGAGCGCCAGCTCGGCCAGTTCGAGCCGGCGGCGGAGATCGGCATTTTCCGCGCGTAGATCGGTGGCGGAGTCCGGGGACGGATCGGGTTCGACTGCCACGGTCACGATCCTCCGGAGAGCAGGTGACGGCAGCGTCGAACGACGCGGCGAAGCAGCGAAGCCCATCGTGCGGGTGCAAGCTGCTCGGCCTGTCCAACCCAGTGATTGCGGTCGTCGGCCAATTTGCGGAATTCGTGCTCGAGTTGGGCATAGGCGTCGGCGAGAGATGCCCAGTTGCGTTCGGCGACATCGGCACGTCGCAGGAGGGCGGACGTTCCCTGGTCGAGCTCGTACAGTTGACGCTCCTGCACGGCTGCCTGGTACAGGCGGCTTGCCGTGCCCGTTGGCATGAGCAGCGGTATTGCGTCAAGTCGGCGAACGATTTCCTGGATCGACTGCTCCCAGACTTCCGGTGACACCGTGTGTTGTGACGCGAATCGATCGGTCCACCGTCGATAGACCATGCCGAAGGTGCCGGTGTCAACGACACCGCAGATGTTTGCCACCCGCAGGTAGAACTCGAGGTCTTCGCACACGACCATGTTCTCGTCGAATCTGAGACGGAACGTGTCGAGCGCCTCACACGGAACGGCCATCGTGCCCTGCGGTGACTGCCCGCCAGCGAGGTGGCTCGCGAGGTCGAAGGTCGCCCGGTAGGGCGCCTTGAAGCCCGAGGCCGACACTGCCGGACCATGGTGCCCGACGGTGTCGATCTGCTGGTCGACGGCGCGACATCGGATCACGGCGCCGGGATGTGCGTTGGCGGCGCCATGGAACTGTTCGACCCAGTCGCCGAAGACGAGATCGTCGTCATCAAGCACAGTGAGATATCGGCCGGCGGCGAGATCCAGGGCCCGATTGAGCGGCGCCACGCGATGCATGACCGTGCTCACATCGATTCGGACCTGTGAACGAAATCGATCGTCGAACGAGGCAACCAGGTCGGCCACCGCTGCGGATGCGTCGTCGTCATCGGTATTGACCATCAGGAGGACTTCGAAGTCGTCGTCGGTCTGCGCCGCCAGGCACGCCAGCGTGTCGACCAAGGTGTGGCGGTCGCCCATGGTGCGAGTCACGATCGACAGAAATGGCGTGCGCCGCTCGGTCACCGGCTCGGTCGCGAAGGCCGACGAGCGCACCGCCCCGCCACGCGGTGCCGACATCGGTGTCGGTGCGGGCGAGTAGATGCGCACGAATTGGTTGGTTTCGGCGTGATCATCGCTGAGCTCGCGCAGGGTGCGGAGATAGCGGCCGAGCATCGACTCGGGCGACTGTGTCGGATGGTCAGGCGGCCACGCCTGATCGCTGAAGATCAACCGAAAGTCATGACCCGCGATTTCGTCGAAGCCCGTCGTCTCCATCAACGCTCTCACGGAGTCGTCGGTGAAGAATCGTAGGTGGGTTTCGTCGAGCAGCCCCGTCGGGGTGACGTCCCAGCGGCCCGTGACCAGCTTGGCGGCGAGATCGACATGGCCGACATTGGGAATGCTCACCGCCAGCGCTGCTACGTCGCGCTCGAGCATCCAGACGTGCAGCGTGCGGAGTGTGTCGTCTGGGCGTGGCAGATGTTCGAGCACGTCGATCGCCGTGACCGCAGCGATCGGGCGTCCAGCTGCGATCTCGTCGAGCCGTTCGGCAAGCCGATCGAGGTCGTTGAGGTCGAGAACAAAGGCGTCGACAGGGCTGTTCGCGTTCAGTTCGTCGACGGTGGCCGCGTCGCCGTCGACGCCGGCGTAGGAGAATCCGAGTTTGAGGGTCGGCTCGGCAATCGCCGCGTGCCCGCAACCCAGGTCGATGATCAGGCCGCGGTCGGGGAGGTGCTGGTCGAGGAGGTGGACGATGTGGCCGTACGGCGAGTCGTCGGTGTAGCGGAAGGCGTAGCTCATCAGTGATCGATCAGTAGCGAAATCGACTGGGGCCGTAGTAGTCGGTGTCGAGGTCGGCCACACCGGTCGGATCGGCGATCGGCTTGGGGACATCGCCGGCGTCGAGCCGGGCCCGATAGGTAACGACCGCGCGTCGGTGTGCGTCGGTGCCATGCTCGTCGACCCACGCGAGGGTGGTTTGGACCACGTCGGGGCGGTCGTAGCGATGGGCGAGGAAGAGACGCGACAGCATGCCGGACTCGTGTTCGAAGTCTGAGGCGAGAGGTCGGCCATCGGCGCCAAGTCGCTTGTCGTGGAAGATCACAGCTGTGGGCGCATGGCGCACCCGCCAGCCTGTGAGTCGAAGTCGCCACGACAGGTCGACGTCGTCGCAGTACATCGGAAAGAAGTGCGCGTCGAAACCATCGACAGCGGTGGCAGCCGCCCGCTTCATCAGCAGACACGCTCCCGACACCCAGGCAGCGTCGCCAGTTTCGGGGTCGAATCCCTTGGGGCTCTCGATTGGAAGCTGCCGTGCGTCGACCGCGGCGACGTCCTCGGGCTGGAGCGCGGCCACGAGCTCACCGAGCGCACTCGGCGCCGGCACCGTGTCGGGGTTGAGCACCCAGATCAGGTCACTGTCGGAGCGCTCCATCAGCCGGTTCGATCCCCCGCCGCTGCCGAGGTTCTCTCCGAAGAACTCGTAGCTGATATCGACGTGTGGTCCGACCGCGCCTCGCAGCAAGTCGATCTCGGGATCGGTGAGTGAAGGGTTTGCCGATGCGTCGCCGATGGCAATGGCGACGACGTCGACTGCTGAAGCGGCTCGGGCGTGGCGAACGGTCGCGCTGATTCCGGAGACGAGTCGTTGCAGTTCCGCAAGCGAGTTGTCGAACACGACGACCTGGACGGACAGGCTGAGGGTCATGACGGTCTCCCGACCGTTTGTAGCCGTAACTTGGCCCATCGCTGTGCAGGCATCTCGATTGCGCGGTAGCTCACTTCAGCAAGTATGGCCGTGATCACGAGGATGAAGGCGATTCGTGCCCACCAGTACCCGAGCACGGGTGGAGCGTACGCGATTCCACGTTCGTAGGCGACCAGGATGACGGGAAAATGCCACAGGTACAGGCCGTAACTCCGCTGACCGGCCCACTCAGCGAGCCGGTTGACGCGGCTCGGGGCAAGCGTCCCGGCGGCCGCCACAAGCAGCGCCGGCACGATCAGCACGCCGACGATGGTGTCGAAGGTGGAGAACCAAACCCAGTGGGTGTAGAAGGCAGAACGCTCGACGAAGACCAGGAACAGCATGCCCGGAAACAAGAGCCCGAGGGCGATGGGCAGGTTGATCGTGAATTCACGAGCTTCGAACCAGCTGCGCTTGTTCTCGTAGACCCATCGCGCCCCCATGCCGATCGCGAAGAGCGGCAGGTAGCCGACGAACTGTCTGGCGACGAGAAGACTCTGCAACTCGATACCGACACCGCTGTCACCGAAGTAGAAGTTGCGCAGCCCGTCGCCGTTCAGGCCGATGAGGAGACGCCAGCCCGTACCGGCAGCCATCATTGCGGTGAAGGTGGCGAAAGGTGCCCGGCTGAACAACCAACCGATGAACGGCAGGGAGAGATACAGGAAGAACTCGACCGAGAGCGTCCAGAGCACGCCGTTGGTTCCGAGTGATCCGATGGTCGAAGGAAAGAGCTGATGCGTGAACGTCAGGTTGGCAAGGACCTGCTTCAGCCCGACCTTGCTGAACAGCACACCAACCGGGACGAAGAACAAGAACAACAGGAACACGTTGACGAAATAGGCCGGCATGATCCGAGCCGCCCGCCGTCCCCAGAATGACGCCAGGTCTGATCGCGTGCGCAGTGCCCAGGACGGAGGACTGAGCAGAAATGCCGACAGGACGAAGAAGATGTTGACGCCAAACGATCCGAAACCCTCGACCATCCAATACCACCTGAACCGGGGCAGCGTCGACAACGACCACATGTGGTGGGCCACGACGACCAGCGCAGCGACGCCCCGAATGATCTCGATGCCGGGCATCCAGCTCTGAGCGGCTGGTGTGGTGACCGGTCGAACCGGTGCGGTCGCGGTCATGGTCGTGGACGGACGAGTCCTCAGCGCTGAGTGAAGCGCCGCACGAGGCGAACGGGGGCATGAAGGGCTTTGCCGACGCGCCACGTGGATGATTCGTGGATGGCCGCAATCTGTGCCGCAAGTTCGTTCTCACGGTGCGTTGCCATGGCCGCTTCGTGACGGGCTTCGGCCAAGTCGAGCTTGGAGTAGTCGTCGAGAACACCGGCTGGGTAGCTCAGCTTGTGACGGAGCTCGTCATCAGCATCGGCTGAGACGAAGAACCGATTGAGGCCGTCCCATAATGTCTCGGTGTAACCGGCGGCGCGGAGCAGCTCCGGGAACGCGTACGCCTGGTGGCTGCCTTCCTCGGCGACGATGACGGGCGGGCGGTACTTGTCGAAATCGAGGCCGCGCACGATCGGGTCTTCGAGCCCCTCGGCATCGATCTTCAGGAAGTCGATGCGGGGGAGTGGATATTCGTCGAGCACGCTGGTGAGGGTGCGGACCGGTGTCGTCCGTTCTTCGACGTTGTAGCCGTCGGCGCGATACAGGTCCGCTAACGACTGTGAGAGCGTGGTCCGTTGCATGTCGTCGAGAACCACGTGCAAGGTCAGTTCGCCGTTCTCGTCGGACAGCGCAATGGGCAGGTTCACGTCGTGAGGCCGATCGGCGTCAAGCGCCTCGATCAGGTGGGGCAACGGCTCGACATTGATGCCACGCCATCCTCTCTCGGAGAACAACTTGGTGATTGATGTGATGACGGGGTGGCAGGCTCCGACATCAACGAAGTATCCGGGTGTCAGGTGTTGGAGAGCGCGCCACAGGACGATGTCCTCACCGTTGGAGGCGTACGAAATGAGAGGAAGGTCAGACACGTGCGGGATAGTTCCTGTGGGAGTTGACGGTGGCACCGTCGCCGGCGATGGCGTGGGCGAACTGCTCAGCTGCGACGCCGATGTCGTAGACGTCGACCGCCAGCGGCATGCCGTGGGCGGTTCGAATCATCTCGGCGGCCGCATCGGCTGACGTGCTGAACGTTGACGTGAATCCGAACACGCTGGTCGTGACATTGGCGAGCGAGTTGTGCGGGCCATGGAGTGTGACGTCGATGGCAACGGCGCGGTCGGCCTCGCCGGTCGGGCGTTCGGGCCGAAGCCCGATGGCGAGGCGGTAGCCGTGTTCCTCGCTCGCCTGCCCGATGATGGCCTCAAGTGCTCGCTGGTTGAGTTCGGGCATGGTGCCAGCCTCGAAGAATTTGCCGACGACAGTGCGGAAGTCCGGATAGCGCATGTCGATGATCCGCTCGTTGCCCGCCACGGTGGTCTGCCCAGGCTGGAGCAAGCCCGCTGCCTCGGTTGACCCGCCGCCCGCGTGATACACAAAAGCACCGACGCCGAGCGTCAGTCGGAATCCGGCCTCGACGCTGCGCCGTGACCAATCGGTTTCCTCGCAGTAGCCACGACCGAACACCGGGTCCATGACGCCAACGACACGCAGCACGGGCGTTGGGATCAGCATGGCGAATGAGATACCTGCCGGAATGTCGACGGCGCCGGTGCCGAAGGTGTTGCGAAGGGCAGCACCGACCTCGTTCGTGATCGACTGGTCTGTGAGGTGGTCGTTGGGCGCAGCGTTGGGGATCGAGTAGATCGACACGTTGGTGCTCCACGCCGTGACCGATCCGATCCGGGAGTCGGTCTGGGCGATCAGGACGAGCTGATCGACAGCCATCTCGCTATAGATCACATCGGAGTTCGAGACGATGACGTAGTCATACCCGCCGTCCAATGCGGCCAGCAGGCCGAGGTTGACGTTGCGCGGGATGCCCAAGTTGCGGGGTGAGCGATAGTACTTGTGGCCGAGTGTGCGGCACTGCCGTTCGACGTCGTCACTGAAGCCTGGTTCGGGGCTGCAGTCGTCGAGAACGAGCACGTCGATGTCGGCGACGGCCTGCGACAGAGCCGCCACTGAGGTGAGTGCCGCGGGGACGACGGCTCGGCCGTTGTACACGGTGAGTGCGAGCAGCACCCGCGGACGGATCATCCCAGCGCGCTGCGCAAACGGGTGCGGACGCTCAGTGGCAGAACACGGCGGGCAATGGCCTTGATCGGGCCAGCCATGAGCGCGCGCAGACTGTTGGCCGATGTCGGCGAGGACAGTGTGCTGAGTTCCAGCACTTGCTGGCGCAGTTGTTGGGTCTCGAGGTGGGATTCGGAGAGGCGTGCCGTGAGGTCAATGACTCGAGCATTGGCCACCTCGACGTCGATCAGCGCCTGCTCGAGCGACAAACGGTCGAGCGTCACGGTCACGGTGGCAGCGCTGGACTCGGATTCAGCGGTTGTGTCGGTCGTTTGGGTCATGGGCGTGGCTCCTCGGCGGGTCGCGCTGGCGATGGGTGTGAGGCTAATGCTCGCTGATAGACGTGAACCAGCTTCTCGGCGGCGATGTCCCAGGTGAACGCGGTTCCGGCCTCCAGCGTCGAGTTGATTGCGGCCGCTGATGCGTCGGGGTCATTGAGCAACTCGAGGATGGCGTCGGCCAGATCGGATGCGCTCCAGGACGCAGCCGTGACCGGAGGATCGGCGTGGACCTCGGCGAGGGGGCCGAAGTTGACCGACACGGTCGGCGTGCCGAATCGAGCCGCTTCGAAGGGGACGAGTCCGAAGCCCTCAGCGCTGGTGGGGTAGACGACGACGTCGGCATGGCGGAGCAGCCAGTTGCGCTCCTCCGAGGTGGCGTCGAGCAGAGCGACGACCCCATCGTCGTCGACCCCCAACGCTTGCGCTTCGGCATGTCGGGAACTGCCGAAGGGCACGTGTGCACCCACGACGACCAGCGTGCGCTCGATGCCACGGCGCTGTAGCTCTTTCCAGGCCTGCACGGCGAGATCGCGGTTCTTGTGCGCATAGTTCGAGCCGAGTACGACGAGGAAGCGACTGGCGGCGAGCTCGGGGTCGAGAAACGGGGCGGGAGGGCAGGCTGGCTCCTGACCGGTCAGATGGTCTGTTCCACACGGAACCGATCCAATTCGCGATGGGTCCACCGGCAAACGCTCGAGTGCGATTTGATCAGCCACGTCGTCGAGGAACACGGCGATTCCGTCGGCCTGGGCCATGCTCTGAGCCATGTTGGTTCGGTAGGCCAGCCACTGCTGGGGTGAGGAGTGGTACTGCCCGACGCGGTAGGCGATGAGGTCCTGCACGGTGATGACCACCCGGCGGGCAACTCGTCGCCAGAGATCCCAGGGCAACGGCCGGTCGGGTTGAAACGGGCGATGAACGATGTCGAATCGGGCGTCGTCGGGGATCGATCCGTCTGGTGTGTTCAGTGGTTCGATTTTTGGTGATGCGAATGCGGCCACGGCGTACGGCGGCACTGGGCCGGGCATCGCCACAACGATGCGGTGCACGTCTGCTCGCTTGGCGAGCGCAGCGACGAGGTTCATGAGCTGCACCTGCGTGCCGGTCTCGAGTGGGCCCATCACGCTGCCGTCGATGAGTACCTGGAGCCCGATCGCTTGGGCTCGAGCTGCACCGTGCGCGATGGCGACTGGGCTTCCAGGATCGGCGCACTGGGCGTCGAAGACGGTGGGGAAGACCGGATGGCGGTCGTGGAGCCATTCTCGGACGTCGGGCTGGCTGACTGCTGCCCCGGTGGGCTCTGCCAGATCGAAGGGCCGAGTCACGTAGGTGATCGGGTCGAGGAGGGCGAGGAACCCACGTCCGGCGCTGCGCAGACTGAACTCAGCGGTCGATACCGACAGGTCGTCGAACGGGGTGTCGACCAGCGGACCACAGGCGGTCATCGCTGCCCGCGCAATACAGACGAGCGGTCCGCCCGCCAGTGGCAGAGCGACCGGCGTGCCCAATGGCTGGCAGCTCCGGAGGCGGTCAGTGCCGCTGCGCTCGTCGAGATCCCCCTGCTGGTGGCTCGAGGGCACGTTGAGATGCGGGAAGCTGATGTATCCCGCGAAGTTGCACCACACATTGACGGTGGCGACACGCGGATCGCCCGCAATCAGGCCGAGGGCGGGACTGAACGCGTGCTCGGGGACGACCACTGGTTCATCGCACGCAACGACGGTGCACCCGAACCGGTCCGAAACCTCGTTGACGAACGCAGCCACGTGAGTTGCCGGGACAACTTCGACCCGATCATCGAAGAGGAGGTCGGCCGAATGTGCGATGTCTGGCGATCCGACGACGACGTGATCGACCCCCGCCAACAAGAGAGAGCGAACTGTTGGGGCGTGACGATGAGCGAGATCGCGAACGAAAACCGCCGCAACGAGGGAATGGTGTTGGATCATGGTTGAGCAGTCGATCGAGCTACCGTGTCGATGTGTTGGCAAGCGTACCGCCGGGTCGGACCATCCTCGGGGAGCGGGCACCGATTCAGCGAGCTGCGGCAATTGTCGGCGGCTGCGTCCTCGCAACGTTGATGATGGCGTGCGGCGCGAGCTCCCGGCCCGGGCCCGCAGACCCGAGGGCAATCACCGATGTGTCGCATGTGCTCACGATCGGCGACTCGCAAACGGTCGGGGCGTGGCTCGACGATCCGGACCGTGAGAGCTGGCCGGCCCAACTCGAAGACCTGTGGTGTCCTGGCACGACGTGTGTCACGAACATCGCCATCGGTGGACAGCCGATCGGAACCACCAGTCCCACCGGGCCGCCGCCGCTGCTCGACACGCTCGACGAGCAGTTGGCGAACATCGATGAGGCCGACACCGCCGTGGTCTTGATCGGTCAACTCGATCTGGTGTCAACAGATGACACCGACCAGATCCTCGACTGGTACGCCGAGCTCGAGCAGCGCTTGACCTCGTTCGGAATCGACAATGTCTATTTCGCGACGCTGTTGCCGTTCGACACCGAGGCGTATCCGAATCCTGAATGGATCCCACAGTTGGAAGTTCGACGGTCGGCGATCAACGCCGGATTGCGCGCTGGGTGGGGTCCGAAGGGCCAAGTAGTGGAACTCGACGGGGTCCTCACCGAGCCAGGCTCCGATGAATTCCGCCCCGACCTGTCGACGAAGGATGGGAACCATCTCTCAGTCGAGGGATCGTTGATCATCGCTTCCGAAGTCGAGTCGCACCTGCGCGAGTCGATGAACCTCGACTAGCTGTGATGAATGGTGCGCCTCGACGCCGCAGCATCGGCGAAGCACGTGGCAGACGTTGCCCGACACGGTCCTAGCTCCAGATGCGCCTGCCTGATGCGTCGATGCCAGAGGGCGCGGCGCCAGCCTGTCCGGCGACTTCAAGCCAGTCGCCACGCCCTGGCTCGAGGTTGGGATTCGAATACGGATCGATTTTCGCGGTCATGTCGAGCCGCTGCTGCCGCAGCTCGAACCGATACCACGCGGCTTCAGGAGTCCACACGACTCGGTTCCCGCGGGCCTGTCGCTCAATGCCAAAGGCCACTCCTGCTGCGGTGAGGCTGGCGGCGTCGGGGCCCTTGCTGTGCTGGCAAATCTCGCGGAAAGCGTCGACGGGAAGCGCACCGCCGATGACGTCGACGGCTCCAACCTCACGTGCCACGGCCATGACATGCCCGGGCCCAGGATGCGACGCCGCCCACCCAGCGAGAATCGGGTGGGTCCCCAAACGGTCGCTGACGAAACCGCCGTGTCGCACGGTCCGGTCGCTGTTGAGCTGGAGGCAACCCGCCATGGCGACATCGTCGGCGTCGAGGTGGGCTGCCAGGGAGCGGAGGTTGCTTCCGCTGTCGAGCATCATTCGTTCGGTCACGGGAACGACGACGTCGCTCGAGGCTGCGTTCAGTGCGACTGACCAGTAGCTGTCAGCGTCGGCGACCTCGACGACGCGTCCAGCGCAGTGGGCCTCATCGAGGATGCGCTGGGCAAGTGCTGCATCGCCCGCTTGTACGGCCACGACCAGTTCGTTGTCGATCTGCTGGGTGAAGTCGGAGAGCGAAGCGGCCAGTCGTGCGAGATGATGGCGCTCGCGTCCCCACACGAACCCTGTGTTCATCAGAGCTGCGACCAACACGGCGACTGAAGCAGAGGATTCACGGCGCACAACAAACGTGCCGAGGTGATTGCCAAGCTTGACGCGTGCGGTGATGCCAACCCGACTGCAATGCTCGGCCACCGCACGACGGCCGTTGTCGTAGGCGTACTGCTTGGCGGCCGGGTCCAGCGCTACGCTGCCGGCGACCTGGCGCCAGTGGTAGAGGACGTCGGGAACGTGGGTGACGCGACGAGCGACCTCGGTCATCCGGAGCAGCAGATCATGATCCTGTGCGCCCTCGAAGTCGCTGCGGAAGCCGCCGACCGAATTAACCACCGAGCGCCGTGCCGCAAGAAAATGAGTGATGTAGTTCTGGTGGCGAAGCCGCTCTGGGCTGAAGTCCGGTTTGAAGAACGGATCGGCGCGGCGTCCATCCGGCCGGATGAGATCGTGATCGCTGTACGCAACATCACACTGCTCGTCCTCGAACGCTGCCGCCATGGACGACAGCGCATGTGGGGCGAGTTCGTCGTCATGATCGAGCAGTGCCACGATGTCGCCGCTGGCGGCGGCGAGCGCATCGCTGCTTGCAGCCACAATGCCACCCCGACTTCGTCGGAGGACCAAGCGAACGTGTTCGTCAGTTGCGGCCCGTTGGAGCATCGTTCGGACCTCAGGATCGGTCGAGGCGTCGTCGACAATGACGTGTTCCCAATCGGAGGTGTCTTGTTCGCGGACTGAGGCAAGGCATCGATTGAGCACATCGATCGGTGGATCGCAAACAGCGGTCAAGACCGAGAAGCGAGGTGGCATGGCGGTCAGGACGTCTGCTGGTCGTTGCGAAGCCGACGGCCGACCGCGCCTGCTGACCGCCGCGCAGCACTCTCAGCGCCGCCCCACCAGAGGCGAACTCGCTCGGTCGGGCTCGGCCCGTCAGTCTCGGCCCATTCCTGGGCCTGCCGGGCGCGGCCGAGCTGCACGCTCATCTCCGCGAGAAGGCCGCGCAGCTCGCCCTTTTCGTTCTCGACGGCTCGAGTGGCCGCTTCGCAGCGGTCAAGTTCGGAACGGAGACGTGCGACCTCTTGCTGGAGTTCAACGATATTCGGCTCGGCTGACCCCACGTTGGAAGTGTAGGCAGCGCTTCGCTCCACGCGTCAGCTCCTACACTCGGCGCCATGCCGGCCGAGTCACCCCACGCTCCCCAGACGATTCTCATCACCGGCGGTTGTGGCTTCATCGGGAGTGGTTTCGTACAGCGATGCGTCGGTGCAGGTCACCGTGTCGTTATCGCTGATTATCTGCACCCCCAAGTGCATCCCGATGCATCTGCTGTCGACGCCTTACCCGACGGCGTCGAACATCACCCGATCGATGTGACCGACGCCCCCGCAATGGACGCGATCGTGCGGGCAACGCAGCCCGACACAGTGGTGCACTTGGCTGCCGAGACCGGCACAGGCCAGTCGCTCACCGAATCGTCGCGCCATGGCCGCGTCAATGTCGTGGGCACCACCAACTTGCTCGACGCGTGCACCCGTGCGGATCACATCCCCGAGCGAATTGTGTTGGCCTCATCTCGGGCCGTGTACGGCGAAGGAGCATGGCGGGATGAAGATGATCGATCGGTGTTCTACCCGCCGCAACGATCACCGCTCGATCTCGCTGCCGGCCGCTGGGACCCTCCTGCTCCGTCGGGTGGCGGTGCGACCCCACTCGCCAACCGGGCTGGCCACACCGAGCCCAGGCCGACCAACATCTATGCCGCCACGAAGCTCGCCCAGGAGCACCTGATCATGGCTTGGTGCACAGCGATGCAGTCGTCGGCGCGCCTCTTGCGACTCCAGAACGTCTACGGCCCGGGTCAGTCGCCATCGAACTCCTACACCGGCGTTCTCACCTACTTTGCAGTGCGAGCGAACGCAGGCGAGACAATTGCGATCTACGAGGACGGCGACATCGGACGCGACTTCGTCTTTGTCGACGACGTGGTCGACGAGTTGATGGCCGCGACCACCGCCACAGGAAATGATCTGTGCGATGTCGGCAGCGGCGTTCGTTCAACTATCGAGCAGGCCGCACAGATCATCGCCATAGCCGCAGGAGCCCCAACGCCTGAGATCACCGGCGAGTACCGGCTCGGCGACGTTCGTTCGGCATGGGCGGACGGCGTGCCAGCCCGGCAGCGGACGCCCCTCGAAGTCGGGTTGCGTCGGCTCGTCGAACACCTGTCGCAGAGGTGACCGTGCAGGTCGGCGTCGTCATCATCACGCACGCTGGGGCCGGCGAGATGCTGCGCCGCTGCGTAGCATCAGTCGCGGCCGGCGGCGGCGCAGACATGGTCGTTGTGGTCGACAACAGCGGTACTGATTTTGATGACGAGGCACACGGCCCGGACATTGACTACGTCATGCGCGTCGAAAACCTCGGCTTTGGCGCAGCAGCCAACGCAGGGTTTCGCAAGGTTATCGAACGCTTCGGACCTGACTGCGCCATGGCTCTGCTGAACGATGACGTAACGGTGACGCCGGGTTGGCTCGGGCCGCTGACGAGCGCGATCGCCAGCGATGAGCACATCGGTGGAGTCCAGCCGAAGATGCTTGTTGCTGACACAGAACCACGGCTGGTCAACAGCTTGGGTGTCAAGATCGACGGCGCTGGCGCAGGGTCCGACATCGGGTACCTCGAGCCGGATGGCCCGGCGTGGAGTACGGCCGGCCCGATCAAGATCTTCACCGGTGGGGCCGTGCTGCTGCGAGCGACCTTCATTGAGGATCTCGACGGATTTGATGAGCGGTACTTCCTCTACTACGAAGACGTCGACCTCGCGCTGCGTGGACGCGAGCGCGGATGGACGTTTTGGTGTGCGCCGGCGAGCGTGGTGCACCACGTCGGCGGGGCCTCGGTTGCGTCGCTCGGCGACGACGTGCGTCGGCTCCAGGATCGCAACCGGTTGTGGACGGCCTTTCGCTTCGGTTCGATGCGCGGCATCTACGCCGCCGTCTGGTTGTCGATCCGCAGGTTGCGTCATCATCCACGCCGAGCCCATCGGCGCGCCTTGGCAGCTGGGCTGCGCGGAGCCCCACGCCGGCTGCTCGAGCGCTGGCGAGCTGCTCGACGGCTCTGAACTGCGATCAGCCGTCGAGCGGTCGGTCCTGCTTGTCCTTCTTGGCGGCCTTCTGCGCCTTTTTCCACTCGCGAACCTTGTCCAGTGACACCTCGTCGGTGATGTCGGCGACCGAACGCGGCTCGTCGTCGCCGAACTTGCCAGCTGCGTTTCTCCAGCCGGCAGGCGTGATGCCCTGGGTCTTGCCGAGAATGGCCACGAAGATCTTGGACTTCTCGTCGCCGTATCCAGGGAGTGCCTTCAGCCGACGGTATATCTCTGTGCCCGAGTCCGCTTCTGCCCACAGATTGGCAGCATCACCGTCGTACTCGTCGCAGAGCACGTTGCAGACCTGGTGGATGCGCTTACCCATCGAGCCGGGGAAGCGGTGGATTGCTGGCTTCTCGCAGCAGACGCTGACGAAGTCGTCCTCGTCCATCGCTGCAATCCGCGCTGGATCGAGGTGACCGAGGCGCTGCTGCAGCGTGGCAGGGCCGGCGAAAGCCCACTCCATCGGCACCTGCTGGTCGAGCAACATGCCGATCAATAGTGCGTTCGCGTCGGTGTTGAGTAACCGGTCGGCGGCCTCGTCGCCCGTGATGTACAGCGCTCCAGCCATCGACTCAAATGATGTACGGATCGATGGCGTCCGGGTCGATCTCGTAGCGACGAATTGCGTCTTCGACGACTGATGCGTCGACAGCGCCATCGCGCAGCAGACCCGACAGGGCAGCGACGACGATGTGGCCGGTGTCGATCTCGAAGTGTCGACGCAAGGCCTCGCGGGTATCCGAGCGGCCCATGCCATCGGTGCCGAGCGGAATGAACGTGCGACCGGGAAGGAAACGGAGCACTTGCTCGGGCACTGCCGCCATGAAGTCGGAGACCGCAGTGATCGGGCCCTGTGCGTCGGCCAGTATCTGCGCGACGCGTGGCACGCGCCGCTCGCCCGACGGATGCAGCCGGTTGTGGCGTTCGGCGGAAAGGCCTTCCTCTCGAAGCGCCTTGTACGAGGTTGCGGACCACAGCTCGGCGCCGACGCCGTAGTGCTCCGCAAGATCATTGACCGCCTCACGAGCAGCTCCTTGGCTCGAACCAGAGAACAGAATCGTTGCGGGCAACAGGGCGTCGCCTTCCGGCGCGTCAGCCCACTTGTAGAGGCCTTCGACGATGGCCTCGGCGAGCCCGGGCG
>CALCXK010000115.1 GCA_937905835.1 uncultured Ilumatobacter sp. | reverse complement strand
GGACAGCCGGAACGAACCGTCGTCGTCTTGCCACAGCGACAAAAACTCTTCGACCCCCGACGGCAACGGCAATAGCGACGACGCAGGCGCCCCTTCGGAATCAGATGACAGCACCGCGCCAGCCGCGGCGTCGTTGCCGGTGTCCGGCTCAGCGCTACAACCGTCATCGCCGGATGCCGAGCGGTCACCGGATTCAACGTTGGCAGACTCGCGCGTATCGGGAACTTCGCGGCCGTGGTCATCGAGTGCAGGGAACGGGTATTTCTGCAGCACATGACGCAACTGGGTGACGGTCATTGCGACTGCGTAATCACGGGACTGCACATCGGTCCACGCTGGTGCGTTCCGGGCAATCGTGGCCATCTGATCGAGCGACAACTCACCGCGCCGGAACGCCTCGATCGAAGCAGGAAGCTCGGCGACCCGTTCGGCAATCGCCACAACCGAGCGGGCCATTGCCGGCGACATTCCGGCCCGCCACGCAACCCACGCCGACATCGACGTCATGCCTTCACCAGCCCACAACCGCTCGTCAGCCAACAGGACAACAACCCGATCAACCAGCGCCGCATGCTGGGAGTTGAGCACGCCAACAATGTCGTTGAACTCGCACTCCAACTCTGCAACCGACGACATAGTTAAGTATACACGTGTTCGTATAACATACTCAATTCGATCAGATGTTCGTCCTAAAATCTATTGAAATGGCCACCGGTCACCAGCAATCCCCCACTGCCGACGGTCGTTGTACGAACTGGGTCTGCTCACCCATGATCGTGTCCGCAGAAATTGTTGCAGGCGAATCGGCTGCAGTCAGGGCCAACCAGCGAGCATGGCGATACCAAACGCCACGAACAGCAGCGCTGACATCCACTTCATCGCTGTTGCCGGGATCCGATCGCCGACCATCGATCCAGCCACAACACCGATCATGCCGCTCGACACCTCGCCAGCGGTCGACCCGATCCAGGTGCCGATCAGATTCGATCGCGCGGCCAGCGTGGCAGTTGCGATCTGGGTCTTGTCGCCCATTTCGGCAACAAAGATCGCGAGACCAATCGTGGCGACCACCGATGAACGAACCATCGATCGTCGCGCATTATCGACGCCGTCATCGCTTGAGCGAAGCGCAGCCAGGCCGAACACGATGAAAATGAGGCCACCCCCAACTTCGATGGGCCGCTGCGGCAGGTTTGCTCCGAGCAGACCGCCCACAGCGACAGCGACGAGGCTGGCCGCCCCATATCCGAACGCCAGGCCCGCAATCACCTGCCGGAGCGAATAGCGCGAACCAAAGTTGACGGCGAGCAACTGAGTCTTGTCGCCCAGCTCTGCGATAAACACGATGCCGAACGCCGCCACCGTGGCAGCGAGAAGGTCGTACATCTCTTCTGCCTACTGGCGTCGCGCCGGTCGGCCGACCATCGGAGGCCCAATCACGACGCCTCGTTCACGGAGAACCATGAAGGCGTCAGAGACCAGCTTTGGCCTTTTCGAGTGCCATGTCGTTATCGACCATCATCTTGACGAGTTCGTCGAAGCCGACTTCAGGCTCCCAGCCCAGTACGGCCTTGGCTTTCGCCGAGTCGCCGATCAACAGGTCGACTTCAGCGGGCCGGAGGAACTTCGGATCCTGACGGACGTACTTTGCCCAGTTGTCGAGGCCAGCGTGTGCAAACGCCTTCTCGACGAACTCTTGCACCGTGTGAGCTTCACCAGTCGAGATAACGAAGTCGTCGGGCTCGTCTTGCTGCAGCATCATCCACATCGCCTTGACGTAATCGCCGGCGTAGCCCCAGTCACGCTTTGCATCAAGGGTGCCCATCACGAGTTCGTGCTGCAAGCCCAGCTTGATCCGTACAGCAGCGTTCGAGATCTTGCGCGTCACAAATTCGAGGCCACGGCGCGGACCCTCATGGTTGAACAAGATGCCCGACGAGGCATGCATGCCGTACGACTCGCGGTAGTTGACAACGATGTCGTGGCCAAAGACTTTTGCGCAGCCGTAGGGCGAGCGGGGGTGGAACGGAGTGAGTTCGGTCTGCGGGGTCTCGCGAACCTTGCCGAACATCTCCGACGATGACGCCTGGTAGTAGCGGATCGGGTTGTTCTGTGCGCCACCGACCATGCGGATTGCTTCGAGCATGCGCAAGACACCGAGGCCGGTCGTGTTCGCGGTTAACTCGGCTTGCGTGAACGACAACGCCACGAAGCTGATCGCACCCAGGTTGTACACCTCGTCGGGCTGAGCAATTTGCAGTGCAGCAACAAGCGACGGCAGGTCGGCAAGATCGCCGGGCACCAGTTCGATGAACGGCATCTCCTCTTGCAGCTTGGCCGCCCGAGGATTGTTTTGCCCCTTGATCATTCCGTAGACGTCATAGCCCTTGGAATGCAGAAACTCGGCCAGGTGATGACCGTCTTGACCGGTGATACCCGTGATAAAAGCGCGTGGCATAAGGGCACTGACTCTATCTGGGGTTCTGCGAGCGGTACGCTGCGGCCGCGATGGGCGCTACTGACCTGCTGAGCACTGGTGTGAAGGTTGCAATGGACACTGGCCCGTTGCACGGCCCCCGCACGGGCATTGGCAACGCCGTCGCCTGGACACTCGACGCGTTAGCGCACCAAGCAAACCTCGAACTGCTGCCCTACGTCCTGAGCACACGGGCCAAGGTCAGAGCTCCCGAACGACGCCTGCCGATTCCGGCGGCGTTGGCCCACCGACTCTGGACACGCCGCTCGCCCTCTCTCGACCGCATGCTCGGATGCCCCGACGTCGTGCACGGCACCAACTACGTCGTTCCCCCGACCAAGTGCCCACAACTCATCTCGGTCTACGACTGCTGGTTTCTTGAGCATCCCGACGATGTCAGCGCCGAGGTCATCCGCGCCGCACGACTCCTCCGGCGGGCGATCGACCGCGGCGCACACGTCGTCACCTGCTCAGCAGCAACTTCGACGCAGGCCCAGGCACTCCTCAGCACCGATCGCGTACACACCGTGCTCCTCGGACCTCCCCCCGACCGCGCAGCCAACGATCACCGCGACGGCGATTGGCCAGCCGAGCTGTCAACGGTCCGCCGCGGCTGCCCATTCATCCTCTCGCTCGGCACAATCGAACGACGCAAGAACGTGCCCCAAACGGTTCGGGCGTTCGCTCGCGTTGCCGACGAACACTCCACGGTGCACCTCGTGATCGCCGGGGCCCCCGGGAACGACCAAGCAGCGGTCGATCAGGCCATCAACCAGTTACCTGAGGCTGCGCGACTGCGCGTCGTTCAGCTCGGCTCGGTCGACGACAAACTGAAATCTCGCCTCCTCTTCAACGCATCGGCACTGGCCTACCCGTCACTCGACGAAGGGTTTGGCTTCCCACTCCTCGAAGCGCAACAGGCCGGCCTTCCCGTGGTCGCAAGCACCGCCGGGTCCATCCGAGAGGTCGCTGGCTCCGCGGCGCTCTACTCGGCGCCGACCGATGTCGATGCGCTCGCTGCCAATTTGCATCTTGCGATCACCAGCGAGACGGTTCGCACGAAGCTGATACATCAAGGACATCGCAACCTCGAACGCTTCTCATGGGCGAACACCGCCGACCAGCTCACCCAGCTCTACATCGACATCGTCAACGGAGCCGCATCATGACCACAGAGCAACAGCAAGAACCGACGGGCCCCATCGACCCCATCGTCACGGTTGTTTCCGGTGGAGTCGGCGCGGCGCGATTTTTGAGCGGGCTGCGCGACGCCATCGATCCCACGCGAATCACCGCCGTGATCAACACCGGTGACGACACCATGCTGCACGGCCTCTCCATCTCCCCAGATCTTGACACCATCACGTACACCCTGGCCGGAGCAACCGACCCCGTACGCGGCTGGGGACTCGTCAACGAAACCTGGGCTGCCATGGGTGCGCTCGAACGGTACGAAGGAGTGAGGCCCGCAGGTTCGGCCGCAGCGACACGATGGTTCAACCTCGGCGACCAAGACGTAGCCACGCACTTCTACCGCACAGCTCGGCTCGCCGAAGGGGCAACCCTGACCGAAGTAACCGACGAGATTCGGGCGGCCTGGGGTCTACCGATTCGCCTCTTGCCGATGTCCGACGACCGTTGCACCACGATCGTCACGACCGTCGACCACGGCGACGTGTCGTTCCAGGACTACTTCGTCAGGCTGCGCCACGATGTCGCCACTACTGCTGTCCGCTTCGAAGGCCAAGCGGCACTGACGCAATCGGCTCGGTCTGCTCTGGTCGACGCTGACATCGTGGTGATCGCACCGTCAAATCCGCTCGTATCAATCGCTCCTATTCGTTCGCTCCAGGGCGTCGACGATCTTCTTGGCGCCCGACGCGATTCCGTCGTGGCAGTCTCACCGATCGTCGGCGGCGAAGCGCTCAAAGGACCGGCTGCGCGAATGCTGACCGAACTTGGTCACGAGGCCTCGGTGGTCGGCGTGGCACGCCTCTATGCCCCAATTGCAGCGGCCCTTGTCATTGATCCTGTCGATGCTCACCTGGCAGATGCGATCGTGGCGCAAGGGATGCAGTGCATCATTACCCCATCAGTCATGTCGACGCCAGAGATCGCCCGAGAGCTCGCTGTCACCACGTTGCAGGCAGTTCGCGGCTCACCGTTCGGCGATCAGCTCCGCGAGCGGAGCTGAATGAGGCCTGCATCGATGTCGGTCCAGGGCGACCATCCCAAATGGATTCGAGCACGCACAGGTGACGCAGCAAAGCGCAGCAGTTCATCGCGTCGCGCCGGCACAAGGTGCGGGGCGCCGAACACATTGCCACCCATCTTCGACCAGAGGTCTCGAATCGACGTTTGCACGCCAGTTCCGACGTTGATCAACAAGCCGGCGCTCCGCTCGCCAGCGCGGACCAGCGCGTCGACTACATCGTCGATATACACGAAGTCACGTGTCTGGCGACCATCACCAGTCACATTTGCTGGACTGCCTTGGTCAATAGCTCGCTGGAACGCTGCCACGACGCCACCCTCGTGCTGCTGACGAGCGCCATATACCGAGGCGAGCGCGAGCGCACTGAACTCGACCATCTCCTGCTCGCGGTACGTCGATAACAGATCGAACACAGCACGGGCAACAACCCCTCGCACGCCACGGGGGACCGGGTCGGTCTCTTTGACCGGAAGCGACCTCACAGAGGGCAACCCGTACAGAGCTGTGGCGGGGAGTGCAACAACCACTTTGCCGACACCGAACTGGCGCGCTGCGTCGAGCACAGTCAGCGCCGACGCGAACCCGTTGGCGGTTTGAGTGAGCGACCGTTGCGGACGTGGAAATACGGCCAGGTGGTACATGACGTCGGGACGTCGCATCCCAATGAGTGATGTGCCCTCGGCGGTCGTCGAATCGAGGTGGTGAATCTTGAGTTTGCCGCCAGCGGCTCGGGCCTCGGCCAAGTTCGCGAGGCCTCCCGACGACAGGTCGTCGATGACGTCGACACTGTGTCCCTCGGCCAGCAGCCGGTCGACGAGATGTGAACCAATAAAGCCCGCTCCCCCGATGACAACGATGTTCATGGCGTGACGATACGCCGCAGTTGTCAGACCGCAGCGGGATCGGGCAACGCGCCATCGATCAGACGACTGCCCGCAGGAACGACGCCCTCGGCACCGACCATCGAACCAATGACCTCAGCAGCGGCGCCGACGGCGCCCATCACGAGCGATGCTCTGATGCGAGCACCCGCACCAACACGCGCACCGGCCAGCAACACGCTGTCGACGACTTCGGCATCATCGCCAACTTCGACGTTGTCGCCGATGATGCTGTTCGTGATCATTGCCGAACTCGACACCACCGCGGTCGGCGCAATCGCAGCGCAGCGGTCAAAGACACGCCGATCGCTGAGTAGGTCGAGGTTCGCCGCTCGGTACAACTCGGGTTGACCCGCATCGATCCAGTAGTCGTCGGTCGAAAACCCATAGAGACCCCCGCGTTCGACGAGCATCGGGAAGATCGATCGTTCGATCGACACTCGCTTGCCAGCAGCGATCAGGCCAAGCACAGACGGCTCAAAAACGTAGGTGCCAGCGTTGACAAGGTTGCTCGGCTCGGCGCCGGGCTCGGGCTTCTCGACGAAGTCAACGATCCGGTCAATGCCTCCGTCGGCGGCACCTTCGAGCGCCACCACCCCGAACGCGGACGGATCGTCCACACCGGTCAGGTGCATCGTGGCTTCTGCCATGCGACTGTGATGTGCAGCGAGCAAATCGGCGACTGACAGATCGGTGAGCACGTCGCCATTGGCGACGACAAACGTTTCGTTGATGCCAACAGACTCTGCTGCAAAGCGGATTGCTCCACCGGTGTCGAGCGGTTCGGGCTCGACGGCATAGGTGAGATTGACGTCGCCGCACTTCCCGTCAGGGAATGCTTCCATGAAAGGCTCAGGTTTGAAACCCAGTGCCAGCACCACGTCGGTGACTCCACCCCGCGCGAGGCGGTCAACCAACCGCTCGATCATCGGGCGATGCCCGACTGGCAGCATTGGCTTCGGAGAGTGGAGTGTTAACGGTCGAAGCCGCGTCCCAAACCCACCGACGAGAACGACGGCACGCATCACTCGTCTGAGGTGACGGAGACGCCGGTCTGGTTGTCACCAGCAGTGATGGTCGGTACTTCTTCGCCCGGCACCGTGGTACCGCCGAGGAGTTGACCATCGGGAAGTTGCTGGCCGCTGTCGGCTGCGCCGAGGGTTGGGAGTTCCCTTGCCCACGGCGGCATTTCGACGTCGGTGTTGTCGGGAACGAAGGCCACCGAGAAGACTTTGCCGTCACGGTCGACACGAACGCTGCCATATGCCGCAACAAAGGTCGTGCCGGCATTCGTGTCGGAGAAGTTGTCCCACACGACCATTTGGAGACTGCCGTCGACTTCTTTGCCATCGACGGTGCAGGTGGTCTCGCCCGACTCGAAGACACCGTCTTCGTACTTGTCCCCGAAGACCGCTGCAATCTGAGCACGCTGCTCTTCGGGGAAGACAAGCTTCTTGTTTTCGAGTTCAACGTCGTACACGTCGAGGAGCACCTGGAAGACAGCGCGGCGCCCGACAGCGGCACGCGAGTTGGCGTGCCAGTGAATAACACCGTCGTCGTGACTGTGCACACCGGTCCGGGCGAAGTCGGTGTTCAAGAAGCTGCCGTTGGCATCACGCTCTTCAGCGTCGCCCTGCAACGAGATCCATTCGCCACAGATGTTGAAACCGTAGGCAACGTGCCAGTGATCTCCCACCGACGGATCGGAGGCGTCGGCAGCAGGCCGGCTCTGGCGTGCGTAGACAACCAGGGCAAGGCCCAAGACGACGACAAGTGCCACAATCATGGGGAACATTGTTCCGCCTTGGAAGCGAATTTTCTGCCCCTTGCCTTTCTGGGCAAGCCGAGCAGCTTTCTTGGTGGAGGATGAGGAGGATGCCACGAGGATCGGAGGTTAGCGGTGGTTCGACCCGATCAGGGTGCACGCCCAGCCAGCTGTTCGATCAGGCGGTGATAGGCCACACCAACGGCCTCCGGCGACGCCTCGCGTTCTACCCAGGCTCGGCCTGCCGTCCCCATCGAAAGCCCCCGGTCAGAGCGTTCCAACATTGCGGTGATCGCCTCGACGAACGCCGAGGCATCGTCTGGCTGGATTGCCACCCCGCCGCCGGACGACTCAAGTATTTGAGGGACAGCGGTGCCAGGGTCGATGGCGGCAACGACCGGCCGGCCCGCCGCCATGATCGAATAGGTCTTCGACGGAACCGACACCCGGCCCAACCCGGCCTTGAGCGGTACAACATGGATGTCGCCGGTGGCCAGCAGCTCAGCGAGTCGATCAGGCTCGATATAGCCCGCAAACCGGACGTTCGGTAGTGACTCGGCCGCGGTTTCCAGGCTGCTGCGCGCCGCACCATCACCGTTGATGAGAAAGGTCACATCCGGCAACTCTCGTGCGGCTGCGAGCAGCAAGTCGAGTGACTGCGAGAAGCCGACATTGCCGGCGTACAGCACGACAGGCTCATCGCCGATTCCGAGTTCCGCGCGATACGGCGTCAACCGATTGCCGGGGCGAATGGCATCAGTGTCGACAAAGTTTGGAATCACGTGGACCGTCGACGCTCGAGAAGTCGGCAGCTTCGCTGTCACGTTGTCGCCGAGATCGTCGGAGAGCACCGTGACGGCCGCTGCTGACCGGTAACTGATTCGTTCCAGCAGTCGAGCCGCCCCGATGACCCAACGGTTGGTGATGGCGCCTGTATCGACCGCTGCGTCAGGAAAAATATCCTGAATGTTGAACACGAGCTGAGAACGCCGGAGCACCGCGACCACTTTGCCCGTCAGCCCCAGTGTGAGCGGCGGCGACATGGCGATCACTACGTCGGCCCGCCGGAACCATCCGCCGGCCCGGAGCCCGAACACTCCAGCGAGCAGCGAGTAGGCAATAAAGCCTGCGGCCCGCCGCATGAGGTTTGACTTATCGTCGCCAGGAAACGGGTGTAAACGAGTGATCGATCCCCAGGGTGTTGATTCCGTTCGAACCCACTTGCCGGTCCAGCCCGCTTCGATCGCGTGATGTCGGTACCAGGGCAACGCGGTGACCACATGGACCTGATGACCGAGGCCGGCGAGCTCGTCGACGATGCGGGTCATCACCGTGCCCGTCGGGGCGTTGTCCGGCGCAAAGTGCGGACAGAGCACGACGATCGGCCGGCCCCGGCCCCGTCGGTTGGTGGATCGGTTCATGACAATGCGAGGCGATACGCCTCGGCCAGCGCAGCGCCGGACTTCGCCGCGGTGAACTCGGTGACGCGTTGACGCCCAGCCGCGATCAGCTCAACTCGCTGGTCGGCCACCGTGTCGAGCGCATCGGCCCAAGCCTCCGGATCGCGAGGGAGCACCAGGCCGGCACCGCCGATCACTTCAGCAACAGCTGGCTGGTCAGCGGCGATAACCGGCGTGTCGAGCGACATCGCTTCAATCACGGGGGCACCAAAACCTTCGTACTCACTCGGGAAGACCACCGCATGGGCGAGCCGCAGTAAGCCGTCGCGATGAGAAGACGGCACGCGCCCCGGCCTGATCACCCGGCGCTCCAGGTGCAGCTCGGCAATCTTGGCCGCGATGGCTCGATCCGCCAGCCCTTGGCCGCCGAGCAGGACCAAACGCAGATCAGGATCATCCCAGTGCTGTGCCATCACATCGAGCAGGAAGGCGTGCCCCTTGTGAGGATGGGTGATGGCCGGAAACACGATGACGCGGCCGCTGCCGAGCCCGTAGTCGCGGCGTAGCTCGAACTCGGATGGAGCATCGACCCCGATGTCGGCTTCGACACCGTGGGGCACGACGACCACACGGTCGGGCGCAACATCGAATGCTTCGATCACCGTTCGCCGAACCCAATCGGTCGGAGTGGCAATCACGCTCGCACGGTGCACCGAACGAGGCATTGTTTGCCGGAGGTACTGCAGTTTCAGCTTGCTGTGGTACTCGGGGTGCGTGAGGTACTGCAGATCGTGGATCGTCAGGACAATGGGTCGGGTGCCGACCGCCGGGGTCGTGCCACCACCGTGGTGGACCAGCTCGGCGTGCCGCGTCTGCCTGCGAAGCCAGGTGTGCTCAGCAGCAACTCGGCGGCGACGGTCGAGGCCTGTCACCCTGGCCACCTCGATCGGGTACAGCTTGGCGAGCGTCGGGTGCGCTTCGATGAACGACCTGACGACGTACAGCGTCGGAGCGAAGCCGCTGGACTGCCCGCCAAGGCCAAGCAACTGGCGAACGAGGTACTCCTCGGACCCACCGACGTCGCCAGGCACGCACCACAGCAGGTTGACCGCCACCATCGCAGCCCCCATCCGAGGCTGCACAATGTCGGCCGCATCGACGCCGTTTGATTGTCCGTGCTGCTGCATCATGAGTCTGGCGTCCCATCGCCGGTGGGACCGAGTTCACGATAGACGCCAAGCGTCTGCTCCGCGGCGGCCTCCCCGGCGATCGGGTCGCGTGCGTACGCCACTCGAATCGGTGCGTCATCCACATCGCCAGTATCTCATGTCATGTTCTACAACCAGCACCCCTCGGCCAGTATCGTCCGTCTGATGTCATCCCTCGACGATCGCCACGTGCTTGTCACCGGCGGTGCAGGTTTCCTCGGCCGCCGGGTCGTCGCACTCCTCGAGGCAACCGGGGCCTCGGTGACCGCACCCCGCAGCTCCGAGTTCGACCTGACCGTGCCGGGCGCTGCCGAGCAGATGCTCGCCGAATACCGGCCGACCGAGATCATCCATCTCGCCGCACAGGTCGGTGGCATCGGCTACAACCTCGCGCAACCGGCCCCGCTCTACCTCGCCAACCTGCTGATGGGCACATACATCATCGAAGCGGCACGCCATGCATTGTCAGTGACCAAGACGGTGCTCGTCGGCACCGTGTGTTCGTATCCAAAAATCACGCCGGTTCCGTTCGCCGAAGACCAACTCTGGAACGGATACCCGGAAGAGAGCAATGCCCCCTACGGCATCGCCAAGAAGGCCCACCTCATCCACGCCCAGGTCAACGCTCAGCAGTACGGCCAGCGGCTGGCGTATCTGATCCCGACCAACCTGTACGGCCCCGGCGACAAGTTCCACCCATCGGTGTCACACGTCATCCCGGCACTGATCAAAAAGTGTGTCGAAGCCAACGAAAGCGGAGCCGACCACGTCGATGTCTGGGGCACGGGTTCGGCCTCACGGGAGTATCTCTACGTCGACGACGCCGCACAGGCAATTGTCCGCGCCGCCGAGGCCGACGACGAACCGGGTGTGGTCGAACCGATCAACCTGGGCGCCGATCGCGAGGTCACGATCAAAGAGACCGTGGAAACAATCGCCAAGCTCGTCGGCTTCACCGGCGACCTGCGTTGGGACCCCACCAAGCCCGACGGCCAGCCCCGCCGCGGCGTCGACGGATCCCGAGCCAACCGCGTCCTCGGCTGGAAACCCACGATGGACTTCCACGAGGGCCTGCGCACCACGATCGACTGGTACCTCGCCAACCGGGCCGAAGCCGAACGAGACCCGCACTCCTGAATTCAGTGCGGTAGCCCGCCAGCCAGGCAGTGCCGCCACTCACTTTGAAGAGCGGTGAAACTCAGCGTTCGGCGGAGACGACTCCAGCTGCCACTGCTGCGGCACGGTAGGCCACAGCGAGGGAACTAGTTGTCTCGTGTGCATTGAGGCCACTCGGGTTCGGAACGACCCAGAGACGTGCACCTTCGAAACGGTCGGGCTGCTCCCCCATCACCGCCTTCGGCTGTCCGAACGCGATCCGGTAGGCGGTGATTCCGGCGACTGCGACCACCGCCGGCTGCACGGCGCCCACGAGTGCACGAAGTTGCTTCCCGCCCTCATACAGTTCGGTGGCGGTGAGCTCAGAGGCCTTGGCCGTTGCCCGGTGCGCAATGTTCGAGATGCCAAGACCGCGAGAGAGAAAATGCCGCCGGTCGTCGTCACTCATCCCCACACCACGATCGATCTGACGCTCGATGATTCCTGCCTCGAACAGTGCCGGGTAGTACCGGTTGCCCGGATGGGCGAAATGGGTCTGTGTCGCAGCAGTCCAGAGCCCTGGGTTGATGCCAACGAAAAGCAGCCGCGTGTTCGATCCGACCAAGTCGGGAACGGTGGCGCCGATGTACGACTCCAGTTCGACACGCGTAAATCCCACCAGTCAGCCCGCCAGCCCGTCAGGGCAGCTCGATGATGCGGACCGTGCCGGCACCGCCATCGACTTCGACCAGTGTTCCGTCGGGGATACGGCGCGACGCATCGGTGACCGACACCGCACACGGGATCCCGAGTTCTCGGCTGACGATGATGGCATGGCTCATCACTGCACCCACGTCGACGATCACGGCTTCTGCCGCAACAAAAAGCGGCGTCCAGCTCGGGTCGGTGAGCGGCGCAATCAGCACATCGCCCGGCTCCAAGCCGCGCGGGTCGCCCGGGTTGGTCACGACGCGTGCTCGACCTCTCGCGATGCCAGCGCATCCGGCGAGGCCGGTGAGCACCTCGCCGACGACGGCCTGAGGGATCTCGGCGCTGCGCAATTCCCACGTGTCGACCGGAGGTTGCTCGCCTTCGAAGTAGAACGGTGGAATCCGTCGCTGCAGCTCAACAAGCAGTTGCCGACGCTCGGCGATCTGTGTGGCAAACGATGCGGGGTCATCCACGTACCCATCGAGCTCTTCTTCGACAAGAAACCACAGGTCACCCGGTGCGCCACCTGAGCGTGCAGCAAGCCGACGGTCGAGTTCTTGCCCTTGCAGCCGCGCCCCATGAATCGCCCTGACCACTGTGGTCTTGGTCCGTTCGCGGCTCTGCATGTGTAGTCGAGTCGCTGCGAGTACCCGGCCGAACAGGCGCCTGACCGGCCAGCGAAGCCGACCCAGCACGTCGACTTCGAGCTTTTGGCGCTCCCGCGCGAGCCGTTCGCCTTGGGCAGTTGGTGCGTGCGACGCATCAGTCAGACGCATCCGATCGACGAATACCAACGCGAGTTCGGGATCGGTTTCCCAGGTGTCGAATGCCGTGTCCCACTCGTTTGGGCCACGCGATCCGAAGTCGGCAACGAACTGCCGGAACTCGTCGTTGAACTCTGACGCCTCGGTCGACACTTGCAATCGATCCCAGACCCCAGCCACCCCGGCTTCGAACTCTGCGGTGAGCGAATCGCTCGCCGCAACCTTGCGGCCGAGCGACCAGAGCGCTCTCGACGGCGCAGCCGAGTCGACATCGCCGAGCCCCGAGATCAACCGAACAGCAATCTCAGCATCGCCCAGTTGTTTCTCGCACATTTGCGTCAACACGGCCATGAGCGCACCGGCCGCGAATGACACCTTCAGATGCGTCTCGAACATCGGAATGAACAGTTCGGTCACACCCAACGTCGAACTGCGCAAATCATGCTCAGCTGCGTTCGACGGGTCGGGCAAACCAGCGAGAAACTCGTCGACGATCCGTTGGTCGAGCGCCAACTGCGGCAGCTCGGTCACACCTGACAACCTCCACAGGTACCGCAGTGCCGCAACCGCAGCGCGACGATTCTTCTCGGTTGGCAGCGGTACATGCGGCGGCGGGTCACCGGCACCCAGGAAGGAATTGTCGGCGTCGCTCCAGCTGCCTCCGGGCACGCGGGCAGCAACGAGCCGTTGAACGCTCAAGTTGAGGTAGGCGTAGCCGCCGAACACGCCACTCCCGACTCCGGTCGAAAGTGGAATGTCGTCGAGTTCATCTGGGCGGATAATGCCGCTCGACAATATGGCGTTACGCATTGCCTGCTCGCCGGCCCGCTGGGCGATCGAGAAGCTCAACGGTCGGTAGACCTCCGGATAGACCTCGCCCGCGTTGCCACGTGTGTAGATCGGAAACCGTTCGCTCGCGTCGGTCCCCACCCACTCGCCATCGCCAACTGGTCGCCACGGTCTCATGGGCCAAAGTTAACGCGGGTCGCTCTGTGTACCGAGACCTGGGGTCGTGTCCGGGGGTGTGCGAGTCAGGTCAGTCGGGCAACGAGTTCGGCGAGCGGCTCGCGGTAGTCACGCAATGGTTGGTGACCCGCTGCCCGCCACGCAGCATTGTCGAGCACGCTGTTCGCCGGGCGCGGTGCCGGGCGAGGCGGATCAAGGTCGGCGGTTCCAATGGGCGTGACGCGTGTTCGGCTCTGGCCTGCGGCTTCGAGAATGTCACCAACAAACTCGTACCACGACACTGCTCCGGCATTCGTGAGATGGAACGTGCCCGCGTGACGATCGGATGCCAGTCGGTGCAGTGCCGGCGCGAGGTCGGCAGTGAACGTCGGGCAACCGCGTTGGTCATCAACGAACGCAAGCGGTGCGTTACCCCCGGCCAAACGGAGGACGAGCTTGACCATATTGTTGCCGTGCTCACCGCACACCCACGAGGTACGAACCACCGATGCGCCGACACCCGCGAGGCCCTCACCTTCAAGTTTTGTCATGCCGTACACGGACTGGGGGTTCGGCGTGTCGTCCTCAACGTACGGCCGATCGAGCCTCCCGTCGAACACGTAGTCGGTGCTCACGTGGACGAGATGTGCATCGACTGCATCAGCTGCGTGTTGCAGCGAACCGACTGCGTCGGCGTTGACCGCACGAGCAAGCTCACGATTCGTCTCGCACGCATCGACGGCGGTGTACGCAGCGGCGTTGATGATCGCGTCGGGGCGATGTGTTTCGACGAACAAGCGGACGGCCGCCGAATCGGTGATGTCGAGTCTGCTCCGGTCGGCAACGACCACGTCGTCACCAGCACCGGTCGCGTACCGGACGAGATCGGTTCCGAGTTGGCCTGCGGCTCCCGTGACAATCAGCTTCACGGATACACAACTACTCGGGAACAGGCGTAACCGGGCCACGACCCCGGAAGTAATCGAGGATCGGCTGCGACGAATCGTTGAGCCGCAGGATCGCCTTGCCATTAAAAGTTTCACCCCGCACGTCGAGCTGGTACGTGAGGAGCCCCGTCGAGAACGCCTTGCGCAACGTGCCTGCCGCTGAGATCGGGTCGAGTCCCGTGTCGATCCGGACCGAACCACTGACCGATTCGATCAGTTCAGGTGCAAGAAACGGGTCGGCTTGCAGCTTGGTGAGTGTGGCCGCGACCGTGGTCGAGATGAACGCCTGCTGCCGTTCGATGCGACCCAGGTCGGCCGTCGGGTCCTTGCGCCACTCGCCGTTGCGGAACTCCTCGTAATTGCGCGATCGCGCGTAGGCCAGCGCCTGGACTCCATCGAGCAGGTTGCAGCCCGGCTCTTGGAAAAGGCCAGAGTTCCCATCGCGTGTGACGAATTCGAAACAGATCGTGGTGCCGCCCACCGTGTCGACCAGGTCTTTGAACCCGAAAAAGTCGATGTCGACGAGGTGATTGATCGGGATCCCCAACTCTTGAGTAATCGTGGCGGCGAGGACGTCGGGGCCTTTGTTGTAGGCCGAGTTGATGCGATCTTGCTTGCCGGTCCCCGCAATGGTGACGAGCAGGTCGCGCGGGATGCTCATCAAAGCGGCGCTGTTGCCATCTTTCTCCTGACGCAAGATCATGATCGTGTCACTGCGCCGTCCTTGGACTGCGTTGGTGTCACCGATGCCCCCGAAATCGGACGCTCCTGGGTCGGACCCTTCGCGCGAGTCCGAGCCGATCAATAAATAATTGACGGCCGGCCCGTCGACGGCGACGAGGATGTCTTCGAGCCCTTCGATCCGTTGAACATCAGCGGTCCGCTGGTTGGCGGCCCGGATCACTCCAGCAGCGCCGACTACACTGACGACGATCGCAAGAACCAAGGCAAGTGGCGCCGAGTTCCGTCGACGAGAACGTCGACGCATCTCGTCGAAGAGACCGCCCTGCGGGTGCTGGTGCATCGGCCGCACGCTAACGCTGCTGGTCACGGCGTGAGCGGCACCCACGCCTGTTATCCGTCAGATAGCGCTGCGGAGATGGACCACATCGCCGACGTCGAAGGCACGTATCTGACCGTCGTCGAGCCGGACCATCAGCCGGCCACCGGCATCCACGCCGATTGCCTGACCTGACACGTTCACCGAGCCCGGCAGTTCCACGCGGACCCGGCGGCCGAGCGTTTGCAGCCGCGCCCGGTACAACGTCGAGATGTCATCAGGGAGCGCATCGAACGCGACGAGGACCCGCTCCAGGAGCGACGCCGGAGTAACGGACGTGTCGAGGTCGTGGACCCGAGCCGCGCCAGGCGGCGCCCAACCGACGTTCACGCCGAATCCGACGACGATTCCTGGCGCACTGGTCGATTGCTGTGCAAGAACTCCGGCGAGCTTCGTTCCCTGAAGGAGCACGTCGTTGGGCCATTTGAGACCGACCGTCGAATCGGTGGACTCCAGTTCGGTCACTGCATTCACGACGGCCAGGCCGACGCGGTGCATGGCGTCAACGGCTTTCGACGCCGCCACATCGAGGTACATCGAGGCCAACAGGTTCGCTCCCGCCGGCGCATCCCATCGCCTATCGAGGCGGCCCCGTCCTGCTGTCTGGTGGTCCGTTCGTAAAACGGTGCGATAACCAATCTCGCCAGCTTCTGCCGACCGCAAGAGATCCGTGTTGGTGCTCCCGGTTTGGGTGACCTCTCGAAGTTTCCAAATGCTTGGTGTGGCTGCCACGCCCTCTACATTGGCACTCGTGCTGAAGAAGATCCTGATCGCCAATCGAGGCGAAATCGCCGTCCGTGTCATCCGTGCCGCCCGAGAGATGGGTATCGCCACCGTTGCGGTGTACTCCGAGCTTGATCGAGACAGCCTGCATGTGCGGCTCGCCGACGAGGCATACGCGCTCGGCGGCCAGACCGCAGCGGAGAGCTACATCAACACCGAGGCGGTGTTGAACGCCATCCGCGAGAGCGGCGCTGACGCCGTACACCCGGGTTATGGTTTCTTCTCCGAGAACCCCGACTTCGCTCGAGCAATCGGCGAGATGGGCGTCGAGTTCATCGGCCCACCGCCAGAGGCGATGGACGAGATGAGCGACAAGGTGTCGAGCCGTCTCGCAGCAGTTCGCGGCGGCGCTCCAATCGTTCCTGGCACCACCGAATTCGCACAGGGCCCCGACGACATTCGCAACTTCGGCAACGAGCACGGTTGGCCGGCCGTCATCAAAGCTGCCTTCGGTGGTGGCGGACGCGGCATGAAAGTCGTCAAGAACGCCGACGCAGTCGATGACGCCTTTGCGAGCGCGCAGCGCGAGGCGCTTGCGTTCTTCGGTCGCGACGAGGTCTACGTCGAGCGCTACCTCACGTGGCCCCGCCACGTCGAG
>CALCXK010000114.1 GCA_937905835.1 uncultured Ilumatobacter sp. | reverse complement strand
CCATAGTGCCAATGTTCACGTGCGGCTTATCCCGCTCGAACTTTACTTTGCTCATGTGCTTCCTCTACGTGGTTTTCCTGGATGTAATGTTGGTAGCGGCGCTCGGACTTGAACCGAGGACCTTCCGATTATGAGCCGGATGCTCTGACCAACTGAGCTACGCCGCCATGCGAACCCGATTTTCCGGGCACTCTTGATGCTTCTGGCACGCGAACGGGTTTCCCCGACCACTTGGTCGAGCCCTCTGTGAGAATCGAACTCACGACAACAGCCTTACCATGGCTGTGCTCTACCAACTGAGCTAAGAGGGCGTCAGAGAGGCGTCCAGAATTTTCTTGTTTCCGGGCACCCTTCGGGAACGGCATGGGCCGTAACCGACCCTCAAGTGTATCGGCCTGTTTCCCATTGACACGCGAAGTTCTCGCGGTTTCGCGGGTCACACGAAGTACGTTCGGCGGGTATGTCCACACCCGTTCAACCGCCGCCTCGCGGACTTCGACCCGGCGACCGAACCACGGTCTCCATTCGGCTCGCAACATTCGCCGACGCTGAAGCAATTCTGGCGATCTACAACGTCGAAGTCGAGAACCACACGAGCACATTCGATCTTGTGCCGCGCACACTCGAAGGACAGCGCAACTGGCTCACCGAACGATCGGGTGCTTTCGCGGCGGTCGTTGCGACCATGGAGAACCCCGACGGTGAGGAACAAGTGGTCGGTTTCGCCTCGCTCTCGCCCTACAAGGAGCGTCCGGCTTACCGGCCGACGGTTGAGAACTCGGTATACGTCTCGCGAGACCACGGCGGCCTCGGCATCGGCCGAACGATCATGGAACATCTCATTGAGCTCGCCCGTGAGAGTGGCTTTCATTCGATGATTGCCCGAATTGAGGCCGGCTCAGACGCCTCGCTCGCTCTGCATGGGGCATGCGGTTTCGATCTGGTTGGTGTCGAAAAGGAAGTGGGTCGCAAGTTCAACCGATGGCTGAGCACCGCGGTCATGCAAAAGATGCTCTGAACTCGTGCCAGATTCGTAGGGCGACGACGAAACTGATGTCGCCGGCGATCTCCCCGGGTGGCGAGACCGCTCAGCCAGTCGCAACGGTGAGGCCCGTCAACCCGCGGATCACGAAGGTCGGGTGGTACATCGGCTCATCGACGAGCCGAAGGCCCGGGAAGCGGGCAGCAATTCCTTCGACGGAGCGGATCAGCTCTTGGCGGGCAAGCGGTGCCCCGATACAGAAGTGGATGCCGCCGCCGAAGCCGATGTGGCTCGGGTCGTTCCGGCCGACGTCAAATCTGGTCGGATCGTCGAAGCGGCGCGGGTCGCGCTGGGCCGCACCGAACAGCATCGCGATCTCGTCGCCGACCTGCACGGGCTGACCAGCGATCTCGGTGCCGGCTTCGAGTACCCAGCGTTCGAACATCTGGAGCGGCGCATCAAACCGCAGAAGTTCCTCAACCGCAGATGCCGGAGTGACATCGTGCTGAACGACGCGGTGCCACTGGTCTCGGTGCTGCATCAGCGCCCGAAAACCATTCCCCAACGTGTTGACCGTCGCTTCGTGGCCGGCCTCGACGAGCACCATCGTCGTCGAGATGATCTCGTCTTCGGTCAGTGTCACTCCACCGTCTTCGACCTGCACCAGTTCAGACAGGAGGAGTCCGTCTGGATGGGCACGCTTGTCGGCAATGAGCGCTCGTGTGTAGTCGATGTACTCACCCGCAGCCTTGTCTGCTGCCTGCTTGACCTCATCCGATGCCGAGAGCTCATACATCTTGACGATCGCGTGCGACCAGGCGAGGAGGAGTTGGGTGTCGGCACGCGGGATGCCGAGCAGTGAACAGATGACCGCCACCGAGTACGGCTGTGCGTAGTCGGCAAGCAGATCGAACGTTTCAGCGCCGGCGCACTCGTCGAGCAACTCATCAGAAATCGCGGCGATCGGGCCGCCAAGACGAGCGACTGCGCTCGGGGTGAAAACTTTCGAGACGAGTCGACGGAGACGGGTGTGATCCGGCGGCTCAAGGCACAGCAGCGACCAACGCTCGTGCTCGTTGAACTTCGTCCACTCGGGATCCGGCCCTGACCGACCTACCTCTTCGTGTGTGTACCGGTGCGCGTAGTCGCGTCCCAGGGCCCGGTTCTTCAGCGCTGCCGAAACATCCTCGAAGCGAGTCAACATCCATTGGCCCGTCGCTTCGTTCCAGAAGATCGGCGTGGCCTCGCGCAGCGCATCGAGTGCCGGGTACGGATCAGCAATGAACGCCGGGTTATCGACGTCGAAAGCAGCGATGAATCGGTCAAGGTCACTCACCGCAGCAAGTGTATGGACACGGGCGTACCGGTCGAACGGCCAGAAAACGACAAGAACCCGCCAGCCGAAGCTGACGGGCTCTCAAATTGGTGGGCCGAGAAGGATTTGAACCTTCGAAGTCTACGACGGCAGGTTTACAGCCTGCTCCCTTTGGCCGCTCGGGCACCGACCCTCAATTGGTCCCTGCACATCGGCTGAAACCGACGAACAAGGCTTTTGCAGCGTACCCATCGCGTCGGGAATCCGACAACCGGTATTCTCGGGGGATGGGAAGTTTTGACGTTGTGTCCGAAGTCGATGACCAAGAGGTGAAAAATGCGGTCGATCAGGCCCAGCGCGAGATCGGCCAGCGGTTCGATTTCAAGAACACCAACTCGTCGATCGAGCAGAACGACACCGCCATCACGATGGCCACCGTCTCCAACGACCGTCTCGACGCACTGCGCATCGTGCTCGAAGAAAAGCTCGTCAAACGCGGCGTCTCACTCAAGGGCGTCGACTACGGCAATGTCCAGGAGGCTTCCGGCAGCACCGTTCGTCAGGTGATGACCATTTCGTCCGGCATCAGCTCAGAGAAGGCGAAGCTGATCAACAAGGCGATCAAGGAGAAGGGTCCCAAGGGCGTCTCCAGTTCGAATCAGGGCGAATCGATCCGCGTGCAAAGCAAAAAACGCGATCACCTCCAAGAAGTGATGGCACTACTGAAGGCCGAAGACATCGGCATTCCACTGCAGTTCAACAATTTCCGCGACTGATCGCTCCCCCGGCCGGTCAGTCGTCGGTCGACGCGGCAGCTTTCGCCTGGAGTTCGTCAATGATCGAACTGTCGGCGAGCGTGGTGGTGTCACCGATGTTCCGGCCTTCGGCCACATCACGAAGCAGTCGGCGCATGATCTTGCCCGAACGGGTCTTTGGCAGGTCAGGTGTGATGTAGACCCGCTTCGGCTTAGCAATCGCTCCGATCTCGCCGGCGACGTGATTCCGGAGCTCTTGCTCGTTGGCATCCTCTCCTTCACGCAGGATCACGTACGCGATGATCGCCTGGCCGGTCGTTTCATCGGAAGCACCGACGACCGCAGCCTCGGCCACTGCCGGGTGCGACACGAGCGCCGACTCGACCTCTGTGGTCGAGATGCGGTGCCCTGACACGTTCATGACATCGTCGACGCGCCCGAGGAGCCAGAGGTATCCGTCGTCGTCGAGCTTGGCGCCGTCCCCGGCAAAGTAGCGGCCTTCGAAGCGTGACCAGTACGTTTCCTGGTATCGCTCGGCATCACCCCAGATACCGCGGAGCATGCCGGGCCACGGACGCGTGAGCGTCAGGTAGCCGCCGCCCAGGGAAACCGCGTTCGCATCGTCGTCGACGAGTTCAGCCGACACACCCGGCAGTGGGAACGTCGCCGAGCCCGGCTTCGTGGTGGTCGCTCCAGGCAGCGGGCTGATCATGATGCCGCCTGTTTCGGTCTGCCACCAGGTGTCGACAATCGGGCAGCGTCGGCCGCCGATCGTGTCGTGATACCACATCCACGCTTCGGGGTTGATCGGCTCACCGACCGTCCCAAGTAGCCGCAACGACGAGAGGTCGTGCTTCGCTGGCTCTTGAGCACCCCACTTCATGAAGGTACGGATCGCCGTGGGTGCGGTGTAAAAGATCGTGACGCCGTACTTCTCGACAAGCTCCCAGAAACGGTCGTTGCCCGGAAAATTGGGGACACCCTCGTACATCACCTGGGTGCAACCGTTCGACAGTGGCCCGTACACGATGTAGCTGTGGCCGGTGATCCAGCCGACGTCGGCGGTGCACCAGAACACGTCGGTCTCGGGCTTGAGGTCGAACACGTACTTGTGCGTATAGGTGGCCTGGGTGAGATAGCCGCCGGTGGTGTGCATGATGCCCTTTGGCCTGCCAGTCGTGCCCGAGGTGTAGAGAAGGAAGAGGAGGTGTTCGGCTTCCATCGGCTCGGCGGGACAGTCGGTAGACGCGCCGTCGAGGAGGTCGTGGTACCAGTGGTCACGGCCCTCGGCCATGTCGACATCGTTGCCACCACGCTTGACCACAACGACGTGCTCAATCGTCGGCGTCGATTCGCAGGCCTCGTCGGCAGCAGGCTTGAGCGGGAAGACCTCGCCGCGCCGGTAGCCGCCGTCGGCGGTGATCAGCACCTTGGCTTCGGCGTCGTTGATACGGTCGCTGAGCGATTGGCTCGAGAACCCCCCGAAGACGACGCTATGCGCGGCGCCGATGCGGGCGCATGCGAGCATCGCAACTACTGCCTCCGGAATCATTGGAAGGTAGATGTTGACCCGGTCGCCCTTCTCGACGCCGAGGTGCTTCAACGCATTGGAGAACTGGCAGACTTCGTCGAGCAGGTCCTGATACGTGATCGTCCGCGTGTCGCCGGGCTCACCTTCCCAATGAATGGCAACCCTGCCACCGTGACCGGCATGGACGTGCCGATCGAGGCAGTTGTGCGCCACGTTGAGCGTGCCGCCCTCAAACCACTTGGCGTAGGGCAACTGCCAATCGAGCACGGTGTCCCATGGCTCGAACCACTCGACGAGTTCGCTCGCCTGGCGGGCCCAGAACGCCTCGTCGTCGGCGTTGGCTTCGTCATAGAGTTCCGTACCGGCGACCAGGGTGTCAGCCTTGAAGGCGTCGGACGGTGGAAACGTCCGGTTCTCCGAAGCAAGGGCGTCGATGGCGTCGTGCTGCTCGTCACTCATGCAACTGATCGTAGATCAGACAGGTCAGCCGCCAGACTCCCAGAGCGCCCCCATGCGCTCGATTCAGGCCTGCCACTCGGCGACGAGGAACGACCCGAGGCCCGATGGGTCGAGGAGCGCTTCTGATTCGCTGACTCGGCTGCGCATCTTCAGTGCCTCGAGGCCGGGCCGGGCCGCCTGCTCTTGCCAGATCCGTTTGCCCTCGTCGACCAGGTCGTCGATCCCCCACAGCTGAAGAAACTGTGCCTGGGATCGGAGCGCATCAGGTTCTGGCAGTTGATCAAACGGGACGTCGGTCGTGATGTCCTGGCTGCCGGGCGCGCTGAGGTAATGCCCCCCGCGCTCGTTGCCACGGTAGGTCCGGAGCCAGTCACGCCAGGGCCGCTGAGCGAGCTCGGCGGTCAGCGGCACTCCGTAGTCGAAGACGAGCACCGTCCCGTTGCGAACGAGTTGCCGCGCAGCTTCGACCCACTCGCGCGCCTGCTCGACCAACGGGACCCGGGCACCGAGCGTCGCCGTCCGGAGGAGCTGCGAGGGTATCGGATCGAAGGGCGCCGAGAGAGTCTCAATCGGGCGACCGTCGGCATCACAGTCGATGTAGGCCTCACGCCAACCGTTGTCGAAGACAGCCAGACGGAACGGAAGATTGTCGAGCAACTCGTTCGCAATCACCACGCCATCGAACGGTTCAACCGGCATCGACGCGGTCGATTCAATGTTTGCAGGGTGACGGTCACGCTGACCCGCCGACAGTTCGACAGCGATGAACCGCATGGCATCGAAGCAGCGCGGCTTCGCCGCGGCGATCGAACGGGCAAGCGTCCCGGGGCCCGCACCGACGTCGACCACCGTGAACTCAGCCGGCTCACCGATGCGCGTCCAGACGGCGTCGAGGTAGTTGCCAACGACCGCGCCGAAGAGCGGCCCGACCTCGGGCGACGTCAAGAAGTCGCCACGACGACCGGCATGTCCTCCGTCCGGCTTGGTGTAAAATCCTGCCTCGCCATACAGCGCATCTTGCATGAACTCGTCGAAGGGCACCACCCGGCAGAGTCTTCCCGAAAAGCGACCGAGATCGTCTGCTGCAGAGCGAATCGGTGGATATTTCCGAATGCGCAGGACGCTCGCCGTCCCCGTGAGGCAAGCTATCAAGGTGAGCTGCTTGCGGACAGTCGGATTGTGGGGTGCGACCATCGCAATATTGGCAGCCTGCGGAGCCGGCCCTCGGAGTGATGTAGCAGTTCCCGGTGCCCCGACCGGCGGCGACACGCGCCCGTCGATCTCGGCCATTGCCGATCCGACGACATCAGTGCCATCAACCACTACCGTCATCACCGCAACGACGTCGACCACGGTCTCAGCAACGACGTCGACCGAACCGACAACGACGGTTTCATCCGAGACCACGGTGCCGCCGACGACGACCGAACTCGTCTTCGTCGATGAGCCTGCCGAGGGCACGCTCAAATTCGGCGTCAAAGGACCTCGTTCGAAACAGTTGCAAGGCGATCTCATCACGCTCGGGCTCCTGCCCACCGGTGCTGATGACGGGCTGTTCGGCCCGGGAACCGCTGGCGGTGTCCGCCGATTCCAGGAGGACAGCAATCTGACCGTCGACGGCGTCGCCGGGCCGATCACCCTCGCTGCACTGGCGAGCGCCATCGCATCGTTCGACGCTGACTTCTGACCGCTGGCGTTCGTGTGTTTTGCGTGAGCAGAAGCGGGCAACGATGCCGGAATCACTCACATGAAAGTCGGGTGCGGCGCGTGAGAACAGGCCAGTCGCGCGTCAGTTGAACACTGCTCGGCGGTTTCAGCCGGCGCCGACGACCAGTTCGGTGGTGCCCGTGAGGTCTTCAAGGTCGCCGAAGTTGGCAACCGACTGTGGGTACACACCGACGACGAGGGTGCCGACGAGGGTGAGTCCGAGCGCAGCCTTGATCGGGCTGGGCGTGTTGATCGGGCTCGTGTCGCCGTCAGGGGCTTCGTCCATCCAGACGGTACGGAGCACCTTCATGTAGTACGCAGCCGAGATGACCGTGTTGACCGCAGCGATCGAAGCCAGCACGTACGCCCAACTGTTCTGAGCGTCGAGCACGGCCTTGAAAGCGTTGAACTTGGCGAACCAGCCACCGAGCGGTGGGATGCCGGCGAGCGACGCAAAGAACACCGTGACCAGAACAGCCATGCCAGGTGCATATCCGAAGAGACCACCGAAGCTGGAGATCTCACCGCTGCGAGTCTTGCGGCTCACGGCAATCACGGTGGCGAACGCACCCAGGTTCATGAAGCCGTAAACGAGCAGATAGACGACCACAGCGTTGAGGGCGGAACCCGACGCATTGGCCTCACCGGCGAACGCCAGCGGCATCAGGATGAAGCCACCCTGGCTGACCGATGAGTACGCCAGCATGCGGACAATGTTGGTTTGGCGAAGGGCGAGCACGTTGCCGACCGTCATTGTCAGTGCCGCCAGGACCCAGATGAACGGCTGGTACACGTCCGAGGCGTTCGGAAAGGCCAAGTAGATGATCGTCACGAGTGCGACGAAGCCGGCGGCCTTCGAGGCCACCGACAAAAACGCAGTGACCGGTGTCGGCGCACCTTCGTACGTGTCAGGCGCCCACGTATGGAACGGGACCGCCGAGATCTTGAAGGCGAATCCGGAGATGATGAACACGACCCCGACGACTTCGATGCCGCTCAGGCTGCCGTCGACCAGCGTGGCACCGATCTCGGTGAGCAGCGTCGAGTTGGTTGCGCCGAACAGCAGACTCATGCCGTACAACATGATCGCCGAGGCGAACACGCCGAGCAGGTAGTACTTCATGCCCGCTTCGTTCGACTTGGGATTGCGCTTGTTCCAGGCAGCCAACATGTAGGCCGGGATGGACAACAGTTCGAGTGCGACGAAGATCGAGACGAGGTCACGCGATGAGGTCATCATCACCATGCCGAGCACCGAGCACAGCATCAAGACGTAGAACTCACCCTGGTAGTAGCTGCCCTCTTCAAGTTCGGTCTGGCTCATCAAGATCACCACGTAGGCAACCAATAAGAAGAACCCCTTGAGGACAAGTGCGTACTCGTCGATCACATAGCGACCGCCGAACATCGACCGGGAGTCGTCACCGATCACAAAGAGCGTGACGACCGGGACGAGTGCCCCGAGCATGACGAATCCCGTGAGTGTGGCCAGCATCCATTTCTTCGCGTCGGCAAGGCTGAGATCAAGCAGCAGGATGATGTTGATGCCGACGACGAGCACGAGCTCAGGCGCGATGGCATGCCAATCGATCGTTGGCGCGACCCAGTCGGTCGCTTGTGCGAAGAGGGAAGCGAGCATCAGCCCAGTGACTTCCCGAGGGTGTGAACCATCTGGGTGACTGCAGGGTCCATCACCTTGAACATCAGCTGCGGATACACACCAAAGACGACGATGGCGATGAGGAACGGCGTCCAGGCCATCCACTCGGTGGGCTGCACGTCGCGGATGTCGGAGTCGTGATCGGCGTCAGCGTGCTCACTGGCCCCGGCGCTCAGGCTGTGTGCTGCGCCACCGGAGAACTCTTCCTTCGGCTGGCCGAAGGCGGCGCGCTGGTAGAGCCAAAGAAGATAGGCCGCGGCCAGCACGGTACCGAGAGCTGCGATGACCATGCAGACCCGGAAGAGCACTTCGTTCAGACCGAACCCTGGCTGGTACGCCGAGAGGATGGCGGGAAATTCACCCCAGAAGCCTGCAAGACCGGGCAAGCCGAGGGAAGCCATCGTTGCAAAGCCGAGGATCCAGCCCATCTTCGGCATCTGGATGAGCATGCCTCCAAGACGACTGATTTCGAGCGTGTGGAAACGGTGTTTGACCGAACCAGCAACGAAGAAGAGCATGCCCGTAATCAAACCGTGAGCGACCATGCCGAACAGCGCAGCGTTAATGCCAAACTCGGTGAGCGTCGAGATGCCGAGCATCACGTAGCCCATGTGAGCAACTGATGAAAACGCGATCAGGCGCTTCATGTCGGTCTGCGCCAGGCACCCGAGGGCGCCGTAGATGATGCCAATGACGGCGAGAATCGCAATGGCCGGGGCCCACGCCTTTGCTCCTTCGGGCAACATTGGAATGGCGATGCGGACGAAGCCATAGGTTCCCAACTTGAGCAAGATCGCAGCCAGGATGACCGAGCCCTGCGTGGGTGCCTGAGTGTGAGCATCGGGCAGCCAAGTGTGGAACGGGAACATCGGCACCTTGACCGCAAACCCGAGGAACATGCCCGCGAAGATCCAGATCTGCACGTCGCGGTCGACGCTGGCGCCCATCTCTATGAGGTAGGCGAATCCGAAGCTCTCGCCGCCGGTCTGGAAGAAGAGGGCGAGGAAGGCGACGAGCATAAACGCCGAGCCGAACATCGTGTAGAGGAAGAACTTCAGCGAGGCGTACTGGCGATCTTCGCCGCCCCAGACACCGATCATGAAGTACATCGGGAGCAGAACGACTTCGAAGAAGACGAAGAACAGGATGAGATCCTGGCTGATGAAGGTGCCGGCCATACCGGTCTGCAGCACAAGCATCAAGATGTAGAACGCCTTGGGGTTGCCTGCATCAGGCATGTTGTCCCAGGTGTAGACCATCACGAGGAACGTGACGCACATCGACAGGAAGTACAACGGAAGGCTGATGCCGTCAAGGCCGATCGTGTAACCGGCTCGAATCACTTCGATCCACTCGGCGTCGACGGCGAACTGCATCTTCTCGCTCTGTGAGTAGTCGAACTGTGTGAGCGTGTAGATGCCCACGAGCAGCGTTGCCCCCGCAGTGGCGATGCCGACACTCTTGACGCCGGACTCGTCGTCCTTGGGCCAGAGCATCATCACCAGCACGCCGACGAGCGGCAAGAAGGTGCCGAGCGTCAGCAAAAAGTTTTGATCTGTCAGTGTTTCCATGATTCTATTTCTCTCAGCTCACGTTGAGGATGACGAGGACAATGGCGCCAACAGCGGCGGCGCCAAAGAGGAGCGATGCGTAATGGTTGACTCGGCCCGACTGGATGGGCTGGAGGCCGCGGCCGGTCTCCGACGCGACGGTGCCCGATGCATTGACTGCACCGTCGACGAGTTTCTGGTCGATGTTCTTGTAGACGAATTCACCAGCGCGTTTGCCGCCGGCGCCAACGCCGTCGACTGCTGCGTCAATCACGTTCTGGTTGAACCAGTAGGTGGCCTTGGCGAGCGGACGGGAGACGAAGTAGACGAAAACATTTTGGTACAGCGCATCGAGGTAGTACTTGTTTTTGAGGAACAGGTATCCCCCACGAGCGACGCGGGAACGCTCGGTCAGGCCGACCAGCTTCGGATGCTTGTTCTTGTAGAAGGCAATACAGAACCCGATCGCAGCGGCGTAGCCAATGGCTACGACACCGAGCGACAGCAGGATTTTACTGAGCGTTGGAACGGCATGCGACACCGCCGGGAAGTAGCAGACAGTGCCGACTTCCGGAGTCGAGCGACCACAGCCATCTTTTTTGTCACCGGCGGCAGGCACAAAGCTCGGCTCAAGCAACTGCACCGATTCGCCTGCATGACCGGCAGCGATATCGAGGGAGACAGCTTGGGCCCGGGGCTCGACGTACTCCTTGATGAGCTCAACACCTTCACCGAGGTTGAGCCCCAAGGCGTCACCGGCGAGCGGCGTGGGGTTGGCGAATCCAGCGGTGAGTGCCAGGACGGCCAGAACGACGATCGGAACAAGGATCAGCTTGCCGGACTCATGCGGGCCGTGACCATCGCCGTGACCATCACCGTGACCATCACCGTG
>CALCXK010000113.1 GCA_937905835.1 uncultured Ilumatobacter sp. | reverse complement strand
TCGCCGCTTTCCCCTCAACGCAGGTCAAAGCAAGAGGACGTTCGCAGGTGAGCGTTCACGACTGACGAAGGCCGGCGGGGGCTTGCAGCAGCGGTCCATAACTGAGCGTTGTCTCCCTGCGTCGAGTGCGGTGGTGGAGAGATCGTCAAGTGAGCCAGCTCTGCGGCTCGGCGTGAGCAACGTCGCCCATTGCGCCCAGCGGGCCCTTTCTTTGCCGGCTTCAGCGCGGCGGTGTCAGCGCTTCACCTCACCGTGCTGGTGAGTCAGAGACAGCTGAGCGGCGGCGTCTTTTTGAGCGGCTTGCGTGAAGCCGACCCACCCCGACTGTGAGTTGCACGAAGACCGGCGTCCGCCGGTCACAAGCAACTCACAGCAAAGGGGGTCGACCATGGGTCGTCTCAAAATCAACAAGAGCCGCGTTCTCGCGGTAATGATCTTTGTTGCCCTTTTGGGCGGCGCAGGTTGGACAACCACAGCAACGACTGAAGCAACGCTTCTCTCTGAACCACAAAACAATGCAACGCCAATCGCGGCATTGCAAACGGTGACCATCGAAACTCCGGCCCAGCTGGAAACGGTGACCATCGAAGCTCTGGCCAAGCCCGACGCCGCTACCACGGCATCACCTGACATCAACGTCAACGATGACCGCACCGGCGGTTGGGCTATCAAGCAGTACGGAACAGGCGACCAGGAACTTCCTGGTAACTACTACGCACTCGCAGCTAATGGAACATCTACGGGCTTCTCCTTCTGGGATGAAACCCCTGCCCGTTACGGTTTCGACCGCAGCCGGGCTGACGCCATTGCAGCAAACATTCAAGCCCGCTGGATTGCTGAACAGCTTTCCGGTATCGACGTGGATCTCGAAGATTTCCCGCTGGGGCCGATCTCCGGTGGAGATTCTGCCGGTTTGCTGCACACGATCACCTACCTTGACATCGCTACTGGCGGTGCCTTCGTTGGCGACGTGAATGTTGCTGCAACGGGAGCTGTTGGCCAATTTGGGCCCGCAACTTTCGAATCAGTGGGCTCAGTAAACGGAAAGTTCCGTGCAGCTACCGACGCAAACGTGGACGTCATGTTCACCACTGCAGTCGGTGACGACATGACGAACCTGGTTGGTTACCCCAACACAGGTATCTCTGCACGAGACACGCCAAGCGAGAAGCGTCACTGGGATGAATACTTCCAGTGGGGTGTACAGCTTGCCAGCAGCGACACGATGATGACCGTCCAGGTTTCTTACCTGGGTGACGTCACCTCGTTTTTCTGTGGTGTTGGGTCCGTACTTGCTTGCGAGTGGACTGAACTTCTCGACACGAAAGAACTGGACTGGCTGGAATTGCCAGCCGGACTACACGAGTCTGCAATTGCAGACATCCTCGGCGTCGACTACTCGTTGTTCTAAACGCTCCATCCAAAACGCGCTAAACGGCGCGTTCACTCACACCCGTTTTCGGGTTGAAGGCCACGTCTCCTGTTTCAGGAGCGTGGCCTTCGCTTTGTTTTAAGCCACCAATACCGCTCGAACTTCGCCGCTGTTGCACGTGCGTGCTTAGTCATGAACGCCGGTGACAGTACCAAGGGTGCTGACCCGTGAACTGAACCGCCGCCGCCGAGGTGTTGCAATGATCTCAACAACCGTGCTGACTATCATCGCTGTTTCGCTTGCGTTGACCATTGCCTCCCAGGCACTGTCGGCAACAAGAACCGAATCATCACGCCTCGACACCAGCCACGCCCGCGCAGCAGCCCTTGAAGGCCTCATTGGTGTCGAACAAAACCTTGCGATCGACCCGTTTTACCTGTACGCCGTAGTGGGTTCCGACGAAGCCGCACGAGTATGCAAGCTCGGCGACAACCGGGTACCCCCCGGTTGTCTGATGGTCGGCGAGCAGCACCGTTGCCACACCATCACCAGCCACTTGCACCGAGCCGCGGACGATGGGCTCGGATGGAATCGACAGCGCGGCATCGAGGTCGAGATGCGGCCCATCGAGGCGCACACCCATCCGATCGAACCCTTCGGTGAGCGCGAATGGGACCGTGACAAAATGCTGCAGAGCTTCGGCGGTACACCGATGGTCCTGCGGGCCAAGAACGATCCGAACGGCGCCGTCGCTGAGAACATTGCCCGGGAAGATTGCCACCGGACCGTCGAGAAGCGGAGCCACTCGCGCCGCTGATACCCCGACGTCGACGCCGGCAGTCACGTGGCCTCCACCCAGCCCGGACAGCGAGTGTGTTGCCGTGTTCCCGAGCCATCGTCGTGCAACGAGTTCACCGGCAACAGCCAGGTAGGCCCAGCTACCGCTCGGCCCGGAAGCAATGGTGAGCTGATCGCCCGGCACGAGTGTCACCACGATGTTCGCCCCAACCGCTGCACCATTCACCGAGGTGCGGAGCCTCCCACCAACGACTGCGACCGTCATGCTCGACCCGACGCATTCGAACGATGCGCCAGCACGCGACACCTCGACAGTGGTCGCGCCAGCCGGGTTGCCGAGCACAACATTCGCTATGGCGTGCGCAGTCCGATCCATCGGTCCGGATGCGGGAATTCCGTACCGAAGATGCCCGAGACGGCCGCCGTCTTGGAACGTGACGAGTGGACCCGCCGCGACGACACGCAGCGATGCCGTGTTCATGGCGTCGCCTTGTACTCGTCGAGTGTGATTCGATCGAACACGATCTCGTCGCCCGGTCGAAAGGCAAACGGTGCGCTGGACTGCTCGGGGAGCACTCGGAAGTGCGTGCGGCCGATCACCGACCAGCCGGTCGGCATCTCGATTGTGGTGATCAAGCACTGTCCGCCAGCAATGATCACGCTGCCCGTAGGAACGCCACGGACCGACTGCTGCTTGCGGGGCACGTTGATCGAATCTGGCACACCTGATAAATAGGCATAGCCGGGAGCGAAGCCATACATGACCACTCGGTACGAACCGGAGAGGTGCGCCTCGACCACGCCGTCCGGGCTCAGCCCGCTCGTCGCAGCGACTGTTTCGAGGTCGGGAGCGACCCCAAGGTCGTAGCAAACCGCAACATGGTGACGGCTCGGCTCGACCACCGCTGCGCCCGTGGTGTCGAGCAGGTCGATCGCTGCGCGTACGGCGTCGTGATCGGTGACGAGCGGATCAAAGACGATCAGCACGCTGACATACGCCGGCACAGTTTCGAGAATGCCGACGACGCGACCCTCGCCGATCGCACTGTTGATTGCCTGGTCGAGGGCAACGACCTGACGGTTGGCCTCCTCGGTGAACTCGGATGCAAGTTCGATGAGCAGCGCGCTGTCGCCGACCGGAGCAAATCGGTTCACGACGTGGCAGCAAAGCTCCGCAACTCGACGCCAGCGGCGAGGAGACGCGAACGAAGTTGTGTCGTCATGTCCACGGCACCCGGCGAGTCGCCGTGGACACAGACCGAGTCGGCCGCCAACGGAATCGGTGCTCCGTCGACCACCGGCATCAGGCCCGTTTCAAGAAATCCGAGTAGCCGGTCAACCGCCTCTGCGGGGTCGTGAATCAGCGCACCAGGTTGACGACGCGGAACCAATTGACCACTGGCCTGGTAACCGCGATCGGCAAACACTTCGGAAAACACCTGGACACCGGCACTGCGGGCCGCACGTTCGATCTCGGTGCCGGAGATGGCCAGGATCGCCAGCCGTTCGTCGACCTGCTGAACGGTGTTGACGAGCACCCGAGCGACGGCACCGTCACCGGCGGCCAGATTCGCGAGGGCGCCGTGGGCTTTCACGTAGCGCACGTCAACGTCCACCAGGCGAGCGATCGCGGACAACGCACCGATCTGCGCCGCGATCATACGGGCCATCTCATCGGGCGACATGGGGATGATGCGGCGGCCGAAGCCAGCTCGGTCGGCGTAGCCAGGGTGTGCTCCTACCACCACGTTGTTCTTGCCGGCGACGGCGAGGGTGTCGAACATCGTGTCCGGGTCGCCGGCGTGCCCGCCACACGCGATGTTCGCGCTGGTGACAATCCCGAGCATGGCTGCGTCGTCGCCCATCGACCACGGGCCATATCCCTCGCCGAGATCAGCATTGAGATCGATTGAACGCATCATCCTTCACGATCTTCGGCGGCTGCACCCAAGATTGCAAGTACACCTGCCACCGGGAGTTACGCCTCGGGCCGTCGCATGACGACGATGCCGTTGTCGAGGCGCCTGACCTCGCTCGTGATGAACTGCTTGACAATTCGCAGCGGTGAACGATTCAGGAGCCACGAACGCAAGGTAAGCGGCTTGCCCAACCAGCCATACAGGTGCGAACCCAACTCGTCGGCACGCGACAATGTCGCCACGTGCACGAGGCCTGCTGCCTCGCCCGCCTTGCGGATTCGGCCGACCGGCATATCGCGCTCGGTGACACCGAACTTTTCGACCACGGCGGCTGACGCCGCGGCGTGACCGCGGCCGGGCTCGGAGGTCAACAACACGCCGCCCGGCTTGAGCGCCCTGGCGACCGCGGTAATCGCCGATCTTTCGTCAGGCACGTGGTGCAACGAGTCAAAGAAGATTGCTGCGTCGAACTCGGAGTCAAACGGCAACGCATCGGCCGGCGATGCGAGGAACACCGGGACGCCGACCTCGATGTGGTCAGGCATCGCCATCTGTGCAACGTACGCCTGGGCCAATTCGACGGCCCGAGGAGCGATGTCGACTCCGGTGACGTGATAGCCACTCGACTGCAAAATCCAGCTCAGCCAACCGGTGCCACAACCAAGGTCGAGCACCCGAGCCGGAGGCGGCGGGAGGAGCGACATCAGGGCGCCGAGCTGCTGAAGCATGCGACCACGGTCGGGGTCTGACCAGGGCTTGTTCAGTGCGTGGCGTAAACCGTCGTCGGTGAGCGCATCGAAGTAGCCGAGCTCGCCGCTGGATTCCATCGATGGCATCGTAGCGCTGGCGAACTCGGCGTCTGTTTCGTCGAGCGTGAGCGCCTGCGGAGCAGCATCCTCGTCGATGTCTCGGCGCAGATCAACGACCACCGTTCGACCCGTTGTTTCATTACCGATGAGGTATCCGGCTTGCGAGAAACACACGAGGGAGTACTGCATGAACTTCATGCTGATGTTCGCTCTCTTCGACCATATGAACGAATATACGTACATGTAGATTGCCAGTCAACATGGGCTCAGCGTGCCTTTGCTTCACGTAGAGTCTGTTTGTACGGATGTTCTGATAAACATCACTCTGACGTCATCCCGATGTCGGCGGAGGATCCCATGTCCCTTGACAGAAAAAGCCCGATGCCTCTGTGGGCGCAGCTCGAATCTGCGCTCAAGCGGCGTCTCGACGCGGGCGAGTTTGACAACAGGTTCCCGACTGACAGCGAGCTCGTTGCAGAGTACGCAGTCAGCAGGCACACCGTCCGCGAGTCGATTCGCCATCTCAATAGGCGAGGGATTCTCCGGCGCGAACGCGGCCGCGGCACCGTTGTCAACCACAGCGAGTTCGTACAACCGCTCGGAGCGCTCTACAGCCTATTCGAGTCGATCGAATCATCCGGCGTCGCCCAGCGCAGCAAGGTCCTGGCCCTCGAAGAACGCAACGACGAAACCATCGCCGGGCAACTCGGCCTGCCAGCCGATGCTCCGCTGCTCTACCTCGAACGCATCCGGTACGCCGGCGATGAGGCGCTTGCACTCGATCGGGCTTGGCTACCAATGGCAGTGGCGGGGCCGATCATCACGAGCAACTTTGACCGCACTGCGCTCTACGACGAACTCGAACGATGCTGCAGCGTCCGGCCAGACGCTGGATGGGAGCGGATTGCACCGGTGAACCCCCAGCCAGCAGAACGGACACTGCTCGAGATGCGCCGTGGTGAGGCAGCGTTCTTTCTCGAACGACTCAGCACAGCGAAGGGACGCCCCATCGAGTGGCGCACCACGACCATTCGCGGCGACCGCTACCACTTCATCTCAAAGTTCGAGGTCGGTGTGGCCCCACCGCTCGCAGCCTCCGCCAAGACGTGAGCAGCTCGGTCGACTGATCAACGAGCATCGGCGCTTTGGCGCCGCGAGCAATGCGTTCCTCCCGAGGGCCTTCCGAACGATGTCACCCAGGCCAACATCGGCTCGACGGCGGCAATGTCAGGGTTTCCCGGTGCTGTCAAAATATCTCGGTGCTGGGCATTCTCACGGATACCCTTGGGTCATGAGCAAGGAGGCTGCCGAGCAGCGGCCAGTGCGTGAGAGTCAAACATGCGGGCGACCGGCGGACAGTACTGGCTCCGAGCAGCCGGGGGCGCGGTGATCGGTCGGGGCGGTCGACTCACCCTCGTTGGCGCACTCCTGCTGTCGTTGACACCAGTGGCGCTCACCACTGAATCCATTGGAGCGAGCGCACTCGTCGGCGGCACGGGCCCGTTCAGCGGAGCCATATTCGAAGCCGGTGACGATCCGGACTACGAGTATGTCAACGACGTGCTCGCCACCCTGACGGAGGCGCAAAGCCGCCCAGCCGAACAGCGACAGACCGCACACTGGGATCCTGCCAACACCGCCAAGAACAACGGCGGTCGTTTGCAGGGCGACGCGCTCGAGTTGACGTGGAGCATCATCCCCGACGGCACGCTGGTCATCGGCCTGTCCGGCGAGCCCAACTGCTCCAGCAACTTGGTGGCAAAACTTGACACCGCCTACGGTCCGGGAAACTGGCAGGCCGAAATGGAAAAGGTCTGGGCCGACTGGTCCCAGCTCACCGGCAATGTCTACACGCCGGCCGTGCCGCTCGACGCGAACGGCACACCCCTCGAAACAGCTCCGGCCACGACCTGGGGGCTCACCCCCAGCAGCCCCGGCATCGACAACGTCCAAGGTGACATCCGCATCGGTGGCTGCTACATCGACGGCAGCACTGGGACGAACACGCTCGCCTACAACTTCTTTCCGGACAACGGCGGCGACATGAAGATCGACACCGACAACCTCGCTGGGCTGGCCTTGACGACAGGATTCCACAACGTTTTCTCGCATGAGCACGGCCATGGCGCAGGCCTCAGCCACGTCTGCCCGGTCAACCAGACCAAGCTGATGGAGCCATTCCTCTCCTCAGCATTCATCGGCCTGCAGCACGACGACATTCGTGGAGTCCAGCGGGCATACGGCGACCGCTTTGAAGTGATCAACGCCCCCAACGACACTGCCAGCGCAGCGACAGCACTCGACCCTTTGACCCCACCTGGAGGTCAAACCGAACTCCAGCTGAGTATGGACAGCACGAGCGACGAAGACTGGTTCCAGTTCTCAGGCACAGCGGGCGACACCCTCGATGTCACGGTCGCGCCGAACGGGCGCACCTACCTCGAGGGGCCAGAGTCAGGTCAGTCGTGCAGCGCTGGCACCATGCTCAACTCGCTCGCGTTGCAAAACCTCTCGTTCGAGATTCGCAACACCGGCGGAGTGTTGAGAACGGTTGACGACACCAGTGCTGGTAGCCCAGAGTCAACCAGCGGGTACGTCATCCCGACCACCGGGACCTACTACGTGCGCGTCCTCGGAACAGGTGTCGACGATACTCAGCTCTACGACCTCACCGTTAACCAAACCGCCTCCGCCACACCGCCGACCGTGACACCGATATCACCGGCACGGCTCTATGAGTCACGCAGCGGCGCCAACGACAAGACCTTCGACGGCGCCCAACAAAGAGTTGGCCGCACCCTTGCCGGCAACACAGCAACCATCAACATCACCGGCCGCGCTGGAGTCCCCAACAACGCAACCGCAGTGTTCCTCAACGTCGTCGCCGCAAACCCCTCCGGCCCCGGCTACCTCACCGTGTTCCCCTGCGGCACGACGCGACCCCTCGCCTCCAACGTCAACTACAACGGAAACGACATCAGCTCCAACGCCGTCCTCGCCAAAATCGGCACCAACGGCAACGTCTGCATCTACACATCCGCCGACACCGACCTCATCATCGACATCAACGGCTACGTCCCCGCA
>CALCXK010000112.1 GCA_937905835.1 uncultured Ilumatobacter sp. | reverse complement strand
GCTTCCAGGCTCAGCCCAGGACCATCGTACCCCGGTGCGTTGAAATGGCTGGCGAGAGCGAGAAGCTGGCCGTCACGTTCCCACAAACCGCGGGCGATCCAGCCAAAGCCCTTTTTCCTCGGCGGACCGGTCAGATCGGCAGGTTTGCTCCAATGCAAACCATCCTGGCTCGTGGCAAAGGAATTGCGAGTACCCGGCATATCGTGAGCGGGCACGATGTTGCGGTGCTGCTCGGCAGTAACGCCGGTCCTCGGCCCTCCCGGACCATCGCTCCACATCGCCCAGAAGCGACCGTCATGATGGGCCAGGTAAGCGTGCTGATGAACACGAGTGCCAGCGTGGTCGCGGACGTCACTGATGATGGTGTGTTCGGCTTTGACGCGCGGGAGTTTCTCGTAGTCGATCTGGTGCGGATCCTCCGGTACCCAGTCTCCGGCGAGCATGAGGGTGTTGTCTGCGTTTAGCGTTGACGGCGCATCGTCTGCGTGCAGCACAGCCAGCAACGCGAGTAGCAGAGCGGTGAGGAGCGTGAGGAAGGGTTTCATTGAAAAACATTCAGGGCTGGGTGACGGTGGGCGTTATATGAATGTCATCGATTTCGATGCCTTGGTTGCCGCCGTTCTGCATCCAGAGGAGTTTGCGTTTGGCAGCGTCGAAATTAGCTCGCTTGAGCGTCCTGGACCACGTTTCGGCATCCACGGTGATGATAACCTCCTCGCCGCGGAAGATGAGTTTCACCTCGCGCCAGTTGTTGGCAGTCAGATCGACTTTTTCGAGCGGCAGAAACTCATTCAGCCGGTAAGCGCCGCTTTTCGGGTCAGCCGGACGGCCGGTGTTTTGCCGCATCGGATGGTCCGCATCTTTCGAGTGTGCATCGACCTGCAACTGCACGCCGTGACGCAGTAGTTTCACGCGCAGCATGTGGTCAACGCTGCCGAAACCATCATCGCCATCAACGAAGAACCAGAGCCAGCCACCGACGGCGAGATGGCAATAGCGAAACAAGATCGTCAGGTCTTTGCCCTGCACCGGGAGATACACCATCGGAGGGTATTTGCCACCGCTTGATCCGCGCGTCCACAAAACGCCATCGCGCACCTCGGTGTTCTTGTTCGGAATCGACGTGAGGAAGCGCGTGGCATCGAACTTGGTGTTGAAGGTCTCGTGAATGGACGTCGGAGGTTCAGCTGCGTGCAGAGCAGCCAGCGGTGCGAATAGCCAGACAATGAGAAGGATGGGTAAGGGCTTCATGGTTGCTTCTTCTTCCGCTTTTTGTTGACCGTTGCTCCGTCGTTAGGTTTCGCCTTGATGCGTCGAGCAAGCATCTGATCGAGTTGCTGGCTCAAGTTCTGGCGCGTGGCAGACTGTTCTGGATGCGGGGCGATGTTTTCCTGTTCGATCCAGAACGCGCCTTCGCGGCTGGTGCTGGGGCCGGTGCCGTAGTCATAGAGTTCCTCAGCAACGGTCTGGCGTGATTGCCAATCGATCCAACGAGTATAGCGATGAGTCGCGGTGCGCAGGGAGTAGCCCATGAACTCGGGGGTATTCGCACTGAACGGACGGGCGAACTGACTGAGGACCGCCTCACGGCCAGGCGATTGAGGATCAGTGAGCATCGCAACGAGGCTGTGGCCATCGAGCCCCTGCGGCGCGGGCAGCGAGGCGAGTTCGGCGAGTGTGGGATACAGGTCCACCACTTCCACCAGACCCGCTGCGGCAGCTCCGGGGGCCTTGAGACCGGGCGTGCGGATGAGCAGCGGCACGCGGGTATCGCGTTCGAAGTTGGTGCCTTTACACCAGCGGTCCTTCTCACCAAGCGACCAGCCATGATCCCCCCACAGCACGACGATGGTATTTTGCGCGAGGCCAAGCTGATCGAGCGCGGCGAGCAATTTCCCGATTTGTGCATCGGTGTAACTCACGCAAGCGTGGTAACCGTGACGCAACTTGCGGGTGGTGGCGGTATGGAGGTGCTCGTCCTTCGGTATGTCGCGGTACCCTCCGAGTTCGCGATGGCTGTGGTGCGCGTACTCAGAGATGCCTTTCACCCGCTGGCCATCGTCGTTCAGGTCGAAAGTCACGGAATCGTAGAGCTCCCAATAACGTTTCGGGGCATTGAACGGCAGGTGTGGCTTGAAGAAGCCTACCGCAAGAAAGAACGGCTGGCCGGCGCTCTTGAGGTTGGTGAGCTTTTCAACCGCACGACTGGCCAGTTTGCCATCTGTGTAGCCTTCATCCGGCACGTCGGCCGCCTCCCAGGCAGCCCCCTTTCCCTCGCCGTCCGAATCACCGAGGGCGGAGTTTCTCCAGCCCTTCTGCTTCAGAATTTCCGGCTCCGTCCATGAGTCGGGATCGAGTTCGCGTTCGTTGCCGCTAAAGATTTTGCCAAGCGATACGGTGTGATAGCCGTGGTTCTTGAAGAGCTGCGGCAGTGTGACGATGTCCGGCTCCGCGTCGCGAAAGAGATTTCGGTTGTGCCACACGCGCGTGTTGTCCGGCAATCGTCCGGTCAGCAGCGACGTACGCGATGGGCCGCAGACGGCTTGCTGGGTGTAGGCATGCTCAAAGCGACGGGCCGTAGTGGCAAAGCGATCGATGTTCGGCGATTTGACCAACGTATCGCCATAGCAGCCGAGCGACGTACGCAGATCGTCGACCGCGATGAACAGGACGTTCGGCTGAGGCCCACCCGCCTGCAGTTGTGTAATTGAAATAACGAACAATGCGGCAAGGGTGCTGAAAACTTTTTTCATGGTTGGAAGCAATATCCTTCGTAGTGGGATTCGCCAGAATTCCCGTCTTGACAATATCCTCGTAGTGGGATTCGCCAGAATTCCCGTCTTGACCGTTTTTCAACGACAGGGATCTCTGGCGAGATCCACTACTTGAGACGCTCTAAAAATTTCTCGTACTCGCTGTCCGGATTGTAGTCGAATCCGTCGTGCACCAGAGCACCGAAGCTCAGTCGAAAGGTGTCGCCCTTCGCGACTGTGAACGCACTGCGGGCACCCTGTTTCATCGCTTCCCGTCCGAAGGGATTCGCGACGAAGACTCCGTAGTCTCGGTTGTGCCACCAGCTTTCGCGGAAGTTCTTGTCGCTGGCCATCAGCAGGATGCCGCCGGATTGCGGCTCGGTGCCTGAGTAGTCACACCACTGGGCTGGATGGCCCCATGTTGCTTTGGCCGACTTCCTGCCGGTCGAACTGCGGATCATTCCGCCGTTCTTCTCGGTGAAAGAAGTCGCCACTCGGGCTCCGAACCCCATCTCTTCCTGATCGCCGAACACGATCTCACGCTGATCGGCGTGGAACTCGGCGCTCCACACCAGCAGCCAGCCATTTGGTCGCGCGCTCAACGTGAAGTCATTCGTCAACAGACAGAGCGGCTCGCCGCTATTGGTCTTCAGACGGCACTCGGTCACAAATCGTAGTCGTCCGTCGGAAGTTGTTGGTGCCAGCACGAACCGAAGATGTTCCATCGTGGCTTTATTGCGCCAAAAGTCCTGCCCGCTGATGTCACCGAAGCCGAGCCAGATGCCGGGGTGCATGGTGTCGTGGTCGACCGCGTCGACATCCTTGATCGGCGGATGATTGCGAGTGACCTGCATGCCATTCGTCAGTCGCGCGTTAGCAAAATACGGTCGCTGAATCTCTTCATCGCGAAAGACGAAGTCGACAATCGGCTGACCGCCCAGCGAGATCCGCACGCGATC
>CALCXK010000111.1 GCA_937905835.1 uncultured Ilumatobacter sp. | reverse complement strand
TGAACACCTGACTACGAACACCGTGTACTGAAATCTGACCTGGGAGCACCCGATGACCACACCGATGTTGCAGATGACTGGAATCACCAAACGATTCCCTGGCGTCGTCGCGAATGACGGTGTGGACCTGACGGTGCTCCCTGGCCAGGTGCACACGCTCTTGGGCGAGAACGGCGCCGGCAAGAGCACCTTGATGAAGATCCTCTATGGGCTGTACACGCCGGATGAGGGAACGATTGAACTCAACGGAGCACCCGTCACGATCACCTCACCGGCCGACGCGATCCGACAGGGGATCGGGATGATCCACCAGCACTTCATGCTGGTGCCGACCCTGACGGTCGCTGAGAACGTGGCCCTCGGACTCGGCGGTCAACGCGGCATGGCCAAGATGGGCCCCGTCAAGAAGCGCCTCGCCGAAGTATCTGAACGGTACGGGCTGCACGTTGACCCGGATGCGCTGATCTGGCAGCTCGCCGTCGGCGAACGTCAGCGGGCCGAGATCCTCAAGGCGCTGTACCGCGATGCCGAACTGCTCGTCCTCGATGAGCCGACAGCAGTTCTGACACCGCCCGAAGTCGAGGACTTATTTGTCACCTTGCGCCAGATGCAAGACGACGGCAAAGGCTTGATCTTCATCTCGCACAAGCTGCACGAGGTCATGGACCTCTCCGATGAGATCACGGTGTTGCGTAACGGTCGGGTGTCCGGCCGCACCCGACCGAGTGAGGCATCGCGTGAAAAGCTCGCCGAGATGATGGTCGGCCGACCGGTCGAACTGACTCGGACTGTGCCGCCGCAAGAAGTCGGAAAACCCAAGCTGACCGTCGACGACCTCGATGTCGTTGGCGATCGCGGCAACCTCGCGGTGAAGAACCTTTCGATCCGCGTGCACGCAGGTGAGATCGTCGGTATTGCAGGTGTGTCCGGTAACGGACAACGCGAACTCGCCGAGGCGATTTTCGGTTTGCGACCGATTGCTCGCGGTGGCGTGAACATCTCCGGCGAGTGGGTGCCCACGCCGAGTCCGAGCAAGGTGCGCGCCAAGGGCCTCTCGTACGTGCCAGAAGAGCGAATGCGCGATGGCGCAATCGGCGAGTTCACCGTCGCCGAGAACATGATGCTTGTCGATTACAAAACTCACCCGTACACGAAGAAGGGCCTGCTGAATCGGTCGGCGATCGCAGAGCGATGCGAAGGCCTTACCGCCGAATATCGTGTCAAAACACCGAACATCGACACCCCGACCAAGAACTTGTCGGGTGGCAACATTCAGAAGGTCGTGATCGCCCGCGAGTTCAGTTGTGACGCCGACGTCCTGGTCGTTGCCCAGCCGACGCGCGGTGTCGATATCGGTGCTGCCGAGTACATCCACGAACGGCTGCTGCAGCAGCGTGCTGCAGGTGCAGCAATCCTGATGATCTCAGAAGACCTCGACGAGGTCATGGAGCTATCGGACAGGATCATCGTGCTACTCGAAGGCGAGATCATGGGCGAAGTCGCCCGCACCGACTTCAACATCAACGACATCGGCTTGCTCATGTCTGGTGTGACGGCGACTTCGTCGACGTCGTCGGCCTGACGGCCGCCCAGCGGCTGCGTCGCTGCACCAGAGTTCTCGGCCTGCGGCCGAGCTCGCTCACGCTCGGACGGTGGCCTCTTCTTGCCCGGCCACCGCTGCCGCTCGCCAGCGGGTCAATCCGGCGCACTTTCGTCATCCGATTTGCGCCAGCCTCTCTGGGTGGGCGCCTGTTCTGCGAGACTTGATGCATGGCTGACCATCTGGTTCCGACCGTTGACATCTCGGCGCCGACCGATTCGATGTTGAGTGAGCTTGATCAGGCGTGTATCGATCACGGCTTCTTCCTGCTGAGTGGGCACGGGCTCGACGAGCTGATCGAACGAACGTGGGCAGTCACCGAGCAGTTCTTCGCAGGTGATCGTGAGAGCAAGTTGGCGGTGATGCGCGACGCCGACAACCCGCTTGGGTACTTCGACCGGGAGTTGACGAAGCGCAAGCGCGACAGCAAGGAAGTGTTCGACTTCACCGATCCTGCTGACCCTCGAACCGACCAGCACAACCGTTGGCCCGCCGACGCCGCCACGTTCCATGGCACCCTGGTTGAGTTCTACGACGCCTGCAGTGGCCTCGCGGTGCGAGCCAACGAACTCGTGCACCGTGCGCTTGCATTCGCTACAGCAGGTGACCTCAATCCGACCACGAGCCTTGGAAGTCGCGCGACGAGTTCTGTACGGCTGAACCACTATCCGCTCGGTGATCCGGTGCCGGAAAGCGAACGAGTCGGTCTCCGCGACCTTGGCGAGACGGCGCTCGGCCATCACACTGACCCGGGCGTCCTCACTCTGTTGCTCCAGGACATGACCGGCGGGCTGCAAGCACAAGCCGTCGATGGGAGCTGGGTCGACATCACGCCGACGCCGGGCACGATCGTCGTCAACCTCGCCGATGCGATGCAGGTCTGGACCAACGATCGCTACCGTGCGGCTGTGCACCGGGTGATTCCGATGACGGCGAGCGACCGGTACAGCATCCCGTACTTCTTCAATCCGCCGCGCGACGCCGTGGTCGCGCCGATCCCCGGGCTGGGTGGAGATGCGAAGTACGCAGGGTTCCGCTGGCGGGATTACATGCGAGCGCGAACCGATGACAATTTCGCCGACGCAGGTGCCGAAGACGCTCAGATCACCGACTATTTACTCACGCGTTGACCCGGTTCCGCTGCTCGGGCGGAGTGTGAGAGCGGTGTTCGAGAAATGGCTGTGATCAGGACACGCTGAACGACGGCTGTGCCGAACAGGTCCGGATGTCCGGATCGGTCTCGGTCGGTAAGGCGCCAAATCGTCTGATCCACTCGTCGACGTCACCGGACAGCAGTTGTGAGAGAACGAACTCCAGCTCGACCAGTGTGATGTCGCGAGCGCTTACCCTGAATGCGGTCGTGCCGAGCATACCGACGAGATCGAAGGCGCCGAGATCGTCGGGACTCCGATGGATCCATGCCGGCTGGCCTCGGAAGGTCGCTGGCGTTAACTGCCGATCTCCGTACGCAGCTTGGGCAATCGATCCCTTCGGGTACTGCGTCAGTGTCACGACGATGTCGATGCCGCCGACGGCAACAGGGAGACCGAATGTGAACTCGTTGACGCTCGGACCCTCTGAAATCAGCTGCCATCCGTCAGGCAGGGCGATGTCGATCGACCCATTGGTGATCGACACGGACTGTAAAAGTCGGTTGAGTTCCGGTCTGAAGGGTACGAACCCCGGACCTTCTGCGAACGTGAGCGAACCGCAGGAGATGTTGGCTGTGTAGGCCCCCGTCTCGTCGGGTGCCAACACCGTAAAACCGTTGAACTCGCGCGGCGGGAGCGTGGGGATTGTCTCGCCGGTTTCCTCGGTGGTCGGTGGCTCCGGTGGAGGTGGCTTGAGACCGTCTGCTTCGCGCAATCCGAGAGTGGTCAGGTCGGAAGCACGAAGCAAGAGTGTCGAGCCACCGAGTTGCATGGGGGTGACCGTCAGCTCGTCGAGCCGGGTGCGCTCGGGTGGGAGCAGGAGCGGAGATTCTGCCGATCCGGGGATCGCCAGCTTGGTCGCCGTCGGAGCGGTGGTGGGGCGTGGCGGATCGATGACAATGGCCCGCTCTGGCTCGGTGGTGACCGTGGTTGTTCGCTCTGGACCGGTGTCGGGTGTCGGCTGGTTGAGTGAGGTACCAGTGTCGCGGGATGCGGAGAAGGCGAGCCCCCCGACTGCAAGAGCGCCGAGCACGCCGAGCGCGCCGAGGCGAAGGGCATTCGAGCGTCGTGTGTTTGGCGATCGGACCTCCATTGGCTTGTGCTCAGTCTGGGCACGCATTGCCACGTCGAAGAGCAGCTCGCGCACGTGTCGCCGTTCCGCTGCAGGCATCGGGCCCACGTCGGGCCGCGCAGCCTCGACGACTTGAACGGGATTCACGACGGATCCTCTGCTCTGTCGTCGATCGATTCGGCCGCCCGCTCGATGTCGGTGACACGCCGGCGGAGTTCTTGACGCACGGCGCTGAGCCGCGACCGAATGTTGCCCTGCGGTATCCCCGTGGCGGCGGAGGCAAGCGCTGAGGAGCAGCCCTCCCATGCGACCAGGAACAGCAGGTCACGGTCTTCGGGCTCGAGTTCGGCGACCGCGGCCATGACCTTTGCCGCAGTGGCGACGGCAGCGTCCTCGGCACCTGATGAGAGGAGCGGATCGGTGGCGCGTGGTATCGACCCTGACCCGGTGGCGCGTGCGCCCGTCCATTTCAGCAAGCGCTCACGTTCGGTTGCACTGTGCCGGCGCAGGAATGCGGTCGTGATTGCGAACAGCCAACCGAGGTCGCTGCTGGTCTTTTCGGGACGCTGAGCCTGCCGCCCGAGGGCGTGCTCAAACACCTCTTCGACGACGCCGACGGCAGCATCGCTGCCAACACGGCGTGCCGCATAGGAATACACGGCGTCGACATGCTGGTCGTAGAGGCGTGCCGCCGCTGGCCCGGTCAAACTCACGGTCACATCATGCCAACGGCGCACCCCGATCGGGTGTTACCGGAGCGTCAGGGTGTGACGGGGTTGCGCGGCGTAACGCCGGCGATCACGTCGGATACATTGTTGGCAGCGGTGGCCGCCATTGCGCTTCGCGTGTCGACGGTCGCTGATCCGAGGTGCGGAACCAGGACGGCGTTGTCGCATTCGAGCAAGCCCGGGTGCACGTTGGGTTCGTTCTCGAACACGTCGAGGCCGGCACCGGCAATGGCCCCGCTCTGCAGCGCAGCGACGAGTGCTGCTTCGTCGACGATCGGCCCGCGGGCGGTGTTGATCAGGAATGCAGTCGGCTGCATCTGCGCCAGCGTCTCGGCATTCATCAAATGGTGCGTCGCTGCGGAGTACGGGCAGTTGAGCGAAACGACGTCGCTCTGGGCGAGGAGTTCGTCGAGGCTGACAAGGGTCGCGTCGAGTTCGGACTCGATTGCAGCGTCGACGGTCTTGCGGTTGTTGTAGATGACCCGCATGCCAAACGATCGTGCGCGCCGGGCCATGGCGACGCCGATGCCGCCCATGCCGATGATGCCGAGCGTGCGCCCCTGCAGGCCGGTGCCCAGCATCATGAACATGCCCCATTGCCACGGTTCTTCGGAACGGATCAGCCGTTCGCCTTCGCCGAGGCGGCGGGTGATCATGAGGAGGAGGCCCATAGCGAGGTCAGCGGTGGCGTCGGTGAGGACTCCAGGTGTGTTCGTTACCACGACACCACGTGCAGCGCATGCTGCGACGTCGACGTTGTTGTAGCCGACTGCGACGTTGGCCACCATCTTCAGGTTTGGTGCAGCGTCGAGGAACGCAGCGTCGACACGATCGGTCAGCAAGGTGACAGCAATGTCGGCGGTGGCGAGCTGCTCGTTGCGGACGTCGATTGGAATCACCGCGTCGTCATCCCAGGCCCAGACCTCAGCGCCGTTGATGGCACGCAGGATCTTGAGGCCGGCCTCGGGGATGCGGCCGGTGACGACAATGCGGGGCGTGCTGATTGGGTTGCTCACGCGTTGATCCATGCTGCGAGCTTGCCGAGGCCCTCGGTGATGTCTTCGACTGAGATGCCGGAGTATGCGAGGCGGATGTACTCCTGTGTCTCCGAGGGCTGGGGCCGACCGAAGTGGCGCCGGGTACAGAACGACACGCCGGTGTTCTCCAAGGCAGCGGTGGCGAAGTTGCCCACGTCGGTGAAGCCCATCTTCTCCATTGCAGCAGTCGCATTGGGGAAGAGATAGAAGGTCGACTCGGGCGTGGCGCACGTGATCCCTTCGATCGTCGCGAGGCCGGCGGCTGTGGCGTCGCGGCGACGTTTCAGCTCGGCGAGCATTGGTGCGGCACCCTCAGGGTTCGCGATCGCCTCAACACCTGCGGCTTGCACGAAGTGCGTGGTGCAGCTCTCGTCGTTGGTATTGAGCTTGGCGATCATCTGGGCGACTGCGATTGGCGCAGCTGCACAGCCGAGTCTCCAGCCGGTCATCGCGAACTTTTTCGAGAAGGTGTACAGAATCACCGTCCGTTCGGCCATGCCGGGCAGCGAGGCGATCGAGGTGGACGTACCCGAGTACCGCATCTCGAAGTAGGCCTCGTCAGACAGCACCCACAGGTCGTGTTCGATCGCGATGTCGGCAATTGCCTGCATCTCCTCGAGGCTGCTTTCGCAGCCGAGCGGGTTCTGCAGGTTGTTGTAGATGATCGCCGTGGCGCCGGATGCTGCGAGCTCGCGGATCTGGTCGAGGTCAATCCCGAAGCCCGTGGGGGTCTCGTGGTAGCGGTACGGCATTGGCTTGCCACCGAAGTACTCGACTTGGCTCTCGTAGATCGGGTAACCCGGGTTCGGGTAGAGCACGCCATCACCTGGGTTCATCAGTGTCTGGATGAACTTGGTGATCACCGGCTTGCCGCCGGGCTGCACGACGATGTTGTCGGGAGTGAGCGACATGCCTCGGTCGCTGCCAATATTCGCGGCGAGCGCTTCGCGGAGCGGCGCGATACCGGCGGCCGGGCAATAGCCGGTCTTGCCGTCAGCGATCGCAACATTCATGGCGGCAACGATGTTGCCCGGGGTGGGGAGGTTGATGTCGCCGAGGTGGAACGGGTAGATCCGGTTGCCCTTGGCGCCCCATTCAGCGGCCGCTTGGGAGACAGCGAACGCCGTTTCGGTACCGAGGTGATCGAGTCGACTTGCAAGCGCCATTTGGGTGTGTCCCGCTTCTGTGTGAGCGCCGTTCGAAGCGGGCGTCTGTTGAGGCCTCTCACCTTAACATAATGTCAAGGAACAGTTCCACAATATGGAACTGTTCCACAATGCGGGACAGGCGGTAGTGGCTGGGGCAAGGGGAGGGGTGAATTGCACCCCGCGTCGGCGATACTCGGGGAGATGAAGCGATGTCGTCGCTGTTGTCGTCGCTGTTCTCGTCGCTGTTCTCGTCACGGTCGTCGGCCATTCATTCGGCGCACCACGATCGACGCCAGGCCGTTGGTCTCATCGTGCAGCAGTATGTCGACATCGACCCGATCGAATGCATTGATCAGCTCGCCGGCCGGGGCGTGAAACGCGCCGGGTTGACCCTCAAGGCCGACCTCTGAGAGCACCGTCAGGATGAGTACGCCGCCCACGCGGAGGCGGCTCACGAACTGGCCGTAGAGGGCCGGCGAGCGATATCGCTGGCATACGATCATCGCAAGATCGGTCAATGTCGGCGGCAGCCCCTCGTCGGTGTCCCAGACCTCGGCTCGGAGCTGATGGCCATGCGGCTGGGCGGCGAGGGTCAACCGATCGATCGCGACTGATGACACATCGAGTGCGTTGACGGCCAGCCCTCGCTCAGCCAGCCACAGCGCCTGCGCACCCAGCCCGCACGCAATGTCGAGTGCCGGCCCGGTTGTCGGAAGAACGTCGAGCAACTCTGGATGTGTGTTGACGACGTCGGGTGGCGTTGCCGCAATGGAACCGGGCGCTGCAGACCAACGTTCGTCCCAGCGCTTCCGGTCTGTGTCCATTCGATCAGCATCCCACACGCGGTGTCGGCTCTCCTGCTCTGAACTCGCGGCAACGATTCACTGTGACGTCAGCCGAGATCCTCGGTCTGCTGGGATAACCGTGGGAACATTGCGGACGTGACTGACATCGATGCCGCCGACACGCAGACCGACAATGCATGGCTGTCCGAAGACGACCTCGCACTCGCGCGGTCGCAGATGCCGATTGTCTACGTCGATGCTGTGCCGGTCCGCGTTGACGGGATGGGCAACGTCGAAGAAGTTGGCATGCTGCTCCGGCAGGGTGCCGGTGGATCGATCAGCCGGATGGTCGTCACCGGACGCGTGCTCTACGGCGAGCGGGTTCGCGAAGCACTGATGCGTCACTGCGAGAAGGATCTCGGCCCTCTGGCGCTTCCCAGGGTGCCGGCCAACCCGACGCCGTTCACCGTCGCCGAATACTTCCCTGACCCAGCAGTTTCAGGCTTCTACGATCCACGTCACCACGCAGTCAGCCTCGCCTACGTCGTCCCGGTCGACGGCGAGTGCGAACCGACCCAAGAGGCGCTCAACCTCCATTGGTTTACCCCCGAGGAGGCCGTGAGCGACAACGTCGTGCTCGAGATGACCAGCGGCCACGACCGCCTGATCCGGCTCGCTCTCGCCCACGTCGGCAAGCTGCCGTAGGGCAGCGCTCGAAGTCGTACAAGAAGTAAGAAATGAACCATTTCGCCCGTCCGCCAGGTGACGTATTCTGATCACTTCAATGCCGAATGCAGAAGCGATTCAGCGGGCTGCCAGTGCGCTCAGAACAGCGCTCGCGGGTAAGCCCATGGTGCGATTAGATGCCCCGCGCCTTGTTGGCCCAACGCCTCAGGCTGGCCGAGTGCTCGAACTCATCGAGAGCCACGGTCAACACGTCGAAATGGTGTGGGATGACAACGTCGTGCTCCTCACGCATCTCCGGAGGAACGGCTCATGGCACGTGTATCGCCGAGGCGAGCCGTGGCGTAAGCCGTACCAGCAAATGGCGGTGTCGATCGAAGTCGATGGCTGGGTTGCCGTCTGTTTCAACGCGACGAACGTCGAGACGTATCGCATCCCCGACAAGCGGCGCCACCCTGGCATGGGGCGCCTCGGGCCCGATCTCAGCCAGCCCGAAACCGATCTCGGTGGCGTTGTCAACCTGCTCTTGTCATACCATGACGGCGCTGCCCAGATTGGTGAAGTACTGCTCGATCAGCGCGTGATGAGTGGTGTCGGCAACGTTCACCGATGCGAAGTGCTGTGGGCGCAAGAGCTCAGTCCGTTCGCTCGGGTTGACGCATTGTCCGAACACGATGCGGTCGGCATTGTCAACACCACCGCCTCGATGCTGCGGACCAACTTGCAACGTGCCAATTGGCGCCCAGGGCACGGGTTGCGTGAAGTCGTTGGGGGACGCGGAGGTCATGGCGGCGTGGCGGTGTACGGGCGCAATGGGCAGCGATGTCAGCGGTGCGGCGAAACCATTAGTACCCGGCCACTCGGTCAACATGGCCGGAGTCTGTACTGGTGTCGAGGCTGCCAGAACCATCTCAGTCCGCAGGAGGCCGTTCGGTCAGACGAGACGCCGATGGATCCGCATCCTGCGGCCCAGGCGTACCTCGCCTCCCTCCCCTGGAACCGCTGATCCTGACGAGTGTCGTGAAAGGGGCCAGCGGGGTGGCGGGTTCTCGATGCAACGACAGGCGCCGGGGTGGTCAGGCGCGGCCGAGGATTTTGGTGACGTCGATTTCAAGGACGGCCCGGTCGTCGCGTTCCTTGGGTTGCTGATAGCGGGCGGCGTAGCCGTCGATGCCGGGTTGGACCTGGTCGGTCACCAGGCGAACCGGGCCCTCGAGGGTCAGCCAGCGGCCACCATCGACCTGACAAACAGCGGCATGCTGGCCCTGCGCTTCCATGCGCCCGGCGTTGATGGCCTTCTGCGAAGTTGCCCAGGTGATGACTCGTACGACCCGCGCTTCGGGGTCGTAGCTGAACCCGACTGCCACCACATGGGGGGACCCGTCGGTCCGCAACGTGGTCAGCGTCGCGAGATGCCGTTCCGTGAGGAACTCCATGACGGAGTCGTCGAGTTGATCAATGTCAAGCGCCATGGAGTGAGTCTGCCCGCTTTATTCGGTCGCGATTGCTTCGAGCACATCCATGTTGCTTGCTTTGAACGACGGGTAGAGCGAAGCGGCGAGGCCAGCGATCACCGCAAAGACCATGACGACCACAATGATCGCTGGGTTGAACGCCAGCTTGCTGATGACCTCGTCGGGCACGGCGAGCGAAGCGACCACGCCCAGGAACGTGCCGAGCACAATGCCGACCACTGCGCCGAACGACGACACGATCACTGCCTCCCATCGGACCGACCGTCGGAGCTGGCGCCGGTTCATGCCGACCGCTCGGAGGAGCCCAATTTCACGTGTTCGTTCGAAGACACCGAGCGCAAGTGTGATTGCGATGCCCAACACGGCGATGATGATTGACATCAGCAACAAGATGGTGATCGTCAGCAACAGCTGGTTGATCTGGTCTTCCTGACTTTTACGGAACTCAGCGTTTGTTTGGACATCGGCCTGTGGGAACCCAGCGGTGGCAGCTGCGACGGCAGCGTCGCCCTCAGCTGCGGTGACGTTGTCGGCAAGCCTGGCAATGATGAAGAGATCACGAGCGGGGGCATCGCTCACGGCATCAAGCGTGTCGAGGCTGATCAGCCAGTTGCCAAACGTGGCATCGCCGTACACACCTGCCACAGTCAACGTTCCTGAGGCGCCGCTCTGCCACAGGATGTCGATTGTGTCACCGACCTGCTTGTCCAAGTCGTTGGCAGGGTCGCTGTGGATCAGCACCTCGTTCAGGCCGAGGCCGGTGATGGTTCCGTCCTGCAAGTCGGGGTCGACCAATTTGTCGAAAGCGTCTGGGTTGATGGCGCCGATATTCTTTGAATCGCCGTCGACTTGTCCGCTGGCCTGGCGGATTGGCGTCACTGCGTCCAGCTCTGGGAGAGCGTCGAGCCCCTCTGCCACAGCCGGGGACAGGCCAAAGAAGTTGGGGTCGGTGATGATGTAGTCGGCGGTGATTGCGTTATCGAGGACGTCGGTGATCGTGGCTCGCAACGACGAAGCAAAGACGGCTGCAGCGCTCACCAGGGCAACGCCGATCATGAGTGCAGAGGCACTCGACGACGTCCGCCGTGGGGCGCGGACAACGTTGTCGCGAGCCAGTGCGCCGGGAACTTTGAAGAGCTTCGCAATTGGCCAGCCGATTGCACGCGTCACGGGCGGAGCGATCGTCGACGAGACGCTGGCAACGCCGAGGAAGAGTGTCAGAGCGCCAGCGCCGGCAACGGTCGCCCAGAGCGCGGCAGCGCCTGGCTGGACAAACAGCCCGACGATGAGGAGCAGTGTGCCGGCGGCGGTGACGACGGCGCCGATGATCAACTGCTGCTTCTTTAATGCGTCGAATCCCAACTCGGGTCGCATCGCAGCAACCGGAGGGATTGTCGAGGCGCGGCGTGCCGGGACGAACACCGACAGCATCGTGACACCGATACCAACCGCGGCAGCGGCGACGAACGTTCGGGGCTCGAGGATCGTCGACGTGTCGGGGAACCCGATGCCAGCCTGGTTGAACGCCCAAACAATGAAGCGCGCGACACCGATGCCGCCAATAATTCCGAGCGCGGTGGCGATCAGGCCGAGGACAAGGGCCTCTGCCACGATCATGCGCCGCACTTGCTTTGCTGATGCGCCAACGGCACGGAGTAGTGCGAGCTCACGCAGGCGTTGCCCGATGGTGATCTGGAAGATGTTGTTGATGATGAAGGCGACGATGAACGTCGTGATGAACGCAAAGATCAGCAGGCCGGTTCCGAAGACACTGATGAATCCGTCGACGTCGCTCTGGCGCTCGGCGGAGAGCACTTCGCCCGTGACGACTTCGGTGCGAGCGGGGAGTACGTTCTCGATGGCGGCTTGGACGGCAACGGCATCGGCGCCGGCGGCGAGCCCGATGTCGATGGCATCGACCTTGCCGCCTGATCCGAACTTTTCGATGGCGGTCGAAATGTCCATGGCAACGACCGATGCTCCGAGGAAACCGTCGGAGTCGGCTGCACCAATCGTGCCAACCAGCGTGGCTGAATGCGTACCCGTGTCGGTGAGATAGCCGACGGTGTCGCCGACCACGTACCCGACGCGGTCGGCTGAGGCCTTATCGACCACAATCTCATCTGCGCCGGTCGGAGCTCGCCCGTCTTTCAACGTGACTCCTTGGAGACCGCCTTCGCCAATGTAGGAGAAGCCGAGCGCCGGGCCGCCGGTGGTGGCAACAATGTCGCCGTCCTGGTCGAGGAGTTGAGCAAAGCGGCCAAGTGAGGGCTCGATGACGTCGATGCCGTCGATGCCTTGGAGATCATCTGCGATCGTCGCATCAATTGGATCCCGGTTGCTGTCGCCTTCGAAGGCTTCGGCAGCACGCACTTGGAGGTCGATCTCCGAGACGAGTTCGTCGGACAAGCTGGCAAATGTCGCCCGGAGGCTGTCGGCGAGGACGAACGAACCAACGACGAATGACACGCCGGCGGTCATCATCAGGGCGATGGCGATGGTGCGTCCGAGGCGGGCTCGGATGCTCTTGCGCGCAAGGAGCGCAGTTGATGAGAAACTCATGTCAGCTTCCAAGTTGCTTCATCTGATCGATGACCTGATCGGCCGTCGGATCATCGAGTTCGCCAACGATTTTGCCGTCGCCAACAAAAACGACACGGTCGGCGTACGACGCGGCGCTTGGGTCGTGGGTGACCATCACGATGGTCTGGCCGAACTCGCGGACGGCGCGCCGCATGAAGTCGAGGATCTCGGCACCAGTCGCGGAGTCAAGGTTGCCGGTCGGTTCATCGGCGAAGATGATCTTCGGCCGCGAAGCGAGTGCACGAGCAACAGCAACGCGCTGCTGCTGGCCACCGGACAACTCACTGGGCCGGTGCTTCAAACGGCCATCGAGCTTGACGGCAGTGACAACCTGGTCGATCCAGGCGGCGTCGCCGGTCTCGCCACCGAGCATCATGGGGAGTTTGATGTTCTCCTCAGCGGTGAGTGTCGGAATCAGGTTGAAGGCCTGGAACACGAAGCCGACGTCAGTGCGGCGAAGCTCGGTGAGCTCCTTGTCGCCGAGCTTCGAGAGGTACTTGTTTCCAATGTAGGTGTCGCCGGAGGTGAGTGTGTCAAGCCCGGCCAGGCAGTGCAGCAGCGTCGACTTGCCTGAGCCGGACGGGCCCATGATTGCCGTAAATTTCCCGGTCTCGAAGGCGACGGTGACGTCGTCGAGCGCCTTCACCTGAGCGTCGCCGGTGCCGTAAATCTTGCTGGCATCTACAGCGCCGGCCGCAGCGGTCGGTGGAGGCGCGTCAAAGGCATCGGGGTCAGAACTCGGCAGTGCAGCAGTCATACTGAAGAGCTTGCCGAACGCGGCAGCTGGGCACGTCCACTCTGTGGTGGTTCTCCGTCACCCTGCAGGTTGATGGTGCAGTTCTGTCACCGCCTGGTCAGACGCGAGTGTGACACTCGTGGCCCCGGGTCAACGACTGCCCGGCGGGACCAGGCCAGATTCATATGCGGCGACGACGGCTTGAACGCGATCGCGGGCACCGAGCTTGGCGAGAACCCGCCCGACGTGGGTCTTGATGGTTGCTTCGCCCAGGAAGAGTTCTTTGGCGATTTCGTTGTTCGACATCCCACGCGCCATCAGCTTGATGACCTCGAGTTCGCGGTCGGTGAGCTCGTTGATCCCGGGGAAGGCTTCGGGCTGGCCGACCGGTCGTCGAACGATTTCATCGATCAGCGTCTGGGTGACCGACGGAGCGAGCAGCGCATTCCCCTCGGCGATGATTCGAATGCCGTCGACCAATTGTTCGGCTGGCGCATCTTTCAACATGAATCCGCTGGCGCCGGCGCGCAGCGCAGCGTGCACGAGATCGTCAAGATCGAACGTCGTGAGCATCATCACGCGGGCGGCGACCGTGGCGTCGGAACAAATGATCTGGCACGCCTCGATGCCGTCCATCTTGGGCATGCGGACATCCATGAGGATCACGTCGGGTTTGGCTCGCCCGACCATCTGTACGGCTTCGGCCCCGTTGGCTGCTTCACCGACCACAGTGATGTCCGATTCGGCCTCAAGGATCATGCGGAACCCGGCGCGCACCATCTGCTGGTCGTCGACCAGCATCACCCGAATCACTGGCCGACCTGCGCGATGCCAGAGCGGAACGATCGTGCAGAGGTAGGTGGAACGCCGGGTGTGGTCGGGAGCGAGATCTGTACCCGCCAGCCGCCGCTCGGCCGTGGGCCGGCAGCGACCGACCCGCCGACGGCCATTGCACGCTCGTGCATGCCCACGATGCCGTGGCCGGTCCCCAGATCGTCGGCGGCAGCGCCGCGACCGTCGTCGGTGACGACGATCGAGAGATGACCGTCAGCGTGCCCAATGGTGAGTCGAACGTCGGTCACTGGGCCGGCATGTCGCCGGACATTGGTGAGTGCTTCCTGCAGCATGCGGTAACCGGTCAACGTGACCGAGGCTGAAAGCCCGTCCAGATCGCCCGCGATTGACGTGGTGAGGGGGAGGTCTGCGGCGGATTCGATGAGCGTCGCAACCTCTGCCATCGTCGGCTGAGGTGCACGCCGGTCGAGCCCGTCGCCGCCGCTGTCGGTTCGAAGAACGCCGAGGATGCCCCGCAGTTCGTTCATGGCTTGGCGGCCGGTGGCTTCGATGTTGTCGAGCGCAACGGTCGCGACAGCGGGCGATGTGGTGAGATTGCGGCGTGCGGCAGCGGCCTGGATCACCATGACGCTGACCGAATGGGCAACAACGTCATGGAGTTCGCGCGCGATTCGGGTCCGTTCGGCAGTGACCTGCTGTTGAGCGATCAAGGCGTGTTCGCGTTCGGCTCGTTCAGCACGCTCGATCAGGCTGTCTGCCTTTTCGCGCCGGCGCCGCAGGTTGTCTCCGAGAACGAAGGCGGTGACCAAGATGACGGTCGAACTGACAAATGAGCCGACGTCAAGTTCGCCCACTGCGAGGCCTGTGATGAACAGGAGTGCGAGCGCAACAGCGATTGTCCAGAGCGCATTGGTTCTGATCTGGCCGGTCGAGTAAGCGCCGAACGCGTACAACGCAATGATGACACCGAGAAACCCGGCGCCATCGATGTCGAACAGAGCTGCTGCTATCTGGGCGCCGACGACGAACAGCCCCGTGGGGATCGGCGCCACGCGCCGCCAAGCGACCGGGAGCACCGAAGCGATGATCAGCAGGGTGGTCCACCACGTGGGGCTACGGAATTTGCCGTCGGTGTCGAGGTCGAGGAGATGAAAGGTGACACTGAGCAAGGTGATCAAGATTGCCAGGAGGGCGTCGGCAGCGCGTTCATGCGTTCGCAACCAGCCGAGGGGTCGGCCGATCGCAGCTGAGGTCTCGCGGGTAACAGCCATCCAAAGCACGACGCTAGTCATCCGTGCGAGCCGACTGATCCCCCGTGGGGTGGATTGCCGTACGCTCTGCGGTTGATGGCGTGCGTTTCTTGCTCACGGCCGCTTCCAGACGGCGCACGGTTCTGCCCCTTCTGTGGGCACGAGGTCGTTGGTGCCGCCACCGAGGAGCGCCGCGTCGTCACCGTGGTATTCGCCGACCTCGTCGGCTACACGGCGATGAGTGAGCATCTCGACCCTGAGCAGGTCAAACGTCTCATCGATGGCGCGTTCCAACTGCTGGTCGCCGACATCGTCGCGTTCGGCGGACGCGTCGACAAGATCCTTGGCGATGGCATTCTCGCGATCTTCGGTGCTCCGGTGGCTCACGAGGATGACCCGGATCGTGCGGTCCGTGCCGCGATGCAGATGCACACGTCGCTCGAACGATTCTCGCGGAGCCAGTTGGACCGTGATGGCGAACTCCAGCTCCGCATCGGCGTGAACACCGGCGAGGTGCTGGTCGGTTCGGTTGCGGGCACCGACGATTACACGGCGCTCGGCGATGTGGTCAACCTCGCGTCGAGGTTGCAGTCGCTCGCTCCGCCAGGGTCGGTGTATATCGGTGATGGTACGGCCTCGCTCCTCAGTGTCGAGATCTTGCGCGAGCGACTCGCCGATGTCACCGTTCGCGGTCGTGTGCAAGTCGAGCAGGTGTGGAACGTGCTGGGCCGTCAGCGACGCCTGCCCCGGTCGGGTACGCGCAGTGTGGTCCCGTTCGTTGGGCGACGTCCGCAGCGCGAACTCCTGCGGTCGGTGATGGCCATGGTCGCCAATGGCCGCTCGGGTGTCGTTTCGGTGACGGGCGAGGCAGGTGCAGGGAAGACGCGGCTGGTCAACGAACTCCTCGACGAGTTCCCCAGCCGACGTGTCACAATCTTTGCCGGGGTGTGTGCGCCATACGGCGAAAACAACGTCTGGGCGCCGATTGCCACAGCGCTCTATCGACGGCTCGACCTCGATCCCTCGGTTCCCTCTGATCAGCTCAGCGCCCTCGCTCGGTCGAGAGCTGTTTCGCGATACGACTTCTCCGCTGATGACCCGTCGCTTGATCGGTTCGTCGATGCCGCACTTCACTTACTCGGGCACTCGTCGGCGTTCGATGACGTGAACCCGAGCGAAGCTCGCGAGATGCTCTTTAGCCTCATCGTCGAGGGACTCCGTCGACGGTCGAGATCTGGCCCTGTGGTCCTCTGGCTCGACGATCTGCAGTGGGCTGACCCTTTACTTATCGACCTGCTCCATCGCCTCACGCGGGCGCTCGTCGATCGGCCGTTCCTCATCGTCACTGCGCAGCGCGACGACGTCGACATCAGCTGGCCGTCGGCACCTGATCACCTGGTTACCATCCGGATGCCATTGGAGCCGCTGTCGCGGATCGAAGCTGACGATCTCATGTCGGCGATCCTTGGTGAGGCTTCGAACGATGTGCTCGCTGGCAAGCTGTACGAACGCAGTGGCGGCAACCCGCTCTTCCTGACCGAGCTCGCAGGCCTCGCAAAATCGACTCCTGACAGCACGGAATTGCCGGGTTCGCTGCGCGCATTGATCGCTGCACAACTTGATCGCTTGCCTCCTGGCCAACGTTTGATTCTCGACAATGCGTCCGTACTTGGAGCTTCGGGTCCGCTCGAATCGTTGGAGCAGTTCGCCGATGCGCTCGGCCAGTCGTACGAGCGGGCGGGCGTCGACGCTCTGGAGACAGAGGGTTTACTCGAACTCGATGACGGCTGGTGGCACTTTCGCAGCGATGTCGTGCGGGAGGTCGCATATCAGATGTTGACCAAGCGGGTTCGAGCACAGCGCCACGCAGGTGTCGCGGCGGTGATGGGCGACATGCCGAGGGTCCCCATTGAATTGCTTGCCCATCACGTAGCGACCACGGCCGAGCTCGTGGGTGAGATCGGGCCGGTTGAGGGGGTGTTGCCGGGTGCCAAGTCTCAAGCCGTCCAGTTGTTGGCGCAGGCAACGCAGCTCTCACTCAACGTTGGAGCGTTCGCTCAAGCAATCCGGCATGCGTCGCGTGCCCTCGACCTCGGCGCGGACAGCGCTGAAGTCACCCGTCAATTGGTGCTGTTGCGTTCCGAGGCACTCGTCGGTCGGCGTGAAGCCGACGCAGCGAGAGCTGACGCTACCGACGCGCTCGAAGCTGCAGTAGCTGCCGGCGACGCTCGGCACGAAGGCATTGCCCGTCGTTTGCTTGGCCAGCTCGCGCAGATCAGTGGCAATCTCGTGAATGCACGCGAGGAGCTCGGGCGCAGCGTCGAGATTTTCCGACAATTGGGCGACGACATCGAGCTGGCCGCGTCACTTCGTGAACGTGGTTTTGCCGAAGTTTTCGGGGGATCGCTGGGCGACGCCGACTGGCTCCTCGGTGAATCCGAAGCGCTGTCCGAGCAGTTGGGCGATCGTCGTGGTCGAGCATGGGTACGCCAGCACCAGGCATGGGTTGCCTTCCTGTCGGGTGACGTTGAGCTTGGTGAGAAACGTCTTCACCTTGCGTCGGCCGAGTTTGCTGAACTTGGCGACCGATCTGGAAGTAACTGGGCAAACGGCTTGCTTGCGTTCGTTCGTTTCTTCTCCTTCGACTTCGAGCAGGCCGAGCGACTCGCGAACGAAGTGCGTGCCGAAGGTGTCGAGCTTGGCGAACGTTGGGCGCCAGCCATGATGGACTCGTTGCTCGGGTCGATCCGGCTGTGGACCGGCAACTTCACGGAGGCCGAAGCGTTGTCGCGGCGGGCCATCACGGAGTTCCGCTCACTGAACGACAAGTTTGGTCTCGTTCAAGCATTGGGGCCGCGAAATCGGGCCCTCGTCGCGCTTGGGCGCGATGCCGAGGCCGAGCGTGGGCTCGAAGAAGTGTTGGCCCTCGGCGACTCGTTTGGTGAGCTGGCATTTCCGATGATGGCGGCAGCCGGTGCGGCAGTGCACCTCGGGCTCGGTGAGCGTGCAGCGGTGATCGGCGAGATCGCGGTCAGTCGGATCGAATCGATGGGAGCCGACGGATCTGAGGCGACGATCACCTATGCGTTGGCGCTCTGTCAGTCGAGCCGGGCTGACGAAGCATTGGCGATGCTCGACGGCGTCCGGATCGACTCACCGTACGGTCATGCCGTCCGAGCGATCGCGGCCTCGATGCTGGGTGACAACGTGCAACCGCTCACCGATGCCGAGGCAGTGTTGGTCAATGCCGGCTCGACGTACCTCGATCGTGTGCTCGCCAACCTCGCAGCTGCTGGTGCCGAAGTCCGCAGTGGTGCGGTTGCGGCGGCGGAACATCGGCTGGGCCGAACACAGGAACTGGCAGACGAGACGGGTGATCAGGTGGCCATCCGGTTGGTCGCGCACGCCTGCGCAACGCTGCTCCCAGATGTCGCGCGCGGCGACTACCGCTTCCCCGACGGCGATCTCCGGGTGGGCTGGCACCGAGTGATCATGGGCCTTGGAGGGCTGGTCGCCCACCCGTCCAGCTGACCGATGGGGGAGCAGCACTTTAGCACCGGCCTGATCGTGGGCCGCTTCGATCCGCCGCATCTCGGTCACTCGTTCATGATCGACGTTGCGGCGCAACGTTGTGAGCAACTCGTGGTGTTTGTCAACAGTTCGACCGAGCGGGATACGGCTCCCGGCCCGCTCAGGGCGGAATGGCTGGGTGATCTGCATCCGCATGTCACCGTGGTCGAACTTCGCCACCAGCTGGGAACCGACTTCGACGACGAGGACCTGTGGGCGAAGTGGATGGCGACCTTTCGCGACCACTGGCCGCACGAGATTGGGCCGCATGCGGTGTTCTCGTCGGATGACTACGTGGGTGAAATCGCCCGGCGCTTCGATGCCGTGTCGGTCGTCGTCGACGCTGATCGGGTCACTGTCCCGATCAGCGCCACACAGATCCGCGAGTCGCCGAGGGATCATCTCCACTGTCTGGCACCCGTCGTGAGGGCGTGGGTCGAGGCGAACTGGCTGGACCACGAAAAAACACAACCCGCCGGATGACATCCGAGGTGTGCGTCTTTCGAAGTGGCGTTGTCTAGCGGTTCGGCTGCTTGGTGACTCGGAGGTACGGCTTGACCGGATCCCAGCCGTTGGGGAACAGGGTCTTCGCTTCTTCATCGGAGACGCCGGGGACGATGATCACGTCGTCGCCATCGTTCCAGTTGGCCGGTGTGGCGACCTTATGGTCGGCAGTGAGCTGCAAGCTGTCGATGACGCGCAGGATCTCGTTGAAGTTGCGGCCGGTCGAGGCCGGGTAGGTCAAGGTGAGCTTGACCTTTTTGTCGGGGCCGATGATAAACACCGAACGCACAGTGAGCGTGTCGTTGGCGTTCTCGTGGATCATGTCGTAGGCGTCAGCAACGCTGCGGTCGGAGTCGCCGATCATCGGGAAGTTGACGGCAGTGCCGACGACCTCTTCGATGTCCTTTTCCCACTCGATGTGGCTCTCGACCGGGTCAACCGATAGGCCGATGACCTTCGTGTTGCGCTTGTCGAACTCGGGCTTGAGTGATGCGACAGTGCCGAGCTCGGTCGTGCAGACCGGCGTGAAGTCTTTGGGGTGGCTGAACAGCACGCCCCACGAGTCGCCGAGCCACTCGTGGAAGTTGATCTCGCCCTGGGTGGTGGGGGCGGTGAAGTCGGGGGCGATGTCGCCGAGACGGACGGCCATGATGAGCTCGCTTTCGTGGGAACGCGGTCAGGCGCAGGTGCCTGCAGTGACCGGGGGAGTCGTTGATATGGGCGAGCCCGGGCGGTTGCGTGGACTCGTGAACTGCACGTTACCGACTCATCTTGACTAATCCCGACAAATCAGGTCGGAGTTATCAAGTAATGGCCGATGAACGTTTCCGGCCGTCAATAGAGGCTGATCGAGTATCGACGCACTGCGTTTTCAGCTGTGGTCGATGGAGTTCGATGATTGCTGCCAATGGTGTTGAGCTGTCTGTGCCCCAGCGCAAAACCGGGCGTCGTAGTGTGCGGTCATGAGTATTCCCGTCGAGTTGGCTGACCTCCGTTCCAAGACCGGCGAGTACACGTGGGCGTACTTGTTGACGGTGCGGTCCGACGCAACGCCACATCTCGTTTCCCTCTCGCCGCAGTGGTCAGATCCGGCTGGCTCTGGATCCGGTTCTGGTCCGGTGATTCTGCTGTCGGTCAGTAGTGGCACGGCGCGTCATGCTGTGGCTGGCGCCACGGTCACGCTGTGCTACCCGCCGCTTGATCACGACGGCTACAGCCTGATTGTCGATGGCACCGCTGGTGCTGCTGATGACGGTGCAGGACACTTGGACATCAACGTCCCGGACGGCAAGCAGTTGATCCGTTTTACGCCGACCGGTGCTGTGCTTCATCGATCAGCTGCGCCAGGCTTCGCCAATTCAGCCACCGGATGCGCGAACGATTGTCTTCCTGTCACGCCTGAAATCTGATGACCGGCAGTGGTAGTAGTGGTGGCAGTGAACCTTTCGTTCTGGTGCAACCGATCTTGATCGCCCACTGCGGCCCCGGATCAGGCGGCGGAGCGCCTCGGCGGGCCAGTTGTCATGATGTGGCCATCAGGAAGTCGGAGCGCCAGCGCACGTCTGAGCCCAAGCTCGATGACCCAGCCCTCGTCGTGAATCTTGTGGTGATGGTGCGAGCACACTGGTACTAAGTTGCCCAGATCGGTTCGCCCGCCGTGCCGCCACCACGTGATGTGGTGCAATTGACAACGCTCGTAGCTTGAGCGACATCCAGGAATTGCGCAGGTCGCGTACAGGCCTCGAAGTGCTCGTCGTTGAGCTCGATTGGCCAACCGAGTGGCCCGGCCGAGATTGAGTTGCCCGGGAGCATGAAGCACGAGGCCATCGGCGATCACCACCGTTGAAACTTCGGACTCGAGGTCGTCGCCGAGTAGGTCGGCGAGCACATCGCTGGGCACTTCGACTGGAATTGGCCAGGTGACGCAGGGCGGGCCCGTCGAGCGCGGCTCGGTGCTGGTGATACGCCTTGCGGTCGGTGCGTCGGCGATCGGTGTGCTGGTGATCGGTGTGCTGGTGATCGGTGTGCTGGTGATCGGTGTGCTGGTGATCGGTGCGCCGCGAATGGGTTCTTCGGTGCTGGGTTTGCCAGCGTGGGCCGAGTGGTCGTTGGTGCGCGGCATGGTCGAGTGGTCTCCACGCGTCGATCGATCCATCGACACGTCGATGACCACGACGAACTCGGGTCGGCCGGATCGTGGTCGCGACGCACCAGAGCGCTGTGGCCGAACCGACCCCATCGAGGTGCTACTAGATGCAGATCCGTGGCTGAGCGTGCCGCCGCTTTCGATCAGTCGGCTGAGCGCCATGGCTCGGAGGTACTTCTGTTTTTCGATGGGATCGGAGGGGCACGTCGTCGGCTCCGCTTCTGCGAAGAGGGCCTCGACCGTCGACTCGAGCTGAGCGGCGAGCCGCACGCCGGTGACGGGGTCGAACTTGCCGTTCAAGCGCCACATGCCCTCGTCGTCGACCCAGGTGGACACCGCAGTGAATCGACGCTGCCGCTCGAGCCGGGCCACGCCGTCGTCGGCGAGGATTCGTGACACCTCGTTGCGGAGACGCTTGCCGAAGTCGGGCACGGTGGCAACTGCTGCGAGATCGACGAGGCCGGCGACCTTGTCGAACAGGCGAGCGGACTGCTTGTCGTCGAGATGTTTTGCCGCACGGCTTAACGCATCGACGTGGCTCCCGCTGATGTGACCAGCATCGAGCGCTGCTGCCATCTCGGGTGCAGCGTCGAGCGTTCGAGTTCGCTCGAGGGTTCGGCCAGCATCGTTCAAAGTGCCCCGGGCTGCCTCGGCGACATCTTTCTCCGGAAACGAGGAGCCGGCGGCGATGCGTCGTGCGAGGTCGGCCTCGGCCGCGTCGAAAAATGACCGCAACACACGAACGTCAGCTAAGCCGGCCTGCAGTTCGAGCATTGTGGCGGAGGCGTTGACCCGCAGGTTGTTGACCCGTTCCACTCGTTTGATCGCCTCGGCCATTCCCATGTGTTCCACCATAGAGATGAGGTGTCACAGAGATGATCGGCTTCGCGGATCAATGGCGACTACGTCGCCTGCTGGCTCCGCCAGCATCTGTGCGCCCTTCGCCCGGGGCCGAGATTGCTTCGCTCGAGGGCCCACGAGTGAGCATCGCTGCGCAGCACGGGCTCAGTCGAGCGTGATGGTCACGGTGTTGAGCGGGCCGCGGTTGACCGTCGCGGTGCCGGAGCGGCGTTTGCCGCACAGGTGGACGACCACCTGGGGGTCAGCCTCGGCGTTCTTGAGCCACTGCGAATCGCTACGCACCGTGCTGACGACGACCTGTTTGCCGACGCGTGCTGCAAGCAACGGCACCTGGCGTGGCTCGCCCGACACTCGGCCGGTCACTTCGAGTACGACAGCGCCGCCACCGATTGGCAGTGGATTTCCAGCACCGGCCAGCACGGCGGGCCGGACAACACTGTTCAACGTGCGGAACGCCGTTTGTGAAACCTTGGCCTGGGCCTCGCGCAACTGGTCCATACGCAACTGATTCATAGAGGGGACGCTACCGACGCCGCAGGCACCTACGCTTTGGGGCCGTGGATGCAACAGCAAGCGAAACGCCGGACGCGACCGAGCAACGAGTGCGACAGATCGTCGCGCGGTTCAACGCCGATAAGCCGGACGTCGATGCACGGGTTATCGACTGCGATCCCCATCTGGCCGATACCGCCCAATTCGTTGAGGCCTACGGTTACACCCTCGACCAGTCGGCGAACACCCTCATTGTGATCGGCAAGTCGGACCCGCCTGTTTACGTCGCCTGCGTTGTGCTGGCGAACACGCGGCTCGACGTCAACAAAGTCGTCCGCAAGAAGCTCGGTGTGAAGAAGTGTTCGTTCGCCCCGGCTGAGATGACCGAAGAACTGAGCGGAATGAAGGTTGGCGGCGTGACACCGCTCGGGCTCAGTGAATACATGCCGCTGTGGGTCGATAGCAGAGTGACAGCACTCTCCGAAATCGTGTTGGGCGGAGGAAGCCGAGCCTGCAAGTTCGTTGGTTCGCCGGAGATCTTGCTCTCACTCCCGAACGTCCAAGTCGTTGAAGACCTGGCGAAGCCGATCCTGGAAGCGCGTCCCGAGTGATGCTCCTTGCTCAGGCATCGGCCACCGGGCTCGAACCGACACTCGAAAGGACACTCGACCTCGTTGGGGTCTTCGCGTTCGCGATTTCGGGCGGTCTGCTCGCTGTGCGTAAAGGGTTTGAACTCGTCGGCGTCACGTCGCTTGCACTGGTCACAGCGCTGGGTGGCGGTGTGGTCCGCGACCTTTTGCTCGGTGCGACACCGCCGACCGCATTCAGTGAGGTGCTGTACCTGGTCGTTGCGCTCGCTGCAGCGGCTGTCGTGTTCCTCGGCCACTGGATGATCACCCGCACCCTCAACCGAGCAGTGCTGATCTTCGACGCTGCAGGCCTCGGCCTGTTCTGCGTGACCGGAGCGATCAAAGCATCGACGCTGGGGGCAAGCCTGGTGGGTGCGATCCTGATCGGTGTGATCTCGGCGGCGGGCGGTGGCATTATCCGCGACGTGCTGGCGAACGAGCCGCCGAGCCTCTTCCACCGATCGAGCACGCTGTATGCAATTCCCGCTGGCCTCGGAGCGACAGCTGTCGTGGTTGCGTGGCGAAACGGCTGGTACTCGGGTGGTGTGGCGATTGGGGTGGCCATCGCAGTGTTCGCGGTCAGGCTTGCCGCCATGCAGTTTGGGTGGCGCGCACCGATGCCGTTGCGTGCACCGTCTGTGGCTGAGTAGCAACTGGCTGACGGCCTCGCCGGTCGTTCTGGCGCCATCTGATCACGTGGGATAGGTGGATCTGCCTGCGGCCGAAGATCCGAGGAATCGCAGGGGGCACTTCGAAGAAGCAGCTGCGATGACCAGCGGGTAGTTGGCGTTGATGTTGCGCCCAACGCGGTATTCGCCAAAGTCGGTGGCATCGGCAAGACTCCGGTCCGTAGCCCAAGAGCCGCTCCTCGAAACAGAACGATTCGAACAGCGTTGTGCCGTGTCGGGGAGGTCCGTGCGCATCTCTGGTTTCCCGTGAGGGTGATCAGAAGTGGGGTTCGAGGCGACACGCAACGTTGAGTTGCGCGACTGATGCGGTATTCGGCAGCGAGATGGTCGTCGAGATCAGTTCGGCAAGGTCGGATGCGTCGATCATCGTGGCCGGGTTTTCACCAAAGTCGCTCGTCATATCGGTAGCAATGAATCCAGGGCAGACCGACGTGACGCGGATGCCATCAGCCCAACCCGCCTGCTTCGTCGCCTCCGACAGCGCGAGCACTGCGTGCTTCGACATGGCGTAACCGGGCGCGAATGTTCCCATCACCCGAACGCCAGACAAGGAGGCGATGTTGACGACGCGCCCGCTGCCATCGGTTCGCAGGTGGGGGAGCGCGAGTTGAATCATTCGAAATGGCGCTTTGACGTTGACCGCCCACAACGCATCGAGCCCGTCTTCGGTGAGAGCTTCGAGGCCTGCGGTGTCGATGATCCCCGCATTGTTGACGAGGCCGGACAGCGACCCGAACCGTTCGATCGTTGCCTTGAGCCACTCGGCGTTCGTCCCCGGTTGCGTTGCGTCGTAGCGCTGGCACAGCACCCGGTCGTCGTCGCATCCGTCCATCGAATGGCGCAACGCATCGAGGTCGCGGCCGCCGACGCTGACGTTGTATCCGTCGTTGTGGAGCCGTCGTGCAATGGCGTTACCCAGACCTCGATTTGCTCCGCTGATCATGATTGTTCTACCGGTCGGGTCAAGCACGTCTCGACCGTATCC
>CALCXK010000110.1 GCA_937905835.1 uncultured Ilumatobacter sp. | reverse complement strand
ACGGCTGGTTCGGGCTCGGCGGCTGCTTCGGCAACCGGCTCCGGTTCGGCGTCGGATGCGGCGTCTGGCGAGTCGGCAGAAGCGTCGGCATCGTTCGTACGTTCGAAGCCGGCCATGATTGCGTCGATGTCATCGTCGTCCGCAGGCTGATCGGCCTCGTCAGATGCGGGCGCGAGTCGTGTGATGTCGACGAAGTCGGGATCTGTTCGCTCGGTGGGGTTTGGTCGCGACCAGCTGCCGGTGTCGTCTGTACTCATCACATTGCTCCTCGAAGAATGAAACAACGATACGGACCAGGGAGGCGAACCGTCGATGACGCTCGTCTCAGGTGGGAGTCGGTGTGCCGTCGTCGAGCTTGGCGGCTGCCAGTTCGGCGTCGACGAGCGGTGCGCTGCCTTCGTGGAACTTGGCCTCACCGGCTTCGATGGCTTCGAGGAGGTGGATCGAAACGTCGGCGACCTTGACCTCGTGCTCTTCCTTGCCAGCGCCCTTCACTCCATCGTCGAGCATGATGTAGCAGAACGGGCAGGCGGTGGCGACACGGGTGGCGCCGGTCGAGATTGCCTGCGCAGCGCGTTCGTCGTTCACCTTGGTGCCGGTGTTCTCTTCCATCCACATGCGGGCACCGCCGGCGCCACAGCACATGCCCTTGGTGCCGTTGAGCGACATCTCGACGACTTCGATGCCCTTGATCGCACCGACGACCTTGCGCGGTGCGACGTAGACGTCGTTGTGTCGACCGAGGTAGCAGGAGTCGTGGTAGGTGATGCGCTCTTCGAGGGTGGCCTGAGAAACGTCGAGCTGGCCCGACTCGATGAGCTGTTCGAGTAGCTGCGTGTGGTGGATCACTTCGTAGTTGCCACCGAGCTGCGGGTACTCGTTCTTCAACGTGTTGAGACAGTGCGGGCACTGGGCGATGATCTTCTTGACGCCCATCCCGTTGAGCATCTCGACGTTTGGTTGAGCGAGCATCTGGAACAGGTACTCGTTGCCAGACCGGCGGGCAGAATCGCCGGTGCACATCTCGGACGGGCCGAGGATGGCGACGTCGATCCCGGCACGGCGCAAGAGCTGTGCCATTGCCTGCGTGACTTTTTTGTTCTTGTCGTCAAAGGAACCGGCACAGCCGACCCAGTAGAGGTATTCGTGCTGGAGTGCTTCGCCCGGGTCGACGATCGTGACGCCATCCATACCGTCGGCCCAATCGCCGCGTTCGCCTTGGTTGAGGCCCCACGGGTTGAACTGGTTTTCCATCGCGCGGTAAGCGTTGCCGAGTTCAGGGGGGAAGTTCGACTCCATTAGCGACAGGTAGCGACGCATGTCGAAGATCTTGTCGGTGATTTCGATGCCGACTGGGCAGATTTCGTCGCACGCCTTGCAGGTGGTGCAGGCCCAGATCTCTTCGGCGGTGATCCGCTCGAACAGGTTGTTGGCCGAGATGGTGATCTCTTTGTCTTCGCCGAGCGGTGCGCTGACTGCTGGCGAACCGGAGGCGGCCATGACCGCACCCGCCTTCAGGACGATTTCGCGCGGGTCGAGCGACTTGCCGGTGGCATGCGCCGGGCAGACGCTGGTGCAACGGCCGCACATGGTGCAGGCATCGAGGTCGAGCAGTTGCTTCCAGGTGAAGTCTTCGACGACCGAGGCGCCGAACGACTCGAGTTCAGTCTCCATGAGGTTGGCCATCGGGCGCATCGCACCCTTCGGACGGTCTTTGTCCTTGAGGTACAAATTGATCGGTGATGTGAAGATGTGGCGCAGCATTGTGAGGGGCAGGATCGCGAGGAAGGCGACGAAGGCTGCAACGTGACCAATCCACCACCACTGGTGCCAGGTGCTGAGTGCCGACTGTGACATGCCGTCGACGAGCGTCGAGAGCGGGTAGCCAATGAAGCTCCACTTTTCGTACTCCGGGCCACCTTCGAGGGCGATGCGGAACATCTCGGCGCCGTAGCCGGTGACACCGATGGCGAAGAAGACGCCGAGGATAATGGCGTGTTCGGGCTTGCTCTTGATTCGAATGCGGTACGGGCGCTGCACGTAGCGGCGCACGACTGCCCACACGATGCCGCCCAGGAACACGAGGCCGGCGAGGTCGCCGATGAATGCGTAGGCCTTGTACGTGGTGCCGTGGAGGAACTTCAGCTGTTCGGGCAGTTGGTGGTCGACTTCGAGGACGGTGGTAACACCGAGCAGCGCGAGGAAGCCGAAGTAGATCATTGAGTGCATGAGGCCGGCACCGGCATCGCGCAGGAGCGTCTGCATGTAGACGCCGGCGCGGAAGTCCTTGAGACGCTGCTTGGCGTTCTTGGTGTTGGTGCGGCGCTGCGACGGTGCGCCGCGCTCCCAATTCTTCATCCGGTTGGCGAACATGATGCCAACCCAGATGAGGAGCACTGGGATGACCGTGTAGAACACGACTTGGATCGGGCCCGGGATGTTGACAAACACGGTGCGGTGCACGGCATTGTCGTTCTCCCACTTGGTGACCTGGGGGAGGATGCCCGACACGAGGGTAAAAAGACCCACCGCCGTGAACAGGACGATGGCCAGCTGATGCGGCTTGACCCGCTTCGGCTCGGCGTCTGGAGCGGGGGTTTCGGTAGCAGCATTCATGCGCCCGCAAATCTACTCGCAGGTCACTCCCGACCACAGATCCGCCTCGAAATCAGTCATGGGGTCAGGCCCCTTTCGCACTTGTTGGACGGTGTGTTCAGTAAGTGCGAAAGGGGCCTGACCCCATACGGGGGGTGTGAGGAATCCGTCACTGGCCGCAGCGCCGAGGGTGCAGCGAACGCCGGCCGTCGTCGCCGAGCACGTGCGTAGCGATGCGTGAGTTCGCGCTGCTGGTCACAATGGTCGAGAATTGGATGAAAATTCACACGATCATCCGACGCAACCTGTTGGAGCAGGCGGTCGCGTCGGACAGGGTCTGACACGACGGTGACTTTTAGCCGAAGACGGTGTGGTCCATCTGACGGATGCGTGAAGCGAGGACGCCCATCAGCTTGTGCGCAATCGATGGGACAGCGTCGAGGACACCGAGAAAGCGACGTTGGTCGATCACGAGCAGCGTGCAATCGGTGGCGCAGACAGCAGAGGCAGTTCGCGGGCCGTGATCGAGGAGCGAGAGTTCGCCCACAACGTCTCCCGAAGTGAGCGTGGCGATCTTACGGCCGCTGCGCGTGATGATCACGTTGCCAGTCAAGATGACAAAGGCCTCGCGTCCGGTCTGGCCCTGATCAACGAGCATGGTGCCCTCGGTCATCGTGATTTCGTCAGCGGCCTTGGCGACCTTCTCGAGGTCTTTCTTGCTGCATCCGCTGAAGAGCGGAACATTCTTGAGGGACTCGAGTTGAATCTTTTTGCTTGTCACAAATTTTATGATAGGCGCATCGCGAGATCCCCGGGTGACCGAGCTCTCAAGATCCGCATTCACGCCGATGTTGAGCGTGGTCCATCAGAACGTGATCAGCGGTTGGAGGTAGTCGTTGGGCGCGTCGAAGCCGAGCAGGTTGAAGACGGTCGCGGCGACATTCGCGAGGCCGTGTGCGTCGCCTGGGGCTGCGTCGACCATGTGGTATTCGCCGTCGTAGTTTGGATCGTGGATCGCAAACGGCACAGGCGAAAGTGTGTGGCTCGTTTTGGGGTGTTTGGCACCAGCGGCATCGACGGTGTACATCACGTCGGCATTGCCGTGGTCGGCGGTGTAGATGATGACGCCTCCGAGCTCGTCGATGACGTCGATCAACTGCGCCATGCACTCGTCGATGACCTCCAGCGCCTCGACGGTCGCGTGGAGGTGGCCGGTATGGCCGACCATGTCGCCACTCGGAAAGTTCAGCCGACCGAATCGGTACTCGCCCGACCGGAGGAGATCGATGGTTTCGGTGGTGATCTCGCGGACCTTCATCGCCGGGGTCGTGTCGAACTCGACGTTGTCGGACGGGATCTCGATGTACGTCTCGAGCGACTCGTCGATGAAGCCTGACTTGTTGCCGTTCCAGAAGTAGGTGACGTGGCCGAATTTTTGGGTCTCACTGATCGCGAAGCTCCTGATTCCTTCGGCGCACAAGAACTCGCTCATCGTGCGATCGATTGCCGGAGGTTTGACGAGGTACCGCTTCGGGATGAATTTGTCACCGTCGTACTGCAACATGCCGGCGTAGAACACGTCGGGGTGCTGCTCGCCGTTGGCGCCGGTTCGGTCGAACATGTCGAAGTCGGCTTCTTCGTAGGCGCGTGAGATCTCGATGGCACGGTCGCCGCGGTAGTTGAACAGCAGGACAGCGTCGCCGTCGCGCATTGTGCCGACCGGCCGCTTGCCGACATCACCGACGACAAAACGACCGAGGTACTGATCGCCCTTTTCGGTCTCGGCGTACATGGTCTCGACGGCATCGGTTGCGGACGCGAACACCGGACCTTCGCCGTGTGTGTGGCAGAGGTAGCCGCGTTCGACCATGTCCCATTCGGCTCCGTATCGATCCATGGTGATCGTCATGCGACCGCCGCCCGAGGCAATCCGGAAGTTGCGAGGCGGGTCATTGTTCGCGCCGCCAGCGTTGATTTCGTCGAGCACGGCCTCGGTCTGCGCGATGTAGCTGAGGGCACTGCGATGGGCAACGTCACGCCCGTCGAGGAGGATGTGCACGGCACAGCTGGTCACGCCCTCATTGGCTGCTCGGCGCAGCAATTGATAAAGGTGCGCGGTCATCGAGTGCACTCCGCCGTCGGAGTGGAGACCAAGGAGATGGAGGGTGTTGCGCGCCCCGCGCTCGATTGCCTGCTTCCAGATGTCGGTCTCGAAGATCGCCCCACTTGCCAGGGCCTTGTTCACCAGCTTGGCCCCTTGGGCGAAGATTCGCCCAGCACCGAGTGCGTTGTGGCCAACCTCGCTGTTGCCCATGTCGTCGTCGGTCGGGAGCCCGACTGCTGGCCCGTGCGCTGCCAGCTCGGTGTACAGCTCGCTGGTGGTGAGTTGGTCGAGGGTCGGTGTGGCCGCTTCGGTGACTGCGTTACTGGGGCCTGCCGGAGCGGCACCGACTCCATCAGCGACGACAAGAAGAACTGGGCCTGGACGACCAGAGAACGACGGATGCTTGCTGAGCGACAACGCCATGACGTCAGGCTAAGGCGCCGCCGCACCGGCTCACGCCGAAGCGGTCTGACGATCTCCTTAGGCCGACACCTACGACCCGTTCCTCCGCGACGACGTATGGGGTCAGGCCCCTTTCGCAACTATCTACGTTGTTACGACTGGTCGGCGAGTTCGTCGAAGAACTCGGGCTGCGGCCGGACGAGCTGCGCACTGCGCTGCGGCGTCCAGTCGAGGTCGAGGTACTGCTTGTACCCGACGTGAGTCGGGACGAACCCGTGGTCCTGGAAGAACTTGTGGCTGTGCTGCAGCTTCGCGCCCGCGGTGAGCTGCATGCGGTAGCAGCCGAGATCGCGTGCGCGGCTGGCGGCGTACTCGAGAAGTTGGCTGCCGATGTCGGAGTCGCTGTGCGACGGTGCGACGTGCATCGACTCGATCTCGGCGCAACGGCCACCGCGATGCTGAAAGTGGCGGAAGGTCACGAGCTGCACCATGGCAACTGCACGTCCGCCGAGGTCGGCAACGAGCAGGTAGTTGCCGGTGGTTGCATCAATCTCGCGGATGGCGTCAACGTAGTCGCCGACGAAGCTCGGGTTGTCCCGGTTCGCCTGCATGAACTCGGGGTCGCGAATCTTGTTGCCGAGCAACAGCTCGATCAGATCGTCCACGTCGGATTCCAACGCATCTCGGAGGTACAGCTGCATTGCTGGGTTAGTCTGCCAGACCGCAGTGGGGCCGCGCGCGATGGTCGAGTGGAGTCCGGTGGGTGCCGACAACGAGTAGCACGTGGCACGATTGGGTCATGAGATGGAACCGCGCACTCATTACGGGTGCATCGTCAGGTATCGGCCGAGTGATCGCGCAGCAGTTGGCTGCCGCTGGCCCCCGCGGGATCGACCAGAATCGCGCCGTTGTCGTGCCGGGCGTGTGGAACAAAATCGGCGCCGGTTTCTTGCGTGCGCGTTCGGGTCCGGCGCTCCGGTTTCTCGTTCCCCGGGCGCTGTCGTGACCGCCAAGATGCCGGATCTCTTCGATGCTGCTGTTGCAGCCCAGCAGCAGTCGTATTCGCCGTACTCGAAGTATGCGGTCGGCGCCGCGGTGCGCACAGCATCGGGTGCTGTCTTCACCGGCTGCAATGTGGAGAACTCGTCGTACCCGGAGGGCACCTGCGCCGAGGCCGGTGCAATCGCCGCGATGGTGGTGGCCGGTGAACGGGAAATCGTCGAGGCACTCACTGTCACGGTTGGCGACATTCCGGGCACTCCGTGCGGCGGCTGCCGCCAGAAACTCCGTGAGTTCGCTGGTCCCGACGCGATTATTCACGCGACGACCAACGGTGGAGCAGTTCTTGACATCTCGATGGCCGATCTGCTGCCCGAGTCGTTCGGCCCGGAGTTCCTCCTCGGCTGATGTCGTTCCAGGCCCTCGTTGCTGTAAATGCTGAGTCGGTTACTGTCAAGTAAGTGAAGTCGAGGTTGTTAACAAGGACTCCACTCGCTATCTTGAGTCCTCACGAATCAGGATCTTGATCCTCCCCCGAATATCTCTCGAACGCAGAAAGCAAGGAGCATCACATGCCCAAGGCAGTTGGTATCGACCTCGGTACCACCAACTCAGTCGTCTCGGTCCTGGAAGGCGGCGAGCCCGTCGTCATCCCGAACTCCGAAGGTGGCCGCACCACCCCGTCCGTTGTCGCGTTCTCGAAGGCCGGCGAAGTGCTCGTCGGCGAAGTCGCAAAGCGCCAGGCCATCACCAACCCGGATCGCACCTTCCGTTCGGTGAAGCGCCACATGGGCGAGGCGTGGAAGTCGGACGACATCGACGGCAAGCAGTACACCGCACAAGAGATCAGCGCCCGCACGCTGATGAAGCTCAAGCGCGACGCCGAGAGCTACCTCGGCGACACGGTCACGCAGGCTGTCATTACCGTGCCCGCCTACTTCGACGATGCCCAGCGCACCGCCACGAAGGAAGCCGGAACCATCGCAGGCCTCGAAGTACTCCGCATTATCAATGAGCCGACCGCAGCGGCGCTCGCCTACGGCCTCGACAAGAGCGACGAAGACGAAACCATCCTCGTGTTCGACCTTGGTGGCGGCACGTTCGACGTGTCGGTCCTCGAAATCGGCGACGGCGTCTTCGAAGTGAAGTCCACGCACGGCGACACCGTTCTTGGTGGCGACGACTGGGATCAGCGCATCATCGACTGGCTCGTCCAGCAATTCAAGGCAGCCCAGGGCGTCGACCTCAGTATCGACCGCATGGCGGCACAGCGTCTGCAGGAAGCCGCCGAAAAAGCCAAGGTCGAACTGAGCCAGGTACAGAGCACGCAGATCAACCTGCCGTTCATCACCGCCACGGCCGACGGCCCGCTGCACCTCGACGAACAGCTCACACGGGCGAAGTTCCAGGAGCTCACGGCCGATCTCATCGAGCGCTGCCGCACTCCGTTCGAGCAGGCGCTCAAAGACGCCGGAGTTGCCAAGGGCGAACTCAACCACGTGATCCTCGTCGGCGGCTCGACCCGCATGCCGGCCGTTACCGACCTCGTGCAGGACCTCACCGGCAAAGAGCCGAACAAGACCGTCAACCCGGATGAAGTAGTTGCCATTGGCGCTGCCGTCCAAGCCGGCGTGCTCCGCGGCGACGTCAAAGACGTCCTGCTGCTCGATGTCACGCCGCTGTCGCTCGGCATCGAAACCAAAGGTGGCGTCATGACCAAGCTCATCGAGCGCAACACCACGATCCCGACCAAGCGTTCTGAGGTGTTCACCACGGCAGAAGACATGCAGCCGTCAGTCGAAATCCATGTACTCCAGGGTGAGCGTGAGATGTCGAGCTACAACAAGACGCTCGGCAAATTTACGCTCGTCGACCTGCCGCCCGCCCCCCGTGGAGTTCCGCAGATCGAGGTCACCTTCGATATCGACGCCAACGGCATCGTCCACGTCAGTGCCAAGGACCGAGCCACCAACAAAGAGCAGTCGATGACGCTCAGCGGCCAGTCAACGCTCAATAAGGACGACATCGCACAGATGGTCAAGGACGCCGAGGCACACGCCGACGAAGACGCCAAGCGTCGCGCCGAGGCTGAGGTCCGGAACAACGCCGACAGCCTCGTGTACCAGACCGAAAAGGTCCTCCGCGAGCAGGGTGAGAAGGTCCCAGCCGAAGAGAAAGACGCCGTGGAGGCGCCCCTCGCTGACCTCAAAAAGGCACTCGAAGGCAACGACAACGACGTAATCAAGTCGACAACCGAGGCCCTCATGGCCGCCAGCCAGGCATTCAGCCAGAAGCTTTACGAAGCAGCTGCGAAAGATGCAGGGGCCGAAGGCTCTTCCGCGTCTGGCCAGGGCGATTCGGGCACCGGCGACGTGAATGACGACGACATCGTCGACGCCGAAATCGTCGACGACGAAATCGCCGACGACGAGCCGGAAGCCTGAGGCGCCCGTTATGTCCAACATGGGGGATGGCGACATGGTCGATCCCGATGACCTGAACGACGAGGAACTGGCCGGCAGCTCGTCCCGGTCGGCTTCCGAGTCGGCAGCGGCAGCTGATGCAGCTGACGCGTTGGGTGAGAATGACGTGCCAAAACGCGCCGGTGAACTCGACGAGCTCGACACCCTGTCGGCACTTGATTTCGAGACCCCCGAAGTGGTTGATGCAGAACTGGTCGACGAGTCGGGCGCCGAGGTCGACTACTCCGACATCGACATCGGCGCAGTTCTTGCCGAGCGTGACGAGTACAGGGCGATCACCCAGCGCGTCCAGGCCGAGTTCGAGAACTTCCGCAAGCAGGCCACTGGTCGTGCGCAGATCGATGCCGACCGGGCGACCGGGCAACTCGCTGAAGCGTTCCTGCCGGTCCTCGACGCGGCCGAGGCAGCGTTTCTTCGTGATCCCGACGTCGTAGGCCCACTGCTCAACCAGATGCTGGCCGAGCTCAAGAAGCAAGGTCTCGAAACCCTCGATCTCGACGGGCAACCCTTCGATCCCGAGGTTGCTGAGGCGGTCGCCCACGAGCCGATCGATGGCGGTGAACCGGTGGTGGCAGAAGTGCTGCGCAGCGGTTACCGGTGGAAGGGCAAGACCCTTCGCGCCGCGATGGTCAAGACAAAAGACTGAGGTGCAACGCGTGGTGTCTGACACCACGCGGTGCACCTCGAATGCCGAGGAGGTGAGTACGAGATGGCTGCGCAGCGAGACTGGTTCGAGAAAGACTTTTACAAGACCCTTGCGGTAAGCGAAAGTGCCACCGACAAGGAGATCACCAAGGCGTATCGCAAGCTCGCCCGCGAGCTGCATCCGGACAAGAACCCCGGTAACGATGTCGCCGAGGAGAAGTTCAAAGAGGTGTCGTCCGCCTACGACGTCCTCGGTGACGATGACAAGCGCGCCGAATATGACGAAGTCCGCCGTCTGGGCCCCGCAACGATGGGTGGCCGACCCGGCGGATCCGACGGTTTCTCATTCAATGTCGGCGACATGGGTGGCGGACTCGGTGATGTCCTCGGAGGGATGTTCGCCCGCGGTCGAGGTCGAGGCGGATCGAGCGGCGTTCAGCCGCGGCGCGGTGCAGATATCTCTGCCCAGCTCACCGTCGACTTCGCCGATGCCGTTACCGGTCTCGAAACCACGCTGTACCTGACGACTGATGCGCAGTGCTCGACCTGTCACGGGTCGGGCGCCAAGCCGGGCACTTCCCCCCGGGTATGTGGTAACTGCCAGGGCCGTGGTGTTACCGATGACAACCAGGGCATGTTCTCGTTCTCGTCGCCTTGCCATTTGTGCTCGGGCACCGGCCGTCTGATCGACGAGCGGTGCGACACCTGCCGTGGTGGCGGCGTCGAGAAACGGCCACGCGAGGTCAAGACGCGGTTGCCCGCAGGTGTAAAGGATGGTCAGACCATTCGCCTGAAAGGGCGCGGCGGTCCGGGTCGCAATAGCGGCCCCAACGGCGACCTGCTCGTTGAGCTCAAGGTCATGCCGCACCACATATTCGGTCGCAGCGGCGTGAACCTCACCGTTGCCGTTCCAATCGCATTTGCCGATGCAGCGCTCGGCGCCGACATCCAGGTGCCAACACTCAGTGGCCCGACGGTGACCTTGCGCGTGAAAGCGGGAACGCAATCAGGAACCCGACATCGCGTGAAGGGCAAGGGCATCGACACCCTGAAGGAGCGCGGTGATCTGATTGTCACTGTCAACGTGGAGGTCCCGACCGAACTGAGCGACGCAGAACGTTTGGCAGTCGAGCAACTCCGTGCAGCGACTACGCTCGAAGCCAGCACGGTAAGTAGTGAGGCCCCGAGCGATGCGTGAGAGCGCACGGCGCTTACCGACGAGGCACCCACATGGCTGACAACGACGCAACGAAGCGCACCCGCTCTTCAGCGGTGTACGTCATTTCGGTCGCGGCTGAACTTTCGGGTATGCACCCACAGACGCTCCGGATCTATGAACGTCGTGGACTTCTCGAGCCAGCTCGAACGCAAGGCGGCAATCGTCGATACAGCGACGCTGACATCGCCATCTTGCGACGCATTTCCGAGCTGACTTCGGAGGGCATGAACCTCGAAGGAATTCGCCGCGTGATGCGCCTCGAAGCTGAGAACGTTCGGCTACGTAACGAACTCGAGCAAGCCCGTGAAATTGCGTTGCATGCAATTGCTGAGGCCGAACGCAGCCAAGCAGCCAGTACACGGGCCGCCGCCGGTGGCGATCTCGTTCCGCTGCGGCAGGCAGTTGCCGTCTTCGGGAAACGGCCGAGCATCTTCGACCGCGATTGACCCACCGCTGGGGTGGAGGATTGGGAGGGGAGCCCCCTGATCTTGACGAGGACGTGCACGACCTGGCGTCAGTCGTCGTCAACCCAACTGAGCACTTCACTCCAGTCGATCAGCGCTTGTTCGACGAGGCCGAAGACGGCGGGAGCGTCGCGTTTGGCGAGGTCGAGCACTGCAATAGGCAGCCGATCGCCATCGCGCTGGCGAGTGCTGGGGAGTCGATCGAGCTCCTTGATGACGCGGTCGGCATCGTTGCCAAACTCGCGCCGAACCCGATCGATGACCTGGTTGGAGAACAGATACTGCGGGCCGACCATGAGCGCGTTTTTACCGGTTGCGGTGCGCGATGGCCAGCTCGGCGATGTCGCGCATGATGGTGGAAATTTTGTAGTCCTTCGGGGTGTAAATCGCAGCGATGCCGAGTTTGCGCAGGCGGGGACGATCGTCTTCGGGGATGATTCCACCGACGACCACGGGGATGTCGACGCCCATCGCCTTGAGATGGTCAAGTACAACAGGCACGAGGTTGAGGTGTGAGCCGGACAAGATCGACAGCCCGATCACGTCGGGGTCCTCGTCGCGAGCCGATGCAGCAATTTGCTCTGGCGTGAGGCGAATACCCGAGTACACGACTTCCATGCCGGAGTCGCGTGCCGCGACGGCGATTTGTTCGGCTCCGTTCGAGTGTCCATCGAGGCCTGGCTTGGCGACGAGGAATTTGGGCGGGCCACCAGGGATCGACTTCACGAACGCTGCCACTTCGCTAAGACCGCTTGCCGACCCGATCGCACCGGCCACACCGGTCGGTGCGCGGAACTCGCCGAAAATTTCGCGTAGGAGATTGCCCCATTCGCCGGTGGTGCCGCCAGCTCGGGCCAGCGCGATCGACGGCGGCATGATGTTGCCGCCGTCAACGGCTGCGGCACGCAGATCGATGAGTGCAGCATCGACGGCGGCCTGATTGCGTTGTGCACGCCATGCTTCGACGTCGGCGACCATCTCGGCTTCGACGGCATGGTCGACCTTGAGGATCGCGCCTTCGCCACCGAGGGGTGAGTCGGTGCTCTCGGTGAAGTCGTTGACGCCGACGACGGTGAGGTCGCCTGATTCGATCCGACGCGTGCGCTGCGCCATCGAGGAAACGAGGCGGGACTTCAACGTTTCGACGGCTTCGAATGCGCCACCCATCTCGAGGACGTCGTCAAGCTCAGCCTGGGCTGCTGCTCGCAACTCCTCGGTCTTGGCCTCAATAACTGTCGAGCCGTCGAAGATGTCGCCGTACTCGAGCAGGTCGGTCTCGAAGGCCAACACCTGCTGCATCCGCAATGACCACTGCTGATCCCACGGCGTCGGAAGGCCGAGTGCTTCGTTCCAGGCAGGCAACTGCACCGAGCGGGCGCGGGCCTTCTTGGAGAGCGTGACCGCGAGCATTTCGAGCACGATTCGCTGCACGTTGTTCTCTGGCTGCGCCTCGGTGAGACCGAGTGAGTTGACCTGGACGCCGTAGCGAAAACGCAGGGCCTTAGCATCGGTCACGCCGTAACGTTCCCGGCCGATCTGCTCCCACATGTCGGTCATGGCACGGAGCTTGCACGTCTCTTCGATGAACCGGATTCCAGCATTCACGAAGAACGAAATCGAGCCGAACACCTGGCTGAACTGATCGTCGGACACCTGGCCCGAGGCACGCACAGCATCGAGCACATCGATGGCTGTGGCCATCGAGTAAGCGATTTCCTGCGTCGGCGTCGCCCCGGCTTCCTGTAGGTGGTAGGAGCACACGTTCATCGGATTCCACTTGGGTGCGTGTTCGGTGCACCACGCGACCATGTCAACGATCAGCCGACGCGAAGGTGCCGGTGGGAAGATGTAGGTGCCGCGCGACAGGTACTCCTTGACGATGTCGTTCTGCGTGGTCCCACGAAGTTCGTCAGCGGGAATGCCTTGCTCTTCGGCATTGGCCACGTAGAGCGCGAGCAGCCAGGCGGCGGTTGCGTTGATCGTCATGGAGGTGTTCATTTGGCCGGGTGGGATCTGATCGAGCAGCGTCCGCATATGACCAAGGTGCGCGACCGGAACGCCGACCTTGCCGACCTCGCCGCGCGACATTTTGTCGTCGGGGTCGTAGCCAGTCTGCGTAGGGAGGTCGAACGCAATGGAGAGGCCGGTCTGGCCCTTGGACAAGTTGGTCCGGTACAGCTCGTTGGATGCAGCAGCCGTCGAGTGGCCCGAGTAGGTCCGCATCATCCAGGGACGGTCGGGCGCGGTGCGTTCGCTCATGGACCCAGTGTTGTCGGTTCGAGAAGAAATCCCCACGTTCTTACTCAAGTCCTGATCGATCTGGCCTGTCAACGAAGTGTCCCGGCTTACACGAAACCGCCGGGTAGTTCGAGAGCCAGGACATCTTGTTCCTCCCTCTAGCGGAGCTGGTTGATGGCTCCGATGCGCTCGTTTTCTTCCTGTTGCTCAATCGAGTGCGGCAGCGAGTAGACGGAGGTAATCGAGTCGGCTCACTTCGTAGCCGCCGAGCGATACGAGGTGATGGGTCAACCACTGCGTGTCGAGCAGTGTTGCTCCCGAGTCGTTGAGTTGGTCGACAAGATGGACGAGCGCCACTTTCGATGCGTCGGTGGCGTCATGGAACATCGACTCGCCCGCGAAGAAGTTATTGATCCGAATGCCGTAGAGCCCGCCGACGAGTAGGCCGTCGAGGTACGTCTCGTACGACTGCGCCCATCCGAGGTCGAAGAGCTGTTCGTAGGCGTCGAGAAATTCGGTCGTGATCCAGCGGCCGGCGCGGTCCGGGTCGGCGCATCGTTCCATCACGCCTCGGAAGTCGGTGTCGACACGCACCTCGTACCTTTGGACACTTTTGCGTAAGGACTTGGAGATCTTGAGGCCGTCGAGCGGGATGAGGCCCCGCGGGTCGGGTGAGTACCAGGCAACTTTGCTGCGTCGCTTGCCTGGGTCGACTGGCATTGGGAACATTCCGGCTCGGTATGCCGCAAGCAGCGTGCCCGGCGCGAGGTCTGCGCCGAGCGCAACAAGATCGGTTCCGGCAGGCGTGACGAGCGGGTTGGGGAGGATGAACCGCGTCGGTGGCGGTTCTCGTCGCGGTCGCCGACCCGTGCTCATTCTCGAATTGTGTCAATGCCGCTGACAGTTATGAGAATTGTCGGGAGAAAGTTTGAGAAATCTCCTGCAGGACGGGTGAGTGTCGCAATTCGCTGCCGAGCTCAGTACGTCCGGAAGCCCTGCTTGGTCTTGCGTCCGAGATGGCCGGCGGCCACCATCCGGCGCAGCAGCGGAACCGCGGCGTAGTTCGCATCGCTGAACTCCGCATACAGCGCATCGAGAATCGACACGGAGGTGTCGAGGCCGACGAGGTCGAGCAACGCAAATGGGCCCATCGGGAAGTTGCAGCCGCCGATCATCGCGGCATCGATGTCGTCCATCGAGGCGGTCCCGTTCTGGAGCATCCGAACAGCGTTGTTGAGGTACGGGAACAGCAATGCGTTAACGATGAAGCCAGCTCGGTCTTCGACGTGGACGGCATTCTTGCCACAGGCCTCGACGAAGCTGGCTGCAGCATTGATGGTCTCGTCGCTCGCTGTGAGCGGGCGGATGATCTCGACCAGTGACATCGCCGGAGCTGGGTTGAAGAAGTGGATACCGCACACTTGGCTCGGTCGCTGCGTCATCATCGCCAGCTCGACCACCGGGAGGGTCGACGTGTTCGTGGCCAGGATCCCCTCGGGCTTGACGATCTGCTCGAGTTCGGCGAACAGCGCTCGCTTTACTTCGAGATCTTCGACGACGCTCTCGATGACGAGATCGCAGTCGGCGAGCTGTCCGAGATGGTCGGTTACCGAGACACGGCCGAGAATCGCCTCGCGTTCCTCTTCGGTCATGCGTTCCTTGGCGACTTGGCGTGCGAGCCCGGAACCCACCTTTGCCAGAACGGCATCAGCGCCGGCCTGGGTGCGTGACCGCACGACGACGTCGAGGCCGGCCCGGGCCACCACTTCAGCCAAGCCGGATCCCATGATTCCCGAACCGAGGATTCCGACCTTCTTGATACTTGTCATCCCCTGAGATTAGTTACCAGCGGGTAACCAAGAACAAATCAGCGCAGGACAGTCCCTTCGCACGGATCTGCACCGCAACGCCAGAAACTCGGGACCGTACGAGGCGGAACCCGCCGCTTTTCTTCCCGAGATTGCCGGGGCGTCGAACTTCAGCACATTCAGCTCGACCTCCGCAGAAACTGCGGCGAGATGTCACCGCAAGTCGACGCTGACGCAATAGCGTCGCCCGGAGCGCCATTGGCGTCTTCAGAAACCATGTTCGCCCTGCTCGCCTTCCATCTCGTTATTGGCATTGCCATCGTTGCAGCCGGACGGCAGCTGGGGCGTCGGGCATTCGCCATGGCTGCTGCTGCTCCGCTGGCCACGGTCATCTGGGCGATCGGGCAGGCCGGAGGCGTGCTCGACGGCAAACCGGTCACCGAGTCATTCAGCTGGGTCGGTGGCCTCGGGATCAGCCTCGACTTGCGGCTTGACGCCTTCGCCCTCGCGATGGTCGCGCTCGTGTCCGGCATCGGATTTTTGATCTGCATCTATGCGCTCGGCTACTTCAAGCCCCACGATCCGACCACGCCGGTCAAGTCGGATGTGGGCCGGCTGGCGGGAATGATGACGATCTTCGCGGGGGCAATGCTCGGCGTGATTTGGTCGGACCATCTCATCGCCCTCTTCATCGCTTGGGAGTTGACGTCGATCACCTCGTACCTCCTGATTGGCAACGACGACACGAACCCGAGAGCACGCGCAGCCGCACTGCAAGCGCTCCTCATCACCGGCATGGGTGGCCTCGTCCTGCTCGCCGGGCTGATCATGGTCGGGCAGGCAGCTGGCACCTATCGCCTGTCGGAGCTCATCGAGAACGCCCCGGCCACCGGGGCCAGCACGGCCCTCAACGCCGGCCTGATCTGCGTGCTGATCGGAGCGTTCACCAAGTCAGCGCAAGCGCCCTTCAGTAGCTGGTTGCCCGGCGCGATGGTCGCGCCAACGCCGGTCAGCGCCTACCTCCATTCCGCCACCATGGTGAAGGCTGGCGTCTACCTCGTTGCCCGCATGGCGCCGATGTTCGCGGCCGAAGGGAACTGGCGGGTCGTTCTCCTCACGGTCGGCTCGGCAACGATGCTGATCGGTGGCTTGCGGGCGCTCCGTCAGCACGATCTGAAGCTACTGCTCGCCTACGGCACGGTGAGCCAGCTGGGTTTCATGATGCTGCTGTTCGGCACTGGCGACGACCACATCGCACAGGCTGGTGTGGTGCTCTTGCTGGCCCACGGCGCGTTCAAGGCCGCGCTGTTCATGGTCGTTGGTATTGTCGACCACGAAGTCGGCAGCCGCGACATCCGTCGCCTCACGGGCTTTGGCAAGGGCTGGTGGCCGACGCTCATCGCTGGAGTCGTCGGCGCGGCCTCGATGGCAGGGCTCCCACCGCTGTTCGGATTCATCTCCAAGGAGAAGGGGCTCGACGGCTACATCGAGCACGGCGACTTCGTTGGCTCCACGGTGGTCCTCGTCGTCATTGTCGTTGCATCGATTCTGACGTTCGCCTATTCGGCCCGGTTTGTGCTCGGCCTGCTCGGTGTGTTTGCCGACCCCGAATTCGAAGCCAGCTGCGACGGCGACGTCGACTCCCAAACCGCCCACGCGCCGTCGTTGCTGTTCGTGGGCCCGGCGCTCTTCCTCACTGTTTTCACTCTTGCCGCGGGCCTCGCCCCGGTCATCGTCGATCGGTTGGTCGAGATGGCAACCATCGCCCTGCACCCCGAAGCCGAACCGAAGCACGTCCACCTCTGGTCGGGTTTCAACACGGCGTTCATGCTGTCCTTGGTGGTCATCGGTACAGGTACTGCGCTCACTGTGTTCCGGTCGCGCGTCGCAGCAGGGCAGAGCGTCATGTCGAAAGCGATGAGGCTCGTTCCGAGCAGCGAGCAGTCGTTCAACTTCTTGTTGCGTGGCGTCGGGGTCGTCGCGCGTCGAGTGACCGGGGTACTTCAGAACGGGTCGCTGCCGATCTATGTGGCGATCATCATGATGGTGGCGACCGGTGTCCCGCTGATCGCCTTCGCCCAGGAATGGACCGGGTTTGGCGATGTGATCGAAACGCCGGTGCACGTGGTGCTCGTCGCGATGATCATTGCTGCTGCGCTCGGCGCATCGATTGTCCGTCGGCGTATTGCTGCAGCGCTGATGCTCGGTGCGGTGGGTTACGCGATGGCCGGCCTCTACGTCGTACAGGGCGCCCCTGACCTCGCGCTCACGCAGTTTGCGATCGAGACGCTCAGCACCGTGTTGTTCGTGCTCGTGTTGCGCTATCTTCCATCGACCTGGACGCATCGGGCGCCGGCCATTGCCGCACCGATGCGGATTGGTGTGTCGGTGTTCGTCGGTGTGTCGGTCTTCGTGTTCGCCCTGGTTGCCAGCGGTGCTCGCGGCGACGTGTCTGGCCCGCAGCAGTCCGAGATGATGGTCGAGAACTCGCTGACCAAGGGCAAGGGTTCGAATGTCGTCAACGTCATTCTCGTCGACTTCCGCGGCTGGGACACGATGGGTGAGATCACGGTCTTGCTCATCGCCGCAGCCGGTGCGGTGAGCTTGGCTCGCGGCGGTCGCCGTCGGGACGAGTTGGGTCCGACGTTCGAAGAGATCTTCGATGACGAGCCCGCCGAGGTGGTCGGCGACTCTGATAGCCCCGCATCTTCATTGATCGGCGCGGCTGCGAGTCGTGACGAGGCGGCCCACGCATGACCGCTCCTGTCGGTGCTCCGTCGCGGTTGGTGATCCTCGACCAGTCGATCAAGGTCCTCTACCAATCGATCCTCGTGCTCGCGCTCTACTTCCTGTTCGCTGGCCACAACCTGCCCGGCGGCGGGTTCGTCGGGGGCCTGATGGCGGGCGCCGGTGTGTCGTTGCGGTACGTGTCGGGCGGTGCCCAAGCGGTCCGGACGACGTTCCGCGCGCCGTCGCACGTCATCTTGGGTGTCGGTCTCTTTTTGTCGTCGGCCACGGCGCTCGTACCGGTGCTGCTCGGCGGTGCTGTCCTTGAGCATGGCGAATACGAAACGAAACTCCCGATTTTCGGCAAGGTCAAAGTCGTTAGCGCGTTGCCGTTCGACGCCGGTGTCTTCCTGGTGGTTGTCGGCCTCGTCCTGATGGCCTTTGCAGCATTCGGCGACGATAGTGAGCCGACCGAAACAGACGACGAGGCAGCGTAATGAGTGTCTTGCTCGCATTTGCTGCCGCCATGTTGTTCGGCATGGGCACGTGGTTGCTGCTGCAGCGCCGGTTGTCGCGCATCATCATCGGCGTCGGTCTCATTGGCCACGGCTCGAACATTCTGCTGCTCACCTCGGGTAGCGGGCGCGGGTTGCCACCGATCATCGGGTCGGCGGACCCGGCCGACTTCGCCGATCCGCTCCCGCAGGCGCTCGCGCTCACCTCGATCGTCATTACGTTCGGTGTCACCGCCTTCTTGTTCGCCATTGGTTACCGCAGCTGGAAGCTCACCAACGACGACATCGTGGAAGACGACGTCGAAGATCGCTACGTCGCTCGCCGGGCGGTTGACGCGGAAATTGTCGAAGGCGAAGCAGCCGAGCGTGAACGGGCGATCGAAGAGGACCGGGTATGAGTGGGCTGACCTCGATCGGGTTCCTCGCGGCCGATGTGACCGCTCCAGGCAGCGGTAGTTTCGACGCGCTGATCCCGATGCCGGTGATTCTGCCGCTGATTGCCGCTGCGCTGAGCGTCGTCTTCGCACGCCTTCGCAACGTGCAGCGTGTGATCAGTGTCGTCGCATTGGTCGGCCTGGTCGCGAACAACATCATCCTGCTCACTCGTGTCGACCAGGCAACCGGTGACGCCATCGGTGGCATTGCCGTGTCGCAAGCCGGAGGTTGGGTCGCTCCACTCGGGATCTCACTCGTCGTCGACCGCCTGGCAGCGATGATGCTCCTGGTGTCGTCGCTGATGCTGGTGTCGGTACTTGTCTATGCCATCGGCCAGCACGCGGAAGAGCGGCGGTTCGCGTCGTTCCATCCCGTCTACCTCGTCCTCGCCGCTGGTGTGTCGGCGAGCTTCATCACCGGTGACCTGTTCAACCTGTTTGTTGCGTTCGAGATGATGCTGGTGTCGAGCTATGTGCTTCTCACCCTCGGTGGACGGGCCGAGCAGGTGCGATCGGGCATGTCGTATGTCGTGATCAGCCTGATTGCCTCGACGTTCTTCATCACGGCGCTGGCACTGCTTTACTCGGCGACTGGCACCGTCAACATGGCCGAACTTGCCGAGCGAATGCCTGAGCTCAGCAGTGGGGTGCGCGTCGGATTCTCGCTGTTACTGATCGCCGTTTTCGGGATCAAGGCGGGGATCTTCCCGCTCTTCTTCTGGCTGCCCGACAGCTATCCCACTGCACCGAATGCGGTCACGGCGATCTTTGCCGGGCTCCTCACCAAAGTAGGCGTCTACGCCATCATCCGTACGCAATTGCTGATCTTCCCGATCGATGCGCAGCAGGGCGCGCTCCTCCTGGTCATCGCCGGCTGCACAATGCTCGTCGGCGTACTCGGTGCGCTGTCGCACGACGACCTCCAGCGCATCCTGTCGTTCCACATCGTGAGCCACATTGGCTACATGATCATGGGCCTCGGTCTCTTCACCCTGGCAGGCATTGCCGGTGCCATCTTCTATGTCGTCCACCACATCGTCGTGAAGACGGCGCTGTTCTTGGTCGCCGGGCTGGTCGAGCGCAAGGCCGGGTCGGATCGGTTGTCTCGCGTTGGCGGCCTCGTTCGAAGCGCACCGATGATCGCAATCCTCTTCGCGCTGCCCGCTCTGAGTATCGCCGGGATCCCACCGTTCTCCGGGTTTGTCGCGAAGTTCGCCCTGGTCAGCGCAGGCATCGAGGCAGAGCAGTGGGGCATCGTCGTCGTGAGTCTCACCGTCAGCCTCCTCACGATGTACGTGATGGGTCGTATCTGGTCGAACGTCTTTTGGGGTCAACCCGAAGACGGTGAGATCGCTGGCCGCCTCGAGCCGGGCGTGACGAAGGTGCCGGTACTGATGACCGCGTCGACTGTCGTTGTCGTCGGACTCTCGGTGGCGCTGCTGGTGTTTGCCGGGCCGTTGTACGACCTGGCCGAACGGGCCGCTACTGACCTACTGAACCCGCAGGGTTACATCGATGCGGTCCTCGGCTCGCACAGGGGGGCTGGCAGATGACCAAGTTTTTCCGACTCCCCACCCTGCTCATTTGGTTGACATCGCTGTGGGTTGTGCTGTGGGCCGATCTCACGGTGGGTAATGTGCTCGGTGGCCTCATCGTGGCGCTCGTCGTCGTCGGTGTGGCGCGGCCGACTGGAGTGACCGGTCTCGAACGCACGAATTTCCGGCTCATCTCGGCGCTGATGTATACCGGCTACTTCCTGTGGCAGCTTGCCAAGTCGAACCTGGTTGTTGCGTGGGAGATCGTCACGCCCGGCCTCAAGATCCACCGGGCGATCATCGCAGTGCCGATGCACACGACGTCTGCCGGAGTCGTCACGCTCATTGCTAATTCGGTCACGTTGACGCCTGGCACCGTGACCATCTACGCCGCCGAAAAACCGTCGAGTGATGGCGGCTCTGTCGAACGCACCCTGTTCATTCACGTCCTGCACTTCAAGGACGTCGATTCGGTCAGACGCGATGTGCTGCAGCTCGAACGACTGGCGATCAAGGCATTCGGGCATCGCAACGAGCTGTCGCTGGTTGACGCAGCACTCAAGTCGACGAGCAACTCAACGCCCGACGGAAAGAACGTCGCCTCATGATCCTTGTTGCCATCGTGTTGCTCGCTATTGCGGCGGGGTGCTTTCTTTACCGAGTGCTTCGCGGCCCGTCGATCCCTGACCGCGTGGTTGCGCTCGACGGCGTGCTGTCGGTCGTGGTCAGCGGCATCATCGTCGCCGCCGCCCAGGCGAACAGTGACATCACACTTGCCACGGTGCTTGTTGTTTCGCTGGTGGGGTTCGTCGGCACGGTCGCCCTCGGCCGGTTCGTGGAGCGGAGGGGCGGCTGATGAACGTCGTCGCAGGCATCTTCCTCATTGTCGGATCGCTGCTCACCATGATTGGTGGCGTCGGCGTCGTCCGGTTCAGTGACCTCATGTCGCGGGTTCATGCCGCGGCGAAGGCGCCGACGCTCGGTCTGTTGCTCGTGGCTGTTGGTGCCGCCATCGAGATCGGTTCCGGCAAAGCGGTGGTGACACTGTTCCTTGTCGTGGTGTTGCAGCTCCTCACCTCGCCGGTCGCGACCCATGTGCTGGCGCGTGCGTCGTACGGACAGGTCGACACCGAACTCGATGGAGGTGACGATCTGGCGCAGCATTTTGCAGCAAAGCGGGCGGAAATCGCAGCAGCGAAGCGCGCTGAGCCGTCACGCGATCAGGGCAATGACTGAACCAATCAGGTGCGAGTGGCCGACCGGCAGTGAAACCTCTATCGAGTACCACGACCACGAGTGGGGTCGCCCGACTACTCGCGAACATCTACTGTTCGAAAAAATCTGTCTCGAGGGGTTCCAATCAGGGTTGAGCTGGCTCACGATCCTGATGAAACGTCCTCGGTTCCGTGAGGTATTTGCCGACTTCGACTATCGGGCCGTCGCCGAATTCGGTTCTGACGACGTCGATCGGCTGCTTCAGGATGCTGGCATCGTCCGCCACCGGGGCAAGATCGAAGCGACGATCAACAATGCCCAGCGGGCTAGTGAGCTGGTCGAGAGTGAAGGGTCACTCGTCGACTGGGTCTGGGAGTGGGCCGTGGCCGAACCGGAACGGACCGACAAGGGTGGTATCCCCTCACAGACCGTTCGTTCGGCGGCGCTCGCCAAAGAGTTGAAGCGCCGCGGCTGGAAGTTTTTCGGGTCGACGACGGCCTACGCGTTCATGCAATCCGAAGCACTGACGAACGATCACGATGCCCGCTGTTTCGTCTACCAGGCATGTCAAGACGAACGGCAGGCTTTCCTTGCTGGTCGCATGTTACGGCCGTGACCCACCCAGGTTCGATACGATCAGCCATATGCGGCCAGCGACCACTCTTTCGCTCGGACTTCTCCTCTTTGTGATTTTGCTTGCCGGGATCATTTCTCTGGTTCGTCTCTGAGCATGCCGGCATTGCGTAGGATCGTGTTGGCCATGACTGCGTCGAAGATGATGCACGGCCAGCAAATCACTGCATATCGACTCTTGGGAATCCTCACTTGAATCTTGCGCACATCCTCGAACCCCATGACGCTGATTCGATCGCTTTAATTAGTCGTGGGCGTGAAACGACCTATGGCGAACTGCGCAGCCAGATCGATCGCCTGCGCGGCGGGCTCGCGTCAGTCGGCGTCACCGCAGGTGACCGCGTCGCACTACTCTGCTCAAATAGTCGGCACTTCGTCATCACCTACTTCGCCACGGTTGGCCTCGGTGCGATCGCCGTACCGCTCAACCCGTTCAGCCCTGCTCCTGCGCTAGAAAAAGAGATCGCCAGCGTTGGTGCCAAGGTGGTGGTGGTCGAGAAAGTGAGCGCTGCAACGTGGTCGAATGTCGACCGGTCGTTGGTCCCAACCGTTGAAACCGTACTGAGCACTGATGGTGAAAACGCACCGGCGGGCGCCCATTCGATCGACGAGCTACTGGACGCCGACGCGGTCGACATTGTTGAAGTCGGCAGCGAAGTAGTAGCCGTCCTGATCTTCACGAGTGGTACGGCGGGCCTGCCCCGCGCAGCGATGCTGACGCACGGCAACGTGTTGATGAGCATCGCTCAGAGCCGGGCAACCGGCGTGCTCAACAGCGACGACTTGATCTGGAGCGTGCTCCCGCTGTTTCACATTTTTGGCCTCAATGTCGTGATGGCCACGGGGCTGGGCGTCGGAGCGACAGTGATGCTTGTCCAGCGTTTCGACCCGCATAGTGCCGCAGAGTCGATCAAGACCCGTCGTGCGACCGTCGTGCCTGGTGCGCCTGCGATGTGGGCAGCATTTACGCACTTCGACGAGTTGCCTGCTGACAGTTTCACGACGGTTCGCGTCGCGCTGTCGGGCGCCTCGAAGCTTCCGGTGCCGATCTTCACCGCCATGCGGGACCGATTCGGCGTCGAGATTGCCGAGGGGTACGGGCTGACCGAAACCTCGGCAACAGTGACCACCGCGCTCGGCGCACCGATTCGCCCTGGCTCGGTCGGTCGCGCGTTCGACGGTGTCGAAATTCGGCTGGTCAGCGACGACCACGATGTCCTTGTCGGCGATGTCGGCGAGATCTGGGTGCGCGGTGCGAACGTGTTCCCCGGCTACTTCAACGATCCGGTTGCCACAGCTGCTGTGCTCACCGAAGACGGATGGCTCAAAACCGGCGACATGGGGATGGCTGACGATGATGGGTACATGTTCATTGTCGACCGAGCGAAAGACCTCGTCATCGTGTCCGGATTCAACGTCTACCCGGCAGAGGTCGAAGAGGTGCTCGCGACGCATCCCGAGGTCGCTGAAGTTGGGGTCCTCGGCGTACCCCACCCGCACACCGGTGAGGCCGTGAAGGCATTCGTCGTCTTGACGCCGGGCTCGGACGCCGACGAAGAAACGTTGATTGAATACAGTCTCGATCGGCTCGCTCGATACAAATGTCCGTCGAAAATTATGTTTGTTGAGGAGTTGCCCCGCAACCCCACCGGAAAGTTGCTTCGCCGCCGTCTCGACGACACGCTCTCGGTTTCCTGACCAACCAGTGCGCCTTGACCCTCTGCGTCCCACGCCTTCTTCGGTGTAAGTTCGGGATGCGATGTGAACGGTGCGTGAGATCTCACCGTGACCAACCTCACAAAGCGACCTGGCGGACGTCTTGTGAAAACGTGCACAAACGTTCTAGCGTGGCAGACGCATGCAAACTCGACGCCGAATTCCAGAGGCCACTGTCGCCCGTCTTCCGGTGTACCTGCGCATCCTCAGCGAGCAGTTCGACATCGACGTCACGAAAATTTCGTCCGAAGAACTCGCCGAACTGGCCGGCGTCAATGCTGCCAAGGTCCGCAAAGACCTGAGCTACCTCGGTAGCTATGGCACTCGGGGTGTGGGCTACGAGGTTGAATTTCTTGTGTACCAGATCCGTCGTGAGCTCGGACTCACCCACAATTGGCCGGTGGTCATCGTTGGTGCAGGCAACATGGGCCAGGCGTTGGCCGGTTACAACGGCTTTGGCGACCGTGGTTTCACAGTCGGCGGGATTGTCGATATCGATGACGCCAAGGTCGGCTCGGTCGTTGGAGGCGTTCGTGTCCGGCACCTGTCGGAACTCACGCAGGTTGTCGAAGCGAGGAACATTTCGATCGGCGTTATCGCTACGCCGGGGCTCGCTGCGCAAGGCGCCGCTGATGCGTTGGTGGCTGCGGGTGTCACGAGCATTTTGAACTTCGCTCCGACAGTGATCAATGTGCCGCCCGGCGTCAGCGTTGGAAAGGTCGATCTCGCTGTCGAACTGCAGATTCTGGCGTATCACGAACAACGCCGAATCAACGCGGCAAAAGGTTCTTCATTGGTTTCGGTTCCGGGCGAGTCACGGCGACGCGCCAGCGCCTAGGGTTATCGAGAGATGTCCATCCTCGTCATCGGTGTCAACCACCGCACCAGCCCTCTGGCTCTGTTGGAACGCTTGACGCTCGCGCCTGAGAGCTTAGGCAAGGCTGTTTCGGGGCTCGCGCAGCGCGACAACATTCGTGAGGCCGTCGTCCTCTCCACGTGTAACCGCACCGAGGTGTATGTCGTCACCGAGCTGTTCCATGGTGCGTACGGTGATGTCCGAGATTTTCTGTGCGAGATCAGCAACTTGTCGGTCGACGAACTCACCCCGCACCTGTACAGCCAACACGACGCTGCGGCCGTGAGCCACCTCTTCGCCGTTGCAGCTGGCCTTGACTCTGCCGTGCTCGGCGAGAGTGAAATCCTCGGCCAGGTAAAAACTGCGTGGGAAGCCGCGCAATTCGAAGGCGCAGCTCGATCGAGCCTCAACTTGCTCTTCCGCTCGGCGGTCGAAACTGGCAAGCGTGCTCGCAGCGAAACCACGATCAGCCGCGGCACCGCATCGATCAGCCATGCCGCTGTCGAAATGGCGACCGATGTGGTGGGCGAACTTGCAGGTAAGCGAGTTGTTGTCGTCGGAGCCGGTTCCATGGGCGAAGGTGTTGCTGTTGCTCTCCACAAAGCTGGCGGCTCCGAGATCCTCGTCGTCAATCGATCACCTGAGCGCGGCGCCTCGCTCGCAACTCGTGTCAACGGCCGGACCGTCGGTATGGATCAGCTCGCTGTCGCCGTTGCGTCAGCCGATGTGATTGTGGCAAGTACCGGCTCGAGCGAGCCGATCATTACTGCCGACCTGGTCCGCAACGCCCGGCTCGACGGCCGAGCTGACCAACCGTTGCACATCTTTGATATTGCGATGCCGCGTGACGTCGAGGTGGGCGTCGCCGATCTTGCGGGCGTCACGGTGTTCAACCTTGATGATCTGCGCGATTGGGCCGATCGCGGTCTGGCCCACCGAGCCATCGAAGCCGATCGTGTCCGCGTGATTGTGCTCGAAGAGGTCGATTCGTTCGCCGTCGAGTCGACGGCTCGCCAGGCAGCCCCGCTCGTTGCGTCGATGCGAGAAGCTGCTGATCGGGTCCGCGCCGGTGAATTGGAACGCTTCTCCTCCAAGCTCGATGCGCTCGGTCAGAACGAGCGCCAAACAGTCGAGTTGATCACCAAGGCCATCGTGGCCAAGCTGCTGCACGAGCCGTCGGTTCGGCTCAAGGCGCAGGCTGGCACCCCGCAGGGGGACCGCAACGCGGCAGCTGTTCGCGACCTTTTTGACCTCACCTGACCCGGCCTGTTTTGAATAGCTCAACCGCGAGAATTGCTCGATGACCACAGCACTTCGTATCGCCACCCGGGGTTCGCGTCAGGCTTGGGCGCAGGCAACTGTGGTTGCCGACTCGCTTGCTGCAGCAACCGGTCGTGTGGTCGAACTTGTCGAGATCACCACCACGGGTGACATCCAGTCGGAGGTCCCGCTGCACAGCATCGGCGGCCAGGGCGTCTTCGTGAAAGAAGTCCAGCGTGCCGTGCTTGACGGCCGCGCCGACATTGCTGCGCATTCCGCGAAGGATCTCACCTCGGGTGCCGCCGATGGGTTGCTGCTCGCTGCATTTACCGAGCGTCGTGATGCTCGCGATGCGCTGATTGGATCCACCCTCGACGACCTGCCTGACGGAGCGATGGTCGCGTCGGGCTCGGTTCGGCGTCGCGCTCAGATCCGTCGTGTCCGCCCCGACCTGGAGTTCGCCGAGTTGCGGGGCAACATCGATAACCGGCTCTCTAAAATTCCTGCCGGTGGTGCCATCGTCATGGCGGTTGCCGCATTGCAGATCCTTGATATGACCGATCGAATCACCGAGATGCTCTCGATCGATGACTTCGTCCCGGCAATCGGCCAAGGATGCGTTGCCATCGAATGCCGATTGGGCGACTCGGCGACCATTGAGGCGCTTGCGGCGATCGATCATGCGCCGACTCGTCATGACGTCGAAGTCGAGCGGGCGTTCCTCGCCGAACTGGGTTCGGGCTGTTCGCTTCCGGTCGGCGGGCATGTGGTCGACGGCGTGCTCCACACGTTCCTCGCTAATCTGGCGACGGGTTTGTCGATTGGTGACCACGTCGCGTTGACTGGCGATGCGGGTGACATCGAGACGGCTCGCAACGCAGCCCGTTCTGCCTACGACGCATTGAACTGACCGTGTCGAGCGACAATGCCACTCCTGGCCCGCTGGCCGGTCGACGTGTTCTGGTCACTCGTGGTCGTCTCGGCGAGCTCGGGCGGATGCTTGGCGATCGTGGCGCCGATGTCGTTCATGTTCCGCTCATCGAGACGACCGACCCTGACGACGGGGGAGCCGCACTCGATGTGGCGCTTGGCAATCTCGCCGACCACGACTGGCTGATCGTCACGTCAGCTGTCGGTGCCGAGCGTGTGGGCGCTGCAGCAAAACAGCACCCAGGCGTGGCGCTGGCGGCGGTTGGCACCACCACGGCGAGCGTGCTTGCTGATCTCGCCGGGCGACCGATCGATGTGGTTCCAGACCGCCAGATCGCTATCGAGCTGGCTGCGGCGCTGAACGTGCGTTTGCGACAGGAGCATGTCCGCATTCTGCTTGCGCAAGCTGACCGTGCACCCGACACGCTGGCCGACCTGCTGCGCGCTGCGGGCCACGATGTCACCGTGGTGACTGCGTACTCGACGCGGCTCAGGGTGCCAGAGCCTGGGCAGCTCGATGACATCGATGCCCTTGTGCTCGCCAGCGGGTCGGCCGCCGCGAGTTGGGTCGCGGCCCTCGGGACTGACGCTCCTCCCGTTGTCGTGGCGATCGGCCCAACGACTGCACAAGTTGCTCAAGAACTCGGGCTCAAGGTCAGCGCCATCGCTGCCGAGCACTCTCTTGCAGGCCTTGTTGACGCCCTGGAAAGTCAATTCGCTGTTCCTCCGGAGTGAAGCGACGCCACGGGAGCATGCAAAAACATTCGCGGACCTGCTGAAATTCCGGTCGGCAGGCCAACACCAACATGCGGAGAACAGCGCCTGTACTGGCACGGCTTCTGTCGCTACCGGTTGGCCCTTCATCCCAAGCCCGCTTCACCGTTAGTCTCACCCCCCCAACCCAAAATGGAGACCACCGCACCGCGTCTGTGCGCGAGCGCGGTCTCTATTTCGGGCACAGCTTCCTGATCTCCTGAAATGGAGACCACCGCACAGCGCGAACGCGTTGAAGTGATCTCCATTTCAGGAGATGGGTCTACCGGTGTGTCTCTCGTAGGCTGGGCCGGTGCCTGTGATCCGTCCCCGTCGACTTCGCCAGACCGCAGCGATGCGCGATCTGTTGGCCGAGACTCATGTCCGGACCGATGATTTGATCGCGCCGCTGTTCGTTCGAGAGGGGATCGCTGAGCCGCAGCCGATTCAATCGCTCAAGGGCGTGATGCAGCACACTCGCGACTCGCTGCGCGCCGAAGTGGTCGAGCTGGCAGCTCTCGGCGTGAAGTCCGTCATCCTGTTCGGGGTCCCGGCCGAGAAGGATGCTGTCGGCAGCGGCGCCTACGACCCCGACGGCATCGTGCAGTTGGCGCTCGGTGATCTGCGCGTCGAGGTCGGTGACGACATGGTCGTGATGTCTGACCTATGCGTCGACGAATACACCAGCCACGGACACTGTGGCATTGTCGACGAGCGCGGCGTGGTCGACAACGACAAGACGCTCGACCTGTACGTCGCTGCAGCGCTCGCCCAGGCTCGGGCCGGTTCGCACGTCGTGGCACCCAGCGGGATGATGGACGGCCAAGTGGCTGCGATCCGGTCGGGGCTCGATGCTGAGAACTTCACCGACGTCGCGATCCTCGCCTACGCCGCCAAGTACGCCAGTGGGTTGTATGGACCGTTCCGCGACGCTGTCGACGTCGCGATTGCCGACGGTGGCGACCGCAAGGGCTATCAGCAGGATTACCGCAACACCCGTGAAGCGCAGCGCGAAGTCGACCTCGACATCGCTGAGGGCGCCGACATCGTGATGATCAAGCCGGCGCTGTCGTACCTCGACATCATTGCTGATACCGCGGCCCGCGTCGATGTGCCTGTGGCGGCGTATCACGTCAGTGGTGAATACGCGATGATCCATGCTGCGGCCGACAATGGCTGGATCGACGGCGACGCCGTTGCGCTGGAGCAACTCACGGCGATCAAGCGCGCCGGAGCCAACATCATCCTCACCTACTTCACCCGCTGGTTCGCCGAGAATCACCGCTAACGCCGCCCGGTCACACTGTGTCTGGCACAAAGTGACCGGCCGAAGGAACGGACGCCTTCCCATGACCGACCAGATGATCCCCTCTTGCGACCCCGTTGGCTGCGCTGCTGCAGGTTGTACCGCCACCGTCTGCACCGGCGCCGGCATGGCGTCGAACGCGACGATGTTCGCCCGCTCCAAAGCTGCGATTCCCGGCGGCGTCAACTCGTCGATCCGCGCGTTCAACTCCGTCGGCGGCGATCCGTACGTGGTCGCACGAGCGAAGGGCGCAACGATCACCGATGTCGAGGGCACCAGTTACTACGACCTCGTACAGAGCTACGGCGCCGTGATCCTCGGCCACGCACATCCCGCGATTACCGAAGCGATCATGGCTGCAGTGGTCGATGGCACCTCGTACGGCGCACCGACCCCGCGTGAGATGAAGTTGGCTGAAGCAATCAGCGAACGTGTGCCGAGTTGCGAACGTGTCCGCCTCATGAACTCGGGCACCGAAGCGACGAGCACCGCCATCCGCCTCGCCCGGGGTGTAACTGGCCGCGACCGGATCGTCACGTTCGCCGGCAATTTTCATGGCGCCACCGACGCGCTCCTGGTGGCCGGCGGTAGCGGTGTGGCGACACTTGGGCTGCCCGGAACAGCTGGCGTCCCCAACGCATCGGTCGCCGAGACCATGGTCGTGCCGTACAACGTCGTCCCCGAACTTGATGACCAGGTCGCGGCGGTCATCATCGAACCCGTCGCTGCGAACATGGGTGTCGTTGCCCCGGTAGCAGGATTTCTTGAAGGTCTCCGCGCTGAATGCGATCGTGTCGGCGCACTGTTGATCTTCGATGAGGTGATCACGGGTTTCCGTCTCGGCTCCGGCGGCGCCCAGGCGATGTACGAGGTCACACCGGACATCACCTGTTTCGGCAAGGTGATCGGTGGGGGTCTGCCGATCGGCAGCATCGGCGGTCGCGCCGACATCATGGAGCAGCTGTCGCCACTTGGCCCGGTCTTCCACTCCGGCACGCTCTCTGGCAATCCGCTGGCCACGGCGGCGGGTCTTGCCGCCCTCGATCAGCTCACGCCTGAGGTCTACACCGAACTCGTCGTTCGGGCAGGCCGTCTGGCAGCCGGGCTGGGTGACGCATGTGCGTCTGCTGGCTTCGCAGCAACATTTCCCATCGTGGGCACGCTGGTTGGCATGGTCTGCGGCTCTGAGGCCGGCAGGGTTCAGAATTTCGACGACGCGAAGCGGACCGATGAAGCGGCTTATTCGCGATTCTTCCAGGCGATGCTCGGCGAAGGCGTGGCGATGGCCCCGGGTGCGTACGAGGCGATCTTCGTGGGTCTCGGTCACACGGATCGCGTGCTCGATGCGATTGTTGCCGCGGCGTATCGCGCTGCAACGACTGCCGTAGGCGGCTGAGACAGGCAGCAGGTGCTGTCGATCACCGGGCGCGCACCACTACGTTGGCGGACGTGAGGCAGCTGTTCACTTGGCGATTCGTTGCGGCCGTTGCAGCACTTGCCGGTTTGGCGCTCCTGATCAATGTCGTCGTCGATGACGACCAGCTCACTGCAATCGTCGAGTCTGAGGTTCCCAACCGCAAGATTGACTTCATCTCGTCGGTCTTCCTGATGGAGGTGTCCGACGACTTCGGGTTTGGTGACGACGGGTTGACCGAAGGATTCATCGACTTCGTGCTGCCCAATAGCAAGGTGATGCGCGTCGCTCCCGGAACGCCGGGAAGTATCGGGTGCGACCTGAGGGCGTTGAATCGCTGCGTCGTATTCGTCGACCTCCTGGGCGAAGCGGTCGTCTGGTTCGCGACGCTGCCGAAGGCAGAGGGCGAGACCGTCGAGCTTCCACCGATCGTTGATCTCGAAGACGGCTTCGCCCAGTTCGAGAACGGTTGGCAGATCAGGTACCCGCCTGTTATCGATCGGTTTTGTGAAGGCGAAGACATTGTCAGCTTCAGCGACTTCCTGCGTCGCTTCGGCTCTGGCAGTACGTCGGTGGTCGACCTCGACACGCAGTTGGTCACCGAAGTCCGGTGCGCCGGTACCGAGGCGCCTGACGTGACGACCACGACGGTCGAATCGTTTGTGGACCGGCCGATCGGTCCCAAGCCCGTGGAGACGATTGATCAACTGACGCCGCCCGACGAAACAGCCGACCAGGTTGAGGTCGAACCCGCCAGTGACGAGTAGATCTCGTGTCTGGCCCGGCTCGAAGCTCAGCCGTTTCTTAGTCGAGCAGGGTATGTGCTGCGGCGAGGCCGGAGTTGTGGGCGCCTTCGATTTTCGGGCCGGCGAACGCATCCCCGGCCATGACGATGTGACCGTTGGCTGTGGTCCAACACGGGTCGGGCCAGATCGAGCGGGGTGTGGCAAGCCGCCACTTTTTGAGTGAGTGTTCGAGGATCGACGCGTCGCCGAGCCAAGGCTGGGCCGCCGCGGTGAGCTGATTGATCAGCGCGTCGTTCTCGTCGTTCCAGTGCGTTTCGCTCCAGACGGGGTTGGCATGGAACGTGACGGCAGGTTCGGCGCTGACGCCCTTCGAGCCGTTGTCGCCGATGAAACTGAAGACGTCGTCGGCGTCTTGGATGCCCCCACTGGCTGGGATTGCAGCCGGGCCGTCGAGCCGTACAAGGAGGCCGACCGTGCGGTCGTAGTCGGTCCGGAACAGCGTCTCGTCGAGCTCGATGCCACCGTCGATCATCAGCGCGAATGCCTGGGGGACTGGGCAGGTGACGATCGCGGCGTCGACGGTGTGCGTCATGCCGTCATCGATCGCCACGGTGATACCGCTGACATGGGGTTCGTCACGAAGAGCGAACACCATGGTCGAGCATTGCACGTCGAGGTCGGCGGCAAGGTCTTTAGCCAGGGAGCTCATGCCGTTCGTGGCGACATAGCGGGGATGGCCGTCGGCGCCGTCGAAACCATTGTTCCAGACGTGAACGAGGCCGCGTTCCTCCCAGTCGGCGATCTGTCTCGCGAAGGCCGGACTGCGGACGGTAAAGAACTGGGCGCCGTGGTCGAGTGTGGCTCCGCCGATGCGGCGAGTTGCAAGCCTGCCGCCTGGGGATCGGCCCTTGTCGAAGACGACGACGTCAGCACCGCCGCGAACGAGTTCACGCCCTGCGATCAGTCCTGTGAGGCCGGCCCCGACGATTGCAACGCGCATACGATCAGGATGCTGCAGATTCAACGGATAGTTCCACTTGAGACAACCGTTCCTGGTAGGCCGTTTCGGCCCGCTTCAAGAACTCGAACAAGACCCGGTTGAACGATCCGGCATGTTCGACCATGAGCCCGTGGGCAGCGCCGCTGATCACGGCCAGTTCGGCTGTGGGGATTCGCTCGGCCAGCTCTTCGCTGTCGCCACGTGGTGTGAGAATGTCTTGGTTGCCGACGACGACGAGCGTCGGCACAGTGATGTTTTCGAGCTCGTGAGCGTACGACACGTCGACATGTAAAATTGCGTCTACTTGCGCAGCGAATGCATGCGATGGCTGGCCCAACGCGAGTGGCCCGAGCCAGCTCATTGCAGGAAGCAACCGGCGGAACGACCGCGGGCCGATGACCCAGCGGGCAGCCTCTTGGCTCATCGACCCAATTCCGTGAGTCAACGCGGTGTCGCGCCAACTCGACAGCAAGTCGTTGCGCCACGGATGGTGCTGGCCCGCAGTGCAGGCGAGCGTGAGTGAACGAACCCGCTCGGGGTATTTGACCGCGATGATCTGGCTGATGGCGCCACCCATCGATGCACCGACCACGTGCGCCGTTTCGACGCCTGCATGATCGAGAACGGTGATCGCGTCGCACGCCATTTGCTCGAGTGAAGACTCGCCGTGCGGCTTGTCGGAGCGCCCGGCGCCACGGTTGTCGAGGGCGACTGCCTGATACCAAGGAGCCGACGCCAGCCGCTGGAGGTCCCAGCCGTGCTTGTTGGCGCCGAGGCCCTGCACGAACAGGATCGGCGGAGCGCCGGGCCGACCGGTGACCTGGTAGTGGATGCGGACACCATCAGTGGCGCGTACGTAGGTCATCAGTTGACACCGAGGCCGCTCAGCGGAAGCCAGTCGAATGGCGTCCCGGTGTTGATACGTGCTCTTCGGCTAATAGCGAACGCGTGGTACACGTGCGCCATCGAAAAGTGTCGGGCGGGGAACTGGATGACACGGCCCAGGGGGGAGCTCATGATGCTGGGACGATCTGTCGGGCGGCGGGGACTCGGGCCGGTCGGCGCACCACGCTCGGCCAGTGATACAGGTCATCGATGACCTCGACAGTCGAGACGGCAGCGGTGATCCCAAGCAACTCTTTCATGCGCCCGTTGTCGGCGAGGCGGCCGCGGGTGAGGGACTCGGCGACATGGCCGGGGATCGGAGCACCCAGCATGTGACTCAGTCGCCGGGCAAGGAGCCACTGCGGCCCGAAGACCGGCAACGGGATTCGACGGCCGCGCCGGATGGCGTGCAAGGTGGTGATCGCGCCCGGTGCGACCACGTTGACCGGCTCAGCGAGCTGGTTGCGAGCAGCGGCCACGAGTGCGCGGGCGGCATCGTTGTGCTCAATCACGGTGAACGGTGGGTCGATAAGCGCGCTGAACGGCACGGCGGGCATCCGGAGCAGGCGACCGAGTGGCGATGGGACGTGAGGGCCGAGGACCGAAGCAAGTCGCACGGCGCCGACCGTGACGCCGACTCGTTCGGCCACGCTGGCAGCGATCGCTTCGATGTCGGAGAGGGTCTGGCCGTACTCGGAGGTTGGACGGATGGGAGCGTCTTCTGCCGGACGGGTGAGGGATCCCTTGCTTCTGCCGTAGATCTCGATACCGCTGCGCACCACGATGTTCTCGAGCGCACGGCATTCGGCTGCTGCACCAAGGATCGACGTTGCGGCCTGTTTGGTCAGCACGCCAGCTGCCTTGGGTGATGCTCGAGCATCAGGTTCCCACACGCCGACGTGGACGAGGACGTGCGGGTTGAAGTCGGCGATCGTCTCGACGATCTGGTCGTGGTTGTCTGGCGACAGGCGATGGTACGTCGTGCGCTGTAGCCGTCGACGCGGCGGGTCTGCGTCGATCCCTGCAAGTGAACCCACCCACGGCTCGTCTTCAAGCATCCGGGCAACGAGCGTTCCCAGTTCGCCGCCGACCCCACTCACGAAGACACGCCGCCCTGACATCGCACCAGAACCTAGTCGCACACGTCGTCAGTTGATTGGCTGGGCAGCCGGGATTTCGGCGCGTCGGTTCTGGGATTGGGCGCTGCTCGTGTGCTGGCAGAGCCGTTGAGCTTCACTGGTCCAGCAACGGCGTTCGAGCCCCAGCATCGACCCGCTGCTGCAGCGGTCTACCGGTGTGACGCGATGTCCCGGCGAGCTGAAAAAATCATGTAAATATGACGGTTGCATGTCGATTGAGGTCGTGTACTCGTCATACGATGCGCTCAAGCCGGTCATCGTTACTGCCGAAAATATTTCTGCCCCATCACCGGGTTCTGAACGCCTCATGACTGATCCCAATCTCCTTTCACACGACATCGCTGCCGTCGAGTCGCAGCTCGGCCCGATGTCGCGCCGTCGCCTCCTCGCCGCAGGGCTCGGCGCAGCAGCAGGGCTGGTTGCCATCGAGCGGGTTGTTGCCGCATTGCCCAACGTCGGGATCACCACTGCTGCTGGGCCGCTCCAATCCAGCGAGCTGGCCCCGGCCGAGCGGATGCCGCCGCGCGTGCCCGACGGACAGATCATGTTCCCCGTCGACGCGCAGGAGAGTTGCTGGGTCTCCGACAACTTCGGCGACTGCCGTGGCTCGCCGTGTCGTCCCCACGAAGGCCTCGACATCTCTGGCTCACGCGGCGCCGACCTCTACGCCGTGGTCACTGGCCGGCTCACGAAGCAGTACGTCGACAGGGGAATGACCTCTGGTGCCGGAAACGGTTGGACTCTCCAAGACGAACAGCACAACGTCACCTATAAGTACTTTCACATGGCAACGCACACTGATGGTCTGGCAGTCGGCGACATCGTCACTCAGGGCGACGTGATCGGCACCGTGGGCAACACCGGGACGTCAGGCGTCAACCACGACAGCAACTACCACCTGCACTTTGAGTACCGACCTAACGATGTCGCGCAAGATCCGTTGCCGCTGCTTGTGCGACCGGACAACTGCACGTTCTACGTTGGCTGAGGCTCAGCCGAATCCGCGGCTGTCTTGCTTGAGTGCCGTGTCGATACTCAGCGCGCTCGCCACGATCAAGGTATTGAGCGGCTCGGGCATCCGCTGATGGATCTGTACCACGTAGTTGTCGGCGGTGGTGAACATGGTTTTGGCGAAGCCTTCGAAGGTCTTGGAGATGCGTGCGACCTCGGTGCCTTGCGCATCTTCGATTCGGAAGTTCCAGGCGCGCCAGTTCTCACCCTTGATCGAGCCGAGCATCTGACCGTTTGCCTCGAGCCCGAAGTTGATCTTGCCGATCGCCTTCTGCTGAACGATCTTGCCGATTTCATTGCCGGCGGCGTCTTCGACAATCACGGTCGACTTGATCACCTTGCGAGGTCGGGTGAGATGCAGCAGCACTTGCCCCGAATTGTCGGTGATTTGGAGCTTGTGCGTCATGAACTGATCGAGTGAGCTCACGAGGCGGATGGCCTTCTTGGCGGCTGACTGGCCAACCTGGTTGACCATCGCCAGTTGCTGGCCGTCCTGGCCAAACACGCTGTACTGGTTGTTCAGCTCGATCAGCTTGGCCTTCTGGTTGACGACCAGCACGGGCTCGGTGAGGATGGTCCCACCACCGCCTTCGACCTTGCCGGTGAGTCCGGCACCACGAATTCCCTGGCCGGTGAGTTGCTGCTGAATCTTGTCGGTCCGTCCTTCGTTGCCGACCGAGAGGGCCTGGTCGGGGCCACGCGACACGCCGCCTTCGACCGGGTCGGTGCTTTGCACGCCGTCCGTGCTGACGTGGACGGTCCAGGCCTTGCCGTCCCAGTAACGGAAATCAGCGCGGCCGTTCGGGTCGGGATACCAGTTGGCAGGTGTCGTCATCGCCAGACCTTAGTTCGGGCTGCACCTCGGTCTGCCGGGCTCGGTCAGAGCGACCGCTTCAGCGCAGTTTGTGGGCGTTCATGATCACTTCGCGAGCGAAGGGATCGAGTTGGCGGCCAGCCAACCGCTCAGTGACCTGAATGGCTTGGGTCGCTTCTTCGACGAGGCCCGACCACCGGATGTAGCCGCCCATGACACCGAAGATGCGATCGCTGACCTCTTCGGCATGGACAAGCACCCTCATGTTGCGGTTCAGGAGTTCGTGCAGTTCGGTGTAGAGCGCCTTGAGATAGGCGTCGAGGTTCTCCTGGTTGAACGCCCGGTGGCGGTACGGCAGCTGCAGTTCGTCGTAATTATGCAGGTTGCTCGGCGCCGAGATGATTGAAATGACGCAACCGAAGCCGTTCTCTCGCAGCCAGATGATCTCTTCTTGTCGACGGACTCGGCGGTGACTGTCGCCAACGCCGCCGGGGCGCTCGCAGACTGCGAGCTTTTCCTTGAGGATCCAGGTGAAGTTGCGCGGTGTAATACCCAGGGCCCACTTCCCGCGCAATCGGGGAGCCATCAGCGGCCGCCGTGGAGCGAGGAGTTGGAAGCGTGCGCTGTGTCCATAACGAGGGTGAATGCTAACTGGTCGATCGCGTTAGGGAGAAAGCAGCAGTCGCTGGAGTGACCGATGCACCCTTTGGCCCCCCGCGACCTCGCAGGCCACGGCCTCGCCACGAGCGACGGCCAGCACGCGTTCGATGGCAGCGGCGCTCGGTGGATACCCACCGTCGGTGAGCCACCGTCGGAGGGCGCGTCGCGCCAGCGGGATCGGGGCGGAGGCGATCATGAGGGCATCGGTCGGGTCGATCGCATTCGCCAATTCGTCGAGGAGTACGTCGTCGTCGCGCAGGAGGTCTGCGGCCCGCTCGATCAGCATCGCAACGTCACGGTCGAAGATGTTCTCGACCAGGGGCAGCAGTTCGTGACGAATTCGGTTGCGTCGGAATCTTGGGTCGTCATTCGACTCGTCGTGAACGACCGAAAGGTCGAGTCGCTGACAGAGCCTGTGAGTGTCTGTTCGGCGGAGCCGGATGATCGGCTTGGTCGGTCCGTGGCGGATGCCAGCGAGGCCGGTGGCGCCGCTCCCGCGAAAGAGCGCGAGCAGCACGGTCTCGGCTTGGTCGTCAGCGGTGTGGCCGGTGAGGGCCTCGGTGCCGGTTGCGGCGCGGCGGGCTGAGCGGGCGCGGGCTTCGAGGTTCGGCCCGTCGGGCAGGTCGACGCGAACGACCCGGCAGGAGATGCCGAGGTCGCCGGCGATCGACTGGGCGGCGTCAGCATCGTCAGACGAATGAGCGCGGAGACCGTGGTCGACGTGGACGGCGGTGACGTTGAGCCCGGCGGCAACAGCGAGGGCGGTTAACGCCGACGAATCTGGGCCGCCCGAGAGCGCGCAGGTGACAGTGGTGCCAGCTGGCGGAAAGTCGCAATGGGCGAGGAGTTCGGGGACCAGCGGATCGACCGGCAGGGAGCCGGGGTCGACGGGCATCGGACTGGAGTCAGAGGTCGTTCTGGCGGCGACGCTTGCCGCCGGGATACTTCTGCGACGACACCGTCTTGAAGTACGCGCCGATGAGGCCAACACCCAAAAAGAGTGCGACGCCTGTCAAGGCAACGCCAATCCACCAGTGCCAGACCTCGGCTGCGAGCATTTCTGCAGGTTAGCGAGCGTTCGACGGCGACAGCGCATTCCCGAACGCACTTCTCGCGACTTGTCACCGGCGGGTGGCAGCGGCGTATGTGATGACACACATCACGATGGCCCGCAAAGTCCAGGCGGTTGCCCTGACCCAGTTGGTGCGGACCAGCCGCGCGTGGAGCGCGCTGTCGAAGCGGGGTGCAAGCTGGCCGTGAAGTGGCGCCGACACGAGGGCGGTGACGCCATAGGCGACGCCCATCAGGCCAAGTGCAACCAGTGGGAGTGCCCGGCTGACTCCAGCCGGAGGTGACGCCACGATCCAGATACCGGTGGCGCCTTCGGCAAACATGAACGGCCCGACGACGGAGCTGATCGTGGCTGTATGACGGTGTGCGAATCGGCGCCAGAGCTCACTGTCGGCACCGCGTTCGATTGCATCAAAGATCGGATAGTGGACGACCTGGATCGTCCAAATCAGGCCGGTCATCGCCCACGTCGACGCGAGCGCGATCAGGAGGATGAGGGTGTCAGTCGATTCCACCTCTCGATCGTGTCGCGAACGGCACGGTCATGGCGTATTGGGCCTTCAGCCGATAACGCCGTCGCCGTCGAAGTCGGTGTCGAAGCACTTCTCGATCCGCGACAGCAGATCGGCTGGCATCTCGTTTTCTTGGCACTTCTTCTGGATGACCTGCTTGAGTTCGGCGTGGAAATCGAAGGCGCTCAGGCAGTCGGGGCATTCGTCAAGGTGGTGTCGGATCGCCTCGCGCGCTGCGTCGGACAGCTCGGAGTCGAGGAACAGGTCGAGCTCCTTGAGCGTCTGACTGCAATCGAGGGTGTCGCATGCGTCCATCAGTTCTCCTGCCCTTCTGTGTTCGAGTTGGTGGGTTCGGGCCCGGGATCGGCGAGTCCACGTTCGAGGGCATATGAGTGCAACGCTTTCTGCATCGCCTTTCTTCCCCGGTGGAGTCTGGACATCACGGTGCCGATCGGAATGTCGAGCATTTCGGCGATCTCTTTGTATGCGAAACCTTCGACGTCGGCGAGGATTACCGGCAACCGGAAGTTGTCCGGGAGCTCTTCGAGCGCTCGCTTGACCTCGTCGTCCGGAAGCATTTCCATCAAGGACTCTTCGGCAGAACGGCCAATCGACGCGTCCTCGAAGGTGCCGAGGCGCTTGTAGAGGTACAGGTCTTCGATGTCGCCGAGATCTGACTCGTCGGGGCGTCGCTGTTTTGCTCGGTACTTGTTGATGTACGTGTTGGTGAGGATGCGGAACAACCAGGCACGAAGGTTCGTGCCATCAGTGAAGGTGTGAAAACTACGGAAGCCCTTGAGGTAGGCCTCTTGTACGAGATCTTCTGCGTCCGCCTTGTTCCGGGTCATGCGCATCGCGGCCGAGTACAACTGTGGCGCGTATTGCATTGCCTGATCTGCGAACACTGCCTGGTCAGCCATTGTGGCGGACCCTAGCGGTTCGGGGGCTTCGGCCGCCGGGGTGGGTTGTGGTCGCTCAGTCCAGGCAGTCGGCTTCGTGCTCGAGTGCGGTGGCCACATTGTGGACTGCATCGGAAAGCCGTTCCAGCATGCTTGCCAGGGTGGCGAGTTCGTCGTGGTCGAACGACTCCACGATGTTGATCAGTGCTGTCGCCCGTCGGTCGACTGCTTTGGCGTGACGGCGACGGCCATCTTCGGTAGCGCGCACCATGACGACCCGGCCGTCGTCGGGTGAGGGGAATCGCTCGGCGAGGCCGTCGTTGACGATGCGTTGCACGGCTCGGGTGGCGGTCGACGGATCGATGCGGAGGCGGTCCGCCAGGCCCTTCATCGTGCGGTCTCGCCGAGTCAGAAGATCGAGCGCATCCATTTGGCCTTGTTCGAGTGGGTCATCTTTGCCGAAGTAGTAGGCGCGCAGGGCTGCAGCGCCTGCGCCACGGCGGAGTTCGGTCCAGGCTTTGCCGATGCGGAGCGCGTGATCGCGGTCGATGGGGTCGCGGAGATCGACAGCTTTACTCGGGCTGGCGGCGCTGCGGGCAGCCAGGGCGGTCGTCGAGGTTGTCATCTTCCTGCCGACGTTAGTAGCACCCACTTACCCGAGACGTGACGGAAGGCACAATTCGTTTCGTCGCCGTCTGGAACCGCACGCGAGACTTCGGCGATGTCGGAAACCACTGGGCCTTCACCGTCTGATCCCGTCGACCCGACGGCGCTCGAAGCGCTCCACGCATTGGCGACGAATGAAGTCGCGGTCACTGGCACGCTTCGCCATCGCGAGGTGTACACATCGCGGGGCTTGCTCAGCGTGCTGTGGCATGAGCCGAGCGATCCGGTACCTGCGGCGCTCGTGATGTGTGGAGGGGCAATGGGCGGTCTGCTTGGGCCGGGTCACGGGCTGTACCAGCAGTGGGGTAATCGTTGGGCCGAACGCGGCGTTCGAGTGCTGCGAGTCGGCTACCGGGAACCGAACAACCTCGATCTGTGTGCGCACGATCTGGCCTGTGGCGTCGAGTGGGCACGCGACGCTGGTGCGGAACGCGTTGTGGTGATGGGGCATTCGTTTGGTGGCGCGGTCGCGATTCGAGCTGCTGTGGTGATGGCCGGTTCGGTGGCCGGGGTCGTCACATTCGCTACACAGTCGGCGGGGTGCGAAGTGGCAATGGCGCTGGCTGGCCGACCTCTGTTGCTCTTTCACGGTGACCGCGACGAGATTTTGCCGGCTGAGTCGAGCCACATGGTGCAGGCGATCGCCGGTCACGGCGACGTGGTCATGCTGCCGGGCGATGGCCATCTGCTCGCAAAGAGCGCCGACGTCATAACCGAACGTCTCGACGAGTGGTTGCCCGAGGTTCTCGGGCTCGGCTGAAGCGATGAGCCCGGATAGTCAGCAACCGGATAGTGAGCAAGCAGGACCACCTTCATCCGGTGTCGAAGCGCGGCTACTTTTGTCGTGGCTGGCA
>CALCXK010000109.1 GCA_937905835.1 uncultured Ilumatobacter sp. | reverse complement strand
GCGGCCCGCCGACCGTCTCCACCACGAAATTACTGGTAGCCCGGTGTTTCTTGGGTTGAAACCTAGCGTTTCTTGCCGCTGTTGACCTTTGCTACTGGCACTTGACACGTGGCTCAGATCCGTTCGAAATAGCGGTGGCGCTCCCAGTCGGTGACAGCGCTGTCGTAGGCATCGCACTCGGACCGGTAGAAGTTGCTGTAGTGCTCAACGACCTCGTCACCGAGGAGGCGTCGCGCAGACTCGCTCGCAGAAAACACGGTGACTGCCTCGCGGAGTGACGTCGGAACGCGCTGGATATCGGCTGATGTGTAGGCGTCACCGTTGAACTCCGGTGGGGGTTCGATCTGGTTGGCGATGCCATCGAGGCCGCTGGCCAAGGCCGCGGCGAAGGCAAGATACGGATTGACGTCGGCACCCGGGACGCGACATTCGATCCGCAGGCTCGGGCCGGACCCGACGATGCGGAACCCGGTCGTGCGATTGTCATCCGACCAGGCCGACCCCGTCGGCGCCCACGACTGATTCTGATAGCGCTTGTAGCTATTGATCGTAGGCGCGTACAGCACCATGAAGTCGCGGAGGTGTCGCATCCACCCGCCGAGAAACCAACGGAACTCATCGGTGCGCCCGGTTCCGTCGGCGAAAAGGTTCGTGGCCACCGCACCGTCACCCGGATCCGACCACAGACTGAGATGGATGTGGCAGCTACTCCCGGATTGATCGTGATGGGGCTTGGCCATGAAGGTGACGGACACACCCTGTTGATCGGCCAGCTCTTTCATGGCCTGCTTCATCACCACATGCCGATCGGCCATCGTGAGGATCGGTGCGTAGCGGATGTTCAGTTCGTGCTGTCCGATCGCGGCCTCGCCCTTCGAATTTTCGACAGGGACCTCGGAGTCTCGAAGCATTCGCCGTGCTGCACCAACGTAGTCCTCAACCCGCGCTCCTTGGAGTAGGTGGTAGTCCTCGACGTACCAGCCGGCTGCGACGAGCCCGGTGTAGCCCTTGTCGTGTGCGTCGCGATACGTGTCGCGATACAGAAAGAACTCCAATTCGCTTGCCGCCATAGGCGCGTAACCCGCTTGGTGCGCGGCGTCGAGCTGGCGTCGCAGGATCGAACGAGGTGCCACGCCGACCGGACGGTGATCGATATTACGTTCGACATCGCACAGCACAAACGCCGTGTGTGGAGCCCATGCAGCGAGGCGCAACGTGTCGAGGTCGGCCACGAGGTGGAAGTCGCCGAACCCTGATGACCAGTTCGAAAATGCGTATCCAGCTACCGGCTCCATTTCCATGTCGACGGTCATGAGGTAGTCGCAGGCATGAGTCCCATCGTCGATGGTCTCGAGGAAGAACGCGGCGTCGAATCGCTTTCCCAGGGTTCGCCCGTAGTGATCGGTGAAGCCCACGACCACGGTGTCGATCGTTCCGTGGTCAACGGCCTCGCGCAGTTCCTCTGGTGTCACCCGTTGAGCCCCTTTTCTCTTGGTGATCAATCACACTGGCACATCTGACAGCGCGAATGATCAGAATGTTGCACGCAAAGACCGCGGGCCAGATTTTGTGTGAGCGAAACCGGCAACCGACGCCGCAATCGCTCACACAAAACGCTGAAGCGGCTCAGTCACGGCGGGGTGGTGGCAGGCCACCCAGTGACCGGGTCCGTGTTCGACCAGCTCAGGTTCGGTGCTGGCACACACATCGGTCGCGTTCGGGCAGCGTGTGCGGAAACGACAACCTGACGGTGGATCGAGCGGCGAAGGCAACTCGCCGCTGATCAGTTGACTCGCCGGTGGCAGGCCGAGGGTGTTGCCAGGAATCGACGCGAGCAATGCCCGGCTGTACGGATGTGTGGGGCGGGCGTAGAGGTCGGCAGTTTCGGCGATCTCACAGACCTTGCCGAGATACATCACCATGACCCGGTCGGAGATGTTCTTCACGACAGCGAGATCGTGGCTGATAAACAGCATCGTCAGGCCAAACTGCCGCTTGAGCCTTTCGAGCAGGTTGAGCATCTGGGCCTGGACCGACACGTCGAGCGACGACACCGGCTCGTCGAGAATCAACACGTCAGGCTCCATCACCAGCGCACGCGCGATGTTGATCCGCTGGCACTGCCCGCCAGAGAACTCATGCGGCCTGCGGTCGGCAACGCCCTCGTCACCGAGCCCGACCGACTCCATCACCTCGGCGACCCATGCGTCGAGGTCGCCCTCGCGGGTCGAACCCCAGATGTCGATGCCCTCGCGGACGATGTCGCGGACACGCCGGCTCGGATTGAGTGACGACACTGGATCCTGGAAGATCATTTGCATCGCCTTGCGCGCCTGCCGCAGCTGCTCGCCCTGCTGGGTGACAAGGTCAACACCGTTGAGTCGGATGCTCCCGCTGCTGACCGATTCGAGCTGCATGATCGCCCGACCGGTGGTGGTCTTGCCGCAGCCCGACTCACCGACGATGCCCAGCGTCTCGCCCTCGTCGAGATCGAAGCTCACGCCAGATACGGCATGCACGATCTGCTTCTTGCGCGCCGGGAACTCGACGACAAGCTCGGTCACACTGAGTATGACGTCGTTACGGAGGTGCGTAGTGCCGGTGCCGGCCATCAGGTGTGCCCTTCCGCATTGTTGTCAGCCGGGAAGTGGCAGCGGAACCAGTGTTCGCTGCGTTCGTCGGCCGATGGGGGCGTGGTGTTGCAGATGTCTTGAGCGGCTGGGCATCGGGCTGCGAACCGGCAACCACGTGGTGGTGAGATCAGCGACGGGGGAGTGCCCTCGATGGTGGTGAGCTCGGAATGGCTTGGGAGGTCGAGGTCGGGCATCGATTGGATCAGGGCCACGGTGTAGCGGTGTCGAGGGTTCGCGAAGATCTGCTCGGTTGGCCCGGATTCGATGACCTCGCCGGCGTACACAATCGCAACACGATCGGTAAATCCCTTCACGACCGCCAAGTCGTGAGTGACGAGCACCATTGCCATCTGCCGGTCGCGCTGGAGGTCAGACAGCAACCGCAAGATCTGGTCTTGCACGGTGACGTCGAGCGCAGTAGTCGGCTCGTCGGCGAGCAGCAGGGCCGGCTCGTTCGCCAGCGCAATCGCGATGGTCACGCGCTGGCGCATACCGCCCGACAGTTGGTGCGGGTACTCGCGAAGGCGCCGTTTAGGCGCAGGGATGCCGACCTGCTGCATCAGTTCGAGTGCTCGTGCTCGAGCTTGCGACTTGGACATGCTGGTGTGCACCAGCATCGGTTCGGTGATCTGGTGCTCGATCAGCCGGACTGGGTTGAGTGCGGTCAGCGGATTTTGAGACACCATGCCAATCTGTGTGCCGAGCGTGCGCAGGATGTTGGCTGGTGCTGCGCGCAACATGTCGACACCGGCCACTTCAATGGTTCCAGACCGTGTGACGTCGGCAAGCGCAAAGGCGCCGACGATCGACCGGAGGATCATCGTTTTGCCCGACCCTGACTCACCGACCACACCGAGCGCTTCGCCTGCTTTTACAGACAGCGACACGCCGTCGACGGCGTGCACGTCGCCGTTCGCTGTGTGTAGCGCGGTGAAAAGGTCGTCGATATAGAGGACCTCGTCGCCGCTTCCGGTGTCGGCCATGGGGCCGACGCGCAGGCGACGTTGCGTAGCGACTTCACGCGGCGAGTAGAGCGATCGCATCGAGTCGCCGACGAGGTTGAACGCGAGGATCGTGAGGAACATCACCGTGGCGGGCAAGAGCGCCACGTGGGCATGCTTGTCGATGTCGCCGGCCCCGTCGGCGATCAACTTGCCCCACGTGATCTCGTCGAGGGATAAGCCGATGAAGGCCAGTCCGCCCTCGGCGACGACCACGAGCGCGAAGCCGATGAATGCAAACGACGCGACGGGCAGAGCGATGTTGGGGGCCAATTCGCGCAGCAGGATTCGCCGTTTGGTTGCGCCCATTGCTTCGGCCGCGTCGACGAAGTCACGCTCGGAGAGCGCGAACGACGCTCCACGGACGATGCGGGCGTAGCCAGGAATACTCGTCAGCGAAAACAGTGTGATGAACACCAGCATCGAATTGCCGAAGGTGGCTCGCACTGAGATCAGGAGGACCAGACCAGGGAACGCCAATGCGATGTCGATCAGGATGGTGGTGACCGAGTCGACCTTGCCGCGCAGGTAGCCAGCGGTGAGGCCGACTGCGCTGCCAAGCAACCCGCCGATGACGGTGACCGTGAGGCCGAGGATCAACGCAGGTCGTGCGCCTTGGACGACTCGCGCGAACATGTCGCGGCCCTGTCCGTCGGCACCAAAGAAGGCATTCCACCCCGGGCCCTCAAACTTGGCGACGTCACGGGTCCGGATGCCGAGTTCGTTCGGGTCCCGAATCGGGAGGACGTCGCGGAACAGCGCGAGGAAGACGAGCGCGATGATCCACGTGGCGGAGAACCAGAACATCACGCCGAGTTTTCGAACCGGCATGGGCCCAGCCTGCTTGACAGCAGCGACCGCTTCGGCAGCGGTCTTCACCCCGGTTGGGCCCGGCTCAACGAGCGCCATGTCGAATCCGTGGGTCGAGAATCGAATACAGCACGTCGACGAGGAAGTTCATCATCACGTAGGCGACGGTCAAGATGGCGACGACGGCGGCGACCACATTGAAGTCTTCGAGAATGACCGACTGGATCACCAGGCGACCCATGCCGTTGATCGCGAACAGCACCTCGATGATGAACGCCCCGCCGATGAGGCCAGCGATGTTCAAGCCGACGGCAGTGGTGAAGTTCAGCGAGGACGGCCGCAGCACATGGCGCCACATGATGCGTCGCTCACTTAATCCGCGGGCTTGGGCGAGCATCACATAGTCCTCTTGCAGGGTCTCGATGAGGTCGCTCCGGAGCAGGCGGAGGTAGATGGCCACCAGGTTGAGCGCCAGTGTGAGTGATGGCAGGAACATCTGCCGCAGGTTGTTGAGCGGGTCGTCGTTGAGCCCCGGCAGATTGTCGACGATCGTTGGGAACCAGCCGAGCTTCACGCCGAAGACGAATGACATGTAGATCCCCAGTACGAACGCCGGCAGCGCGAGGAGCCCGAAGGCGGTCGACGAGGAGGCCTTGTCGACGAAGCCGCCGGGGCGACGCGCCGAACCCAATGCCAACGGAACCGCCATGCCGATTGCCATGATCTCGGCGAGCACCATCAACTCCAGTGTCTTCGGCAGCGACTCCCGGATGAGGTCCCAGCTGCTGAATCCGCGCGTCACGATCGAGTCACCGAAGTCGAACCTGACCGCATTGCCGAGCCAACTGCTGTACCGCTCGAAGAGTGAGCCGTTCAACCCGAGGTCGGCGCGGATACCTTCGATCACCTCTGGCGTGGCGTTCAGCCCAGCGAACCGTAGAGCTGGGTCACCCGGTGCCTGGTCGAGCAGGAAGAACGTCACGAAGGTGACGACGAAGAACACAGCGACGAGCCGCCCAAGGCGCTGGATGAATCTCAGCATGTTGTGGCCTGCTGGTTCAGGTCACTGCTCCAGCCACACGCCTGGCCAGGCGAAGAAGCTGCCGTTGGTCATCGGCAGAGAGGCCGAACCGTCTGGCAAGATGCCTGGCGTGCCGATGCCGTGGAGTTGAGGCAGTGTGACTGCGGCCTCGACGCCATTGAGATGATCGACCCAGATCATTGGGACTTCATCGCCGAGCGCTTTGAGGAACTGTGCGTAGCCCGCTTTACGAGCAGCTTCGTCGATGTTCTGTCGACCCGCATCCAATCCGGCGTCGATGTCGGCGCTCACCAGGTTGGACCAGTTGAGGAAGCCCCCGCTCGAATGGAAGAACACGTAGTCACCGTCCGGGTCGGGCGAACCGAACTGGAACCACGAGAACGCCTGGAAGTCGTCGAGGATCGCAGTGATCGCGGACTGGCCTTGGCCGATTTCTTTGATTTCGCCATCGATACCGACGTCGGTCAGGAACGACATCATCACTTCGGCGACCTCGATCACCGATGCGTTCGGCTCGATCGACAGCTCGAATTCGATTGGACCGACCTCGGCCTCGTACTCGTCGACGAGCGCTTGTGCTGCTGCTGGGTCGAACTGCGGATAGTTGTTCTCGGTGTACCAGCGGTCTGACGGATTCAACGGCCCATTCGCCGGAATGGTCAGGCCGGAGCGGAACGTGTCGATAATGAACTGCTTGTCGATCGCGTGGGCCATTGCCTGGCGGACGCGGAGGTCGTCGAACGGCGGGGCAGTCGTGTTGAGGAGCCACAGGTACTCGTTCGCGCCAGCGGTGCCAATCCACACGTCGGTCTCGTCGTCTTCGAGGAAGTCAATGATGTCTTCATCGCCCGGGCCGGTGTAGCCCTGCACGTCGCCAGCTTCGAAGGCCTGGCGCTTGACCGTCCCATCGACGAGGAACTTGAAGTTGATTGCGTCGAGGTACGGCAAGCCCTCGTCGGCACGCCAGTAGTTCGGGTTACGCACGACGCGTGCGCCGTCGCCGGGCGTCCAACTTTCGAGGATGAATGGGCCGGTACCGGTAAATGTTTCGTTGGTGCCGATCGTCGAAGGCGACACCATCCAGCCGGGTTGGCCGACCAGCCCGTATGGAAGCGCCGCCCATGGAGCGCTCAGGTCGAGCCGGACCGACAGGTCGTCGACTGCCGTGATGGAGATGACCTGGGCCATCGCGAATCCAACGACCGGGCTGTCTTTGAATGCTTGCAGGTTGGCGCGAACGGCCTCGCCGTCGACGGGTTCGCCGTCGTGAAACAACAGACCCGGACGCATGGTGATGGTCCACGATGTGAAGTCGTCGTTCGGCGTGAGGCTCTCGGCGAGGTTTGGCTGCCAATTTGCGTTGATGTCCAGCCCGACGAGCGAATCGTTGAGTGCTGTGATCACCCGAATCGAGCCGGGCGCAATGGCGCCAGTGGTGTCGAATCCGGTGCCGTCGTTGGTGAGCCCGAAGGTGATCTCGCCGCCTGCAACTGGTTCGAGTGATGCCAGGTCGGCGTTGCCCTCACCAGCGCTGGTGAGTTGGTCCGCATCTTCGAGTGGCGCCGGTTCGGCGGGCGCGGTCGCCGGCGCTGCGGTGTCTGACGTGTCGGCAGACTCCGAGCTCTTGGGCACCGCGTCGGCTGGGGCCTCCGCTGAACTCGGTGAGTTAGCTGAGCCGCCGCTGCACGCAGCAGTAACGAATGCCCCAGAAATCAGGATCGCCAATATGTGGCTTCGTGTACTTACCAACATCATTGCCCCCGGGAAGTCGTCTTGGACGTGTGCGGAGATGTCTACCAGATTGACGCGCCTCACAATGTGTCGACCGTCACGTTCTGCTTCATTTCACAATCGGCGATACAGGGGGACGAGCTGAGTTGGTCGGCCGTCGCCCGCACGACGTACGGTATGAGCGTGATCAATGCCGATCTCCGTGTGGTGATGATCGTCATCGACGCCCTGCCCCATCGACACGTCAGTGCAGAGTTGACCCCGAACATCTGGCGACAGGCTTGCGAGGGAGGACGCGCCCCCGAGGGCGGGCTGTCGCTGCCAATGTCGGTCACCTACGCCAATCATGCAGCGTTCATTACGGGCGTCGACCCCAGTGAAACAGGGGTGTATGGGAATCACAGCTGGATCGACGGCGAGGGATGGGTGCCGTCGCCGAAAGCCGGACCACGTGCCCGGACGCTGTTTGATCGCGTCGCCGCAGCTGGCGGGCGATCGGTGACCGTCGTCGGTGACCACAAATTGATCGCTCAGATGGGCGGTGATTGTGCCGACGAGGTGTGGCCGCCAGGTGGATGGATACCGGACGGCACCGCTTGCTGCGAGTTCGGCTATCCGGCCGACGCTGCTGTCGTCGCAGCCGCGCAAAGCGCCAACCTCAATGCCGACCTGGTGGTGCTGCATCTCAACCAACCCGACACGACATCGCACCTGTATGGGCCAGATTCGTCGCAGGCAATCAAGCAATATGGTGCGACTGACGGGGCCTACGGCGAACTGATTGATGCGCTCGCTGACGGGTGGGACCACACCGTTGTTATCACCCTGTCTGACCACGACCAGGAGACCATTGCCGACCAGACATCGGTCGCGTTGGCCGATGCCCTTTCCGGGTTCGTGCATCTCGAGGTGGCCACCGACGGAACAGGCGCATTAATCCACGGCGACGTCGGTCCGGACGCCCTCAACGCGATGAGAGCCGTCCCCGGAATTGAGTCAGCCGAACGTTTGAGCGAAGACGTCTGGATGGCATGGACCGAGCCGGGGCGGATGTTCGATGCGGCGCCGATTACGCTCGGCGGACAACACGGCAGTCCCCGCTGCCGCACGCAACTCGCCATCGTGTCCGGCGGTGCATCCGAAGCCGAGCCGCTCATGCGATGGGTCGAAACTGCCCAACCGTCAGCGCTCGAGTGGGCCCCGTTGATTGCCGAGTTACTCGGTCTTGAAAAAGGGTGACCGAATGGTGAAAGCAAACGTGACGATCGACGGAGCGGCGTTTCGCGAAGAGGGTTGGCTTGTGATGCGCGGGGCGATTGAGCCGGGCGAACTCGCTGCAATCGATGCAGCCGTGTGCGACGTGGCTGGGTGGGCCGAGGCCGATGGCCCGGGCCTGCACCACTTCGAACAGACTGATGCCGGGGCGGTCCTTGCCAGGAGCGAGGACTTCATCGAGCACCACGACGTGCTTCGCGCGTTTATCTGCGACGGCCTCATCACCCGAGTGCTCGGCGAGTTGTTCGGCGAACCGGCTGTGCTGTTCAAAGAGAAGGTCAACTACAAGCATCCAGGTGGTGGCGGCTTCGCCCCACATCAAGACGCACCGGCCTACCGATTCATCGACCATCACATCTCCTGCATGGTCCCACTCGATCCAGCGACAGAACAGAGCGGATGCCTCTATGTGGCGCCGGTGCCAGATGCCGGCTCGTCAACGTCTCCTGGGCGAGGCAGCATGATGATGACCGACGAGCGAGGTCGCATCGATGAGTCGCTTTCTGCTGGGCTGGCATGGCGCCCGGTGCCATTAGACCCGGGCGACCTGCTGTTTTTCGATTCGTACACTCCGCACTACAGCGACACGAACTCCAGCGATCGGCCGCGTCGTGCTGCCTATCTCACCTACAACGCAGCGTCGCGTGGTGACTTCCGCGACCGTTACTACGCCGACAAGCGAGCAGACTTCGCGCTGGCCGGGGACGACTTTGACGGCGAGCGTGTTCGCATCAGCATCATCGATGACTTCCTCGGGCGACCGGCGCAGCGGTGACGATGCTGCCGCTCGACGATCTGTACGCGAGCCTTGCCGCGTCGCGGTTGTATGACGAGACAGTCACCGAGCTGCAGCACGCATTGCAGTGCGCCGAGTTGGCAACGGCGTCGGGCGAATCGGATGCACTTGTGGCGGCTGCGCTACTGCACGATGTGGGGCACCTGCTGCTCGACGATCACGTTGCGCTCGATGAAACCCTGATCGACGACCAGGAGCACGAGAAGGCCGGTGCGCGGTATCTCGCAGCGTGGTTCGGCCCGGAGGTTACGGGGCCAGTAGCGCTGCATGTGGCGGCGAAGCGTTACCTCTGTGCCGTCGAGCCGTCCTATTTCGCAACCTTGTCGCCGTCGTCGGTGCGAACCCTCGCCGTACAGGGCGGCGCGATGACTGCTGACGAAGTCGACGCGTTCGAACGTCACCCAGGCAGTCGTGGCGCAGTACTGGTGCGACGCTGGGACGACATGGCCAAGATTCCCGGCCGCGTGGTTCCTGGGTTTGATCACTATGCCGACGTCCTGCGCTCCATCGCCATCCGCTGAACGACCCGGGCTGCTCCAGCAGGTAGGGCCACGATCATGACCTGGAACCCACCAGAGGGAGAAGGCCACGCGATGAAGTTGCTCGACGAGCAATGACCGCGCAAGCGAGCGTGGAATGTCCGATTCTGACCCGAGGGGAAGTGGACATGTGCGAGACAATTGGGTCATGAGGGAACGTGCCGAGCATGGCGAACCGGCTGCCGTGTGCGATGTCGAAGTTGGCAAGGTCACGGTGGTGTGCCACGGATGGCGTGGCGGTTCGCTCTATGTCGACGTCGAGCCGGTGACCGACAAAACGGGTTGGACCGAGTTCCGGATCGTCGGCGTGCAGCCGCGGATGTGGTGGATTACTGGACACCCCGACGTGACGACCGACGTGCATGGCGACTGCGTCGTCGTGCGGCTACCGATTGCCAGCGCGGCCCTCGAGTTGACGCCTGCCAGCTACTGACTCAGAGGCGGCTGGCGAGGAATGCACGGGTGCGGGCCCGACCCTCGGGGTCCGACGCGAACTCTGATGCTGCGAGCTGGGTAACACCGGCCGCGGCGAGTTCGTCGAGCCGCGCCCCGCAGGTTGCCTCGTCGCCAATGATGGCGAGGTCTTCGGGGCCGCCGAGGCCCTCGCGGTCGAGCATTGCGCGGTACGACGGGAGCTGGCCGTAGATCAGGAATGTTGTGGCAGCGTTGGCGCGCGCTGCGTCGACGTCGTCGGTCACCCAAATCGGCATGCCAGCAACGACCTGTGGCGTCTCGCGCCCGGCGTTTGATGCTGCTTCGCTGATCGTGGGCACGGTGAGTTCGCTGAGCGTCTTCGCGCCGGTCATCCATGTGATGGTGCCGCCGCAGCGCTCGCCGGCGAGCTGCAACATCTGCGGGCCGAGTGCTGCAAGGAGTACCGGAGATTCGGGTGCGTTGATTGTCAACTGCCCGCGGGCGGTAAGGGTCTCACCGGCGAAGCTGACGCCTTCGCCGCGTACGAGGGGCATCAGTGCTTCGAGGTATTCGCGGGCGTGGCGGACCGGCTTGTCGAACGAGTGGCCCCACATGCCTTCGACGACCGGCTTGTGGGAGAGGCCGATGCCAAGCGTGAAACGGCCGCCGGTGAGCATGCTCGTGGTTTGCGCCTGCTCGGCCATGACCATCGGGTGGCGGGGATATGTGGGGACGACCGACGTGCCGAAGCGAATGTTCGGGACCGTCTGTGCGGCGGCGCCGATGATGTTCATCGCCTCGGCCTGCTGCACGATCTGTGGGAGCCAGTAGGTGTCGAACCCCGCGTCGGCCGACGCTGCTGCGTCCGCCACGATCGAGCTGAATCCGCCGCTACTCGCGACGCCAGAGAAAATACCGATGTCCATCTCGCCAGCATGGCCGCGCCGCGCTGCCAAACGTGCATCGAAGCCGTTGAGGATCACCGTCTGGCGTCGAAGCTGCGGCTGATCGAGTGCTGGCAAGATGGTCTGATGGAAATTGTCGATCACACCGCCGTCGAACTGGCTGGCCTACTCAGGTCGCGAGAGCTGTCGGCGCGTGACGTTTTGATCGCGCACCTCGAACGGATTGATCAGGTCAACCCCCAGATCAACGCCATCGTGTCGATGCGTGACCGGGCCGATGTGCTTGCCGATGCCGACGCGGCCGATGCCCAGGAACCGATGGGTCCACTACACGGCCTGCCGGTGGCAGTGAAGGATCTTGAAGACGTCTCCGGGCTCCCGACACGGGCGGGTTCACTCGTGACGAGCACCCGGCCGGCAGCGGCTGACGGTTTCATCGCGGCACAACTCCGTGCCGCTGGGGCGATCATCATCGGCAAGACCAACACACCCGAGTTCGGCACCGGCTCGCACACGTTCAACGAAGTGTTCGGCGTGACCCGGAACCCGTGGGATCCGTCGAAGTCGGCAGGCGGCAGTAGCGGTGGCGCAGCTGCAGCCCTCGCCAGCCGGATGTTGCCCATTGCCGACGGCAGCGACCTCGGCGGCTCGCTTCGCAACCCTGCGGCCTTCTGCAACGTGGTCGGCCTCCGACCGACGATCGGGCGAGTGGCCTTGTCTGCAGCGACGTCGACTTCCACCCACCTGATGCGGCTGAGTATGCGCGGCCCGATGGGGCGCACCGTGGCCGATACGGCGCTGCTCCTCAGCGTGCTCGCCGGGCCCCAGGCCGACGACCCGCTGTCGCTGGCTGACGAGCCAGCGACCTTCAGCGCTCCGCTTTCGACAACGACATCGGCACGCCTGGCATGGGGTGGCGACCTCGGGTTGTTCACAGCGGAAGCTGAGGTCCTCGGCCTCTGTCGCCAGGCAGCCAAGCAGATCGCGGCGGCCGGGGGCACGTTCAGCGAAGCAGCCCCGGACCTGTCGGGGTCCATGCAGATCTTCCGCACCTTGCGTGGTCTGGCCTACCGCCAACTCGGGCAGGCGATTCCGCGTGACCGTTGGCGGCTGATGAAGGCCACCGTGGTCGAGAACATTGAGTTCGGCCAGTCGATCACCGTCGACGACGTGTTGCAGGCCGAAGCGTTGCGAGCGCAACTGCACGTCGAGATGACGAAATTCTTTGACGAGTACGACGTGCTTGCCCTGCCGGCGGCGCAGGTCGCCCCGTTCCCCGTCGAGACCGAGTTCCCGATGGAGATCGATGGCATCGCCATGGGCGACTACCTCGACTGGATGACGACCTGCTGCATCATCACGCCGACCGGGTGCCCGGCGCTGTCGTTGCCGGCCGGGTTCACCTCCGCCGGCCTCCCCGTCGGGCTGCAACTGGTCGCGCGAGTTGGCAACGATCGGGCGCTCCTTGAGGCCGCTGCGGCTCTCGAAGCTGCGAACCCGCAGTACCAACATGTCCCAGGGCTCGTGATGGCGTAACTTCCGGGCATCGAGATAGAGGTAGGGCGATACCGCGCCGCGGCGGATGGAGAATTCCTTGTCGGGCAGGGCGGTGGGATTCAGATGTGAGCGAGCTCACAGCCACATGTAGGTGGTCGTCGCTGACGCGGCGCGTTGGCCGTTTGGAAGGACGAGGTCGATCTGCCCGAACACGAGCGATCTGCCCGGCTTCGTGGCCCACGCCTCGAACGTGACAGTGCCGACGTCTTGTGGCACGCCGCGTTCGAAGTTGGCGGCGAGCGACACCGTCGTGAAGCTGACGTCGGCTCTGGGGCCTAGCGACATCATCACGAACACCATGCCGGTGTCCATGCACCCCAGAATCGCCTGCCCCGACAGCACCCCGCCGCCATGCGTGAGGCGCTCGACGACATCGAGTTCGAAGCGCACGCGGCCCGGTTCGGCAGCGACGATGCGGAGCCCAAAGTCGGCCATCAACCCTGACCCGCCTGTGGCAAACGCCTCGATGATCGACGCAGCCAAGGCCGGGTCGTGTTCGATGGAAGTCTTGTGCGGTGTGCTCACCGATCCGAGCGTAGAGGAGCATGGTCGCTACGTTCTCCTCGTGCAACTCAACACGATTCGACGCGGACCAGCCGAGGGCGCCGGCGTGCCCATCGTCTTCATTCACGGGCTCGGAACCTCGGCCCGGAGTTGGGATGCGTGTGCTGAGGCGCTGGCTGATCGGTACCAGACAATCGCGATCGACCTGCCCGGCCATGGAGACTCGCCGTGCCCCGATGACGACCCTGAAGCGTTCACCCGCGATGCAGCATTGGCTGACATTGACGAGGTGCTAGCCAGCGTCGGCAGGCCGGCGATCCTTGTCGGCCACTCGCTCGGCGGCTACCTCGCGCTCGCCCATGCTGCCACTCGCCCCAACGCGGCACGTGGTGTGGTGGCGATCAACACCGGACCTGGCTTCCGTGACCCGGAGAAGCGCGAAGGCTGGAATGCCCGCTCACGTCGGAACGCCCACCGCTTCGGTGTTCCGGAGCACGTCACTGACCTCAACCTGCAGCACGACTCGGTCGTGATGGACCGGCTCGCAAGCATGGCGACCCCGACCATTGTGCTCGCCGGCGGCAACGACCGTCCTGAGTACCAAGGCTCAGGTCAGTACCTCGAACGCAAGATGCCTGATGCGCGCCTGGTCGTGCTCGATGGTGGTGGCCACTCGATGCACGAAGACACCCACGCAATTGAAGTCGCCGACGTCATCGCGGCCTTCGCCACCGCCCTGCCCTGAACACGTCCTCTTCCCCTCGGGTCAAAAGTGGACAGTCAGCGCACCGAATCGATGACGACCGGTCGTCGGTCAACAACGGACGCTTCAGGCCGTGGCGAGGAGCGGCGGTTTGCCAGACTCGAAGGATGGCGATCACACACTTCGAGGACTTCACCAGCGGCCAGGTCATCGAACTGGGTTCGGTCACCCTGACCGAGGAGGCGATCATCGACTTCGCCACTCAGTTTGATCCGCAACCGTTTCATATCGACCCGGTCGCTGCCGTCGACTCGTCGTTCGGTGGCCTGATCGCCAGCGGGTGGCACACCGGCTCACTGTGGATGCGGCTTTACGCCAACACAGTGCTTGCTGGTGCCGACAGCCGAGGATCACCGGGGATAGAGCAGCTGCGCTGGTGGGCACCGGTTCGCCCGGGCGACACGCTGACTGGAACCATCACGGTGATGGACACCGCACCGTCGTCGAAGGACCCGATGCGCGGGACGGTCCTCATCGACGGCGCCATGACCAACCAGGACGGCATTGCCGTGATGAGTATGCGCTCCCGCGGACTCTTCGGTCGAAGGACGAGCTGAGACGAAAGACAGGAATGGATCGAAGTCGTTCACCCGATCTGAAACAGCGGGGGTTCTGCCGCCACTGCTGGTTCAGGTCGAGTGGGCACCGGATACGGTGCCCGAGTGATCGAGAATCCTGACGGTGGAACCAGATGAGCCGGCTCTTCGAAGAACTCGATCACCAGCAGACACCCATCGGCGTGATCAGCCTCCGCCGTCGGCTCGAACCGACACTGAAGATCGACGTGTTTGAAATCAAGATCGGCGAGGACGGCTTGATGTCGAGCCTGATCACCGACGGCGAAGAGGCCGTCTCACGCCTCGCTCTCGCTGCAACGTCGAATACGTCGCTCGACGTCGTCGTCGGTGGCCTCGGTCTGGGCTACACCGCACAGACCGTGCTGGATGACCCACGCGTCACATCGCTTCGCGTTATTGATGCGCTTGCACCGGTGATCGACTGGCACGAGCGTCACCTCATCCCGCTCGGTGAGTCGGTATCTACCGACAAGCGCTGCGAGTTTGTTCTCGGCAATTTTTTCGAGATCGCCGCGAACGGTATGGACGTCGGTGCTGATGCTCCCGACCAGTTCGACGCAATTATCGTTGACATTGATCACTCACCGCGTCACCTGCTCGACCCGAGCAATGCTCCGTTCTACGAAGCCGACGGTGTCGAGCGTCTTGCTCGGTGCATTCGACCGGGCGGCGTGTTCTCGCTCTGGTCGAACGACCCGCCAGACGCTGAGTACCTGGCGGTGCTCAACGGCGCCTTTGACACGGCGGTTGCCGAGGTCGTCGTGTTCGACAACGTGCTCACCGGCGGCACTGCGGAGAGCACGATCTACGTCGCCACCGTGTAACGAGTCGTGTCACCGGCTATCACTGACCCGATCGGAGGACGCCGCCGGGGCGTGCGCCGGGGATCGTGACGTCATGGTCGAGCAGCGCAGCTCAGAACTCCGGGTTTCGGAGCTTGGCGGCGCGCTCGGCAAGCGGGAGGTCGCGGATGGCCCGGTAGCTGGGATGAGCGATGAACGGGTGAAACGAACTTTGTAGTCCGTAGAGCATGCCCGTTGGGCGCACCGCAACCTGTGGTGTCATCGGTGACCCGGCTGCGGTGGCGCTCACGGCGGCAGTAAGTGCAGTACGGAATGCTGTCGGATCCGCGGGGGTCTGCGCCAACGTGTATGTGGTGGGGCACCCCATCTCGTTGAGCGTGTCAAGCCACGGCTCGTCGCCTCCCTGACCCTGGTCGGGCGTCGAGTACGTGCCGGGCACGTGACCGTGCTTGGATGTCTGCAGGAACGTACGCGACGTGGAGAAACCGAACGCGCCGGCGTCTCAGCCCTGCCGAGTGATCTCGACAGGCGTGACGTCGTACTCATGAGCGCGCTCACCGCGCACAGCTGCGTGTGGAATTTGTGCGCCGACATCAATCGTGCGGGGCAGTGCTTCCAATGCATCGAGGTACTCGGGGAAACTCTCCCAGTCCCAGGAAATGCCTTCGACCAGCGCACTACCGGGGATGTCTTCGACCCCTTCCATCACCGGATCCCACGAAACTTGGCCGTCGTAGTGTGTGTGTATGTCGACCCAGCCGGGGGTGACGATGTGGCCGGTCGCGTCGATCTCGCGGGTTCCTACGTCGGCAATGCGTGCCCCGGCACCCGTGCCGTCGACCAGTCGTCCGTTGCGGATCACGAGATCATGCGTGTCCGTTCTACCTCGGGTGAGAAGTGGACACTTTGCCCTCAGGACCTGGCTGAAAGGTACGGTCGCTGCTGTGGAAGCAACCTTCACGTTCGATGCTGACCTCTACTTGCACAGTGGTGGTTCGTGGGTCTTCCTGGCGGTGCCCGCTGACGATTCAGACGACATCTCCGAGATGGTGCCGAAGCGGAACGGCTTCGGCTCGGTCCGAGTGCGCGCCCAGATCGGCGATACGAAATGGAGGACCTCGGTGTTCCCGGACAGCAAGCGCAAGGTCTACGTCTTGCCGGTCAAGAAGCCGGTGCGCGAATCAGAGGGCATCGATGCCGGTGACACCGTCGAAGTGAGCCTCTCGATCGAGTTGGAGTGACGCTGGGCCGCGTTACCGGCAAGGAGTGAAGCGGCTGCATCAGAGGCCGCGTGATTGGGCCCAAAGGTCGGGGAAGTCCGCAGCGCGCTTTTCCGTCTGTGCAGCGAATGCCTCGGCCATGTCATCGGTGTCGAACATTGAGGCGTTCCAGGTGGCGATGTGTTCGAGGCCGTCGGCAATTGAATGCTCCTGGCTGTATTGCATCGACTTCTTGGTGCCCCAGACGGCCATCGGGCTTTTTGATGTGATCTCCGCGGCGATCTCGTGGACGCCCGAGAGTAACTGCTCGTGGTCTGCGTAGATCTTGTTAACAAATCCGGCAGCGAGGGCTTCTTCGGCGCTCCACCTGCGGCCGGTGTAGGCGAGCTCGCGCACGATTCCTTCGGGAACGAGGCGCGGCATGCGCTGGAGCGTGCCGACGTCGGCGGTCATCCCGATGTTGATCTCGGCGATGCAAAAGTACGCCGACTCCGAGGCGTACCGGAGGTCAGCAGCCGACACCATGTCGATGCCACCACCGACGCAGGCGCCTTGGATCGCACAGAGGATCGGCATCCGTGCACGCTCGAGTGCAGTGAACGAATCCTGCAACTTCATCGCCGTCGAGCGGAACCGTTCGCCGCGCCGGCTGGTGTGCTTGGCGTCGCTGGCTGCAGGGCCAACGTCGGACCCTGACGCGCTGAAGACCGAGAGGTCCATGCCCGAGCAGAAGTGCCGCCCCTCGCCGGAGAGTACGACGGCGCGCACCGCACCGGATGCCGACATCTCGTCGACGATCTCGGGCAGTTCGTTCCAGAACTCGGCGATCATCGAATTGGCCTTTTCGGGCCGGTTCATCTTGATGTGGCCGACTTTGTCGGTGATCTCGACGTCGAAGCAAGTGTGTCCCATGTGGCCAAGCCTGGCAGATGAGAACTGTCACACCCCGATCAGACCTGACTGTGGCAACTCCGCTGCGCGGGCGCAGTGTCCGAGCGAGCTAGAACAGAGCAATGAGCATTGACGCTTCGATCGACGGAGTGCGATTTCCGCGACCGATTCCGTTCGGCTGGTTCTCGGCGGGCAGGCTCGTCGACCTGCCGCCTGACCTGATTGCGACAGGCGACAAGGCGGGTGCGATCTTCTCGTTCCAAGCGTGCGGTCAGGAACTCGTGGCATGGCACGACGGCACGAAGTTCCGGGTCGCCGATGCGTTCTGCCCCCACCTCGGCGCCCACCTTGGCGTCGGGGGCCGTGTTGACGCCACCCCCGATCATGCAGGCTGCATTGTGTGCCCGTTCCACGAGTGGAAATTCGACGGCACCGGTGCCAACACGTCCATCCCCTTCGCCGAGCGGACGAATGCCAAGGCCAAGCTGCGGATGTATCCGACCACGGAGATCGACGGTCACCTCCGCTTCTGGTACCACCCCGATTCGGCCGTCGAGCCGATGTGGGAGATTCCAGCGCTGATCGACAGCGGAATGGTTCCGTGCGGTGCAGCGGAGTGGACGGTTGGCTCGTACTGGCAGGAGATGGCCGAGAACTCGATCGACATGGCGCACTTCGTGTCGATCCATGGCGCGCCCGGCCTGGGCGAGGTGCGCAGTGCAGTCGCCGAACCGGCTGCCGACGGCTCGGCGAACGGCCCGATCCGCCACGTGGTCAACCAGACCGTCTACGAAACACCGAAGGGACTCGAGGCCGGCGAACTCAACGTCGACATGTACGGCCCGGGTACGAGTGTCACGACGTTCGCGCTGTTCGGCACGATCAAGTTGTTGTCCACCACCACACCCGTTGACGATGGGCGCTGCACGATCCGCATGAATTTCTTCCACGACGGTGAGAAACTGTCGGCAGCCATCGCGCCGGCGTTCGTCGAGGAGGTGAAGCGCCAGTTCGAGCAGGACGTCCCGATCTGGGAAAACAAGCGCTTCGTGGACTCGCCAGCCCTCGCGTCCTACGAGAAGCCCATCACCGAGTTCCGCGCCTGGGCCGCCCAGTTTTACGCCACCCCCGGTCACCCTGTGTCAGGCATAGCGTGACCACTTCTCCTGGATAGGCACCACAGACATGAGCTTTCCTACTGATCCGCAGGCGATCGATCTGATGATTGCGTTCCCGTTCAAAAAGGCCGAGGTCTATGCCTTTCTGCGAGCGCAGGCGAAGGACGACGAAACTGTCTCGGGTGTGGGCTCCCTTGCCATGCCGGCCGGCTACATGTTCAACGATGTTGGTGATGATGCCCGTGACGACGAGGACGTGATCGAGACCTGCATTGCGGCGATGGACGCGGCCGGCGTTGCGAGCGGGCTGTTCAATGTCAATGAGCAGTCGATCGAGGCGAAGCGGCGCCATCCGGAGCGCATCCATTTCAGCCTCGAAGTCGACCCAAACGATATTGGCGGAGCGGTCCATGCGATCCGCGCAGCGCATGCGGATCACGATCTGAAGGCGGTCACGTCGTTCCCCGCCGGGTGTAATCCGCAGGTTCCGATCAGCGATCGTCGCTACTACCCGATCTATCAGACCTGTGTCGACCTCGACATCCCGATTTGTCTCACTGCCGGTGTCCCCGGCCCGCGTGTCCCCGGCGACTGCCAGCATGTCCGGCACTTTGACCAGGTCTGCTTCGATTTTCCCGACCTGAAGATCGTGATGCGCCACGGCGCCGAACCCGACGAAGCGCTCGCCGTGAAGCTGATGCTGAAATACCCAGGGCTGCACTACTGCACCTCGGCGTTCAGCCCGAAGTACTACCCGCAGGCGATCGTCGACTACGCCAACACACGCGGGACCGACAAGATCATGTACGCCGGCTACTACCCGATGGGTCTGAGCCTCGATCAGATCTTCGCCGCACTGCCGGACGTTCCCTTCCGCGACAAGGTGTGGGAACCGTTCCTGCACAGCAACGCACGGCGCGTCTTCAAGCTCTAATACGTCGACTGTTCGTCCGTAATCCGCCAAGGTGACGGAAAGTTGGATCCCCAAGGAACCAGGGCGGGTCTGGCAACGTCGAATACATCATGAAGCACACGATTGGACTCCCACTCATCGCCCTTGCGCTCGTCACTGCGGGGTGCACCAGCACGGGGCCGGGCGATGAGTCGACACAAAGTTCGGAGGTCCCGGTGACCTCTGCTGCCGGGACTCCGTCAGCAACCGATCTGGACACTGAGCTGCCAGTGACTGATCTGGGCAGTGGCACGCGGGGCCCGATCGGCTTCGCCCCAGCTGCGCTGCAGCAGTTCGGTGACTGCTCGGCCTTCCTCGACTACGTCCACACCGAGGGTGCCGATCGAGTTGGGCCGTACGGGTTCGTCAACGACGGTTTCTTCGGCCCGATCGCCGACTTTGCTGTCGACGAAGCTGCACCCGCAGCAACAGAGGCGTCGGCTGGGGACGACACCGCGCCGAGCAGCGGTGCCAGCGACTCGAGCGACAGCAAGGGCGGCGATGGCACGTACTCGACGACGAACGTCCAGGTCGACGGCGTCGACGAGCCCGACATCGTCAAGACCGACGGCGACCGCATCATCGCAATCGCCGGCGAGATGCTCCACTACATCGACATCGCCGACGATGGCGCGACGGGAACCAAGCGTGGTTCAGTTGCCCTCAGCGGCCAGAACGGGTCCTACACCTACGGCCACGAGATCTTCCTCGCTGGCGACCGGGCGTTCGTGTTCGCGCAGGGCGAGTTCTACGGCGGCTATCCGGAGCCCGCCTTCATCGACGCCGTCGCCGAAACCGCGCTGGCACCCGAAGACGAATCGATCCCGGTCGAGCTCGGCTTTCCAGTCGGTGGTCCGGTCGGGCCGGGCTCCTACCAGGGCCCGCAGACGCTGATCATCGAAGTCGATCTGTCGAACCCCGACGCACCCGCAGTGGTCAACACGATGAGCATCGACGGCCGCTATATCAACGCCCGCTCAATCGGCGACACGGCCCGCATCGTCGTCACCTCGGCGCCGCAGGACCTCGGCTTCTTATACCCATCGAACCCGGGCACCGAGCAGAAGGCCGAAGAGACGAACCGTGAGGTCGTCCGCAACTCGACCGAGAAAGACTGGCTGCCCGAGTTTCGCATCGACCGCAACGACGGCACCACCGAGGAGGGGCAACTCGTTGATTGCAACAGCGTGTTTGCCCCCGCCGACTTCGGTGGTTTCGACATGCTGTCGATCGTCACGCTCGACCTCGGCGCCGACCTCGTTGCGCCAACCGGCACGAGCAGCGTGATGGCCACAGGCGACACCGTCTACGCATCGCAAGATCGGATGTACGTGTCGACCAATATTTGGACGCCGATCATCAACGAGCAGACCAACGAGTGGCTCGCCGAGAACTACGAGACCGCAATCCACCGCTTCTCGATCGCCGGCCCCGGTGCCGCCCGCTACGAGGCATCCGGCTCCGTCGCGGGGCACCTGCTCAACCAGTTCTCAATGAACGACCGCGATGGCGTCTTCTACGTGGCGACCACGAAGGGCGCCCCGTGGGCCGAGTCGTCCGAGAGCCAGATCGTTTCGATGGAGGTCAACGGTGACCAACTCGAACAGATCGGCAGCGTCGGGGGCCTCGGGCTTGGCGAACGCATCTTCTCGGTGCGCTACGTCGACGACACTGCGTACGTGGTGACGTTCCGTCAAGTCGACCCGTTCTACGTGATCGACCTGAGTGACCCTCGCAACATGGTTGTCCAGGGTGAACTCAAGATCCCGGGCTTCTCGAACTACCTGCATCCAATCAGTGGCGACCTCGTCATCGGTGTCGGCCAAGACGCGACCGACGACGGTCGAACAACCGGTACCAAGGTGTCACTGTTCGACGTGAGCGACCCGACCAACCCGCTGGAGATTGACGTGTGGACGATGCCGAACGGGTTCAGCGATGCACAGTTCGACCACCGTGCATTCTTCTGGTGGGGCCCGACGAACACGGCCGTGCTTCCGCTGCAGTCGTACAGCGACCAGTTCGCTGGCGCGATCGTGTTGATCGTGACCGCCGACGGGATCACCGAACAGGGCCGCATCAGCCACGCTGAAGACGACGACACACCCAACGGGCAGACCGACTGCGAAGTCGTTGACGGCTCGCAGTTCAGCGACGACAGCGAGATCTTCTGGTTGACTCAGGAACACGGCCAGGTCCAGCTCTGCACGGCGCAAGATCAGGGTGGCGCAACCGGCCTGTTCTGTGATCCGGTTCCGGTCGACGAGCTCGAGAACTGGTGGGGTGTCCCCGCTGAGCGGCTTGATATCGACACCAGCGGTTTCGAACGCTTTGAGCTGTGTTGGCCGAGCTGGAACGGCTACGAGACCGCCATCCAGCGGACGATGATCATCGACGGCAACCTCTGGACGCTGTCGCCCACGACCATCCAGTCGAACGACCTCGCCAGCCTCGACCGCACTGACCAGATCACTCTGTAACGCTGGTGGCCCAGTTTCGCCACGAAACTGGCAG
>CALCXK010000108.1 GCA_937905835.1 uncultured Ilumatobacter sp. | reverse complement strand
ATGCCACGGAGCAGAAACTGCATCTGAACAGCCATGAACGAGAACGTTCCGGCCCACCAGAGGCGCCGATAGTCGGGAATCTTGAGGGACGAGAACGCCGTGCTCGTCCTGCTCAGATTCCTTGCCATCTCAATCACTGTGCCCCATCAGAGGCAATCACAATCACACGGAGTGCTGTGTCATGTGTCGGCGGATCGCGCGCTGGAGCGAGGCGGGTCAGTCCTGTGGGCGACGCTGCGGCTTGACCCGAACGGGAATCGGTATACGCCGTTCGTCGTCGCGACGTTCATCGGCAATCACAGCAGCAACAACTGCTGCAACGGCGACGACTATCGTGATGAACACCCTTGCACCGTACCCCGTTGGCTCCGGAATGTGGTTCACTGATTTATATGACGAATCTGGAAACCATGCCGGTGCGCGACACCGATCTACTCACCGACGAGCAGACCGAAACCGACAAGCCGACCGCTGCACACATCGTCAAGGTCAAGCGAGGTGAGAATGCAGCCGCTGTCGTGCTGGAAGCCCGCGTCATGGGCACCCCCGTCGAGGCCCTGTGCGGTTTCACCTGGGTGCCATCACGCGACCCGAAGCAGCTCCCCGTGTGTGAGGAGTGTAAAGCCATGTACGGGCTCTACAAAGACTTCAACGACGGCCTCAGCGATTCTCCGAAAGACTGACGGTGACCAAACTGTCAGACACTGCTGACAAAGCTCCGCTGCGCATCCGCCAGGCCGTTCGCGCCGTCATCCTCACGCCGGCGAACGACCTGTTGCTGGTTCGGTTCGAGTTTCCGACTCGTCAGGTCTGGGCGCTTCCTGGCGGCGGCCTCGACCCGGGCGAAGACCATGTCACCGCACTGCGCCGCGAATTAATCGAGGAGACGGGGCTACAGGATCCCGAGATCGGCCCGCATATCTGGACCCGTGAGCACACCATCCCGTTCATCGACGGCACCTATGACGGCCAGCGCGGCCAGATTTACCTCATCCGCACCGGGCACTTTGAGGCGATTCCAGAAATCGGCTGGGAGCAGATGCGTGCCGAACGAGTCCACGAGATGCGGTGGTGGAGCTACGACGAAATCATGGCCGGCTCCGACATCGGGTTCGCTCCGGCGGCCCTGCCCAAGCTCCTGCGATCACTCGTGAACGACGGCATCCCTGCTTCGCCCATCGACACGGGATCCTGAGCCGCGGGTTCGATGCGGTGAAGTTCGGGGTGACCCGCACGTCGTTACGGCCGAGTTGCTCACGTCGGCCGGCACGAGTTGCAGCCGCACCCGGGCCACTGCGTTCGGGATCAGGCAGTACCCGCCGGTACACCCGCTGCAACTTCAGCGAACACACCCTCAGCGGAAGTCGCGGCGCTGTACCTTGCCCTCCATCGGCAACGGATCGAGTCGCTCGGCCACGACGTTGATCACACCTTCGGCCCGCTCGAGCCGGCCACGAATCACCAGTGCAGGGGCCTCGCGAGCCACCTTGCGGAACCGGTGCCAGCATCCCTTCGACACCACCACATTGATCAACCCGGTCTCGTCTTCGAGGTTGAGGAAGGTCACCCCCTGCGCCGTTTGCGGTCGCTGGCGATGCGTCACCACTCCGGCGACACGGACCACTGTGCCGGGTTCTGTATTCCACAACTGCACCGACGTCAACACACCAATCGCATCGAGTTCCTTGCGGACGAACTGTGTGGGGTGCCCATCGGGCGACACGCCGGTGGCCCACAGATCTGCAACAGCTTCTTCCACCGGAGTCATCCCTGGCAACCGAGGTGCTCGATTACCGGTGATGATGCCTTCCAGCCGACCAGGTCGGGACTGGACCGTGGCGCCGACCGTCCAGATCGCTTCACGGCGGTCAAGCGCAAAGCACTCGGTGAACACCCCGGCGGTGGCCAGCGCTTCGAGCTGTGGGAGCTGCAGGCCAGGAACCCGGCGCACGAGGTCTTCGGTGTCGGTGAACAAGCCCCACTCTTTGCGCACCGTTTCGATCTGTTTGGCCAGTTCGCTGCCGATGCCCCGTACCGAACCGAGGCCGAGCCTGACTGCCACACCACCCTCCGACGCTCCTGCTGACTCACCGTCAACAGTCGGCGGGCAGGGCTCCAAGGTGGCGCTGGCCAGCGACGCATTGAGGTCGGGCGTGTGGACCACTACACCGTGTCGACGGGCATCGCGAACCAGTGTGTGGGGCGACCAGAACCCCATCGGCTGGGCGTTGAGGAGTGCCGCACAAAACGCCGCCGGCTCGTGGTACTTGATCCACGCCGAGGCGTAGACGAGGTACGCAAAACTGACCGAGTGCGACTCGGGGAACCCGTAGTTCGCGAATGCCTTCATCTTGAGATACAGCTCGTTGGCCACATCGCCAACGATGCCGTTGGTTTCCATCCCGGCGAAGAGCCGCTGCTTGAGCTGCTCCATCCGCCGAGCCGACCGTTTCGATCCCATTGCCTGGCGCAGCTCGTCGGACTCGGCCGGAGTGAAGCCGGCAACGTCGATTGCCATCTGCATCAACTGTTCTTGAAAGAGCGGAATCCCGAGAGTTTTGCCTAACGAGTTCTCGAGTAATGGGTGCAGATACGTGACCTGCTCCTGGCCGTTGCGACGCCGGAGGTACGGGTGCACCGAACCACCCTGGATCGGGCCTGGCCGGATGAGCGCCACCTCAACCACAAGGTCGTAGAACCGGCGCGGTTTGAGGCGTGGCAAGGTCGCCATCTGGGCGCGTGACTCGACCTGGAACACCCCGACCGTGTCGGCGCGGCACAACATCGCGTAGACGTCGTCGTCCTGCGGGATGGTCGCGATGTCGATCTCGTAGTCCCGGTGTTCGCGCACCAGGTCAACGGCGTAGTGCAGCGCCGAAAGCATGCCGAGACCGAGCAGATCGAACTTCACGAGGCCCGATGCCGCACAGTCGTCTTTGTCCCACTGCAGTACCGACCGCCTGTCCATCCGGCCCCACTCGACCGGGCACACCTCGATCACCGGCCGATCGGCGATCACCATGCCGCCCGAGTGAATACCGAGGTGGCGCGGCGCGTCTTCGACTTCGAGCGCCAACTCGAGCACCGCCTTCGGAATCGAACAATCCCTTTGCGCTGCGGCGAGCGAAGCATCCGTGCCGGATCGAGAGTTCACCTTTGCGCGCCACTCTTGCTCCTGCTGCTCCATCGTCGCTGCAACTCCGCCCCAGCCGTCAACCTGTTTCGACCAGGCGTCTTGCTGGCCGGGTTCGTAGCCGAGCGCTTTGGCCATGTCGCGCACTGCCGAACGCGCCCGGTAGGTGATCACGTTGGCGACCTGCGCGGTGTGATGCCGTCCGTAGCGTTCATAGACGTACTGGATGACTTCTTCGCGGCGGTCGGACTCGATGTCGATGTCGATGTCGGGTGGGCCGTCCCGCTCGGGTGACAGGAACCGCTCGAACAGCAAGCCGAGCGACACGGCATCGGCAGCCGTGACCCCAATGGCGTAGCAGACCGCCGAGTTCGCTGCACTCCCCCGTCCCTGACAGTAAATGTCGGAGCGACGGCAAAATTCCACGAGATCCCACACCACGAGGAAGTAGCCGGCGAAGTCGAGCTGATCAATCAGCGCCAACTCACGGTCGATGGTCTGCCAAGCCCTGGATCGCAATGACAGGTCTTCGGCCACTCCTCCATTCGCCACAGGGACGGCATCCGGTCGAGCCCCGTAGCGCTTCGTGCCACCGGCTTCGGTGACCTGGCGGAGATACTGCATCTCGTTGAGCGGCTGATCACCATCACCCACGGGGCATGGGAACGGTGGGAGCTTCGGTGCCACGAGTGCGAGGTCGAACGCCGCTGCCCGGCCAACAACGGCTGCCTGGTCGACCACGCCCGGATACCGTGCAAAGCGAGCCTGCTGCTCGGCTCCGGATCGCAGATGTGCTCCCGCCGAGCCGGGCAGCCAGGCGTCGACATCGGCCAGGCTGCGCCGTGACCTGACCGCTGCCAGTGCGGTAGCCAGCTTGCGTTGCGAGGGTGTCGCATAGTGAACGTTGTTGGTCGCCACGCAGCCGACCCCTGCCTGCTGGGCGAGTGCATACAGCGCATCGTTGCGTGCCGAGTCAAGTGGGTCGCCGTGATCCCACAGTTCGACCAGCACACGGTCCTGTCCGAACCCCTCGATCAATTGGTTGAGTTCGCGCCGCGCCGCCTCAGGCTGACCGTTGGCCAGGGCTGCGGGCACGCCGCCCTTCCGGCAGCCAGTGAGGACCCAGACGTGGCCGGCCAACATCTCGGCCAGGTCGGCAAAGGCGAACTGCGGTGCGCCCTTCTCACCGGCCAAATGCCCGAGGCTCAACGCCCGCGAGAGCTTGCCGTATCCCTCGACCCCGTCGGCCAGCACCAACAGATGGGTTCCTACAGGGTCGGGCGCATGCGAATCAGGAACACGACCGGTCGCCACCTGGCGGTCAGTGTCTGGTTCGCTGCGCGCCACTCGCAAGCCAGGAGAGAGGCCGTCGGTCAGGGTGATCTCGGCACCGAACACGGTGAGTAGGCCGACAGCCTTGGCCGCCTCAGCAAATCGGACCACCCCGTAGAACCCATTGTGGTCAGTGATCGCCAGGGCAACAAGCCCGAGTCGAGCTGCCTCAGTGGCGAGTTCTTCGGGATGAGAGGCACCGTCGAGAAACGAGAAGTTCGAATGACAGTGCAGCTCTGCGTACGGAACGACAGCAGCATCTGACCCAGAGCCCCGCAACCCGTCAGGTGTTTCAAACGGCTGCCGTTGACGGCTCGAGGCCGGGCCATCGCCACCGGCATTCCACGATGAGCTTCTTGGTGCGCGGCCATCTCGGTTGGCCTGCTTCGCACTCTGTTGCTTCTGCCCTAATCGTGGCGGCTGACCCGACTGGAGTTCGCTCCATGACCAGGACGGGTTATTGAACCCCATCCCGCCCAGTATCGAACATGTGTTCTATAATTGCAAATTGAACCAGAGCCGAATCAGGGTTCGAACCTGGTTTGGAGATGTCGCAAAATTCCTTCGAGACCCTGTTCAGCGCGTTCAACTGCTGCATCCCACTCGAACCAGTCAATCTCTTGGCTCTCTCCCGTCGGCGGGGCGGGGTCTGCGACGCCACCATTGATCAGGTAGCGCACGTCAAGATGTGTGTGCCCTCGACCGCCGGCGTGTACATCGACGTGAGCAAGGGGTGGCACACCGTTGGCGTCGAGCGAATCGAGAAAGGCAACATCGAGCCCGGTTTCTTCACGCGTCTCACGGAGCGCCGCGGCCCATGGTGCTTCCCCCGGATCGACGTGTCCGCCTGGCTGCAGCCAGAAGCCGAGCCGCTTGTGCTTCAGTAAGATCACACCGCGCGGGCCGACCACCAGCGCTGAACCGGTGACGTGAATCGGGTCGGATTCCTGCGACAGTGGATCGCTGAGCTGGTCGAATGCCTCGACGAACCGCTCAACCGACACCTGTTCACGTTCATCGACCGCGACGCGCGCAACCACATCAGAACGCAATCGGGCAAGCACATCGAGCGGCATGCACTCATTGTTGGCTATCGAGCGGACCGATCCAAATCACATCCCTGTGTTCTTATTGTAAATTTCTTCGTGAGTTCCAGATGATTCGGACCGATGTCTCAATGAATGCCATAACGAACGGGTGAACTACTCAACGTGGCAGACCACAATTCCAGTGCCCATCGCAATCCAACCCGGTTGGCAGAGCACTCCTTGCGGAGGAAATATTCATGGAACCAGAGATCAATCTCGCACCGCTCATTCTGGTCGCGGTGGCTGATTCCAACCTGCGGAGGGGCGCAGTTGCCGTCGAAGGGGAACACCGGGCGCGCACCGTCGTCCTGCACGACACCAGTGAGATCCCCCTTGCCGTCGGCGTCGGCTGAGCATCAACGACCTCAGTCGTACAGGGCACTGATCCACCAGCGTTGATGTTCAACGATCACCAGGTAGCTGCGCTGATCGTCGGCGACCATCTGGAAGCGGGCCAATCGACGATGCCGTTCGGGCTCCCACCAGCGCTCGTCGATCGGCCACGGCCCCGCCCATGCAGCGACCCGTCGTAACCCCCCACGCTGCCACCCTGACGCTTCGTCGCCGGTGAGTAACCTGAACTGAGCAGGGCTGGATGACACCACTCCGCGTCCACTGACCTTGATCGACTGCCCTGCTTCGTCGAAGACTTCGATCGGCTGTGGCTCGGTGAACACCGTGGCCGGCGACGGTGACGGAAGCGAGCCTGGCCAGGGACCTACTGGCCCACTTCCCGTCCCGCCAGCTGACGTCGCCCGCTGCCGTTGATCAAGATCGACCGTCGACGCCGACACCCAGCGATAGCGGTCAGCCGGCAGCCGCCCGCCGTTCCACACCGGCACGGTGACTGCTTCGTCAGAGGTCAGCGTGGTCAGTCGGGCGATACTCCGCGCGGCCTGCCGGTCGGCCTCGGACTGGCCGCCCCATAACCCGAGCTGGCTCCCGACGTCAGCGCGTACCTCGTCGGGCGTGAGCCTGATGAGCGCAATGCCGCCGGTGATCTCCTGATCGCTCCCCCGCGGCAGACTGATCCACGCATCGAGTTGCCAACGGACACGCTCGACCATGGCTGCAGCGTTCAGCCCTGCCGAACGAAACCACGAACGTTCAGATCGCTCGTTGTGCTCGGTCTCGAGCCGCACGACCAGCCGGGTACACACGCGACCATCAGCCGAAAGGGTCTGCGCCAACTCGTCGGCCAACTGCTTAGCGACGAAGACCACTGCAGCCGCCTGAGCGACCGGGTCATCGAGCACGCGGTCGAGTCGACGCTCCGGCGACGGATCGGTGGTGCTCGGCAGGCGATGATCGACACCCGATACCAGCCGATGGGCGTGCACACCGGGGTGACCAAACCGACCGAGCACGTCGCTCGCCGAAAGCCCAGCGAGGTCACCGAGCCGACGCAGGCCGAGCCGGATGAACAGGTCGATCATCTCGGGGTCGGATTCCCCTAACGTCTGTAGCCAACCGATCGGCAATGGCGCACAGAAGGCTGCCGACCCGCCAGCTTCGACCAATACCGGAGAACCCCGCCGCACAGACAGCCGCGCCGCCACGCTCGATGCAAACCGGCCATCAGCTACGCCGACTCCGACGGACACCCCCGTTCCAGATACACCCGCTCCAGTAGCACCCACCGCGCGGCCAATGGCTTCGAGCAGCACATCCGACAGTGCCGCATCGCCGCCGAAGTATCGCGACGGGCCACGTGCTGCCAGGCTGACCCAGCCCGCTTCGACCACATCGAACTGCGGCGAGAACTCGGTGATCGCGCGCGCCACTGGCTCGAATTCGCGGGCATCGCGAGCAACGTCGTGATCAACAAGAATGATGTCAGGGCATCGCCGCTGCGCCTGCCGACGGCGCTGCCCGATCACCACACCCTCGGCGGCAGCCGCAGCCGTGCGCGCCACCACCCGGTTGGCGTGCATCACTGCAGCCAACTGTTCGGGGCGAAACCCGACAGCGACCACTGGCCAGTCAGGCAACCACACCGTGACCATGCGCGTCGGCGGGCCACTCATGATCAGCTCACCGCCGAGAGCAACGGCGGCCAGTTGCCGACAGCATCCTCTGTGTCGCGCTCACTCGGCGTGGCCTCATCGCCGAACGGCAACGCCAGCGAGACGCATCGACGGCCCGGCGCCCGGCGCCCAGATATCGACATGTCGACCGTGCGCTGCTGAAGATGCCCCCACCCGACACCCACACCCGACCAGACCTGCTCGGTGGTGTCGATCACGCCGTCGCACACCAACGACCCTGGGTCACCGAGCACCAGCATGACGACCCCCCGCTGCTGCAAACGGATCGCAACCTTGCGCATCGTGCTGGCCGTGACCTCAGCGGGCACCCGTGTGAGCATCACTTCGAATCCATCGGCAGCAGCGGCGACCACGTCGGCCCACCGGTCTGCGCGTTCGGCGACATTGGCTTCGCTGGGCTCCTCGCCCAGGGATGTGTCGATCGCAACGATGCGCTCGAGCGGCACCCTGAGCTCGCTGGCTGCGTCGAGCCCCAGCGTAGGCACGTCGATCACTGCCAGCCACGACCCTGCTGTCACCGCAGCAGCAACCAGGTCGAGTGACGCCGACGTGGCAGCCATGCCACGACACGACAGGACACGACCTCGGACCAACCCGCCTTCGGAGAAAAGCCCGATGGCGTGTTCGGCGACTGGCAACACCCGTTCACGGGCCATCGACACCGGCGCGACTCGGTCACCGAGTGCTGCCAACACCGACGCCAGTGGCGGTGTTTCGACCACCGCAGCGACATCGTTACCCCCCTCGGGGACCACGTCGTCGTGAATATCTCGTAGTGCTACGTCCATTACGACAGGGTATCGAACATGTGTTCGATATGGCACGACTGTTGTGATGATGAGCTACGAAAGACCTCGGACGAGACCCCACTGAAACAGCACGCGAACCGTGCCTGTCAAATTCAGATGACTAACGAGAGTTCCATTTGGTGCGGGCGGCTCGCCCACGCTCAAGCAGGTGCGGCGGCACCTTCTTGGCTTCTGCAGACAATTCGACACCACTCGTGTCGACGACGTCGCTGCTGGCAACCTCGGCCTGGTCGGGCTGCAGATCTTCGACCGATGGCGGCTGAACGCCTGGCTTCCAATACATGTACAGATCGCGGACGAGTTCCGACAGACCCACCGAGTCGTACCCTTTTTCAAGGTCAACCGTGATGATGTTGGCGTACACGTGCACACGTGCGACCTGGCCGGTGCCAAACAGGCGTCGTGCCAGTTCGTCTGACGGCGTATTGCCGTGCGCATCAATGATCGAACGGAACCGCTCGTGGCCCTGCCCTGACAACGTGCGGTTGATTTCGAAGCGCACCACACCTGGGGTGGAACTCGGCTTCTCAGTGACGGCGACCAGTTGACCCATACGAATCACAAGCTACACCGGCAAACCCGCTGTACGTGTTTCCGATGCGAGCGCGGCGTGGACCAACGCTGTTGTCACAAGAGTGCCGCAGATGACCGATCCCGCAGATCTGCTGCGACAATGAAGGAATGGTTGCCATCAGCGCCCGGGGTGCGAAGAAACTTCAAGACGAACTCGAAAACTACGCGCTCTCCATGCCCGAGGCCTGGTTCGACACCCCCTGGGACGATGAACGCGTCACCAAAGTTCGCAAGAAGATCTTCGCGATCTACGGCAACCAGGACCGCCCGAGCATCGGCGTCAGGCTCGAAGACTCGCACGATGAGGCCACAGCACTCGACGGCGCTGCCGCAATGCAGTACGACACGGGCTGGACCAACATTCCCATCACCGGGCTCGACGACAGCATGAGCGAGCGGTTGCACGATCTGATCGAAGAAAGCTTTCGGATCATTGCGCCCCAGGCCCTCATCGATCAGCTCGACGAAGAACTCGCCGACTGAACACTCTGCCGCGTTGCCGTGGCATCGGTTGAGAGCACCGACTTGAGAGTACCGACCATGCCCCAACCCGATGTGTGCGACATGATGTGGCCGTGACCAAGCTGGCCCCGACGATGCGTGTGATGACGTGGAATCTGTGGTGGCGGTTCGGGCCATTCGGACAGCGGCTCCCGGCGATCATCGACACGATGCGCCAGATCGACGCCGACGTGCTGTGCCTCCAAGAAGTGTGGTCGAACGACGAGCGTGACGTCGCCGACGAGATCGCTGCTGCCCTCAGCATGCACGCCGTGCGAACCGACCCTGTGCTCTGGAATGGCGAATCGTTCGGCAACGCGATCCTTTCGCGCTGGCCAACCAAACAGATCGCCTCACTTCCCATTCCGAATGCCGAAGGAGTCGACGGGCATCGCCGCATCATCGCGGCAAGCGTCGACACCCCGTGGGGCGCATGGCCGTTCGCATCGACGCACATCGACCACCGTTTCGACGCGTCGGCTGCCCGTCAACTCCAGGTCCGACGGTTGCTCGAACTTGGCATCGAGTGGCGTGGCGACCCGTCGCACGATCTTCCGCTGATCGTCGGCGCCGACCTGAACGCGGTACCCGACACCGACGAGATCCGGATCCTGACGGGCCGTTCGGCGGGCGTGCCCGGGATCGTCTTCAGCGATGTGTGGGAGCATGTCGGCACTGGCCCGGGCCACACGTGGCGAGCCGAGAATCCATACTCGGCCGACAGTGCCTGGCCGAACCGCCGCCTCGACTATCTGCTCGTGTCATGGCCCCGGCCGAACCCCGTCGGCAATCCGACTCGCGCGTGGAACATTGCGACTGGCCCGGTCGACGTCGATGGCGAACAGGTGTGGCCGAGCGACCACTGTGGAGTGGTCGCCGACTTCATCACGCCGTCGTGATCAAGCCGTGGTCGTTCTCCTGATGTTGATGGTCGCCGTCATCGTGACCCCGTGATCGCGGTTGCTCGTGAGCGGGCCATGGCGTAGAACTCGTCGTTCGGGCGCATCGATGTGAGGTTGGCGAGACGATTCGACATAGCGAAGAACGCGTTCGGGATGAACCCTGACTTCTCCTGCACGGCCTCCATCATCTCCCGGATGTCGTCGGGCATGTCGGCCAGTTCGGGGATGGGGAATCGTGAAATCGGATGCTCGCTCATGGCAGCAACCTATTGTGCAACAGCCATCCTCGGTGGCCTGGAAGACTGCGGCATATCTACTTATTCGGTCGCGTTGACAGCAACGTCGATCGGCAATGAGATACGTTCGGCTAGGTGCCGCAGAAAATCGGATTAACCGTCGTGACGGTTATGACATTGGCCGCGTGCGGAGGTGGAAGTTCCGACGGGGGCAGCTCGGCCGGCAACTCGACCGAGGGATTCTGTGAGGTCGTGCGAACCACAGAGCTGGCCGACGAGCCAACTGTCGCCGAAATGCGGGCGCTGGCCGACCAAGCACCCGACTCGATCCGCGGCGATCTCGACACGTTGGTTAACGCGCTCGAAGTACTCAGCGGTGTCGACGAGAACGACCCAGAAGCGTTCGGAAAGGCCTTCGCGATCGTCTTCTCGCCCGAGTTCGTTGAGGCGGGCGAACGGCTCGAGGCATTCGGAGTTGACGAATGTGGTCTCGAACCGACCACAGACGGCTTCTCCGACAGCGGCGAACCTGACGA
>CALCXK010000107.1 GCA_937905835.1 uncultured Ilumatobacter sp. | reverse complement strand
AAGAAATTCATTTCCCGGCCCAGTAAAGTGTACATCATTCGGGTTTTGCAATTCGACCAGTCGTGGCGTGATTGCAGTAAAGAGATCATCAATGGCGACTGCGTGTCGTTGCATCACTTCAGCGGCAGCTGCGTTGCGATCGATAATCGATTCGGCGGTGTACTTGTCGGCGACATCAGGAATCGGAGTTGTACTGGCCCATACCAGCTTCGCACCCGTCTGTTGCATTCGTTCGACAAGTTGTTCAAGCCGAGTTGCGTAATCCGCCAGCGGTGTCGCACGATCGTGGATTCCGAAATTGAAGTGGATCACGTCCCACTTGCCGTTGCCCAGCCATACGTCAATCTTCTTCAGCCCGGTCGACGTTGGACCGCAGTTGGCCGGAGCACGATGCACGTTGGCGATTCCCGTAAGTTGCTTTCGGACCGTTTGCGTGTAGGCGCGTGAAACTGAATCGCCAATCAGGAGCACTCGCGGCAATGCGGGATCGTCTTCGACGAAGTCCCAGGCGTTGGACCTCCCGGCAACCTTCTCGCGCTTGTGAATCGGCAGATAGAAATTGCCCAGCTCCGCCTGCAATGTTTTCTCCCATGCTTGCTGGGCGGGCGTCAGCTTTGCCACCCAGGCTTGATACTTCTGGTCCAATTCCGCTTCTTCGCGAGCCTTCATCGCGGCAGCTTCTGTGGCGTTTGTTGGCTCCGTTTGCGAATGCGCCCCTTCGTCGGTACGCAATTGATCGATCGGGATGACGGCGAGTTCGGCGCTGTTGTTGTTCCAAAGCTCGCGACCGGTGCCGACGCGGGAAGACTTGTCGCCGCTGTTCGAGTAGCCGACATAGAGCCGTCCTTCGTGCTCGATCGCATACGGATAAGAGAGCGCGGCGTTCGGATGTGACTCGCCGGGACCGTCGGGGAATTCAGCGTGGCGGATGACGAAGACTTTGCTGAACACGGTCTCACCCGGTCGGCTGACAGCGATCGTCAAGGGCGAACGTCGCTTGCCGCTGTCAGCGGTCGTGGTGCAGACGAGGTAACGCTGGCCGCTGCTCAACGTGCCAGCGATCGGTTTGCTGGTGGTCATCGGCAGGTTGCTGGGGCGCATCTCACTCCAGGTGCGACCGTAGTCTTCGCTGATAGCGACGAGTGCTTCCGCTTTGTCCCCGTAGCGAGAAATGTTCGTGACCTGTTTGCCGCTCACGATGACAGTGGATTCGCCCCACATGTTGAGGCCCGTGCTTTGTGGAATTGGTACGACATCCCAACTGGTGAAATCATCGGCATGACTGATGGCAACGATGGCTGGGTTGCCTTCACCGACCTTGAGCCCGGCCATGATCCAGTTGCCGTCGTCCATCTGCTGAGGCTGCTGCATAGGCCAGAAACCGTCTTCGATGACGGTGCCTTTGGACGTCCATTGATCGCTGGCCTCATCAAGGACATAAGCCCGCGTATGAACGCCGCTCATCGTGCCGGTGTAGGCTCCCTGAAAATCCCAGAGCGTCCCGTTGTGCGACAGGAATGCGCCATGGCTCACGCCGACCGGTCCGTCTCCGGAGTCGATCGTGCGGACGTCGCTCCATGTTTTGCCTTCATCGTCGCTCACGCAAAACCGGGCTTCCTCCGTCTCGGTGTTCTCGCCGCCTTGGTTGTGCCCAAACGATGCGTAGAGCCGTCCCTTGTGAAAACAAAGTCCCACGCCGTGCAGGAATCGGTAGCCGTCCTTATCGAATTCGTAAGGCTTGATCACGGAGAAACGGACGTCCTTGAGCACCGGCAATTCGGCCGTCTTAAGCAGATGCACGCGATTGTCCCAGAGCGGCACGGGGTCGGCAGCGTGCAGCACGGCCAGCGGCGCAAGCAACAGAACGCTAAGCAGTGTGAGGGTGGGTTTCATCGCGCGGCAGCTTTCATTGGTTTGTTGGATCGTTATTCCAGAAGCCGCGGAAGACTTTCAGCGGATCGGCGGCTGTTGGGTCGGTACCTTGGAGCGCGGACTTCCATTGCCAGTAGTCTTTGAACAAGGCGGCTGGATCGGGCGCGGTACGGTCCTTCCAGTATGCTCGGTCCTGCTCGACGATGTGAGCGCGCGACTGCTGCCATTGAGGGATGATCTCCGCGAACCATGCATCGTGTTTCTGTGCGAGCGAATTCACGATTTCGGGATGCTGGGCAGCAAGGTCATGTTTCTCGGCAGGATCGGCATCGACATCGTAGAGTCGCGGCGGTGGTTGCGGCGCGGTGGTGGCAGGATCGAGCTGGCGGTCGAGCGGCATCTCCCAGTGCGGTTGCGCGATGCCGCGCAGGTAAGAAGGATTGTCCCGCCCGGAGTCCTTTTTCAACGATGCTTTTTCGCCCGGCCAGTAGAGCTTCCAGCGGCCTTCGCGGATGGCGGCGTTAGCGTGCTGCACAGGGGCGTAGCGGTTGCGTTGGAAGGGCAGCGCACGCTGCGTGAGTGCGGGTGCAGGGTTGCCCAAAAGCAGCGGCATCACGTCGAGACCGTCGAACGGTTTGGCGCCGGCAGGCGCGGATTCATTCGTGAGGCCATAGAGGGTCGGCAACCAATCGCACCCGTGAACCGGAGTGTCGATCACCTGGCCGGCGGGAATGCGGCCGGGCCAGGCGACGATGCAGGGCACACGAATGCCGCCTTCCAATACATCCTGCTTCTGGCCCGAGAAGACGCCGTTGAATCGCTTCTGAGAGCCGAGTTCGGAATCTTTGGCGAGCCAGGGCCCGTTGTCGCTGGTGAACACGATGACCGTCTTCTCCCACAGGCCCTCCTCCTTGAGCGTCTGAAACACGCGGCCCAGGCCGGTGTCCATCGCCTCGATCATCGCGTAGATGACAGCCACCGCCTCGCTCGCGTCCTGGCCCAAACGCTCGCGGTATTTTTTCACCAACACTTCGGGCGCGGCGAGCGGACTATGCGGCGCATGATGCGCGAGCCACAGCGCGAATGGTTTTTCGTTGTGCTTGCGAATGAACGCGATGGCTTCGTCGTTGAGCGCATCCGAGAGATATCGCCCATCGTGCGGCATGGCGTCGTCGTTGCGGAGCAGGTTCCATTTCCAGTAATCCTGTCCGCCATTGGGAAAGCCAAAGAAGAAGTCGAACCCGCGACGGTGCGGCAGGTAGTCCTGGGAATACGCGCCGTTGTGCCACTTGCCGATCAGCGCCGTCGCATAGCCAGCGTGACGGAAGTAGTCGCCGAAAGTTTTCTCTGACAAATCAAGCCGGTCGAGCCCGCGATTGCTCGGCACATCCACAGCGCCCGTGCGATGATTGAAGCGTCCCGTGAGAAACCCCGCGCGGGCTGGTGCGCAGAGCGGTGACGGCGAGTAATGATCAGTAAACCGAACTCCTGTCTTCGCCAGTTCATCCAGCGTGGGCGTGTCGACGACTTGATTGCCGTAGCAGCGCAGATCGCCCCAGCCGAGATCGTCCGCGATGATGAAAAGGACATTGGGTTTCGTTGCATCGGCGGCTTGCAGCACGGTGAGCGGGAGCAGCAGCAGTGCGGTGATGAGTGTGAGGATGTGTTTCATGGCGTGGATCTCAGGTTCAGCTTCACGTGTTTGAAATCCATCACCTGCGTTCCGGGCATGGTGAGCGGTTCAATCGTGAGCTTGGCCGGACCTTTCGGCAGCCTGAGAGTGCCGGCCTTCAGAGTGAACCACTCGCGGTTGCGGTATCTTGCCGACCCTGCTTCGTCGCGATGAGGCAATGGAATCTCCGGTGCGGGCGATGCAGGGACGACGGTCTCGATTGACTCGCTGCCGACGCTGATGCGTAGACGCGATCCGGCGTCAGCAGACGGACAGGCCAGGGCGATTTCGATCTCGTAGTCGCCAGCGGTAGCCACCTCGATGTCGAACCAGACTTTCGCTTTCGCATCCGTCCAGCCGGTGAGCCAGTCATTGGCAAAGCCGGGGCCGTTGGCGAATGTCAACGGCTGGTCGAGGTAGGCCTGCGGTGCGTGCAGTTCGACCGGGTTGTGTTCCGCATGACCGATCGGCAATGGAAAACGCTGCAAGCCATCGCGCGAGATGTCGGCGAACCATGCATCGTATTGGTCGCTCAGTTGCATCACGATGTCGGGGTGGTCAGCGGCGATGTTCTTCTTCTGGCCGGGATCGCTTTCCATGTCGTAGAGCTGCCAGGGAGTGGCGCTCGTGTCATTGGCCTTCGCCCTCGAGCCGCCGGCAGGTCCTTTGATTTCGCGGACCAGTCGATATTTCTGGGTGCGCACGGCGCCGGGATACTTGTTCGACTCATCGATGGGATTGTGCGTGAAGAGCGTGCGATCAGGCCACGCGCTGCTATCCGTTCTTTCCAACAGTGGCCGCAGCGAGATGCCATCAAGCTTCGGCCCAACGGGTGCCTTCACACCGCACAGGTCGAGCAGCGTGGGATAAAGATCAATGTGCGAGACGATGGGTTTCACGACATGCGGCGTCCATGTCGCCGCCGGCCAGCGCATGAAGAGCGGCACGCGACTTCCACCCTCATGCACGCTGGTTTTGCCGCCACGCATGTCGGCATTGTAGATCTTCACGCCCGCCGTGCCGCCGTTGTCAGTGAGAAAGAGCACGATGGTGTCATCCGCGAGCCGCAACGATGCCAAATGCGCGAGCAGTCGCCCCACATTGTCATCGATGTTTTCGCACATCCCGTAGAAGGCAGCCAAAGTATCGTCGAAGCCCTTCGATTTGAACTTGTCGAAGTATTTGTCCGGCACCTGATACGGCGAGTGTGGTGCATTGTAACTGAGGTAACAGAAAAACGGCCCCGTCTGGTTCGCGGTAATGAACCTCATCGCCTGATCAGTGAGCACGTCGGTGATGTAACCCTCAGTCTGCTCAGGCTTCGAGCCGCGCAGGAGCACGGGATCGAAGTAGTTGTTCCAGTGGCCATTATTGAACCCAAACGCCTCGTCGAAGCCCTGGCCCATCGGCGTGAACGGATACTGCTCGCCATTGTGCCATTTGCCGACGCAAGCCGAGCGATAGCCGCTTTCGTGCAGCGCCTCCGCCATCGTGACCTCGGACGGTTTCATCGCCTCGGCATTGTGCGTGACACCGTGGCACCCGGTTCGCAGCGGCCAGCGCCCCGTGAGCAAGGCTGCCCGTGTGGGTGCGCAAAATGAATTCACATAGAACCGATCAAACCGCACGCTCTCCGCGGCCAGCTGATCAATGTGCGGCGTTTGCAGATGCGTGTTGCCGTGGATGGACAAGTCCCCATAGCCCTGGTCATCGGTGATGATGAGAAGGACGTTAGGCTGTTTCGCATAGGTGACGTCCACCGGGGCGAACAACGCGAGCAGCAGGGTGATGATGAGTGCCGTTGGTGTGTTCATTTGGACTGATTTCTGGCTTCATCGAGAAGCTTGATCCAGGCTCCGACGAAATGGCCATTGTCGTGGAATGTGCGACCTGAAATCAGGTTGCCGTCAATCACGCACGGTTCGTCCACGAACGTCCCGCCACAGACTTCCAGATCGAAGCGGCACTTGGCAACCGTCGCCATTCGCCGACCTCGAACGCAGTCAGCTCGCGCGGGAATCTCGACGCCGTGGCAGACGCTCGCAATCGGAGCATTCTTTGCGAAGAAGTAGCGCGTGATGCGGATGAGATCGAGGTCGTCGCGAATGTACTCAGGAGCGCGGCCGCCAGAGAAGAAGATCCCCAGATACTCGTCGGGATCGATCTCCGCGAACGCGACGTCCGCCTGGATGGTGTATCCTTCCCACTCCCTGGTAATCGTCCAGCCAGGCTTCACCTCGTGAAGAACCATCTGGTAGCGCCGCTTTTCCGGCGCCGCGACGACGGGCTGAAAACCGGCTTCGATTAACCGGTAATACGGGTACATCGTGTCCAGTGTCTCGCTGGCATCACCGACAATAATAAGAACTTTGGGTTGCATGGTAATCATCCTGATTGAAAGATGCTTGCGCCGCGTCAGGCTCAAGCATCGCTGAGTAATTTATTCAAATAATCGCGACTGCGATTGATCTCGGCCGTCACGGCTGAGGCGGTTTCGAGAATCGGAATGCCGCGCGGAACGGGGTGCATGAATTGGTGCTCGAGTTGGACGCCGCCTACTGCGGCAACTCGCTCGATGCAGCAGTTGAAGCCGACGAGTCCCACGAATTGACCTACGTCGACATCGACACCTTCTTGGCGAGCTTCTAATCATCCCCGACGCGGATCGGCATGAGGAGGCTGCGCCCCGG
>CALCXK010000106.1 GCA_937905835.1 uncultured Ilumatobacter sp. | reverse complement strand
CTGGAGTTCCCCCATTTCTTGAGGCAGGGGTTATTGATTTCTACTCATCCCCCACGTAGGGGTGTTAGCGAAATAACACCCCTCTAGTGAGCGAAATAAACGAGGCGTTCGGCGAGCTAGCCGGGCGCCTCGTTTCGTTTTTCACCTTGGGCACCGAGGTTCGCGGCGCCAACCACCAGAGCGCACCCATACCGCACAGCTGCTTTCGCCGCGCGCGGACTCGTGTGACCGTCAGGGCTCTGGCTGTAACGTGTCGCCTCTGGAGCGGCAACAATCGAAATAGTGTTGCGGTTTCGCAGCAACCAGAGTGGAGCAGCGTGACGATCCAAGTAATCAAGAGCAAGTTCCAAGGCGCAAACCGTGACGGTGATTTCGCCTGGATGATTGACCAAGCCAACTTCGCGCGCACCTTATTTGTCTTCAACGACAACGAAGCCCAGTTCTACGAACATCAACGCAAAATCGACACGACTCACAGCTGTCACCCTGGCGGAGGTAACGCAATAATCCGACCGTACGAATGCGTTCAACCACCACGCGCTACTGGTATCCCCACCGGACAAAATGGTGGTTATCGGAGCTTGTCAGCAACAGCCAAGACAGCCATCGACTCAGCGATAGGCCACCTTGACGCACTACTCGCTACTGGCGATTACGACTCGATCGCAATCAGTTGGAACGAACACTCACAGACTCTCGGCACCGGCATCTTCGACGTCGACCAAGCCGTCCTCGACTACATCGTGGACCAAATCGAATCGACCGCCGGACGCCACTAACCCGCCAGAGCACCGTGTGAAAACTTCTCAGAATCCGTGTGAAAGACCCGACGAGCCTGAGCCGACCGCCCTCAACAGGGCTTGTACCTATTTCGCTCACACCCCACTGAATAACACCAGGTCAGATTATTATCAGCTCGGTCATGGTCACGTTTTGCCACCAAGCGCAGAACCGAGGACATCGGCAGCAAGCTGATCATCCTGAGCGGGCACACCCGCCTCGTCACAGCGATATCGGCGTGGCCGAGCCGCTGAGACACGACCTTGCCCGATGCGCCGTCGCTCCGGCAGTCTTGAGGGGTCAAGCATCGACGGGACCTCAGTCCCTCGTTGTACTGCGGTGTCAGGCTGCGTCATCCGCAGACCGGGTCGCGTAACCTAGCGGCCCATGCGCTGGCGCCGCCCTGAGGGCTTGGAGCAAGTCGATGCGACTGCAGCTGTCGAGTTGGCGCGGCTTGGCGGGTTCGAGGGACTGTCGCGTTCGGTGATGGTCGGCGTCGTGCCGCTCGCTGCGCTCGAGGCCCTCGGATCCAAAGCCGCGGTGTCGTACGCCTTCATCGGTGGCCAGATGATCACGCTCATGATCACGATTAACGTCGGTTGGCTCGAACAAAAAATGCCACGCCGCTGGGTCGTGACGCTGGCATCGAGTTTCCTTGTTGTTGCAGCAGGGCTGTTCCTCGTTGCCGATGGCCCACTGTTCGTATTGGCTATCGGGCTGAGATCAGCCGAGGCGTCGATCTTCGCGGTGTGCATGTCGCTGTACATCATGGATTACATCGGTAAGCGGGATCTGACCTCGACCGAGTCCCGCCGCATGGTGTACATCGGCGCGTCGTGGGTCATCGGTCCGACACTCGGTGTGTGGCTCTGGAGCAACGCACACACATCAGCACCGTTTCTTATTTCGATCGTGATGACGCTCCTTACGGCCTGGTACTTCTGGCGTCTTCGGTTGCATCGAAATCCTGTTCTCCTCACACCGACCACAGCAATCCCCAACGCTGTACACAGCATGGTCCGGTTCTTCCGCCAGCGAAATCTGAGGATTGCCTACGCCATCACCACGAGCCGGGCGATCTTTTGGGCGGCGCTGTTCGTTTACGGCCCGATCTACGTGGTCGAGTCCGGTCTGCCGGCGTGGGTAGCAGGCGTCTTTCTCTCGGCGGCAAGCGGAATGCTGTTCATCAGCCCGATGGTCCGCGTCGCCGCTGATCGACTCGGTACGCGCGCGGTCATCATCGGTGCTCTCGGGGTGATGTCGGCCAGCATGGTGGCGCTGGCGATCATCGGCGATGCCCGCCAGCTCGGCCTCGTCTTCTGGCTCACGGGTGCGTTGGGCGGCGCCGCAGTCGACATGCTCGGCAACATCCCGTTCATGCGCCTCGTCAAACCTCGGGAACGGGTCGCCATGACCGCGATCTTTACGACATGGCGCGAGACGTCGTTCCTGCTTGCACCGGTCATCGCAGCGATTGCGCTTGGACTGGGCTCGTTCTGGCTCCTCTACCTCGTGATCGCGGTGCTCCTCGCGAGCGCCGCCATCGCCACGTCGTTCTTGCCTCGCCGACTGTAGAGAAGCGCCCCACGCCTACAGCAGCGCTCTCGGTTGAGCAATCTGCGTCAATGAACCAGGTGGCTGCGATGAGCGAACCATCTGCCATCTCAGTCGCCGAGCAGGTCTTCGAGGCCGAGCTCTTCGATCACCCGACTGCACCGACGACTCATCGTGTCGACAAGCGCGAATTAACGCGGGTCATCGAGGTCCATGCCGCGCGCCGCGACGATCGGGTACACGAGGCAGAACAGCGCAGCAACTCGGTAGTTCTCCCAGAGGCCAGCGGTGTCGCCTTCAGAGACCCCGGCGGCAACGTAGCGATCGAACAGCGCACGCCTGTTGGCCGCTGCCACATCGGGGAGCAGGCTCTGCGTGACGAAGTAGGCGAGGTCAAATGCGCCAGTGCCCAGCCCGGTCAGCTGGAAGTCAAGGAGGACGACGCTGCCATCGGCGTCGAAGAAGATGTTGTCAGCCCGATAGTCGCCGTGGTCGGAGCGGTCGACAGCGCCGCGAACACCTATCCACCCGACCTCTTGATCTGCTGACCCGAACGGGCCATCGCTGTACTGGGCGACGTCTGAACGATGAGCCCTCTCGAACTACCGACCGACCAACCGAATGGTGCGGTCCGGCAACGTGACGTCCAAGAGTTCGAAGTCACTACTGCACTGACTCCATGTCCATTCGGCGCCCGCCGGAAACGTCACCGCGTCACGCGGTCCGAACTGTTCGTTTCGTCTCTCGACAGTCAGCGTGGCACTCCCTGACAGCACCACGTTCATGGCGAACTCTCCGTCGTGGGTGAGGGCCGTTCCTGCGCGTTCCGTTGAGTCTGATGCCGTGAGTACACGGGCGCCTGCGAGCCCGTTGGTCGCTGCACCGATGCCGGTGTCGCGTTCGGCGAAACCGCCGCAAACCGACGACACCGTCTTGGCACCAGCGGCGACGTGACGGACAAACCGCTGGCCATCGAAATCACGATCACGATCGATCCTTGAGGTCGGCAGGGTGATGGTGTGCTCGGCGACCGTGTCGTGTTCGGCGGGACAACCGATCTCGATCACTTCGAGGCCCGGCGAACTGCGCAACACACGATGGCGAATTTCCGCCGGCTGCAGCACGCAGTCACCGGCCTCCATTCGGAACGGCTCGCCCTGATCTTCGTAGACAACCTCGACCCAGCCGGCGGCGACGAAGATCATCTGGAAACGGATGCGATGGAAGTGGACATAGTCGGCGACCTCTCCCCCGTCGGCAATCAGGATGTGCGATGCAATGAATCGACCGCCCCAACGATCGGGCAGCAGATCGCGGTATCCCATGCCCGCGCGCCCAACACCAAACGCAGCATCGACAGTTGCCGGTGCCTTGACGATCGTGAGCGACGGTTCGTTGTCCGGCACAACGACGTCGAGTGATGCCGAAGCAATCTCGACGATTGTGCCGTTCGGTGCCGTCAACTGCTTGACCGGGCTCCCCGCTGGAACGTGGGCTCGCCGCACCAGCACATGGCCAACGGCATCGACGTCGCCACGACGCAGGCGAACCCGGCCACCAGCATCACCGCTACCAGCATCGAAGAGCGCGATCTCACGTGGATTGTCAGCAGGCGAGATCGTTGCGATTCTGAAGCCAACGTCTTCGATGAAGAAGCGTGTCATGGCATCGAGATCGGTACACGCCAGCACGACTTCAACCGACGTGGCCTCAGGGGTCGTCTTCACGCTGCCCGGTCTACCAGCACGGGTCCGGCCCGTCGTAACGAGCCGCCACTTTCTACGATCATTCGATGACCCATGTGTTCGTCCACGGCAACCCTGAAGTCGACGCGAACTCGCTGTCCAGCGCATCGAGCACCGCGATCCAACAACTCGTGGTCGAGCCCCCTGGCATCGGACGGGGATTCCCGATCCGCACCCCGCGACACCGTCACCCAGGGGGACGGTGATCGGGTCAGATATTCCAGCGTTGCTTGGCAGCGGCAATCGTCGGAAGACCAATCTCGCCCGCCGACGCGAGTTCAGGCCGATACGTCTCGCCGATCAATGCAGACAGCGTGGCGCCGGTCGAAAAAGCCAGCGCTTCAAGGTCATATCCGCCTTCGAGCGCGACGAGCACGCGCCCAGCTGGCACCAGTGCCTGAAGCCGAACGGCGAGGTCGGCAAAGTCGGCTGACGTCAGTTCGAGCCCTGCAAGCGGATCGGCTCGGTGTCCGTCGAACCCAGCCGAGATGAACAGCCAGTCCGGTGCGAAACGAGCGATCACGGGAGCAATGATCTCATCGACTGCACGCCGGAAAACGTCGCCGCGAGTACCCCTCGGGAACGGCAGATTGAGGTTCGACATCGGAGCGTTCGGCCCACCGGTTTCGTCGGCCCTCCCCGTGCCGGGATAGAGCGGCGACTCATGCGTCGAGACATACAGCACACGAGGGTCGTTGTAGAAGATGTCCTGCGTGCCGTTGCCATGATGGACATCCCAGTCGACGATCGCGACGCGCTCGCCCTGCTGGGCCACCAGCGCGGCGGCGACAGCGACGTTATTCAACAGGCAAAAGCCCATCGCCTGATCAGCACCCGCATGGTGGCCTGGAGGGCGACTCGCAGCGAACGCGACATCGCACTCGCCAGCACGCAGCGCATCGACGCCATCAAGCACAGCGCCAACAGCACGGCTTGCAGTGGTCCACGACCCCGACGTCATGTACGTGTCGCCGTCGACCATCCCACCACCACGCTCGGCAAGGCCCTTGATGAATTCCACGTGTTCAACCGTGTGCGCCGCGCCGATTTCGGCAGCAGTTGCCAGACGCGGCACCCGAAACTCGACAGCGTCGAGCAATCCGGCTTCAGCGATACCGGCCAGCGCCGCATCGAGGCGCTCGGGACGCTCCGGATGCCCTGCTGGAGCGATGTGCAAATCGAGTTCGGCTGAAGTGAAAACAGCGATTGGCGCAGCCACATGATCACTGTAGGGAATTGCCCGCCGCCCCACACAGGTGTGCGTGGGAGATGCCATGCTGGTCTCGTGAGCAATGCCGACACCCCAGCAGACGTTGCCGCATCGAAGTGGGCAACATCAGTCGTGCTCGGCAGTGGTGACACGGCGTACATCAGGCCCCTGACGACCGATGACAAAGCTGCTTTGGCGGACTTTCATCGACGCCAATCACCCGAGAGCGTCTACCGTCGCTACTTCTCGCCCAAGGCCGAACTGAACGCCCGCGAGCTCGAGCACTTCACCAACATCGACATGGTCAACCGTGTCGCGCTGGCAGTCGAGTCGCAAAACCAATTCGTTGCCTGGGCGAGCTACGAACGCTGGCCCGGACGCAACGAAGCCGAGGCTGCATTCATGGTCGACGACAAATTCAACGGACGAGGCATTGCCACGCTGCTGCTCGAACACCTCGCCGCCATCGCCCAATCGAACGGGATCGAGCGGTTCACGGCCGAAGTTCTTGGCGACAACCGAGGCATGCTCGCCGTGTTCTCGAAAGCCGGCTGGCCGTTGCACCGCCGATTCGACTCCGGTGTGGTCGACCTCGACTGGGACCTGGCCAATACCGACGAGTTCCTCGACAGCGTCGAACGTCGCGAACAGCGCGCCGACGCGCGCGCCGTTACCCGCTTGCTGCTTCCGAAAGCGATCGCCGTAATCGGCGCGTCGAACCGGCCAAACAGTGTCGGAAAGGCACTCTGGAACCACGTCATCGACAGCGTCAACGTCCCCGCCTACCCGGTCAACCCGCACCACACCGAACTCTCAAACAGGCGCTGCTACAGCTCGGTCGACGAACTTCCCGACGACGTATCGCTCGCGATCGTTGCAGTTCCTCCGCCGCAACTCGAAGCCACGATCGACGGGTGCATTGCCAAGCTCATGCGCGGCGCCATCGTCATCACTGATATCGACGGCTCCGGGATCGACATCGACACACTCGTGCTCCGCGCCCGACGCAACGGTTTGCGGATCATTGGCCCGGCGAGCATGGGCGCAGCATCCCCGCACGTCGACACCAAACTTCAAGCAGCCTTGGTCAACGTCACGCTGCCCGCCGGCCACGTCGCTATCTCGTTGCAGTCCGGCTCGCTCGGAGGCTCCGTGCTGCGCCACGCCGACGATGTCGGCATGGGCGTCTCCTGGTTCGTATCCCTCGGCGACAAGAGCGACATCTCGGGTAACGACCTCCTCCAGTTCTGGGAAAACGACGACAACACCCGAGTCATTGCGATGTACACCGAGTCGTTCGGCAACCCACGCAAATTCGCTCGGATCGCCCGAAGGGTCTCACTGACCAGGCCGATCGTCGCAGTCCGCACCGGAGCCGCAGCAGACGGCACCCTCGGGGGCGCACTGTTCCAGCATGCCGGATTGATCGAGGTACCGACAGTCCACAGCCTGATCGACACCGCACGCGTTCTGGCCACGCAGCCCGTGCTCCGCGGCCCTGACATCACGATCATCACCAACTCTCGGAGCCCCGCAACGCTCGCTGCAGCGGCGCTTGCAACCGCAGGGTTGCGTGCAACCGTTCACCGCCTCCCGGTCGCAACAACCGACGACGAGTTCGCCACAGCAATGACAATGGCGCTCGCATCCAACGACGTCGACGGCCTCATGGTCATCCACGCTCCGGCGGTTGCTTCCGATGCCGATTCCGCGACCGCCAACGCCATCTCTCGATATGCAGTCAGCGACACCAAGCCGGTACTGGCCGTCCTCCTCGGCGGCGCCGATGGGCCCGTTCAGCCTGGTTCCGATGTCCCCGCGTTTGCGTTCCCCGAACAGGCAGCCGCCGTACTCGGGCGCTCATATGCCTACGGCCGCTGGCTCGCTGCAGAAGCGCTCACTCAAGACGCTCCCAGTGCCGAGATCGACTCGAAATTGGCCCGCAAACTGATCGACAACGCATTGGCCACAGCGAGCCAGCAGGTCCCCGACGACGAGGCAGAGTTGTCTGCCGAGCAGGCCGGCCTGCTGCTGGCGTCGTACGGCATCACGATGCCTCGTGCACTGTCGGCAACAGCCGACACTGCAATCGCTGTCGCCAACATCATTGGCTACCCAGTTGCTGTTAAAGCAGCCAAGCGCGCCCTTGGCCGGTCGGTCAAGGCTGGAATCGCACTCGACCTGACCGGAGACGACGACGTTGCACAGTCGATAGAGCAGATGAAGCAGTCGCTTGGTGACGGCGCCACGTCCTTCACGGTGCAGGAAATGGGCGCCCCCGGGTTCGATGTCCGGATCCGCTGCGAGCACGACGACCGGCTCGGCGTGATCGTGTCAGTCGGACTTGGAGGGGTCCATGCCGATGTGATCGACGATCGAACGATGCGAGTCGCCCCGGTCTCGCGTTCGGCCGCCACGGCAATGCTCGCCGAGACGAAGGTCGCAGCCGCACTTGCCACGGCCGGAATCGACGCCGCTCGGCTGGTCGAAACGATCTGTCTCGCAGCACTGCTCGCATCGGATCATCCATCGGTGTCGCTCCTCGATCTCAACCCCGTCATCGTCAGTTCCGATTCGGCGATGGTCACTGACACACACGTGCGCCTCGTTCCCCATGATCACGGTTCGAGCCCGATTCGCAAGCTTGACTAATTCTCAGCACCTCTTCTCCGCCTCTCCCCTGCATTTGATCCCTCACCTGTACTCGCACGGGACAGCGAGTCCTGATCCGCTGCTACGTTCAGCCACATGACGACCGCCGCTGAATTCACTGGACCATCCGTCGAGTTGCTCCAGGCGCTGATTCGAAACGAGTGCGTCAACGACGGCACCCCGGATTCTGGCAACGAAACCCGAAACTCCGACCTGTTGGTGTCCTACCTCGAAGGCACCGGCGTCGACATTCAGACCTACACGCCGCGCCCAGGTCGCGACTCAATGATTGCGCGTATCGCTGGTTCAGATCCGAGCGCACCCTCGTTGTGCCTCATGGGCCATACCGACGTCGTGCCGGTCAACCGAGACGGGTGGACCCACGACCCGTTCGCAGCCGACATCATCGACGGCGAAATTTGGGGCCGAGGTGCAGTTGACATGCTCAACCTCACCTCGACGATGGCCGTCGTGTTCCGCCAACTCGCCAACGAAGGCTTCAAGCCCAAGGGCGACCTCATCTACTTCGGTGTCGCCGACGAAGAAGCCGGCGGCGTGTGGGGCGCCGAATGGATGGCCGAAAATCACTGGGATGATATGCGTGCCGATCATGTCCTCACCGAACTCGGTGGTTGGTCGACGGTCGACGACCACGGCACACGAACCGTCACTGTCAACGTCGGCGAAAAAGGCTTGGCGTGGCGGCGTCTCAGAGTGAAGGGCACGCCAGGCCACGGGTCAATGCCATTCGGTGCAGACAACGCACTCATCAAGGCCGCCGAGATCGTTCGCAGGATCGCCGACTACCGTCCGTCGGCACACATCGACGACATCTGGGAAGCTCAGGTCGACGCGTTCGGACTGCCGGACGAACTCCGCGACGCCCTCAAGTCATCGGACAAAATCTGGGACACGTTAAAAGACCTGCCAGCGGGGATGGCCCGCACCTGCCATGCGCTGACCCACACGACGTTCTCACCCAACGTTGCCCACGGTGGCCAGAAGACCAACACGATTCCCGACGTCATCGACATTGATGTCGACATCCGCACGGTTCCGGGCACCACCAAGGACGACGTCGAACAACACCTGCGCGATGCGATTGGCGACCTCTACGACCACATCGAAGTCAGCGAACTCCAGAATTCCAATCCGACCACATGCGGCTACGGACCCGGCAACCCGCTCTGGGACGCCGTGACCAAACACACCCAGATCGCGTATCCCGGTGCGAAGCTCATCCCCGGCATGATCACCGGCGGGACCGATGCACGCTTTTACCGCGAGCGCGGCAGCGTTGCCTACGGTGCCGGCTTGTTCTCAGGAAAAATGGACTTCGCGACATTTGGCGCACGGTTTCATGGCAACGATGAGCGGATCGACATTGAATCGATTGGCATGTCGGCCGAATACTTTTACGGCATCACCAAAGACCTTCTCGGCTGAAGTCCACTTTCCATCTCCCAAAATGGAGATCATCTCTCATCGGCAGTGAGCCACGCTGATCCCAGTTTCGGGTATCAAGCCAGAGCAACCCAAAACTGAGACTGCTTCAGCTCGATGGGGGCGAGAAACGGTCTCAATTTCGGCTGACGCTCGTGAGCGCAGCCTGACGAACCGCAAACGACATCTACCGAAACAAATCCTTTTCGCTGTCACGAAGCACGGGCGCCATCGAAGCGTCGTCGTCACGAGCCCACTCCCGGCCCCGAATGACCGCGACCGGCACACGACTCGTGTTGCCCTTGACGAGTTCCCCCGCTGCGGCGAGTTCAT
>CALCXK010000105.1 GCA_937905835.1 uncultured Ilumatobacter sp. | reverse complement strand
CGTCGAAAAGCTCATCGTCCGACTCGTCGAAAAGCTCATCGTCCGACTCGTCGAAAAGCTCATCGTCCGACTCGTCGAAGAGCTCGTCGGCCAAGACCAAGTCGTCAAAGCCCGCTCCGTCGAAGTCGTCAGACTGAACAACCACACCTGACGCTGGCCGGCTCTCGTCAACCAGCTCCAGCCAACCCAGGTCACCAGCGATACGATCACAAACGCCGACTCCCCTCACGATCCGTTCGTCCTCAGGAGTTCCCATGCACGTTTCAGTGCTAATCCGTGTTTTTCTGGCCCGTCATCGGTGGGTCTATTGGCTCGTAGCCTTCGCGCTCGCCGGCGCCGTCGGCCTCATGGTCCACGCCGAACTCCGCAACGTCGATGCTGCCCGCGCAGCCTGGGGTGAGACCACCTCGGTACTCGTCGCAGACGATGACCGCGCAGCAGGCGACCTGCCGAGTGTCGAGCGACGTGATCTTCCCAAGGCTCTGGTCCCCACAGCCGCGCTGCAATCCCTCCCCGCAGGTACGACGTTGCGCCAACGGGTGACGGCAGGTGAGGTTCTCACCAGCACCGACATCACCGCAGCCGCCGGACCAGTCGGAGGCGCCACAATCGAGTCGGTTGTCGTCGGAATTATCGACCCGCTCGCACGGGGCGCCGTCGTCGGTTCCCGGGTCCGTATCTCGTCAGAAGGCATCGTGCTCGCCGAGTCGGGAGAGGTGGTGTCGCTCGCCGATGAGATCGTGTTCGTCGCAGTCGATTCGGCCGACGCTCCGATGGTCGCCGCTGCGGCTCAGGCCAGCCTCGCGTCGATTCTGTTCGTGCCCTGACCGAGAACCCGGGCCCGTCAACTGGCCGGTCACACCGCGATGTTCTCGCGCCAGCCAGCAGCGAGGATCACCAGCATGAGCACCCCGATCGCGATTCGGTAGACGACAAAGGGCATCAGGTTCCGGGTGCTGACCAGCTTGATCGTGCCCCACACAGCGAAGAGGCCGGAAACGCATGACGTCACGATGCCGGCGGCCATCGGGACGAGCAAATCTTCGTATCCGCCCTCGCTGAACATCCTCAGCATCTTGAACACAACCGCTCCGAAGATCACGGGTAACGACATGACGAAGCTGATTCGGACCGCTGCGTCGCGGTCAAAACCGATCCAGCGTGCTGCGGTCATCGTGATGCCCGAACGGCTCGTACCCGGGTTGAGTGCGAGCGCCTGTGCCACACCAATCTTCAGCGAGTCGGGCATCTGGAAGTCCTCGACCTTGCGCTTGCCTAGAGCGCGGTCGGCAAGGCCCAGCAGGACGCCGAAACCGATGAGCGACAGGGCGATGAGGAGCGGCGAGCCGAGTACGGTGCCGATTTTATCTTCGAAGATCGCACCGATCGCCGCAGCGGGAATGGTCGCGAGCACGAAGAGCCAGGCGAGACGGCCATCGGTTGTGACCGGTTTCGTCCGGGTGAACACCAACTTTGTGCCTTCGACCACGTAGCTCTTCACCTCCGTGCGAAAGTATCCAAGAACCGCGACGAAGGTGCCGAAATGCAGCGCCACATCAAACGACTGCTTCAGACTCTCGCCACCAGCACCGCTGAAGTCGTTCCAGCCAAGCAGCCACGGAACGAACAGAAGATGCGCGCTCGATGAGATCGGCAGGAACTCGGAAAAGCCCTGGACGAGTCCGAGTACGACGGCATGAAGAATCGGCACCCAGAGTTTCTACCCGCCTGCCATGCCCGCTCGGCGGCATCACGACCATCAATGTCGTACCGTGCACTGCGGGCATCGCAGGCGGGGCAACGTCCGAAGCTAGCAGTGTCCACTTTTGACCCGAGGGGAAGTGGACTGCTACGCCCCGCTCATCGTGACGTCGCGGATCACGAGTGACATCCCACTGGCGCGCATCGGCAGCCATTCAATGTCGCCGCCGATCTCGACGATGTCCTGCAACATTCGCTGGAGCGTCGATGCGATCGTGAACTCACGCACGGGTGCGCCGACTTCGCCGTTGGTGATGATCAGACCAGCTGCGCCAGTCGAGAAATCACCGCTAATGGGGTTGACGCCTGAATGCAGGCCCTGCATCGATTGCACGAGCAGACCGTCGTCAATGCCCGAGACGATCTCCGCTTGCGAGCGCATGCCCGGCTCAAGCGAGAGGGCAAGGCAGCCGACGCCTGGAGTGCCAGCGAACCCGCCGCGTGTTGCATTGCCGGTCGACACGGTCCCGGCACGACGAGCGCTGTAGGAGTTGTGGACGAACTGTTGGAGCACGCCCTTCTCGATCAGCACGTTACGGCGAGCCGCGAGACCTTCGCCGTCGACGTCGGTGGCGCTATAGGCCTTGGTGTTGGTCGGGTCGTCGATCAGCGTGACGTTGGCTGCTGCGACACCGTCGCCAAGGCGGTCTTTGAAGAGTGAGCGGCCCTTCACGACAGCCTCGCCATTGAGCGTCGACGAAATCACCCCGAGGAACTGTGCCGTCACCATCGGGTCGAGGACCACAGTGGTGCGCCGTGTCAACGGCTTGGTCGCGCCGAGCAGTCGCGTCGCCCGCTCGGACGCTTCTCGAGCCGCCTTGTCGAGGTCGAACTCGTGCGGGCTGCGACCGACGCTGAAACCGAAGCCGGTTTGCGTCTCGGCATCATCGCCTTCACCTTCGTCGGCGAGCGTGGAGACCGACACATAGCACCCGTTCTCGCGACCCGACATTCGAATACCGCTGGTCGATGCAACAGCCGACTCGCCATGCGCGTCGGCATAGTTCGAGTCGTCGACGCGGACTCGGGGGTCCCGCCCCGAAGTCAGCTTCTCCAGCTTCTTCGCCAGATCGATTTTCTTATCGGTCGGGTATTCGGCAAGCGCCTCGTTCCACAGCGACTGCTCGGTGATCGGAACGCCGTCCGGCTCGGCGAGGGCTGCCCACTCGTCAGATTCGCCGAACTGCACGTTGTCGCGCGCCTCGGCAAGGACTTCGCTGATCGCTGACTCATCGAGCGTGCCTGCGTAAGCGAAGCCGGTGCGGCCCTCGCTGATCACGCGGATGCCGATTCCTTCGCTCTGCGCCGACACGAAGTGCTCAACTGCGCCCTGGTAAATTCGGACGTCGGTTTCGCCGCCCCGGGTGACGAATGCCTCGACCTGCTCGCCCGGCTTGGCCTGGGCGATAACGCGGTCGGCAACTGCTTGGAGTTCGGATTCGAAGCCGCTCATGCTGCGGTTCCGCCGATCGTAAGTTCCTTCACGCGCAGGGTGGGCTGACCGTCGCCGACTGGCACACCCTGGCCGTCCTTGCCGCACGTACCCGGGTTACCCATCGCAAAGTCGTTGGCGAGCATGTCAATGTCGCGCAGCACCTTCGGGCCGTTGCCAATGAGGTTGCCCTCACGCAGTGGCTCGGTGATCTTGCCGTCTTCGATCAGGTACGCCTCGGTCATGCCAAACACGAAGTCGCCGGTGGCGGTGTTGACGCTGCCGCCGCCGAGCTTGGCGACGTAGACGCCGTTGGGCGTCGAGCTGATGATGTCCTCCGGGGTGTCCGGGCCATCGAGCACGAAGGTGTTGGTCATGCGGACCATCGGCAGGTGCTGGTAACTCTGGCGGCGACCGTTGCCTGAGCCACGCCGGCCTTCATTGCGGGCGCGGATGTGGTCCCACATGTAATCGGTAAGAACGCCGTCTTCGATCAGCGTGTTGCGCTGGGTAATGTGGCCTTCGTCGTCGTAGCCGAGGGTGCCCCATTCGCCAGGCATCGTGCCGTCGTCGACGAGGGTCACCAATGGATTGGCGACGAGTTGGCCGATTTTGCCGGCATACACGCTGGCATCCTTGGCAACCAGGTCGGCCTCGAGGCCGTGGCCACACGCTTCGTGGAAGAGCACGCCGCCGGAGCCGTTCTTGATGACGACCGGCATCGTGCCGGACGGTGCGGGTCGAGCCAGCAGCTTGGTGATCGCCTGGCGAGCCGCATCACGGGCGAGCTCCTCGACGTCGACCGTGTCGAAGATCTCGAAACCCACCGTGTGACCCATCGACTGGTAGCCGGTCTGCATACCGCTGTCACCGTCGGCGACTGCACTGATGCGGAGCAGGGTGCGGATGATCTCGTCCATCGCGAACACGCCGTCGGTATTCGCGACAAGGGTGCGCTTCGAGCTGTCGCCGTAACCGGCCGACACCTGGACGATCTCGGGACCGTACGAACGCGCGGCCTCGTTCATCCCCTGCAGCAGTTCGACCTTGCGGGCCTTGGCAATGCTTTCGGGCCGGTGAACAATCGTGTTCGGACGGTGGACCGAGGCCTTTGTGAGCGACACGTTACGCACCCCCCCGCCACCCTGGCTGGCTGCTGCTGCTGCTGCCGATGCCGCAGCGACGAGGCCGGCTTCGGAGAGATCAGCGGTGTGTGCGAAGCCGGTGGTGTCACCGGCGATCACACGAATACCGGCACCACGGTCACGACCACTGGTGACCTGTTCGATGCGGCCGTCGTCGAGGCCCGCCGAGGTGTTCGATTTGTCTTCGGCGTACACCTCAGCGAAGTCGGCGCCGGTGCGCACAGCTCCGGCGAGTACTCGTTCCAGGACGTCTGTATCGATCACAACCGACAGGATACGACGTGCGCAGTCAGGGCGACACTTGTGCGGCCTTGTCGTCGAACATGACAGTTTCGGCACAGCGTGTGTCGCGCCGGTCGGTCGCGTTAGCGTCCCGGGTGTGATTCTTGAAACGGGTATGCGCGGCGACGCCAAACTGATGGTCACCGACGGCGACACAGCACTTGCCCTTGGTTCTGGCATCGTCAACGTGCTCGGTTCGCCGCGGCTCGTGGCCCTGTGCGAAGAGGCCTGCCACAACGCGCTGGCCAACACACTGGAGACCGGCACAACCACGGTCGGCATGCGTGTGCAGTTCGATCATCTGCAGCCAACGCCGATCGGCGCCGAGGTGTTCGCCGAAGCAGTGCTCAAGAAGATCGACGGCCGACGCCTCAGCTTTGAGGTCTCGGCCACTGATGCCGGTGGCCTGATCGCTGCCGGAAAAATGACCCGTGTCGTCGTCAGCATCGACGAGTTCATGGGCAAGTGCTGCGGCACATCAACCTGAACACGTCAGCCCAGCGTCAATTTGCTCGTCAGAGATCCGGAACGATCGAATACAATAAAGAACCCATGCAGGTTGCCGACGCACAAATCGCTCCTGAGCGGCAACATCGCACGTTTTGGTGGAAGGAAGCGCTGATCGTCGGCGTCTTCTACGCCGTCTATTCGTGGACTCGCAACCTGTTCGGATCGAACAAGATCGCTGCCGACGGCATCCCCGAGCAGGCGTTCACCAACGCCGAGCGAGTCATCCAACTCGAACGATGGATCGGCCTCTACCACGAGGAAACAATCCAAGACTGGTTCCTGCCGTACCACTGGTTCATCCAGTTCTGGAACGTTTACTACGGAACGCTGCACTTCGCAGCAACGCTCGGCGTCTTCATCTGGCTGTACGTCAAGCGCCCGGACGTCTTCCCACAGTGGCGCAACACGCTCGCCATGATGACCAGCCTCGCCATCGTCGGTTTCGCATGGTTTCCACTCATGCCACCTCGGCTGCTCGACAAGCCGTGCCCCGCATTCGATCCGTCTCAGTACGGCGGCGCCTGCCTCACCAGCCGGTTTCGGGCTCAAGGCGGGTTCGGGTTCGTCGACACGCTCGCCGAATATGGCGGGCCGTGGTCGTTCGACTCCGAGGCGATGGCGTCGATCTCCAACCAGTACGCAGCAATGCCGAGCCTGCACATCGGCTGGTCGACCTGGTGTGTTTTCGCCGTGTGGCCACTGCTCCGTCGGCGATCAGCCAAAGGGCTCGTCGTGCTATACCCGATGGCCACGCTCTTCGGCGTCGTCGTCACCGGCAATCACTATTGGATCGACGGCGCCGGCGGCCTGCTTGCATTCGGTATCGGTTCGCTCGTCGGCTGGGGTATGCATCGCTGGAATCAGGGCCGCCTCGACCATCAGTACCGCCAGGCTCTTCGGGCTGCGTCGCAGTAGATCTGCGTTGCGCTACACACCGCCAACAAGGTCGACGGCTTGTCATGTTTCGCGTGAGATTCAGTCGTAGAATGTCGAGACGATGAGCCAGATGCGTCTAAATCCGCTGAACGGACGATGGGTCACAATCGTGGCCGAACGGGCCGAACGCCCGAGCGACTTCGCCAGCCGCACCGACATCGTCGACCCCGAGTCCGGTCGTACTTGCCCCTTCTGTCCCGGCAACGAAGAGGAAACGCCTCCGGCGCTCGAAACGATCGAGGCTGACGGCAGTTGGTCGATGCGTGTCATCCCGAACAAGTACCCGGCATTCAACGGCGTGGAGGGCTTTGCGGTCCACAACCTTGGCCCGGTTCATGTCCAGGCCGAGGCCAGCGGCATCCACGAGGTCTTCGTCTACACACCCGACCATGAGAGTGGCCTCCACCAACTCGACGACGAGCATGCCGCTGAGATGATGTTCACGTTGCGTCGCCGGTTCTCCGAGCACGCAGCGCTCGATCAAGTCAGATACACCCAGGCCATCGTCAACCACGGCCGCGAGGCCGGTGCGTCGATCGCTCACCCGCACGGTCAAATCCTCGGCCTGCCCTTCGTGCCGGGCGAAGTCATCGACGAGGAACGAGCTTTCGCCCGGTTCGCTGGCGGATGCCTGCTGTGCACCACGGTCGAAGCCGAGATCGCTGCCGACGAGCGAGTCGTGATCGCCACTGACGACGTTGCCGTGATCACTCCGTTCTGGAGCGGCGTGCCGTATGAGATGCTCATCATCCCGCGTCATCACGAAGCACATCTCCAGGACGCGAACGACGAGAGCCTGCGTGCAGTCGGCATCGCACTGCGTGATGCGCTCGGTCAACTCACAGCCGTTCACGGCGATGTGGCGTTCAACCTCGGCTTCCACACTGCTCCCCACGAGCATGCCGGCGGGTACCACTGGCACGCCCACGTGTGGCCGAACCTGGTCACCCAGGCTGGCTTCGAACGCGGCACCGGCGTACAGATCAACGTGCTCCCGCCCGAACAGGCGTGCGAGACGCTGAAGTCGATCACCGTCAACGCATAGCCCGACGTCACACAGCCCCGGTGTTCAGCTCGCTGGCTGGTCGGGCATGATGATCGGATGAGTGATGTGACCGTCTCGATCGATCTCGCTGCCACGCCCGCCGAGGTGTGGGCCATCGTCGAACCCGTCGAAAACCATGTTGACTGGATGGCCGACGCTGTTGCGATCCGATTCGAAACCGAGCAGACCCGGGGAATTGGCACCAAGTTCCTCTGTGACACCAAAATTGGCCCGATCAAGTTGGTCGATCAGATGGAGATCACGGTGTGGACGCCGGCGAGTAACGGCGGCGACGGCACGCCGGGCGTCGATGGAGCGATGGGGGTCAAGCACACAGGCATCGTCACGGGAAGTGGCATCTTCTCGATCGAGCCCCTCGCCGGCGGCAAGCGCACAAAGTTCACCTGGCGCGAAGACCTCGACTTTCCGTGGTATTTCGGCGGGCGACTCGGTGAGATCATCGGCGGCAAACTCGTGCTCAGTTTCATCTGGAAGCGCAACCTGAAAGCCCTCGAAGCCCTCGTCAACGCCCGCTACGTGGACCACGACCTCAACGTGACAGATTAACCCGGGCTACGCGCAGCTAGCCAGAGCGTCGATAGTGCACCGACGTCGATGATCGCCGAGCATGACTGACCCTGCCACGGTTCCTCGACTCCGTTGACGATGTCGATCAGTTCCTCGCCGGCTGCGATCGAGTTGGTGTCGATGCCACGGTAGCCACTCCCCCAAAACTGGGGTGAGTCAGTGTCGAGCACCATGTGCCAGTCCCCGCCCCAGGGCAGCCCAATGCGGTAGCCCGGCCGAGTAACGGCCGTGAAGTTCGCGATACAGACCACGGCATGTGCGCCGGCGACGCCCCACCGCATGAAGGCAAACATCGAGTGCTCAGCGTCGTTGGCGTCGAGCCACTGGAAACCGGCCTGGTCGGTGTCGCGTTCCCACAGCGCCGGCCACCGGTCGGCGACCGCGTTCATTGCCTGGATTGTGTCCCGCACACCTTTGTGCGACGGGTGCTCAGCAAGATGCCACGGCAGCTCGGCGGCATCGTTCCATTCCTGCCAGGGCGCCAATTCGGCGCCCATGAACAGCAGCGGCACACCTGGCATCGACCACTGCCATGCGAGCAGGTTGCGCAGCGATGCGAACTTCTGCCAGTCGTCACCACTCATCTTGTTGAGGAGGCTGCCCTTGCCGTGGACCACCTCGTCGTGGCTCAACGGCAGGACGAATCGCTCGTTATAGGCATAGAGCTGCGAGAACGTCATCTCGTTGTGGTGGTGCTGGCGGTACACACCGTCGAGCGCGAGATAGCCGAGCGAGTCATGCATCCAGCCGAGGTTCCACTTGTGGGTGAAACCGAGACCGCCCTCGGCGACCGGATGGGTGACACCCGGCCACGCCGTCGATTCTTCCGCAATCATCAGGACGTCAGGAAACTCTTCTGCAACGACGCTGTTTGTCTCTTGCAGGAACATGATCGCCTCGAGGTGCTCGTTGCCCCCGTGCACGTTTGGCGTCCATCCGCCGTCATCGCGGGAATAATCGAGGTAGAGCATCGACGCCACCGCGTCGACGCGCAGGCCATCGATGTGAAACTCGTCGAGCCAGTACAGGGCGTTGGCAACAAGAAAGTTTCGCACCTCGTTACGCCCGAAGTTGAAGACATAGGTGCCCCAGTCAGGGTGCTCGCCACGCTGCGGGTCGGGGTGTTCGTAGAGCGCCGTACCGTCGAAGCGACCGAGGCTCCACTCGTCTTTCGGGAAGTGTGCCGGCACCCAGTCGACAATGACGCCGACACCGCGCTGGTGGAGCACGTCGACGAACCGGCGGAGCCCGTCAGGGTCACCGAAGCGCGCTGTCGGGGCGTAGTAGCCAGATACCTGATAGCCCCACGATCCGCCGAACGGGTGCTCGGCAATCGGAAGCAGTTCGACGTGCGTGAAGCCGAGCGACGACACATGCACTGAAATCTGCTCAGCGAGATCGTCCCATGTGTCCACGCCACGACGCCACGACGCCAGATGTAATTCGTAGATACGCATCGGCGCGTCGCCGTCGACGGTGGCATGGCGCCCGTGCATCCACTCGGCGTCGGTCCACTCGTAGTTCTTTGACGTCGGCACGACGCTCGCATCGCTCGGCGGCGCCTCGGTCTGGCGAGCCATCGGGTCGGCCTTACGGAGCGTGCGTCCGTCCTTGCTGACAACCTCGTACTTGTAGCAGTGGCCTGAACGGGCGGTCGGACAGACGACCGTCCAGATGCCGGTCCGCACGTTGGTCTCGATCATCACCATCGGCTCGGGCTGCCAGTCGTTCCAATCGCCCACAACAGCAACCGACACAGCGTTGGGTGCCCACACCGTAAACTGCACTGCGCTCACACCAGCCGGGCCTGGACCGAACACCTGCGGGCCAAGCACTTCCCACAACCGACGGTGGTTGCCCTCGCCAAGCAGGTGGAGATCGAGCTCACCAATCAGGGCACGCGGTGACCCTGTCGAACCTGAGGTCGAACCAGCAGGGGGCGGAGAGTCGATCGGTGGCATCGACCTCCAGAGTAGGGTGCGCGGCCGTGCGTGTGTTGTTGTTGTCCTGGGACTTTCCGCCAAAAGAAACCGGAGGCACCGCTGCGCATGTCGATGGGCTGAGTCGTGCGCTCGCGGCAAACGGACATGACGTGGTCGTGATGACCACCACACATCCCGGAACCGACCGCGTCGCCAACGCTGCTGGGCCGGTCCGCGTCGTACGTGGCGATGCCGACCTGCCATGGCTGTCGAAGACCGATCCCGTTGCACGAACCGCTTCGGCGAATCATGCCTTTGCCAAGCTCGGTTGCAGCCTTCCCGACCTGCTCGACGGGTGGGAACCCGACGTAGTCCACGGGCACGACTGGAGAATGGGGTGGTCGGCCGACGTGCTGTCCACCCGGTTCGATGTGCCATTCATTCTGACGATGCACGGTACCGAACGGGTCCGGCACGGCGGCCACCTCCCGTCCGGTTTCCCGAGTGACATCAACTCGATCGAATGGTGGCTCGCATTCCAGGCCGATCGGCTGATCTCCCCCACCCGGTTCATGGCGAACCAGCTGGTGTCGAGCTTCGAGCTACCGCCTGAGATCGTCGCCCGCGTCCCCAACGGTATCGATCCCAACCTATGGCTGGTCGAGGGCGACACACCGGTCGAGCGAGAACAGCTGGTCCTCTCCTGGGGCCGCGTCCAGTTCGAGAAGGGCTTTCAGGTGCTCGCCCGCTCGATGACGAGTGTGCGGGCACGAGTCCCCGGCGTTCAGTGCACGATTGCCGGACGAGGCAGCTACCTCCCGGAGCTCCAAGCACAAATCGACGTCGAAGGCGTCAACGATTGCGTCCATGTGACTGGCTTTTTGGACGACACCGAGCTGCGCCACCTCACCCAGCGCGCCGGTTGCATCGTGATCCCGTCGCTTTACGAGCCGTTCGGCCTCGTCGCACTCGAGGCACTCGCGGCGGGCGCCCCGCTCGTCGTCGCCCGGACCGGCGGCCTTGCCGAAATGATCGAGGGGACCGATGCCGGCCTCACGTTCGAGCCGGGCCGACCGGACGACCTTGCGAACTGCATCGAACGGGTGCTGACCGATCAGTCTCTCGCTGACGAGCTGACTCGAAACGCCCGCGAACTGATCGAGCGAAACTATTCGTGGGATGCGATCGCAACGTCCACGGCACATGTGTATTCGACATCGATCCGCTCCCGTCAGCGATAGCCTCTGCGGCCGTCCATCACCGCCTCGATGGCGGGAGCACCTTGACGGCAGGGACGCATCCGACGGCAGGGGCGAGTACCCGCCTGCACATTTTTGGCCTCCACAAACACAGTCAGTCGCAGGTCGTTATCCTCGCTCCGGTGCGTCCGCTCCATCAGTTCAACGTCGTCAGCGAGATCCCTGAATCGCTTGCCGGAATCACCGACCTCGCTACAAATCTCCATTGGGCGTGGGACCGCGAACTCGCAGACGTATTCGACCGGCTCGACGGCAGCGCACCCGGGTCGTGGCGGCGTACTGGTCAGCACCCGGTCGACCTGGTCCGCCGAACATCGCCAACGTGTTGGGCCGAACTTGCAGGCGACGAAAACTTTGTCACCCGAATCGGGGCCGCATGCGAACGTCTCCATCAGGCAGTCGACGGGCCGTCATGGTTTGGTGATCGCAGCGCAGGCTCGCCGCTGCAATCTGTTGCGTACTTCTCCCCTGAGTTCGGGATCACGGAGGCCCTCCCCCAGTACTCCGGCGGTCTCGGCATCCTGGCCGGCGATCACCTGAAAGCATCGTCAGATCTCGGCGTTCCGCTGATCGGAGTCGGCCTTCTCTACGCCGAGGGATACTTCCACCAGCAGCTGAACCAAGACGGCTGGCAGGAGGAGCGCAACGAACGAATCGACCCTGCCGCACACGGCGTCCACTCGACTGGGCTCACGATCAACGTCGACCTCGCTGACACCACCGCGGTAGTCGCGATCTGGCGCGTCGATGTCGGTCGGATCCCGCTGTACCTCCTCGACACCAATCTGCCCGAGAACACGCCGGATGTCGTCGCTGTGACCAACCGCCTGTACGCCGGCGACGAGCAGCACCGTCTGCGCCAGGAGATCATCCTCGGCATCGGCGGCGTCCGAGCACTGCGCGCGCTCGGCATCACTCCGCAGGTCTTCCACAGCAACGAGGGCCACGCCGGGTTTCTCGGCCTTGAGCGGCTCCGCGAGTTCACCGATACCGGGCTGACCTTCGCCGAGGCGATCGAGGCGGTGCGCGGCGGCGGCGTGTTCACCACCCATACCCCCGTCCCCGCCGGCATCGACCGCTTTCCGCGGCGGCTGTTCGAGTTCTACTTCGCAAGCTTTGCAACATCGTGCGGGGTCACATTCGACGAGCTTTTCGCGCTCGGCCAGCGCGCCGACGAGCCCGACGGCAAGTTCAACATGGCGGTGATGGGGCTCCGCCTCGCTGCCCGCTCGAACGGCGTTGCCAGACTGCACGGCGAGGTCGCACGTGAAATGTTCGGCGGAATGTGGCCTGATCTCCCGAGCAACGAAACACCCATCGGCCACATCACGAACGGCGTCCACGCCCGCACATGGGTGAGCAACCGGACCGACGAACTGTTGACTGGCGCGCTCGGCGACGATTGGCATCAGGCTGACGCCGACGCCTGGGCCCATGTTCGCAACATCAAGCACGCCGACATCTGGGCCATGCGGAACGTCGGTCGCCAAGAGCTCGTCGACCTCGTGCGTGATCGGCTTGGGCACGACCTCCTTGATCCAAACGTCCTCACGATCGGGTTCGCCCGTCGCTTCGCCACCTACAAGCGAGCCGACCTGCTGCTCGGCCAGATCGACCGGCTGCGTGCGCTCCTGCTCGATGCCGACCGGCCCGTGCAGTTCGTCTTTGCAGGAAAGGCCCACCCGGCCGACCATCCCGGCAAGGGTCTGATCCAGCAGATCGCAAAGCTCGCTGCCGACGCCGACGTGCGGCACCGCTTCGTGTTTATCCCCGACTACGACATCGGCATTGCCCGCACGATGTACCACGGCTGCGACGTGTGGCTCAACACGCCTCGCCGCCCGAACGAGGCGTGTGGCACCAGCGGTGAGAAGGCCACGCTCAACGGTGTGCTGAACTGCTCGATTCTCGATGGCTGGTGGGCCGAGATGTCCGACGGCAGCAACGGGTTCGACATCCCGTCGTTCGACGACGATCACGACCACGCTCGACGTGACCGCCGTGAAGCGTCAGCCACGTTTGACGTGATCGAGCAGCAGATCGTGCCGCTGTTTTATGACCGCCCCCACGACGACATTCCAAGTAATTGGATCGAACGCATCCAGAACAATTGGGAGACACTCGGTTGGAACGTCGTGGCAGCACGCATGGTGCGCGACTACGTCACGACCCTGTACGAACCAGCAGCCGCGTCGTCCGACCTCCGCCTCGCCAACGGCGCGGCCGCAGCCCGGGAATTGTCGGCCTGGAAGGCTGGCGTCGCTTCGGCATGGCAATCCGTTTCGGTCGAATTGCTCGACGATGGATCCGAAGTCGCCGACGGCATCAGCGGAACAGCGCGTTCGGTTCGCGTCCGCGTCGTCCCCGGCAAATTACGTTCCGACGAACTGGTCGCCCAGATCATGCACGGCCCACTCGTCAGCGACGGCGCTTTCGACCAGCACCGCATCGTGGCCGTCAACCTCGAGCCCGTCGGTGACGGCATCTACACAGGCAACTTCACACCAGGCGATGCCGGCCCCTGGGGCCTCACTGCGCGAGCACTGCCGACCCACCACGCCCTCAGCTCGATCTTCGACACCGGCCTCGTCGCGTACGGATGATGCGCCTCTCGGCACAGTTCACCGAGCCAATCCACAGATATCTGAACTCATTGTCTGGCTAGCCTGCCTCGGTGCAATCGTTGACTTCCCAGGATCCGGCCCAACCGGTTGCTCCTCCGTCGCCGCTCGTGCTCCTGGTCGCTTTCGGCGGGCTCATGGCGGCCCTGGCCGCCGGCTACGGCGTGCTCTTCACCATCGTCGCTGACTTTCGTGACGAATACGGCATCAGCGAGACCGCCATCGGGTTCGTAATCGGGCTCGGCTTCATCGCCGGATTCCTGTCGCAGATCGCCATCGCACCGCTCGCCGACCGCGGCCACGCCAAGAAGCTCGTCGTCATCGGCGTGCTCGTCAACGTCGTCGGGCTGCTTCTGATGGCGCTCAGCACAACGCTGACACCCATCCTGATCGGTCGGTTCATCTCAGGCCTTGGCATCGGAGCGGCCAGCCCGGCGGTCAAGCGCATCGTCATCCTCGCCGACCCCGACAACCTCGGCCAAAACATGGGCCGCCTGCTCGCCGCCGACGTCTTCGGCTTCGCCACCGGGCCGGCCATCTCGGCGATTCTCGTCGGCCCATTCGGCATTCCTGCCCCCTTCATCGTGGTCGCCGCGATCACACTGATTCTGCTGCCGATCGTCGCTCGAGTTCCAGTCCAGGAGTCGGTGGCACCGTCCGAGCATCGCTTCGCCTTCGACCTCCTCAACATCCGACCGTTCGCAGGCGCCGCCATGCTTGGCGCTGTCGCGTTCGCGATGATCGGAGCCTTCGACGCGCTGTGGGACGTGGTGCACGAAGACCTCGGCACCACCGACTGGATCGCGAACCTCGGGATCTCCCTGTTTGGCCTGCCGTTGATTTTCCTCGGTCCACCCGGCGGACGCCTCGCCCAGACCTTCGGCCCATTCAAGCTCAGCTCAATTGGCCTGCTGTTCGCGTCCGGAATGATGTGCCTCTACGGGTTCCTGCCAAGCGGTGGGCTGATCTTCACCGTGGCGATGGTGCACGCCGTCTCCGATGGCCTCACCATTTCGTCGGCTGGGGTCGCTGTCGGCATGGTGGTGCCTGCCGATCGACAGGCCGGCGCGCACGGTGTGGTGGGTGCTGCGCAGGCAGTCTCGGCCGGCGTCATGGCCGCCGTGACCGGCGCGCTCTACGAAACGTACGGCCAAACCACTGCCTACGTGGTGGCTGCTGCAGTGATGCTCGTAATGACATTGGTCGGCCTCTGGCTCGCCCGGTCAGCGTGGGACATCACACGACCGATCGGCTCGTCGGTCAACAACTGAGCACCGAGGCTCTGAACTACTTGCCGGTGAATTCCGCTTTTCCGGGGCCATTCTCGAGGAAGCTCTTGACACCGATCTGGCTGTCTTCGGTTCGGAACACTTCAACAAACGCATCAAGTTCGATCTGCAGACCTGCAGCGAGTGACGTCGAGAGGCCTTCGTCGATCGCCCGCTTGCAAATGCCCTGGCCGGTGAGCGCGCCCTTGGCAAGGGTGGCACCGAGTTCGAGCGAACGTTCCATCAGCGCTTCGGGCGCAACGACCTCGTCGGCGAGGCCGATCCGATGGGCTTCTTCAGCCTTGACCATTCGGCCGGTGAGACAGATCTCTTTGGCTTTCGACGGGCCGACGACACGAGCAAGCCGCTGTGTGCCGCCACCGCCAGGGATGATGCCGAGCAGAATTTCGGGCTGACCGAACACGGCGCGCTCCGACGCGATTCGGTAGTCACACGCCAACGCCAATTCGCAGCCGCCACCAAGTGCATAGCCGCTGACCGATGCGATCACCAGACAGGGCAGGGCGGCAAGCCGATTGAACGCGGCATGAATTTGTGGGCCGATCGTCTTGGCTTCATCCGGGCCGCCGAATTCGGAGATCTCGGCGCCGGCAGCGAAGATCCGGTCACCACCGCTGACAATCAGCGCGGCGGGCGGAGCGTCAGTCAGTTCTTGTGCTGCTGCACCGATCTCGGCAACGAGCGCCCCGGAGAGCGCGTTGACCTTGCCGTTGGCGAGGGTGAGGACGGCAACGCCGTTATCGAGTCGTTCAAGAGTGAGGAGTTCGTAGGGCATGGGAGCAAACTTACGCGATCGCGTCGCCGTAGTGATCACCGGGACCGGCTCGCACACGTCTGCAGCAGTCGTGAATGCACGGGCCGCATCGCCGAGCTCGAACCGCTCTCACGGCGCTATCGGTTCAGGCGTCGATGGCAGAGAGCATTTCGTCGGCAGCGGTCCACGGATCGGTTGTCCGCGCCACGACTTCATCGGTCAGTTCGTCCCAGCGGTCGCCGGTACATATCTCACGGGCTCGCCGGTCGAGGCGGTGGGCAATGATCTCGCGGAGTTCCTCACGCAACCGGAAGGTGCGGCGACGTTCGAGTTCGCCTGATGCTTCTGATGCCGAACGGTGTTCGAGCACAGCGTCCCAAATGTCGGTGACTCCCTGCCCCGTCGTTCCAACTGCTGGAATGATCGGCGGCCGCCACGCATCGTGGGGCATGGCGCCCAACTCGAGCATCTGCATCAGGTCGCGCTGCGTCTCTTCGACTCCCTTGCGGTCGGCCTTGTTGATCACGAAAATGTCAGCGATCTCCATGAGTCCGGCCTTATTGGCCTGCACGCTGTCGCCCCACCCTGGGTTGACGACAACGACCGTGGTGTCAGCCTTGCCGGCGACTTCGACTTCGACCTGGCCCACGCCAACGGTTTCGACCAGAACCCACTTGCGGCCGATCGCATCGAGGACGCGAACCGCTTCAGGAGTGGCCAGCGACAGCCCGCCAAGATGACCGCGAGTAGCCATCGATCGGATGAAAACACCCGGGTCGGTGGCGTGATCTTGCATGCGGACGCGGTCGCCGAGGATCGCGCCTCCGGTGAACGGTGACGACGGGTCGATGGCGAGCACGGCGACCTCGATGTCGAGCGATCGTAGATGGCCGATCA
>CALCXK010000104.1 GCA_937905835.1 uncultured Ilumatobacter sp. | reverse complement strand
CTCGGCAAGCTCGACCCGGGTCTACGCGAGCCCGACACCCCGCTCGACATTCGCGACTTCGCCCGGTTGGCCAAGGTCGCCGAAGACGTTGGGGTCGGCGCCGTGCTTGTGGAAGAGACCAAAGACGACCCGTATCAACTCCTTGCGCTCGGAGCAATGACGACTGAACGAGTTCAACTCGGTACATCGGTCGCCATGGCGTTTCCGCGAAGCCCGACAGCGACGGCGATGTCGGCCTGGTCGCTACAGAAGCTGTCGAACGGTCGCTTCATGCTCGGGCTCGGCACGCAGGTCCGTGCCCACATCCAGCGCCGCTACGGCCTGGAGTGGCATGCGCCAGCACCGTGGATGCGTGACTACGTCAACGCTATGCGCGCTGTCTGGAACACATGGCAAACCGGCGAACCGCTGAAGTTCGAAAGCCAGCACTACAACCTTGACGTGATGGTGCCGCTGTTTGACCCAGGCCCAATCGACCATCCCGACATCCCGATCCACGTCGCCGCGATTGGGCCGAACATGTGCGCCGTTGCCGGCGAAGTAGCTGATGGCATCCGGCTCCACCCGGTGTGCACCGCCAAATACATCGACGACGAGGTGCTCCCCAATGTCATTCGCGGCGCCGCCCGCACGGGTCGCAACCTCAACGACGTCGAGGTCTGTCTCAAGCCGTTAATCGGCACCGCACCAGACGAGCAACGGCTCGAGAAAGTGATCGACACGGTCCGTGCGCGCGTCGCGTTCTACCTGTCGACGCCTTCGTACCGCCGGGCATTCGAAGTCCATGGCTGGGGTGAGATAGCGCGTGAGGCGTCGACGCTGTCACGTGCGCAACGCTGGGACGACCTCCCCGGCTTGGTGCATGACGAGATGTTGCACACCGTGGCCACCATCGCTACGTACGACGGCATTGCCGACAAGCTGAATGAGCGTTTTGCCGATCGGTTGGACCGGATCGAATTCTCCATCCCCGTCAACAACGCTGACGACGCCGACGCCTACCGGCAGATCCTCGGGCAGCTGCGTTAGTTGTCACAACGGGACTTGCCGCCGAGTCGAGCACGCCTCGCTGGCCCGTGGGAAGCTCAAAGGTATGTTGCTTTCCGGTCAATCAGTTCTTCTCGCCGGTGCCTCAGGTGGCCTTGGTACAGCGCTCGCCGCCGAGTTTGAACGGCGCGGCGCAACTGTCACCTCGGTGGCACGCAACCAGGAGCGTCTGGCGGCACTCGGCGGACACTCTGTTGCGCTCGATCTTCGGACTCCCGACGCCTGTCAGCTCGCCGTTGCCGCTGCTGTCGACCATGGCGGCAAGCTTGACGTCGTCGTGAATGCGGTCGGCGTCGTTGCGTTTGGCACCGTTGCCGACCTCTCGTCCGACGCAATGGAAGAACTGTTCCTCACCAACACGTTCATCCCGATCATGCTCGCCACCGCCGCACTCCCACATGTGCAAGAAGGTGGCGCCATCGTCAACATTTCGGGTGTGATTGCCGAACAGAACCTTCCTGGGATGGCGGCGTACGGAGCATCGAAGGCCGCGGTCAAGTCGTTCGACGAAGCACTTGCACGCGAAGCGCGCCGCTCCAAGATTCGTGTGATCGACGCCCGACCGCCGCACACCGAAACGGGGTTGGCCGACCGGCCGATCGAAGGTATGTCGCCGAAGATGCCGGAGGGACTGACGCCAGCCCATGTGGCGAGCGTTATTTGCGACGCTCTCGAAAGTGGCGCCAAGGATCTGCCCAGTAGTGCCTTCTGAACTCCCGACGGTGTGGGTCCTCGGCGACCAGTTGAATCGTCAGGGTGCGCTTGCGGGCATGCAGCCAGGCGACTGTCGGGTCCTCATGGTCGAGAGCGATCTGAAGCTCGGGTCCAAACGCTGGCACCGCCAACGCGCTCACCTGGTGATCAGCGCAATGCGCCACTTCGCTCGCGAACTGCGTGCCGACGGGTTCGAGGTCGACGAACGCACGGCGGCGACGCTGCCGGCGGGGCTCGCCGCCCACCGCAACGACTTCGATGTTGAGCGGGTGATTGCCATGGAGCCAATGAGCTGGGACGGCAAAGCCATGCTCGAACGCCACGGCGTCGAGACGATTCGAAACGACCAGTTCTTCTGCCACTACGACGAGTTCGCTGAATGGCAGGCTTCGCGAAAAAGCTTCAAGATGGAAGACTTTTATCGCTGGCAGCGAACCGAGCATCACGTGCTGATGGACGGCGACCAACCCCTCGGTGGCCAGTGGAACTTCGACCACGACAACCGCAAGAAGCCACCGAAAGACGGCCGAGCCTGGCCCGAGATCACTCGCTTCGAGCTCGACGACATCGACCAGGCAGTGCTCGCAGATCTACCGAGCGACCTGTGGGGAAGCGACCCTGACGGCACCTGGCCCGTGACACGCGAGCAAGCGCTGACACGGCTTGACGAGTTCGTTCTTACCGGTCTCGAACCGTTCGGCCCGCACGAAGACGCGATGCTTGCAGCCGAGTGGAAAATGGCCCACTCGGTGCTCTCGACGTCGATGAACATCGGCCTGCTGCACCCTGTCGAAGTTGTCGATGCCGTCGAACAGGCATGCCGGGAACGAAACCTGCCACTCAACTCGGTCGAGGGGTTCGTCCGACAGGTCATTGGCTGGCGGGAGTACGTCTGGTGCGTCTACTGGCTCTGGATGCCCGACTATCGATCACGCAACGCGCTGCAGGCCGACCGGCCGGTTCCGCCGGTGTTCACCGGTGACGCCGACACCGACATGAAGTGTGTTGCGAACACGGTGCGCCATGTGCACGATCACGGCTATGCCCATCACATCGAAAGGCTGATGGTGCTCGGCAACCTGGCGTTGACAGCAGGCGTCGACCCGTGGGCAATGACCGACTGGATGTGGGCGAACTTCGTCGACGGCGCCGAGTGGGTGATGCTGCCGAACGTGATTGGCATGGCGCTCTACGCCGACGGCGGGCTGATGGCCACCAAGCCATATGCATCCGGTGGTGCCTACATCAACAAGATGAGCGACTCCTGCAAAGGGTGTCGATTCGACCCGAAGAAGCGCACCGGCGACGACGCATGTCCGTTCACGACGCTCTACTGGGACTTCATTGCGCGCAACGAAAAGCACCTCGTTGGGAACCACCGGATGGCCCGCCAAGTCGCCGGGATGCGACGGTTAAGCGACCTCGAAGCCGTTCGCGAACGGGCCGTTGACGTGCTCGCGGCACTCGACGCCGGAACGCTCTAGGAGTTGGCGATCAGTGCGTCGCGCAGATCACGCTTCAAGATTTTTCCGCTTGCGTTGCGCGGCAACGACTCGTTGACGATCGTGATCACCGTTGGAACCTTGAACTTGGCCAGGCGCTCGCCGACAAACTTCTGGAGGTCGCCCGCGTCGAGCGTCACGCCTCCCTTGACCATCACGTGGCAGGCAAGTTCTTCGCCCAATCGTTCGTTGGGGATGCCGTACACGGCTGCCTCGTAGACGGCCGGATGTTCGTAGATCGTTGCTTCGACTTCTGCGCAGTAGATGTTCTCGCCGCCGCGCAGGATCATGTCTTTCGCTCGGTCGCTGACGTACACGAAGCCTTCGTTGTCGAGACGGCCGATGTCGCCGGAGCGGAGCCAGCCGTCGACGATGGTCTCGGCGGTTGCTTCGGGACGGTTCCAGTAGCCACGGATCAGTGATGGGCTGCGGAACCAGATCTCACCGGTCTCGCCAACCGCCAGGTCGTTACCCTCAAGATCGGTGACTTTGACGTCCATGATCGGAACCGGTCGGCCGGTCGACTTCGGGTTGTTGACGAAGTCGTCGCCTGCGTTCTGGGGTCCGTAGGCGTTGGTCTCGGTCATGCCGTAGCCGAGGCCAGGGCGGCCGCGCTGGAAGTTCTCGTCGATGCGCTTGACGAGTTCGGGCGGCATGGGAGCGCCACCGCCGCCGACGGAACGCAGCGACGAAGTGTCGCGCTCGGCGAAGGTCTCGGCTTCGAGCAGGTCCCAGCTCATTGTTGGTACGCCGACGAAGTTGGTCACGCGCTCTTGTTCGATGAGTTCGAGGGCACGGTTCGGCTCCCACTTGTAGGTCATGACGAGCTTGGCGCCGCTGACGAAAGATCCGAGCATCACGGGGACGAGGCCAGTGACATGGAATAGCGGCACACAGAGCATGAACGCGGTTTGCGGGGCCCCGCCCTCTTCGACGGTGGCTGGGTCTTCGGGCTCGCGGACGGCACCCACGGCAGCACGCGCAGCGAAGGCGATCAGTGCGCTGAGCACGGCGCGGTGCGTCGAAACAGCACCCTTCGGTCGGCCAGTGGTGCCCGAGGTGTAGAGGATCGTCATGTCATCGTCAGGGTCGATATCGGCGTCGGGCATGGTGGCGTCGTCCAATTGAGCCACCGCCTCGTCGAGGTTCAACACGCCGTCTGGGAGTTCGCCGGTTGCCCTGGCCACGATGACCTTGGCATCAATGGCTCCCGGCGCTGCGTCTTGCATGCGTTGCAGTCGTTCCGCGTCAGCGATAACGACCTTGGAACCGGAGTCCTCGAGAGCAAAGACCAGTTCGTCGGTGACCCACCAGGCGTTCATCGGCACGACGACCGCCCCGACCGAGCTGATCGCGACGAACGCAGCAATCCACTCGGGGTAGTTGCGCATTGCGATTGCGACGCGATCGCCCTTCGTAACACCGAGTCCGTTGACAAGGAGGTGGCCGATCTGGCCCGCCAGTTTGAGGACCTGCGGCATTGTCCAGCGCTCGTTTTCAAAGATGATGAATTCGTCGGTGCGCAGCGCAGCGAGTTCGAAGAGCGACCGGATGTTCGGGGGTGTGCCAGCAAAGACTTTGCTGGTCTGGCCCAGCACCTCGGTCTCTTGGATCTCGAACATCGAACCGGGTGCACAGACGGCCGCGCAGGCCTCTTGGAACGTCATCGTCATAGCGGCCGATTGTTGCAGGTCGGACCGCCTCGCGTCGTAGCGGTCACACTGTGCCAGGCACAGTGTGACCGGTCGCCACAATTAGTTGATTGCGAAGTGGTCGAGGTCCGGGTCGTGGGTCATTTGCCAGTAGTCAACGAGGCGCCACGGCATGATCACGACGACTCGCCCGGCCTCGTTGCGATACCAGTTGCGCAGGCCCGGAGTACTCCAGATCAGCTGCTCATGGGCGGCATCGAACGCGTCGTTGTACGCAAACATCGGCTCGGAGTGAACTTCGATCGATGTGCCACCGACTTTGGCGGTTTCAGCCAGGCAGGCAGTGATGTGTCGGGCATGGCACTCGGCCTGGAAGATGGCGCTTCCGCCGTGACCGAGGCCCGTGGTGGGGCCCTGCATCATGAAGAAGTTCGGGAAGTCGGCCACGGTGATGCCGAGGTAGGCGTACGGATCGTCGTTCGCCCACAGGTCGGCCAGATTGACGCCGTCGCGGCCGATCAGACCGAGTCGGCTCGCCGACTGGAACACCTCGAAGCCGTTGGCCATGATGACGATGTCATGCTCGCGGTGCTCGCCGCCGGCCACGACGCCGGACGCGTCGAGGTGATCGACCGCCTCGACGACGAGCTCGACATTCGGTTTGCGGACCGTGGCGAACCAGCCGTTGTCGAGCAGAATTCGTTTCCCGTAGGGCGGGTAGGTCGGCAGGCACTTGTCGATCAGGTCGGGCCGCCCGTCGAGTTCGGACCGCAGGTGCTCTTCCATCTGCTGCCGATGGCGCTCGTTGGCGCGGTTGATCGAATGCGGCAACTTCCAATCAGGGTCGCGCTGCAACAGTGGGAGAAGGCCGTCGCCGTAGCGCCAGAGCATGACGAAACGGAACCACGATGCATAGAAGGGCATATGTTCGAAGAGCCACTGCGACCCGTCGGGGATCGGGTCGTGATAGCGCGGAACCGGCCGCGCCCACTGTGCTGTGCGCTGGTACACGGTGAGCTCGGCGACCTGGTCAGCGATTGCCGGGACGATCTGCATCGACGACGCGCCGGTGCCGATCACGGCCACTCGCTTGCCGGTGACATCGAGATCGGCAGGCCAATGCGATGAATGGAATATTGGCCCCTGGAAGCTCTCTAGGCCCGGCACCGGTGGAGGCTTGGGAACGTTGAGCTGGCCGATCGCGCTGATCAGTACTCGATACTGCCGTGTTTCGCGCCCGGTCGGCGTTTGCAGCTCGACGGACCACTCGCCGGCGTCGTCGCTCCACTGTGCCCCGATCACCTCGGTCTCGAACTGCACCTTCGGCGTGACCCCGAACTCGTCTGCGTTGCGCTGCAGATAGTCATGGAGGTCGGCCCGAGGTGAGAAGTAGCGCGACCAGCGATTCGGCTTCGCAAACGAAAACGAGTAGGCGTGGTTTGGCGTGTCGACGCCGGCCCCCGGATAGATGTTGTCGCGCCAGACGCCGCCGACGCTCGTGCTGCGCTCGACGATGTCGTAATCGATGCCGAGTCGGTCGAGGCGAACACCCATGATGATGCCGCTTGCTCCGGCGCCTACGACGAGCACGGATGGCCGCTCAGCCTCTGCGGGCCACTCGACGTCGCGCGAGAGAAATCCCATTTCTTCGCGCATCATCGGCGCGTATTCGGCGGGGATGGGTTCGCCGAGGCACACGCTCATCATCTCGACCATTAGCTCGTCACCGGGGTCCGCAATGGCCGGCTCGAGGGCGATGGCATGAACGGCGGCAGCACGGATTTCGTCGGCGATGTCGTCGCTGAAACCGGCGTCTTCCGGTGCGATCAGTCGGACGTCGCGCCGTGGGAGGTACGGGGCCTCGAGCCACTTCTGGTCGCCGGTGATCTGGAACAAACACATGGTCAACACCCGGAGGTCGGCATCGCGCACCGCGTCAGCCACATTCATCGATGACGTTGTCGGCATGGTGACAGCATGGCCTCGGGTGTGTCGTCGCTACGAGTCCTCCTGTGCTGCCAAGGCGTGAGGTAGGTGCGCACCCCATGCGCACCTACCTCACGCCTTTGGTGGGTGGGGCTGGTGGGAGGGCTGGGTGGGTGGGGCTGGTGGGAGGGCCAGTAGCTTCCCGAGGCGTGAGTAGACAGTCGACATTTGAGTTCCTCGGAATAACCGAAGTGGGTCAGGGAGCTGGGGGATACCGCGTACCGATTACCGACCGAGCGGTTGGTGGAGGGCGCGGCTCGCTGTTCGGCGGTGTTGGCCTCGCGGCTGGCGTCGCAGCGATGGAAGCGCACACGGGTAAGCCGGCTGTGTGGGCCACAGCGCAGTACATCGCCACGCTCTACAACCCATCGGAGATGCACCTCGACGTCGCCACTCCTGCCATCGGCCGGAGCGTCACCCAGTGCAGGCTGCAGGCCACATCCGAGGGCAACGAGATCGTCAATGTGCTTGGCGCCGTGGGCGAGCGGCCCGAGAAGCTGCGCGGCGTGTGGGACACAATGCCCGACTGCCTGTCGCCTGCCGACTCGGTCGACCCCGAACGACACTTCGACTACGCGTCGCTGCATGACCATGTCGAGGTCAAGATGGCGCGCGGGATGTTCGGCTTCTCCGGCGTCGGCGAGGCAACCGGCGACAACCGTTCGCTGGTCTGGGTGCGGATGCCCGGCGTCCGCGTCGATGCAGCAGCTCTGGCGATCATTGCCGACTACGCGCCATCGGTCGTTGGCAATGCAATGGGGCGGGTCACGAACCTGTCCAGCCTCGACAACACCATCCGCTACGCCGACGCAGCTCCTGCCGACACCGACTGGGTGCTCTGCGACAACCAGGTCGAGTTCGTCGGAAATGGTTTCGCCAACAGCAGTTGCCTGATGTGGAGCGAGGCAGGCCAGCTGCTCGGAACTGCGAGCCAGTCCATGACGATTGTGCTCCTCTAGCGAGGAGCGGCGGCTTCGCCGAAATCGCTGCGCTCTCGGGGCCCTTGCTCTTGCTCAGCCGGGTTCGGCCATTGCCTGCAGCGTGGCGAGGTCGAAGCCAGCGAGTTGCTTGTAGGCGTTCGCTTCCCGTTCGAGCACGGCGGTGTCGACGCAGGTGTGCTCATCGGTGCACACCCCCGCGCAGCGATCAGCCACCCACTGCATGACCCGTTCGGGCCCGGCCTGCCGATTGGCCAGGGTGAGCTTGGTGGTGAGTTCAAGACGCGTCGACTCGTATGCCGTGAGGGCCGCGAAAACATCGTCAGTGTGAGCCAGCGCAGCAGCCAGGGCCTCGCCGTCGAGGATCGCCTGGCTCGAGCCGTTGCTGCCGTTTGGACGCATCGGATGGGCCGCGTCGCCGAGGAGTGTGACCCTCCCGAACGACCAGCGATCGACGGGATGACGATCGACCATCGGGAACTCGTAGGCCGCATCACTCGATGCGATCAGTGCGCCGACGTCGAGCCAGCCATAGTCCCAGTCAGTGAAGCTCTCTGCGACCCAGGCTGGGTTGACTTCACGATTCCAGCTCACGGTCGCCATGTCGACGTCCATCGGCCGTTCGGCCACCCAGTTGATCAGCGCCATGCCATCGTCATCAGGATCACTGATTGGGTACACCACCGCTTTCTGCCCGTCGTCTCCGGCCATGAACATGGTGCGACCGCCAAGGAATGCCGGTGCTCGAACGGCACCGCGCCACAACACGAGGCCCGACGGATGGGGGAGACCCTGATCGGGATGGAGCTGCTGACGGACAACAGAGTGGATGCCGTCGGCGCCGACGAGCACCTCGCTCGCTACTTCGATATCGATGTCCGAACGACGATCCCGGAACGTCGCCGTAACCAGATCGTCGCGCTGGTCGAACGATGCGAGGCGCATGCCCGTGTGGAATCGCTCGGGCCCAAGTCGGTCGAGGGCGGCCTGCCACAACAGCATCTGGAACTTGCCGCGATGGATCGAGAACTGCGGCCAAGGATTCCCGGCGGCGAGCCCCCGAGGCTCCTCCCAAATCCGGATCCCATCACGCGACAAGAAGGCCAGCGCCTCGGTTCGAACTCCGGCGGCATCAAGAGCTGGCAGGAGCCCGAGGTCGTCGAGCACGCGCACCGAGTGCGGAAGCACGTTGATGCCGACGCCCAACTCGGACGGCTCGATGACCGATTCGAACACGTCGACCTTGTGGCCGGCGTCGTGGAGGCACATCGCTGCGACGAGCCCACCGATTCCACCACCAGCAATCGTTACCGAAGTCATGCCGACAGTGTGGCGCACCTGCGCCGTTCAGCTGTCAGTCGCGGACAGGTGGTGAGAAGCCGTCGGGGATGACGAGGTCGTCAGGCGACAGTTCGCTGATCGACGACTTCCCCATACCCATCAGGTTCGAGTCGATGCCCATACGGAGCACGTCGAGCACGTTCTCGACACCGGCTTGACCGTTGGCAGCGAGACCCCACAGATAGGCGCGGCCGATCATCACGGCCTTGGCGCCGAGCGCCAGTGCCTTGACGACATCCGAACCGCGGCGGATGCCGGAGTCCATGACGACTTCGATCTGGTCGCCAACGGCTGCGACAACTTCGGGCAGGCAGCGAATGGGAGCCGGGGTGCCATCGAGGTTGTTGCCGCCGTGCGTCGAGACGGAGATCGCCGATGCGCCAGCATCAACTGCCTTGCGAGCTTCGTCGGCTCGGTTGATGCCCTTGACCATGAAGTGGCCGTCCCACTGAGCGCGGAGCCAGGCGACATCGGCCCACGATGGAGGAGGGGTGCCCATCCATGTGCCGTAGGCGTCAAAGAAGCCGGGAACGGGATCGTTTGACGACACGCGAAAGTTCGGCGCGCCGAGCTGCGGGATCCCACCGGACTTCAGCCAATTGATCAGCCAACGCGGCTTGACGATCGCTTCGGGGCCGTGCTTGATCATGGTTTTCAGGCCGATTGATTCAGGGATTGCCGGGCTGCCCCAGTCACGGCTGTGCACGAACGACCAGTCGAGTGTGAGGATCATGCCGACAGCACCAGCGACCTTGGCGCGTTCCATTCGAGCAACCATCGAGTCGCGATCGCCGGCCCAATAGATCTGGAAGAACGTCGCAGCCCCGGTGGCCATCACTTCGTCCATCGGCTTCGACGAGAACGAGCTCAGCCCCATCGGGATGCCGCGCGCCACAGCGGCTCGAGCGACCGCGACTTCGCCGTCGGGATGTACGGCCTGAACACCGGTCGGCGAGATGATGACCGGCATCGATAGGTGCTGGCCCATCACTTCGGTTTCCATCGACCGTTCGGCCGATTGGCCCGCCGTAATCGGGCGGAGGCCGAGTTCGCTGAACGCTGCGACGTTGTCGTCTTTGGTCAACCCAGCTTCTGCGCCAGCGATCAGTGCGCCGTACACCGACTTCGGCAGGCGACGCTTGGCGCGCTGCTGTGCGACGGCGATGGACTCGAACCAGGGATTTGCCACGCCGTCAGTGTACGAATCACCAGTGTCGCTGCGGCAATCTCAGCGACAGTGTCTGACCAACGTCACGCTGCGGTCAGCTCTCGGCTTCGAGCATGGCGGTCAGCAGCTCGCCGATGCCTTCGGGCAGCAGGGTTTCCATTGGTGTCTCGTCGGCCTCGGCGAGGTTGGCGAGCGCGAGGACGACGTCGGTCGGGTCAAGCTGGTCGGTCAGGACGATGTCGCGGACCATCTGGTTGGCGGCGTGAGTCGCCTCGTCGCCAGCAGCAATGTGCTCGGTAATCCCGTCGACCATCCGGTCATTGAAGCCCGTGTTGTACGGGCCCGGGTTGACCTTGCAGACATCGACGCCGTGTGGTGCGAGTTCGCCACGCAGGCTCTTCGTGAATGCCTCCACCGCGTGCTTGGTCATGCAATACGGCGACGTGAGCGGTGAAGCAAGAATGCCCGCAACCGACGACACGTTGATGATGCGGCCCGAGCCACGCTCGATCATGCCCGGGGCGATGGCCTGGCACATTTCGACCATGCCGAACACGTTGACATCGAAGATGGCGCGAACCTTGGCCATCGGCACAGTGATCATCGGGGCCATCACGCCCATGCCGGCGTTGTTGATGAGCACGTCAACGCCGAGGTTGGCCGTTGCTGCGATGTCGTTGGACGAGGTGACGTCGAGCTTCATCGTCGTGAGCTCGGGATGTTCGGCCGCGAGCGCATCGGCCTGCTCACGGGTCTCTGTCGCGGCGATCACGGCATGTCCCCGTGCGGCCAGCTCGATCGCTGCGCCCTTCCCGAAGCCAGAGCCTGCGCCGGTGATCAAGATCGTTCGCTGTGTCATTTTGAAAGACTTGCACGTTTTTGTTTGCAATGGTGACCCCCGGCACCGGTGCCGAAAGACACCGGAACTGCCCTCCGGTACAGGCGTTGGACTGCCGATACTCATTGTGTGAGTAACGACCAGCACACCACGATCGGTCAGCGGCTTCGTCGTCGCGCCTGGTCGCGCGCCGGTGCCGTCGCTGCAGTGGTCTCCAAGGGCCCGCCCCGTCGGGTGCTCGCCTATTCGACTCGCCTCCTCCTGTTAGTTGCGGGTTCCTGTTTGATTGCGGCGTCCGTTGCAGTGACGCTCTGGACCGATCTCGGCCCTGGCCCGCTCGATGTGTTCATCGGTGCGATCCAGGCGCGTACCGGCCTCCCGCTGACCGTTGCCGTGTGGGCAACCGTGGGATCGCTGATCCTTGGTGCATGGGCGCTGGGTCGGCGGCCGGGCTTCGGGACGCTGCTGTCGCCCTTCCTGATCGGGCCGGCGCTGCAGTCGGTCCTCGCCGCTCTCGAAATGTTCGAGGCGCCGACGTTGCTGATCGTGCGGATCGCATTCCAACTCGTTGCCATCGGTGGCATCGGTATTGGTGCTGGGGCCCTGATCGTCTCGGGCTTGGGCGCTGGGTCGGGGGAGCTGCTGGCTCGTGCTGCCTCTGACCGTGTCGGGCGCCCGGAGTCACTTGTTCGTCCGATGCTCGAGGCGACCTGGATTATCGCCGGGGTTACTCTCGGTGGCCCTGCTGGCTTTGGCACCGTGCTGGTCGCTGTGTTCGTTGGGCCGTCAGTCGCCCGGGGTTACGGACTGGTTGACCGTCTTGCGGCTCGGTCCGTGCAGCGGCTGGCGAACACTCACGATGCGATTGTCGCCCACGAGTTGCAGCACGCCTGATCAACCGAGTCAGGAGCGGAATTCGAGTCCGGCAAACTCGCCCGACGAGCGCCAGTCGGCGATGTACTCGAAATATGCAGTCGGGCCCTCGGGGAAACCGAGCCGGTTGACCATGTCGCCGGGCCCCGCGTCTTGGCCTTCGTTGTTGTAATAGCCCGGCGTGCAGTCGGGGTTGCCAGCAAATTGCCGACCACCGGTGATCAGCCGTTCCATCCAAGCTGCTTCGGCTTCGGGAGTCACCTCCACTCGGTCGGCGTCGATGTCGCTGGCGTGTTTCACAATCGCGGCGATCGTGTTACCGCGCTCGATGAGGTTGTGGGGGATGTTCGAAATCAGGTTGGCGCCGTGCGTCGGCTGCACCATGAAGAGGTTGGGGAAACCGTGCATGTGGATGCCGTGGAGTGACGACATGCCGTCAGCCCAGTATTCGCTCAACGTCAGGCCGTCACGGCCAACGGTTTCGAAGCCCGAGCGGCGGGCGTACTCGGTGCCGACTTCGAAACCAGATGCGTAGATCAGGCAGTCGAGTTCGTAATGCTCGCCATTGGCCCAGATGCCGGTGTCGTCGATGCGTTCGACGCCCTTGCCGTCGGTGTCGATCAGGTGGGTGCCCGGCTCGTTGTACGCGAGGAGGTACTCGTCGTGGAAGCAGGGACGCTTACATAGTTGGCGGTACCAGGGCTTCAACTTTTCGGCGGTGATCTCGTCGTCGACGACCTGGTCGACGCGGGCGCGGACTTCGGTCATTTTCTCGTCGTCACTGTCGTGGTACGCCCGCTCCATCGCCTCCGGTGTGAACTCCGGGGGATCAGCGGAGAACAGCTTGTCGCGGATGCGCTTGCTGATGTCGGTCCACCCGTCTTTCACCAAGTCTTCGTCGACAAAGCCACCGGTCTGCAGGGTGGTGAAGTTGACCAGCCAGCGCTGTTGCCAGCCCGGCTCGAGGGTGTCGAACCACTCCGGGTCGATCGAATGGTTGTTGCGGACGTCAATCGAAGATGGTGTGCGTTGGAAGACAAACAGTTCTTTCGCAGCGCGGGCAAGGTGCGGAATGCACTGCACCGAGGTGGCACCCGTGCCAATGATGCCAACCCGCTTGTCGGCAAGACCATCGAGCGGAGCGCCCGCGGGGTTGCCGCCCGTGTACTCGTAGTCCCAACGGCTGGTGTGGAAGGTGTGGCCGCCAAAGGTGTCGATCCCGGCGATACCGGGGAGCTTTGGACGGTGCAGCGGGCCGGTGCCCATGGCAATGAACTTGGCGCGCATCTCGTCGCCGCGGTTCGTTTTGATGATCCAGCGGCTCGCCGATTCATCCCAATCGAGCGAGGTCACCTCGGTAGAGAAGACCGCTTTCTCGTACAGGTCGAAGTGCTCGCCGATGCGACGGCAGTGGTCGAGGATCTCGGGGCCCTTGCAGTACTTCTCGCTCGGCATGTGGCCGGTCTCTTCGAGCAGCGGCATGTAGACGAACGAGGCGGTATCGCACTGGGCGCCGGGGTATCGGTTCCAGTACCAGGTGCCACCGAAGTCGCCGCCCTTTTCGATGATTCGGATGTCGTCGATGCCGGCCTGGCGCATCTTGGCACCAGCGAGAAGCCCGGCGAAACCGCCGCCAATGAAGGCAAAGGTGACATCGTCGTGCAGCGATTCTCGCTCGGCCGGTTCGACGTACGGATCTTCGAGGTACTTGGCGAACTGGCCGGTGAGCTCGACGTACTGCTCGTTGCCGTCACTCCGGAGCCGCTTGTCGCGTTCTTCCAGGTACTTGGAGCGCAGGGCATCTTTGTCCATCACTACATCTGCCGGCATTGTTGCAGAATACAAGTGTTTGCGGGTTCGAGTTCAATCCGGCTGGGGGGTGTGGGGGTGGGGTTTTTTTGGGGGTGGTGGGTCTGGTTGTCGCGATCGGCTCGACAACCAGCAAGTACAGTCCACGCGGTCATGGACACTGTTCAGCGAGATTCTGCCATCGAGTCGCTCAGCGTCTTCGACATGCTCAAAATCGGTGTTGGCCCGTCGAGCTCGCACACGCTCGGCCCGTGGCGAGCGGTCCAGCGATGGCTCGGTGAACTCGCTGAGGAGTTGGCAGCGGAGTCGCTCGGGCTGCACGACGTCGAGCACGTTCGCATCCATCTGTACGGGTCGTTGGCCCTGACAGGTAAAGGCCACGCCACCGACCAGGCGATTGCGCTCGCGCTCCTCGGCTACGAGCCAGAAACCGTCGACGTCGCGGCGATTGCCGAGCACGTCCACGGTCTTGCCCGCGCGGGAACGGTCGAATTGGTTGCTGGCCACACCGCGCGATTCGAGATGGCGAACGACATCGTCTTCCACATCGATGCTCGGCTGCCGGGGCACGCGAACGGCATGACCTGCGAAGCAACCATCGCCGGCGAACCGCGGTCGGCGTCGTACTACTCAGTCGGCGGCGGGTTCGTCGTGGGCGCCGACGAGATCCCCGGCGCCAAGAACTTTCTTGCACTCCCGCATCCAGCGCAGAGTCCAGACGACCTGCTGGAGCACTGCACCACCCGCGGTTGCCGAATCGCTGATGTCGTGTGGACCAACGAACAGGAGTGGAGGTCGATCGACGAAATTCGAACCGGGCTTCGCGACATTTGGGCAGTGATGCTCGAAGGCGTCTACCGCGGCTGCCACACCGACGGCATGCTGCCAGGTGGGCTCGATGTCCGGCGTCGCGCTGCGCCGCTCAGTCGACGGCTGCTTGGCGGCGACGACGCGCCGACATCAGGCGAATGGGTTGAGTTGATTCAGAGTCGCGATTTCCGCTTCGCCGAGATTCTGCAGTGGGTCAGCACGTTCGCGATGGCAGTGAACGAAGAGAACGCCGACCTTGGCCGAGTTGTCACGGCACCGACCAACGGTGCAGCGGGCGTCATCCCGGCAGTGCTGCTGTACCACGTGTGCTTCTCGGAGCAGCCGGTTACCGAGTCGGGGATCATTGACTTCCTGCTCGTCGCCGGCGAGATCGGCACGCTCTTCAAGAAGGGCGCCACGATCTCGGCAGCTATGGGAGGCTGTCAGGCTGAAGTCGGGGTGTCGAGCGCGATGGCAGCAGCGGCGCTGGCTGAAGCACTCGGTGGCACAGTCGAGCAGGCCCTGATGGCGGCGGAAATCGCGATGGAACATCACCTCGGACTCACCTGCGACCCGGTCGGCGGCCTTGTCCAGGTGCCGTGTATCGAGCGGAACACGATGGGCGCGGTCAAGGCAATCAATGCCGCTGAACTGGCGGTGGCGAGCAACCCGGCAGACGCGCGCGTGTCGCTCGCCGAAGTGATCAAGACCCTGCGCGAAACTGCTGAGGACATGTCCGATCGCTACAAAGAGACCAGCCAGGCCGGCCTCGCGATCAACGTGTCGGTACGTGTTCCCGAATGCTGATCAGACAGTGCTGATCAGGCCAGCTCAGCGACGCGGCGCCGCTGTCGCCAATGCTGCGTTTCGGTGACCATGAGCACGACGAAGAACTGAGCAACCGCCAGCCCGGCGATGGTTGCTGATGCTGCCGTGTCGTGGTGGTAGCTGACGATCAAGCCGAGTACGACTGATGACCACCCGAAGAGCACGGCAACAGCCATCGCCACCGGAATGCGCCTGACGATCAGGACAGCGGAGGCTGGGGGAGCGACGAGGAACCCGAAGACGAGCAGGGTCCCGACGACGCGGAAGCTCGACACAACCGACACGGCGAGCAAGGTGAGTAGTGCAGCGTGGGCCAAGCCCGGCTTCAACCCGAGTGTTTCGGCTTTGTCGCGGTTGACCGCGAGCGCGAGGAACGAGCGGTGCCCTGCGACGAGCCCGATGACGGTAATAACGAGGGCGACGATGCCGAGGCGGATCTCATCGCTCCGAACACCGAGTACGTCGCCGAACAGGAAGCCGGTGAGGTCGCCGGTGAAGGTCGCCTCGCGGCTCAGGATCACGACGCCGAGTGCGAGCATTCCGACGAAGAGCAAGCCGATGCCGGTGTCGTCCGAGAGCCGGGTGGTGCGGTTGACCAAGTTGACGCCGCCCACCATCACGAGTGCGCTGACGAGCGCACCGAGCGTCAGATCGAAGCCCCAGATCGCAGCGAGTGCGATACCGGGAAGCACGCCATGCGCGAGCGCGTCGCCGAAGAAGGCCAGGCCGCGCACTACAACCCATGTGCCGACGAGGGCCGTGGTCGTGGCGGCGAGCAGGCCGCCGATCAGTGCGCGTTGCGAGATCTGCGACTGGAAAGCATCGAGGACAACGTCTGAAAATGCGGCAACCATCAACTGAGTGCGTCAGCGATCAGTTGTGCGTTCGTCGCCATCATGCCAATGTAGGTGTCGGCGCCGGTGCCTGGTTCACCGAGGCTTTCGGTGAACAGTTCGATGACCGGCACGTCGCGCCCGATTTCGTCGGAAATTGCCTGCGCCAGTGCATCCGATTCCGTTGTCTCGGAAAAGATTGCGCGGACGTCGTTGGTGCGAATGGCTTCGAGGACTCCGTCGAGGTCGGCGGCCGATGCACCCGCACTCGTGCTCACCGACGGGATGATCGTGTCGACGATGGTAAATCCGTAGCGATCGGCGAAGCGGCTGAGCGCGTCGTGGCTCGTCACCAAGTTGCGTTGGAGGTCGGGGTTGGCTGCGAACGCAGCGATGATCGTCGCGTCGAGTTCGACGAGTTCGGCAACGTAAGCGGCGGTATTCGCGCTGACGTCGGCAATGGGAACCCCGGTCGTGCTGGCGACGGCTTCGGGGAACGTGGCGAACACTTCTGACATCAACACCGGGTCGAGCCAAACATGCGGGTCGACACCCTCCGACGGCTCGAGTGCGCCGCCGAGAACGAAGGTGACGGCACCGGCGTCCATGGCGTTAGCGATCAGGTCGGTCATGCCCTCCTCGTAGCCAAGGCCGTTGACGACGAGCAGGTCGGCGTTTTCCATCGTCTCGGCCTGCTTGGCCGACGGAGCGAACTCGTGTGCATCGGCGCCAACGGGCGTGATGATGTCGACGGTCAGTGCGGAGCCGACGAGGTCCCCGAGTGCTGCAGTGACCATGTCGCCAGCGATGCTCGTCGTGACGACGACCGACGGGAGGACGGCCTGCCCGGTGTCGCTGTTGGACCCGCAGGCACTCAGAGCAACGGCGAATAAGGCAACAGGAGTAAGAATCATTCTCATTAGGCTATGATATGGGAATCACTCTCAATATGGCAACCCCTGATTCACCAGATTCTGGTGTGGACCGAGCGAAAGGCAGCGCGCCTGCGATCACTGTCGACAACATTCGAGTGAGCCGTGGGGGGAGGGAAGCGATGCGCGTCGATCATCTGGAGATCCCTCACGGCGTCACGGCCTTGGTCGGGCCCAACGGCTCCGGCAAGTCGACGTTGCTTCACGCCATTGCTCACGTCCTCCCGTTTGTGGGCGACATTAATGTAGGCGGCGATGTCGCGTATGTCCTGCAGACGCAACATGCCTCCGAGCATTTGCTGGTGACAGCTCGCGAGGTCGTTGCGCTTGGTCGCGCGGCGCAGCGCGGCCCGTTCGGCCGGCTTCGGGCCAACGACCGAGCAGCGATCGATAGAGCCATGGATCGGCTCGACATCGCCGACCTGGCCAAACGGCACCTTGCCGAAATGTCCGGTGGTCAACGGCAGCGCGTCTTCGTTGCGCAGGGACTCGCCCAAGAAGCAGACATTCTCTTGCTCGACGAGCCGGTCGCTGGCTTGGACATCGTGTCGATCGGTCAGATTCGTAAAATCATCGAGGAAGAACGCGCCGCCGGCCGAACGGTTGTCGTGGCAACACACGATCTCGATGAGGCAGCGCGCTCCGATCACGTCGTGCTGGTCAAAGGGCGAGTCGTCTCGTCAGGCCCGCCAGCCGAGGCGCTGACACCCGAGCACCTTGTCGCGGCCTACGGCGGGCGGGTGCTCCAGCTCGGAGACGAAGTGGTGGCCATCGACGACGGCGTCCACCACGAAGACCACGAACATCACCACCACGATCACTAGCGGTCACACTGTGTCCGGCTCAGCGACAGGTGCTGCAGAGGCCGTAGAGGTCGACGGTGTGGTGCGTCGTGACGAAGCCTTCGGCCTCGGCGAGCGTGTCAAAGGCCTTGTCGAGTGTGCGTTCGAGCTTGGTTTCGAGGGTGACGTCGCGGACAAGCCCGCACGATTCGCAGATCAGGTGGTGGTGGTGCTCGGTGAGCGATTCGGAGAGTTCGAAGTGAGCGTGCTCGCCGCCGTGAACCAGCCGTCGGACGACACCGGCCTCTTCGAGTAAGCCCAGATTCCGGTAAGCCGAGCTTTGCGCCAGATCGGGCGAGGAGTCGAGCAGTTCGGGGAGCGTGACCGGCCCATCGGCAGCCTTGAGCCCTTCAACAATTGCACGCCGGCCAGCGGTGTAGCGCAGATCGTGTTCGGCGAGTCGGTCGTTGACTGCTCGTTCGAGTTCGCTCGTGGCCACCATGCAGTGAGAATGATACCCAATATCTGAGAATGGGTCCGTGTCCGGCGCCGGGCGAGTCGTGCTGACCTAGAGTCAGCGGGATGGATGCGAGGGTGAGCGGGTTGCGGGTAATTGTGACGGCAGGGGCTGCAGGCATCGGGCGCTCGATTGCCGAGGAGTTTGCCGACGCCGGTGCATCGGTGTTTGTCTGCGACGTCTCTTCCGATGCGGTAGCAACAATGGGCGCCGAGCGGCCAGGTATCCGCGCGGTGGTTGCTGACGTCTCCGACGAGGTTGCGGTTGATGCCTTCATCGACGAGGCAGTCGAGGCGTTGGATGGTGTTGATGTACTTGTCAACAACGCCGGAATCGCTGGGCCGGGTGGGCGCCTTGAAGACCTCGATCTTGATGCCTGGCGTCAGACACTCGATGTCAACGTCACCGGCATGTTCCTCACCAGTCGGCGTGTCATCCCGCACCTCATCCAGCAGCGCAGCGGTTCGATTGTCAATCTGTCGTCGACCGCCGGGCTGTTTGGGTTCCCGTATCGAGCGCCCTACGCAGCATCGAAGTGGGCGGTCATTGGCCTGACGAAGACGATGGCGATGGAGCTCGGCGAGTTCGGTATCAGAGTCAACGCGATCTGCCCTGGTTCGGTGAACAACGAACGCATGGATCGTGTCGTTGATCTCGAGGCGGCGGCGAGCGGCCGGCCGGCTGCTGATATTCGCGCCGGCTTCACCAAGGCCGTGTCGCTGCAGACGTTCATCGATCCGCAAGACATTGCGGCGATGGTTCGGTTCATCTGCTCGCCGGCTGGCGCGCGTATCAGTGGCCAGGCCTTGACCGTCGACGGACACACCGAGTCAGCGCGTACCTGAGAACCCGTCCGCCAGCTGCAGACCGGTGGCGCGTAGTGTCTGGTCCATGGCGCGCCAGATCCTCGTTCTCAACGGACCGAACCTGAACCTGCTCGGAACGCGCGAGCCCGACGTGTACGGAGCCGACACGCTCGACGACATCCTTGCCGAGCTCCATGCGAGCGTTGCCGATCGCGATGTCGAACTCCACGATGCGCAGTCGAACAGTGAGGGCGAGTTGATCGATGCGCTGCACGATGCGCGCACCTGGGCCGACGGCGTTGTGTTCAACCCTGGGGCCTACACCCACACGAGCATTGCACTGCGTGACGCGATTGCGGCGTGTGGACTCCCCGTCGTCGAGACACATTTGTCGAACGTGCACGCCCGCGAAGAGTTTCGCCACTCATCGGTGCTCAGCGCGGTGTGCCTCGGTGTCGTTGGAGGTTTTGGCAAGCACAGCTATGTCATCGCGCTCGACGGCCTGCTTGCCCACCTCGACACCCCCTAACGGGTCAGCGGCCAGTCGAACCGTGCGACGGATCGCGGATCAGGCATGATGGGCATCATGTTTCGCCACGTTGTGATGTTCTCCTGGGCCGATGGGATTGGTGATGCCCATGTCGCGGCGACGACTGCTGCTTTCGACGCGCTGCCTGGCAAGGTCGACGTTATTAAGTCGTATGTCTACGGCCCGAACGTCGGTACCGCTGACGGGAACAGCGACTACGTCGTCGTGGCCGACTTCGCGTCCGCTGACGACTTTGCCACCTACCGCGATCACGCCGACCATGTCGGACTGGTGCAGGAGTTCATTTCCGGCAAGGTGAGCTCGCGCAACGCGATCCAATACGAAATCTGACGCGCCCGACTGACTGGTCGACGAGCCGGGCCTGGCAACCTGGGACCTATGACAGCGATCCACACGCTTCACCTCGACCGACCGATCCTCGACGCGGACCTCGCCTACGTCGAAGGTCGGGCCCGCCTGGTCGGGCACACCGACACCGAGTTGGTCGGCCAAGCTGCCTCGGTGATCGGCATCGGTCATCACTGGGGTGCCGAGCGGTTCGGGAGGTTCCCCGACCTTCGAGTGATTTCGCGCATGGGCATCGGGTACGACAACGTCGATCTCGACGCTGCTCGTGCAGCGGGCGTTGTGGTCTGCAACGGGCCTGATTCGCCGACAGTGTCGACGGCTGAGCACGCCATGATGTTGCTCCTCGCCGTCACTAAGCAGCTCCCGATCCAGCAGGCCCGATCTTCAGCAGGGCTGGGCGGCCCCACAGTTGCTACGTCGCTCGAACTCGACGGGGCGACGCTCGGACTCGTCGGGCTCGGCCGGATCGGGGTGCGAGTAGCCCGCGCCGCACTCGGCCTCGGGATGCGTGTGATCGCCAACGACCCGGGCATCAAGCAGAGTCCGGTCGGCGACGTCGAACTCGTCGGGCTCGACGAATTGTTTGCGACATCCCACGTGATCTCGCTGCATGCCCCGTCCCTCCCGGCAACTCGGCACATGATCAACGCCGAGTCGATTTCATCGATGCGCCGCGGCGTCTATTTGGTCAATTGCGCACGCGGCCCACTCATCGATCAGGACGCGCTGGTGGCGGCCATCGATAGCGCACACGTTGCCGGTGCTGCGCTGGACGTCACCGAGCCCGAGCCGTTGCCGATCGGGCACCCGCTCCTCGAGCGGTCGAATGTGATCATCACACCGCATATCGCATCGTCGACAGCGGTAGGTCGGCGGCGGCTGTTCGAGCACGCGATTGACAATGCCCTCGCCGTGCTCGATGGCCGTCCGGCCAGCGTGGTGAACTGAGCACTCGGAGGCGCGAGACTGTGCCAATGGAGACACTCCGACAGATCTGGAACGACGGTGGAACGACGCTCGGAGGCTGGGTGTCGGTGCCCAGCAGTGTGACGGCTGAGGCCGTGGCGCGAGCAGGCTTCGACTACATCTGCATCGATGCGCAGCACGGTGCTGTCGAATATTCCGACTGCGTCTCGATGATCCCGGCGGTCTTGCTTGGCGGTGGGCGGCCGATCGTGCGGGTGCCATGGAACGAGCCGGGGATCATCGGCAAGATGCTCGACGCCGGTGCGCAGGGCGTCATCATCCCAATGGTGAACACGGTCGCTGAAGCCGAAGCCGCTGTCCGTGCGTGCAGGTACGCGCCTGATGGCGCCCGCAGTAGCGGCCCGACCCTCGTCGGAGCGCGGACCGATCGGCCGTACTTCGAGTGGGCAAAAGACAATGTTGCCTGTATCCCGATGATCGAGACGATCGAGGCGGTCGGCAATCTCGACGACATTCTTGCGGTGCCGGGAATCGACGCGGTCTACGTCGGTCCGTCTGACCTCTCGATCACATTGGGCCTCGGACCGGGCAATCACGACGAGGCCCCTGAATTTCTCGAAGCACTCAACACGATCGCTGCAGGCTGCAACGCACGCGGGGTTGTTGCCGGTATTCATGCAACGGGTGCGCTGACTCCCGATCGGCTTGGCCGCGGCTACCGGATGGTCACCGTCACCGGTGATCTTCAGGCGATGAAGCTCGGGATAGACGCCGAACTCGACCGCGCACGCGGCAACGACATCAAGGGATCCAGCGGCTCGATGTACTGAACCGCTCAGACCTCGGGCGTGTGAATCACCTCTTGCCACGGAAGACTGTTGCGATGACAACCGAATCACCGCACTTTGGGTCGACGCATGACGGTGACCATCCCGACCGCGTCGACGAGTGGGCGGCGATGCGCCAGAAGCACCTCCGCGCAGCGGCCGATCGGCCGACGTCATCGGCCCGCGGGGTGCATCATCAGGCGCTGATCTCCAGCAACGTCGAGCGGACGATCGACTTTTACCAGGGGCTCCTTGAGTTCCCGCTGACCGAACTGTTCGAGAACCGTGATTACGAGGGATCGACCCACTTCTTCTTTGACATCGGCAACAGCAACGCCTTGGCCTTCTTCGACTTCCCGGGTCTGGAGCTCGAGGAGTACGCCGAGGTCCTCGGCGGGCACCACCACCTCGCCATTTCGGTTTCCCCGGACAACTGGGATCGGTTGAGGCGGAAACTCGAAGCGGCTGGCGTCGAGATGTTCGTTGTCGGTGGCAGCTCGCTCTACTGCGCTGGTCCCGATGGCGAACGCATCGAACTGATCAGCGATCCGCTCGGCGAAATGGACGGCATGGCAGTTCTCTGACCCCGTGAGGTCTCTGTCACAACGATGTCGGACAGTCCGCGCGGGCCTGGAGGAGGTTGAGTGAGCGTGCCGGGCCGTCGCGGTCGGGGATGACCACGGCGGTGAAGTCGGTGGCGCCTGCGGCTGCGATTGCGTCGAGGCCGGCGTTGACCGTTGCCTCGTCACCGATCAGCGAGATCTCTTCGACGCCGTGTACGCCTTCGATGTCGAGCATGGCCCGGTACGACGGCAATTCGGCGTAACCGGCGAGCATCTGGCCGACGAAATCGCGCGTTGGCTGCGGGTTGTCGGTGACGCAGACCGGAAGGCTGCATACGACACGGGGAGCGGGACGACCGGCGCTGTCGGCGGCGTCGCTGATGACCGGAACAATCTGTGCTTCGAGCGTCTTCGGGCCGACGCACCAGAGGATTGTTCCGTCGGTCCGCTTGCCGGCGATCTTGAGCATCTGCTCGCCAAGCGCAGCGATCATCACTTTCGGCGGCGTATCGGTCATCAATGCTGCCTGCTGGTTGAGTGACCAGACCTCGCCCTTGAGCGAGGCGGTACCGGTGTTCAGCAGGGAGTCGAGGATCGCGAGGTACTCGGACATGTGCTTGACCGGGCGTTCCCAGGCCATTCCCCATCGGTCTTCGACTGTCGTCTGGTGAGCGAGCCCGATACCCAACACGAGCCGGCCTTTCGATGCTGCCTGTGCTGTGATCGCCCCGGCAGCCATGACCTCGGGGTGACGTGTCCAGGTCGGCACGACGGCCGTGCCGAGTTCGATTTCCGACGTCGTCCGACCGGCGATGCCGAGCAGTGCGATGGAGTCAGCGAGGGCTGTCTGCGCGAGCCAGTAGCTGGTGTAGCCATCTGATTCGCTCTGTTCGATGTCAGCGACGATCGCGTCGAGGTCGGGTGATGCGAGGCGGCCGGAGCCGTTGATGCCGATTTTCATGGAGCGGACCCTACGGCAAGTGTCAGACTGCACCGATGACCG